>JBGMOF010000023.1:0-387320 GCA_041424275.1 Variovorax sp.
AAGAAGAACGCTTCTTCGAGACGCTGGCCAACGGCATGGAAATCCTCGACGCGGCGCTGGCAGGTGACGCCAAGGTGTTGCCCGGCGAAGTCGCTTTCAAGCTGCACGACACCTTCGGCTTTCCGCTCGACTTGTCGGCCGACGTGTGCCGCGAGCGCGATGTCGCGGTCGACGAGGCCGGCTTCAACGCGGCGATGGAAAAGCAGAAGGCCGCAGGCCGCGCCGCCGGCAAGTTCAAGATGGACCGCAACGTCGAGTACGCCGGCGCGGGCAACACCTTCACCGGTTACGAGCACCTCGAAGAAGCCGCGACCGTGCAGGCGCTGTACTTCGAAGGCGCGGCCGTGCAGGAACTCAAGGAGGGCCAGCCCGGCATCGTCGTGCTCGACACCACGCCGTTCTATTCCGAGAGCGGCGGCCAGGTCGGCGACCAGGGCGTGCTGTCGGCCGAAGGCGTGCAGTTCGGCGTGGACGACACCCAGAAGATCAAGGCCGACGTGTTCGGCCACCACGGCACGCAGACGCAGGGCACGCTCAAGGTGGGCGACGTGGTCAAGGCGGCGGTCGACGGCGAGCGCCGCGCCGCGACGATGCGCAACCACAGCGTCACGCACCTGATGCACAAGGCGCTGCGCGAAGTGCTCGGGACCCATGTGCAGCAGAAGGGTTCGCTGGTCGATGCCGACAAGACGCGCTTCGACTTCGCGCACAACGCGGCCGTCACGCATGCGCAGATTCTCGAGATCGAAAAGCGCGTGAACGCCGAAATCCTCGCGAACGCCGCGACGCAGGCCCGCACGATGGACATCGAATCCGCACAGAAGACCGGCGCGATGATGCTGTTCGGCGAGAAGTACGGCGAGAGTGTGCGCGTGCTCGACATCGGTTCGAGTCGTGAGCTCTGCGGCGGCACGCACGTCACGCGCACTGGCGACATCGGCCTCTTCAAGGTGACGAGCGAAGGCGGCGTGGCCGCTGGCGTGCGCCGTATCGAAGCGATCACGGGCGCCAACGCGCTGGCCTACCTGCAGGACCTGGAATCGACCGTCCACACGGCGGCCCAGGCCCTCAAGACGCCCCCGATCGAACTGCAGCCGCGCCTCGCGCAGATGCTCGACCAGCTGAAGGCGCTGGAACGCGAAGTGACTGCGCTCAAGGGCAAGCTGGCGTCGTCGAAGGGCGACGAACTGGTGACGCAGGCGGTCGACGTCAACGGCATCCAGCTGCTGGTCGCCAAGCTCGATGGCGCCGACGCCAAGTCGCTGCGCGACACGATGGACAAGCTCAAGGACAAGCTCAAGAGCGCGGTGATCGTGCTCGCCGCCATCGACGGCGCCAAGGTGCAGATCGCCGTCGGCGTGACCAGCGACACGACGGGCAAGGTGAAGGCCGGCGAGCTGGTCAACTTCGTCGCGCAGCAGGTCGGCGGCAAGGGCGGTGGCAAGCCCGACATGGCGATGGCCGGCGGCACCGACGCCGCGGCCTTGCCCGCAGCGCTGGCGTCCGTGCACGGGTGGGTCGCCGAGCGCGCCTGACCGTCTCCATGACTGCCGCCGTGCCCGGTGAGATCCTCGTCATGGGGGCCGGCACGATCGGCTGCTTCATTGGCGGCAGCCTGGCGGCGGCGGGCGTGCCGGTCACTTTCGTGGGGCGGCCGCGTGTGTTGGAGGGCCTGGTCCGAAGCGGGCTGACCCTCACCGATCTGGAAGGCGCCCAGCGCCGGTTGCCGGCGAGTTCACTGACGACGGACGAAGCGGTCCCTGCAGGCGCGCGTCCTGCGCTCGTCCTCCTGTGCGTGAAGAGCGGTGCGACTGCCGAAGCGGCCGCGGCGCTGGCGGCCTCGCTGCCCGAGGGCACGCTGGTGCTGTCGCTGCAGAACGGCATCTCGAATGCGGCGGTCGCCGCCCGGGCGGCGCCCTCGCTGACGTTCCTGCCGGGCATGGTGCCCTACAACGTGGCCGAACTCGGTCCCGGGGTCTTTCATCGCGGCACGCCGGGTCGGCTGGCAGCACAGGAGCATCCGGCGTTGCGCGCGTGGCTACCGGTTTTCGAGCGTGCCGACGTGCCGCTCGACCTGCACGCCGATCTGCTGCCCGTGCAGTGGGGCAAGCTGCTGCTCAACCTGAACAACCCGGTCAATGCCCTCTCGGGGTTGCCGCTGCGAGACGAACTCCTGCAGCGCGGCTACCGCCGCTGCTTCGCGGCGCTGATCGACGAGGCGCTCGTGGCGCTTGCTGGAGCGGGCATCGTGCCTGCCCAGGTCGCGGCGGTGCAGCCGAAGAAGCTGCTGATCCTCCTGCGGCTGCCCGACTGGCTCTTCAGGATCGTCGCGGCTCGCATGTTGAAGATCGACGCCAAGGCGCGTTCGAGCATGGCAGACGATCTCGCGCTCGGGCGCCGCACCGAGATCGACGCGCTCAGCGGCGAAGTCGTTCGGCTCGCGCGCACCCATGGTGGACGGGCGCCACGAAATGCAAAGATGGTCGAACTGCTGGAAGCCGCGCCCGACCATCCGCAGCGCTGGTCGGCACAGCAATTGCAGAGCGTGCTGGGTCTCTAGCCGCTCGGCTCAACCAAAAAGGTTTGCATGAAAGTCTTGATCCTCGGCAGCGGTGTCATCGGCACCGCCGTCGCGTACTACCTCGGGCGCGCCGGCCATGAGGTCACGGTGCTCGACCGGCAGCCCGGCCCGGCGCTTGAAACCAGCTTCGGCAATGCGGGCGAAGTCTCTCCGGGTTATTCGGCGCCGTGGGCCGGTCCGGGCGTGCCGCTCAAGGCCATCAAGTGGATGCTGATGCAGCACAGCCCGCTGGTCATCAAGCCGGTCCTCGACCCGGCGATGTGGCGCTGGGGCCTCTCGATGCTGCGCAACTGCACCGAGGCCCGCTATGAATTGAACAAGGGCCGCATGGTGCGCCTGGCCGAGTACAGCCGCGATTGCATGAAGCAACTGCGCGCCGACACCGGCATCCAGTACGACGAGCGCATGCTCGGCACGCTGCAGCTCTTTCGCACCCAGGCGCAGCTCGACGGCGCGCACAAGGACATCGAGGTGCTCAAGGCTTCCGGTGTGCCTTACCAGGTGCTCGATCGCGAAGGGTGCGTGCAGTACGAGCCGGCGCTCGCCGGCGTCAAGGACAAGTTCGTCGGCGGCTTGCGATTGCCCGGCGACGAAACCGGCGATTGCTTCAAGTTCACGAATGCGCTTTCCAGGCTGGCCGAGGCGGCAGGCGTGACCTTCCGTTTCGGGGTGACGGTCCAGGCGATCGAGCGTGATGCGAAAGGCATCACCGGTGTGCGCACCGACGCGGGCACCTTCGCGGCAGACACGTATGTCGTCGCGCTCGGCAGCTACTCACCGATGTTGCTGAAGCCCCTCGGCATCAAGGCGCCGGTGTACCCGGTCAAGGGCTTCTCGATCACCGTGCCGATCACCGACGCAGGCGGTGCCCCCGAATCCACGGTGATGGACGAAACCTTCAAGGTGGCCGTCACGCGCCTGGGCGACCGCATTCGCGTGGGCGGCACGGCGCAGCTCTCGGGCTTCGACCTCGCACTCGACCAGGGCCGGCGCGACACGCTCGAGCATGTCGTCACCGACCTGTTTCCGCGCGGCGGCAACGTGGCGGATGCAAGCTTCTGGACGGGCCTGCGCCCGATGACCCCCGACGGCACGCCGTTGATCGGCGCGACCCATATTCCCAACCTGATGCTCTCCACTGGACACGGCACGCTGGGCTGGACGATGGCGGCGGGCACCGGCCGCGTGATGGCCGATTTGATCGCCGGCCGCGCGCCCGAGATCGACATGGAAGGGCTGACGGTCGCGCGTTACGCGTGAGCGCGCGACAGAGCCTGTCAGGGCGCGACGCCGGCACCTTCGATGCGGTGGCGCTTCAGCGCGTCGGCCACGAAGCCGCTGCGCTTCATCTCCGTGACGAAGTCGCCGAGCATCTTCTGCGCTTCGGCGCCGCGGCTGGCGGGCGTGCCCATCGCCTGCTGGATCACCATGAACCGACCAGGCAGCACGCGCACGCCGGGGGCCTTGCGGGCCTCGGCTTCGAGCAACTGCCGAATGCCCGCCGCGACCTCGACATCGCCGGCGCGCAGCGCGCTCATCACCGCAGGAGCGCCCTGCACGCGCACGATCTCTGCCGCCTTGATCTCTCGGGTGAGAATGAGGTCGTATGCGCTGCCTGCGCCCACGGCGATGCGCGTGCCGGCCCGGTCGACGTCGGCGTTTTCGTGCAAGGCCGAAGCCTCCGGCACGAGGTAGCTGCCCTCGATCAGCACGTAAGGCGCGGTGAACCGCAGCCCTTCGCTGCGCGCCGGATCGATGGCGAAGAAGCCGATGTCGGCTTGTTCGGCACGCACTGCGTCGACCGATGCCGCAGCCTTCTCGAACACGACCAGTTCCAGCGCGGCGCCCAGGCGCTCCGCGAAGGCCTCGGCCAGGTCGACAGAGACACCGACCGGCGCGCCGCGTTCATCGCGATTCGCAAGGATCGGATTGCCAAGGTTGATGGAGGCGCGAAGCTTGCCGGTGGGAGTGAATGCGTTCATCGCGCCAGTCTACGAAACATGCTCAGTTCTTGTAGCTCTCGTCGATGCGGTCGAGCTTGCGGATCAGCGACGGCCAGACGAAGCTGCCGCCGAGGCCGCCGGTCTGCACCTTCATCGACAGGCCCACGCCTTCGACGATCTTCGGGTTGACCTGCGTGAGCTCGCCGCCACCCGATTGCGCGGCGATCTGGATCTGGCAGGTGTTTTCGAAGGTGTACATCGACAGGAACGCGTCGGCGACGGTCTTGCCGCAGGTCAGGAGGCCGTGGTTGCGCAGCATCAGGAAATTTGCATCCCCCAGGTTGGCCTGGATGCGGGCCTTCTCGTCGTCGCGGATCGCCACGCCTTCGTAGCCGTGATAAGCCAGCGAGGCCAGCACGAAGGTCGATTGCTGGCTGATCGGCAGCACGCCGCCCTTCTGCGCGCTGACGGCGATGCCGGCCCGGGTGTGGGTGTGCAGCACGCACTGGACGTCTTCGCGCACCGCGTGCACCGCGCTGTGGATGGTGAAGCCGGCCGGGTTCACCGGATAGGGGGAGTCGATCACCTTGTTGCAGGCTTGATCGACCTTGACGAGGCTCGAGGCTGTGATCTCGTCGAACATCAGGCCGTAGGGGTTGATGAGGAAGTGGTGCTCCGGCCCCGGCACGCGTGCGCTGATGTGCGTGAAGACGAGGTCGCTCCAGCCGTAGAGCGCGACGAGGCGGTAGCAGGCCGCGAGGTCGACGCGCAGCTGCCACTCCTCGGCGGAGACGAGTTGCTGGACTTCGGATTGGGTGGTGGCGTTCATGGCGTGGTCCTTCAGACGGTTGCGGTTGCGGGTTCGGCTGCGGGCTGGAGCGCGGCCTTGTAGATGCTTTGCTTGGGCTGGCCCATCACGCGCTTGAGCAGGGGCATGAACTCCTCGATCGGCAGCGTTTCGGCCTTGGGGTCGAATGCCGGGTTGTCGTAGAGCTCGCAGAACTCGGCCGTGCGCTCGAAGTGCGGGTGGTCGCGGAAGTTCTCGCGCATGTCGCGGTCCAGGCCGATGTGGTGGAAGAAGTAGTGGCCCTGGAAGATGCCGTGGTTCTGCACCATCCAGTGGTTCGGCTCGCTCACGAACGGCTTGAGGATGGCGGCCGCGATGTCCGGGTGGTTGAAGGAGCCGAGCGTGTCGCCGATGTCGTGCAGCAGTGCGCACACCACGTACTCTTCGTCGCGGCCGGCGCGGAGCGCGCGCGTGGCGGTCTGCAGCGAGTGCGTGTAGCGGTCGACCGGGAAGCCGCCGTAGTCGCCCTGCAGGATCTGCAGGTGCTTGACCACGCGTTCGGGCAGGCCGCCCGCGAACTGCATGAATTCGCCGCCGATCACCTGCCAGTCTTCACGGGTGCTGTCCTGCATGCGGACGAAACTTGCTCGTGTGCTCATCGTGTTGTCTCCGTTCTGGGGTGCGGCCCACTGTAGACCCGCGCTTGACGCGCAACTGTCAGTAAATTGACAATGGAGCGCTCTGGTAAACCCCATGCCTCTGCCCGCAAAAGCAAGACTGTCGGCACCGCACCGCCGTGCGATGGAAAGCAACCCCTGGTTCGCCGGCATCCCGCGCGCCCAGCGCGAAGCCTTGCTCGCCTCGGCCGATCTCGTGCACATGCCGCGCCGCGCGATGGTGTTCAGGCAGGGCGACCCGTTGCAAGCTGCGGGCAGCGGGTTCTACGGGCTGGCCGCCGGCACGATCAAGATCTCGACGCTGCGCCAGGACGGGCGCGAAGCGATCCTCGCGGTGCTGGAGCCCGGCAACTGGTTCGGCGAGATCACGCTGATCGATGGTTCGCCACGCACCCACGACGCCACCGCGCTGAGCGCGCTCGACCTGCTGGTCGTGCCGCCCGAAGCCTTCGCGCAGCAGATGCGGGACAACGTCTTTGCCCAGTCCGTCTCGGCCTTGCTGGCCGCGCGCGTGCGGGGCCTCTACAGCCTGATGGAAGACGCTACGCTGCGGGGGCTGCGGGCCCGCGTGGCGCGCCGCCTGCTGACGCTGGCGCGCGGCGATGCCACGCAGTCCGCACAACCGCGGCGGCAAGTCAGGCTGCCGCAAGAGGCATTGGCGATGATGCTGGGGGTCACCCGGCAGACGCTCTCGAAGGAACTCAACGCGCTGGCGAACGAGAATGTCATCGCGCTGGGCTACGGGACCATCGAACTGCGATCGATCGATGCACTGCATCGGCTCGGCGGCGCGCCCTGAATCGGCAACAGGACTGGCACAACGATGAGGATGCGGGACATGAAATCTCGGGTGACGGCTCTCTTCGTGAGTGGGTGCATCGGTGCGGCTGCGCATGCCCAGGGCGAATGGTTCACCGTGACAGGTGACCCCGCCGATGCGTCGGTCGACACCGTGCAGGTCGACCCCGTCGCGGTGGCAGTCGACGGCACGTCGAAAACAATGAACGTGCGGGTGAACCGCGCAACCGCGCGCATCAACTGGGACGCCGTGCCTTACCGCTCCTACGATGCACGCGTCGTGTTCGATTGCCAGACGCGCCAAGCGAACTATGTCCAGGCCCGCTACTACCCCCAGGCGCTGTGGAGCGGGGAGCCTGCCGTCGAAGCGGACTACGGCAGCAATCCCCGACCGATGCTGTTTCTCGACATGGCGCCGAATCCCACGAGCCGGCTGATCTCGGCGGCTTGCCCGTTGCGCAAGGGGTGAAGGCGGTTACCTGACCTTCTTGCCGGCGCTGCGGCACGCATCCGAGCAGTACTTCACCTCGTCCCATGTGCGCGCCCAGCGCTTGCGCCAGGTCATGGGCAAGCCACATGCGGCGCAGGGCTTGCTTGGCAGCGACTGCTTGTTGCCCTTGAACGATGGCGATTGGGTGGAGGTCATGGGCCCGCATCTTCGTCCTTGATGAAAGGCCCTCGCTGCCCAGGGGGACCATCCCCCGGGGTTCGTTCAGCTCTGGATGAATGCCAGCAAGTCGGCATTGAACTTGTCAGCATGCGTGGTGGCGATGCCATGGGGTGCGCCGGCGTACACCTTCAGCGTCGCGCCTTTCACCAGCTTGGCGGACATCAGTCCGGCAGCGCCGATGGGCACGATCTGGTCGTCATCGCCGTGCACCACCAGGGTGGGCACGTCGAATTTCTTGAGGTCTTCGGTGAAGTCGGTTTCCGAGAATTGCTTGATGCAGTCGATCAAGCCCTTGTGCGATCCCGCCATGCCTTGCAGCCAGAACGAATCGCGCATGCCCTGAGATACCTTGGCACCCTCGCGGTTGGCGCCGTAGAAGGGCGTGGTCAGGTCCTGGAAGAACTGGGAGCGGTCGGCCGTCACGCCGGCACGGATGCCGTCGAACACATCGATCGGCAAGCCGCCCGGATTCGCCGCCGTCTTCAACATGAGGGGCGGCACCGCACTGAGCAGCACCGCTTTGGCCACACGCCGCGTGCCATGGCGGCCGATGTAGCGTGCGACTTCGCCGCCGCCGGTGGAATGGCCGACGAGCACGGCGTCTTTCACGTCGAGCGCGTCCAGCAGTTCGCCAAGGTCGTCTGCATAGGTGTCCATGTCGTTGCCGGTCCAGGGTTGGCTGGAGCGGCCGTGGCCGCGGCGGTCATGCGCAATCACACGATGGCCACGTTCGCCCAGGAAGACCATTTGCGCGTCCCAGGCGTCGGCCGTCAGGGGCCAGCCGTGGCTGAAGACAACGGCTGGGCCGCTTCCCCAGTCCTTGTAGAAAAGTTGCGTACCGTCTTTGGTCGTGAAGTTGCTCATGGGGTGCTTTCAGTTGGGATGAAGGGACTGATTCGCTGCCGTTGAAGCACGGCAGGTCCAGATGGTCCGCCCGTCCGATTGCGCAGGTATTTCAGCGCGAAGACGCATATTTCAGTTGTAGTCGTCGCCGCGCATGGCGGTTGGCTGAGTCTTGGAGAGCGCTTGCGAAAGACGGGTCGCAAGCTCCTTGAGCCCGAGCGGCTTGCTCAGGGGGGCGTCGATGCCCGCCGCCTTTGCGCGTTGCTGCAGCGCCGTGTCGACCTTGCCGCTCATCAGGATCACCGGCAGCCCGGGCCGCAGCATGCGGACCCGGCGGGCGAGTTCACTGCCGGGCATCTCGGCCAGCATCTCGTCGGTGAGCAATGCGTCGAAGCGATCGGGCTCGGCTTCAAAGGCGGCCAGTGCGCGTTCGGCCGAATCGAAGCCGACCGCCTCGTAACCGAGGCCGGCAAGTGCTTCCTCCGCCAGCTCGACGAGCGCGCGCTCGTCGTCCACCAGCATCACCACTTCGCCGCGGCCTTCGGGCCACTTTGCCCCGCTCGCGCTGGCGGGGGGCGCGCACTCCCCGGACACCGGCAGCCAGATCGTGACCTGGGTGCCCTGGCCCTGGACAGACGTCACGTGGATCGCGCCGCCGAGCTGCGACACGATGCCGTGCACCACCGACAGGCCGAGCCCGGTGCCTTCGCCCTGCCTGCGCGTCGTGAAAAAGGGCTCGAACATGTGCTGCAGCACCTCGGGCGGCATGCCCGCACCGGTGTCCCGTACCTCCAGGCAGACGTAGGCGCCCGGTTTCAATTCCGCGTGCGCCATCGCATGCGGCACCTCGAGCACGACGCGTTGCAGGTGCAGCGAGACCGTGCCGCCGCCTTCGATCGCCTGGATGGCGTTGGTGCAGACGTTCATCGCGACCTAGTACAGCTGTGTGCTGTCGCCCAGCACGGCGCTGTCGCCGGCGTCCAGTCGCGCCTCGAGGTCGACACCGCGGGGCAAGGTCGCAGCGAGCATGGCGACCAGTTCCTCCATGAGTGTTTGCACGTGCACGGGCGTCGTTTCGGCAACGCTGCTGCGGCTGAAGTCGAGGATGCGTCGCACCAGCAGGCGCGCCCGGGCGCCGCCCTGCATCATCCGGTCGACATGGCGCCGGAGGTCGCTGCCAGGCTCGGCGCGCTGCTGCGCGAGTTCCCCGAAACCGAGGATCGCACCGAGGATGTTGTTGAAGTCGTGGGCGATGCCGCCGGCCAGCGTGCCCAGCGCCTCCAGCCTCTGGGTCTGCTGCAGCCGCGCTTCCAGGCGCTGCCGGTCCTGCTCGGCCCGGGCCTGCCGGCGCAACTGCCGCAGCAGCGCCACGATCACCAGACCCACCAGCAGGCACACCAGCAGCGTGCGCACCGCCGCACTGCGCATTTCCTCGTGCCATGGGCGCAGCGCTTCGTCCGCGTCTCGTGTGATCGCCAGCAGCAGGGGCCGCTTGCCGACGCCCATCACGGCGGCAAGTTTCGGACGGCCGTCGACAGGATCGATCCACTGGTCGATCGGCGCGCCGCCTTTGAGCATCGACAGTTCGGGAAAGCGCGCAGCCGCCATGCCGGGCGGCTGCTGCACGACCACGCTGCCGTCTTCGAGCGTCAGCCGCAACGCGCTGCGCTCGCCGAGCGAAATGGCCGCGTAGGCGCTCTGCAATGCCTCCAGCGTCACGATGGCTGTCACGACACCGTCGAAGCTGCCGTCCTTGCGGCTCAGCCGGCGCGAGAACACCAGCGCTGGTCGGCGCTCGGTGCGCGTGATGATCGGTTCGTTGATGAACAGCCCCGCCGTGTCGGTGTCGCGCTGTTTGAGGAAGTACGGTCGATCGGACACATCGGCCAGGGGTTCTCCGGTGGGGCGTGAGCGATAGCGCTGCAAACCGGATGCATCGACGAGGGTCAGCACGCTCACTTGCGGCACACCGACTGCGCGAGAGCTCAGGGCTTCGGTCATCGCGGCGCCATCGGCACGGGCCGCGAACGCTTCGTACCAGCTGGCCGTGTCGCGCAGCAACACGTCGACGGCTTGCAGGTTGCGGTCTGCCTCGCCCGCCAGTGCGGTCGCAAGGTTACCGAGCTCGCGCTCGTTCGCCGAAAGCACCTGCTGGTGCAGCCGCCACCCGTCCCATGCGCTGGAGCCGGCGAAGGCCGCCACCAGCGCCAGTCCGCCGGCGACGATGCGTTGGCGCAGCCGCTGTTCGGGCTTCATCGGCGGGTGCGCACGGGGCGTTCATGTGCCATGTGCGGTGAATTTACATTACGCTCGCCGGACCTATGGCGAACCCACCCCACATCCTCGTCGTCGACGATGACGCGGCGATCCGCGAGCTTCTCGGCATCTATCTGGCGGAGAACGACATGCGGGTCAGCACCGCCCCCAGCGGCGCCGAGATGGCCCGGCTGCTGGCCAGCGAGGTGATCGACCTGGTCGTGCTCGACCTTCGGCTCAACGGGGAGGACGGCATGAAGCTCGCGCGGGGCCTGCGCGAGTCCGGCACCGTGCCCGTCATCATCCTGAGCGGCAAGCTCGACGAGGCGGACAGGGTCATGGGTCTGGAGATGGCGGCAGACGACTACGTGACGAAGCCGTTCAGCAATCGTGAAATGCTGGCGCGCATCCGTGCGGTGCTGCGCCGCTCTCAGGTGCACGTCGAAGGCGCGGGACCCGCCAGGGAGGTGCAGCGGCGCGCCTACCGCTTCGATGGCTGGGAGCTGAACGTTCTGGCGCGCCGGCTCACCACCCCCGACGGACGGCGCGTCGAGCTGAGCAACGGCGAATTCAATTTGCTGCAGGCGCTTTGCGAGGCGCCGCAGCGGGTGTTGTCGCGCGACCAGTTGCTCGAACTGTCCCGGCTGCATGGTGCCGAGGTGTACGACCGCTCCATCGATGTGCAGATCCTGCGGTTGCGCCGCAAGATCGAACGCGATCCTTCCTCGCCGCAATTCATCCGGACCGAGCGCGGGGCAGGCTACCTGTTCAACGCGCAGGTCGACGTACTGAACTGAGCGCGGGTTCATCGGTGTTGCCGGACTCTTCCCCGGGGCGCCGTGGCCAGAGGCGCACCGCCAGTGCGGCCAGTGCGGCCGCCGTCGAAAGGGCGGTCACCCCCATCCATCCCCATTGCGCCAGCAGCAGCGCACCGAGTGCGGAGCCCATTGCCATGCCGATGAACATGCCGGTGAACAGCACCGCATTGAGCCGGCTGCGTGCGCCGGGGTCGATGCTGTAGACGATGGTCTGGTGGGCGATCAGTGCCGCCTGGATGCCCAGGTCGAACCCGACGGCGCTGGCCACCAGCAAACCCAGCTGAGCGCCCGGCGCGAGCAGAGGCGCGAAGACCATCGCCGCGAAAGCCACGACGACGAGGCTCGCGCCGAGCCGCGTGACCAGCTCCGGCCCGCGTCGGTCGGCGAGGCGGCCCGCCAGCGGTGCGGCGAGTGCACCAGCCGCGCCTGCGAGGCCGAAGGCGCCGGCCGCCGCAGCGCCAAGGTGAAAGGGCTCCCCATGCAGCATGACCGCTAGCGTCGACCAGAACGCACTGAAGCCGACCGATAGCAGGCCCTGTGCCCATGCCGCACGGCGTAACGCACCGTGGCGCTTCCAGAGCCTGGCCAGCGATCCCAGGAGCGCCGGATAGGAGAGTTCAGTCGTCGGCTTGAAGCGTGGCAGGCCGCGCCACGTCGCCGCACCCACGAGCGCCACGCTGGCGGCTGCGACGATGAACATCGCTCGCCATCCCAGGTGCTCCGCGACGAAGCCGGCGAGCACGCGCGACAGCAGGATGCCGAGCAAAAGCCCCGTCATCACCGTGCCGACGACCTTGCCGCGGTGCACTTCGGGCGCCAGCGTGGCCGCGGCCGGCACGATGTCCTGTGCCATCGTGGCGGCGAGGCCGATGGCGAGACTCGCGCACAGCAGCATCGCGATCGACGGCGAGGCTGCCGCCAGAAGCAGCGCGACGCACAGCACCGCCGCCTTGAGCAGGATGATGCGGCGCCGGTCGTATCGATCGCCCAGCGGCGCGAGGAACAGGATGCCCATTGCATAGCCGATCTGCGTGAGCGTCGGAATCAGCCCGACGGCGCGGCCGGAAGCGCCGATGTCGGCACCGAGCACGCCGAGCATCGGCTGGCTGTAATAGAGCGTGGCGACCGACGCCCCGGCGCCACCTGCGAGCAGGAGAACGAGTGAGGGCTTGAGCGGTGGGGTATTCATGGGCTGACTCCTTTGAGCGCTGAGTTTCCTTGGCGCGCGTTGCCATGGTGTATCGGCGGCGGCGGCGAAGATTTCATTTGCAACACGCGCGTTTTCAGCTGAAGCAGTCCCTGTGACCCAGTGCAATGACCGCGCAATGAACCGGTCCGAGACTTGTTCCGTCGGCCCCATCGCCGATGAACCTTTCCATCCCTCAACACCTTTGAAAGAAGACACGCCATGGACACAATCGACGACAAGAAGCAAGCCGACCTGAAGGGACGTCGCAAGGCCCCTCTCGCCACTCCGAGCGACCTGGCTGCCGAGGCGACGACCGACATCGCAGCCGCGCTCAACGGGGTGCTTGCGGACGTGTTCGCGCTGTACCTCAAGACGAAGAACTTCCACTGGCACATGAGCGGGCCGCATTTTCGCGACTACCACCTGCTGCTCGACGAACAGGGCGACCAGCTCTACGCCATGACGGACCCGATCGCCGAACGCATTCGCAAGGTGGGCGGCACCACGCTGCGCTCCATCGGTCACATCGCGCGCATGCAACGCATCAGCGACAACGATTCCGACTACGTCGACCCGCTCGACATGCTGGCCGAGCTGCGCGAGGACAACAAGACGCTGGCGGCGCGCCTGCGCGAAGCGCACAACGTGACCGACGAGCACCGCGACATCGCCTCGTCGAGCCTGCTCGAAAACTGGATCGACGAGACGGAGCGCCGCACCTGGTTCCTGTTCGAGTCGAGTCGCACGGGCGCTGCCTGATCAGGTGCAGCGGCGCGGCTCCTAGCCGATGGATCGAGCCGCGCCGTGGCGCACGTGCCGCGACAGCGGCGCCAGGCTCGGCCCGCCTGGCGCGTCCGGCCACGCCGTGTTGCGCAGCGCCAGGAACTCACGCCGGCGTGCCGCACCGTGCGGCGCCGCGGGCGAGTCGCCGGCCGAGGGATGGCACATCAGCACGTCACCGGTCTGGCTGATGCGCAGCCATTGCGCCAGCGCGGCGCCGTAGTCCACGGGCGAATCGAAGTCATAGACCCCGAGCAGCCGGCGGCTGACAGGGAGGTGGTGGCGTCGGGCCTTGCGCAGCAGGGCCTTGCCGCCGATCGCATGGATGACATCGGCCTTGGAGCGCGGCACGCTGTGCGCATGTGCCGGTGCGGTGCTGCGCAGCCAGGGCGGCTCGGCGCGATAGCGCGAGTTCAGCTCGGCCATCAACGCCTCGCGCACGCCTGGCAGCTGGTGCACGTGGCAATGACCGTCGATGAACGCTGGCGGTCGGGACATCGTGTCTTCGAAGCGATCGAGTTGCAGTTTGATTTCGTCGCGGATGCGTCGCGCCGGCAGAAAGCCGATGTAGGCCGCGAGGATCAGGCGCCAGAGCGGCGATTCGGGCTTGCCGAACGTCTCCGGGAAGTTCAGGTCGAGGTGCAGGCCGAGGTCGACGTGCCGCGCATCGACTTGCGCCAGCGTGCGGGCACCCGCCTGCCAGAACTCGCGTCGCACCATGCACCCGACAGCGGATATCTTCGAGCGCTCGACGAGTTCGAACACGGCTTCGTTGATGCCCTCGCTCATGCCGAAGTCGTCGGCGCAGATGCACACGTAACGCGCCTCGCTCATGCGGGATTCCCCGGCAAGGCCGGAACGGCCGCAGCGTCCGCGTGGAAGCGACCGTCGGTGCAGGACGCACCGTCGAACCGCCAGACCGCGACGTCCGGGTTCTGCGCCGTCCGCACGAACCGCTTGTCGTTGAGCCAGGGCGCAGCCATGACCGCCGCCGGTGAGCCGATGACCCAAGTGCGCCGTGGGGCGCAGAAGACCGGGTCGACCTTGTCGATGTCGATCAGCGTGCGCGCGGCGCGTTCGGGTTCGAAGCGGCCCGCGTCGAGCAGTTCGTTGCGCCAGTTGTCGTGGCTGGCCAGCGCAGGATCGTGCCAGCCGCTGAGCACCAGCACAGGCTGCTTCAGGCGCCAGTAGAAAGGGATCTCGTAGTAGTAGACGTCGAGCATCAACACCTGGTCTTCGGGCGCCACGATGGTGCCGGCCGGCAGGCGCAGCCTGGCACCGGGCGGCGTGCCATAGCGGTCCGCGGCGACCACCGCGGCCAGGCACACGACGGCGGCGATACCGGCCGACCAGCGGAACGCCGCCTGCGGCCTGCGGGCGCTGGCCATCGCGAGGGTCAGTGCCCTTGCGATGAACCAGGCCAGGGGCGGCAGCGCAGGGAGCACGTACCCGATCAGCTTCGAGCGCGGGATCGAGAAGAACACGACGATCACCACGAACCACGACAGCATCAGCCAGTCGACTTCGGAGAACCGCCGCTGTGTCGATTCCGCGCGGCTGCGCCAGGTCGCCGCGAGCCAGCCGATCCACGGCAGGCTCAGCCCGGCGATCACGGGGCCGTAGAACCAGAACGGGTGCGCGTTGTTGAAGCCTGCGGCTGCAAAACGCCTGAAGTGTTGCGTCACGACGAAGTAGTCGTAGAAGCCCGCATAGCGCAGCTGCATCCCGATGAACCACGGCGCTGCAATGGCAAGAAAGAGACACCAGCCGGGCCACCAGAGCAGCAGCTTGAATGCCGCGCGCGTGCGCCCGCTCACGATCGCCCACAGGCAGAAGACAGCGCCAGGCAGCACGAAGCCGATCAGTCCCTTGGCCAGCACGCCCAGTGCCGCCGCCGCGAATGTCGCGGCCAGAGCGCCGCGCCACCTGTCGCCGCGCTCCATGGACAGCGTGGCATGGGCTGCGGCCAGGATCGCGGCCGAGATCAATCCGGCGACCAGCATGTCGAGGTTGGCGAACTGCGCGCCGATGTAGAAGAAGGGCAGTGTTGCCAGCACGACCGTGACGACCACCGCGCGCTGCGTGTCGAGCCAGCGCCTGGTGAAGAAGAAGAGTGCGCTGGCTGCGAGCGTGGCGCCGATGACCGACGGAAGCCGCGCCGACCATTCGGAGACGCCGAACGTCGACATCGCCGCCGCGCCGAGCCAATAGAACAACGGCGGCTTGTGGAAAAAGGGCAGCCCGTCGAGGCGCGGCACCCACCAGTCGCCCGAGGTCAGCATGCCGAGCGCGACGCTGGCGTAGCGTCCTTCGTCGGGCGCCGTGAAATGACGCAACCAGGCCGTGGCCGCGAACCACGCGAAGATCGCTGCGACGATGACGAGGGCCAGGAATCCTGGCGTACGGGAAGAAGGTCTCATGTTTCGTGAGATTCCAGGCCGGAGCCGGATTCCTTCTGGACCAGGTACAGCGGTCTCGCCTTCACCTCCTCGAAGATGCGCGCCACGTATTCGCCGAGGATCCCCGTGGAAATCATCTGCACGCCGATGAAGAACATCAGGCTCACGACAATGGTGGTCCAGCCCGAGACTGCATCGCCGACCACGAAGTGATCGATCACGAGGAAGAGCCCATACGCGAAGGCCGGTATCGCCATCAGCAAACCGAACACGCTGACCAGCCGAAGCGGCCAGGTGGTGAAGGAGGTGAGACCGTCGATCGCCAGGTTCACCAGGCGAAGCATGTTGAATCGCGTCGTGCCTTCTGCGCGCGGGGCCGGCGTGTAGGGCAGGGCGAGCGACTTGAAGCCGACCCATGCGTACAGCCCCTTCATGAACCGGCTGCGCTCGGGAAGGCTGAGCAGCGCGTCGACCACCTTGCGGTCCATCAGGCGAAAGTCGCCGGCGTCCTTGGGCAGCGCAAAGCGATCCGACGAATTGACGAGCCGGTAGAACAGCCCGCTTCCCCAACGCTTGAGCGCGGTCTCGCCCGCGCGCTCCTCGCGCACGGCGTACACCACGTCCGCGCCATCGCGCCAGCCCGCCACCATCGCGGCGATCAGCGACGGCGAGTGTTGCATGTCGCCGTCGAGCAGCACCACCGCATCGCCGGCGGCCGCGGCCAGCCCGGCGGTCAAGGCCGCTTCCTTGCCGAAATTGCGCGACAGCGCGATGCACCGGAAGCCGCTGAGTTCGCACCAGGCCGCCATCAACGACGCGGTTCCGTCGGTGCTGCCGTCATCGACCACGACGATCTCCCATGCGAGGCCCGTCTCCCACAAGACTTCTTCCAGGTACGGCAGCAGCTTTTGCAGGTTGGCCGCTTCGTTGAAGCAGGGCACGATGCATGAAATGCTGCGTGATCGTGCGATCGGTGTGGCCTCGGCAGGCGCCACCGCTTCCACGGGCGCCGCCATGCGTTCGACTAGTCGGGGGATGGCAAAAGCAGACGTGTTCATGAAATCCCCCAGCCGCCGACCTCGATATGGCCGATGTCCGAACCCGGGTCCGTGGGCGGCCGTCCGCTTTTTTGCGAGAGATGCAGCATGAGCGCGAAGGTCAGGGCCAGCGCGGCGGCGAGCCCGCAACCCGCGACGATGTCGAACGGAAAGTGCACGCCGACGTAGATGCGTGCCCATCCGGTGAGCGCCGCGACGACAACGATGAACACGCCCGTCCCGCGCAGGCCGCTTCGCAGCAGGAACGTGAAAGCCAGGAAGAACATGACCGACGCGTGAGTGCTCGGCATCGACGCGCTCGCGCTGTGGGCGATGTAGGCCGGCACGGCGCCCATGACGAACGGGCGCGGGTAATTCAGGTGCGCAGCGATGGCGTGCGACAGCAACGCCACCAGGCCGCAGGCCAGCAGCGCGGCGGCGAGGTAGGCGCGTTCCGAGGGCCGCCGCCATCCTGCCCAGAAGATCGCGGCGGCACACAGTGCGCCGCCCCATTGCGCGAAGAGGATGCCGAAGAGCAGCGCCCAGGCATCGGGTTCGTCGCCTGCGGCGAACCAGTGGAGAAGGGTCGTGTGGAGGGTGCTCATCGTGCACCCGCCCCACCGCGTGTTGGGATCATGGAAACCTTTCGGCCGGAAACAAGGGGTCACGCCGCGCGCATGCGCGACAGAAGACGCGACGTCGCGGGACGTCGTTTGTTCAGGCCGTCAGGGGAGGTGCGGTGGGTGGCGGCTGGGTGCGCCAGCGGGCCGTGGGTGGCGGCAGTGCGCCGCTCGTGTTTGGTACGCGCTCGGGGACTTCGCGCGGCTTGGGGACCACCCATGACAGCAACGCAACGGTCAGGGGCAGCAACAGGCACACCAGTGCCATCAAGGTGTCGAGCCCGTGCTCGAACGCATCTGGCAGGTCGAGATGGGCGCCGGCAGGAACGTAGAGCGTGGTCTCCAGTTCCTTCAGGTGGTCTTCGCGGTCGTCCGGCGAAAAGAGCGCCATCGCTTCCACGTTCCGCACCCGGAAGCCTGGCTCGTCTTCCCAGCCGTCCTGACGGAAGTGGGTGAAGATGAACGGCTGGAGTGCCGCGAGCACGACGCCGGCCACGCACCACCACAGGCAGTGTGTTGCGACGAGGCGACGGAGGCGGGCGATTTTCACGGCGCGATTCTAGGAGCCGCTTTCATTTTCTGGCTGACGGTGGTAGTCAGCTTCGACAATTAATTTGTAACTGTGCCGGCGCTTTGCGTGCTGCCGAAGCGCAGCAGCACCCATCCCGCGAGGCCCGACACCACCGAACCTAGCAACACGCCGAGCTTGGTCGCCTCCTGCTGGGCCGGGCCGTCGAAGGCGAGGAGTCCGATGAACAGGCTCATCGTGAAGCCGATGCCGCAAAGCAATGACACCCCGTAGAGCTGGAGCCACGAAGCCTTCGCAGGCAGCCTGGCCACGCCCAGCAGGATCGCGATGCCGGCTGCGCCGAGCACGCCGATCTGCTTGCCGAAGAACAGGCCGAGCGCAACGCCGAGGGTGACGGGCTGCATCAGGGTCGCCAGGTTCATGCCCGCGAAGGAGATGCCTGCGTTCGCGAACCCGAAGACCGGAATCACGAGGAAGGCGCTCCACGGCGCGATCGCATGCTCGAGCCGGTGCAGCGGCGAGGTGTCCATCTCCGAAGCGTTCCGCTCGAGGCGCATCGGGACCAGCATCGCGAGCGTGACGCCTGCCAGCGTCGCGTGCACGCCCGAGCGAAGGACGAAGTACCAGAGCAGCAGGCCCAACACGACATAGGGCGAGAGCCGGGTGACCTTGCACCGGTTGATCACCAGCAGGATCGCGACGACCCCGCCCGCCAGGCCGAGGTACAGCCCCGAGAGTTCGGCGGTGTAGAAGACCGCGATCACGAGCACCGCCACGAGGTCGTCGATGATCGCCAGCGCCGCGAGAAAAACCTTCAGCGATGCCGGCACGCGCGAGCCCAGCAACGACAAAACGCCGAGCGCGAACGCGATGTCGGTCGCCGTCGGCACGGCCCAGCCGCGCAGCGCCTGCGGGTCGTCACCATTCAGAAGAACGTAGATGCCGGCCGGCATCACCACACCCCCCAACGCACCCACGCCGGGGAGCACGCGCTTGTCCCAGGAGGCCAGCTGCCCGTCGAGAAACTCTCGTTTGATTTCGAGGCCCACGAGCAGGAAAAAGACTGCCATCAGGCCGTCGTTCACCCAGTGCAGCACGCTCAGGCCGCCCACGTAGGTCTTCAACGTGGCGAAGTACGCGCCCGACATGGGCGAGTTCGCGACGATCAGCGCGAGAAGCGCGACCGCCATCAACACGATGCCGCCGGCGCTCTGGCTCTGGAAGAACGCACGCATGGCTGAGGGATGCGGGTGGCCTTCTGCCGGGGAGTGACTCATGGGAGGGTTCTTTCGGATCGGGGGCCTGAAGGCAACGCGATAGCCTAGCGGCTGCAGCGCCCTGGCAGTCGAACAACCCCCGGCCGGCGGGGGATGGCGTTGACAGCCTGGTGTCTTGATGGCGCCGGTAAAATTCGCGCCGTGCCGCATGCCCTCCGCCTCTCCTGCATCACGCCGCCGAACTTCCCCGGCCGCGACATGCCGCGCGGCCATTTCAGCGCCGTGACACCGCCTTAAGGGCGCATCCGCCGGGCATCCTCTCGCCCGTTCCGGCCGTCCAATCCCTTTGCAGGGCGGACACCTTTCATTTCCTGTCACTTGTCGGCCCGGCACGTCCGGTGTCGCGCCGTTTCCATGCTCACTTCCTCTTTCCGCCAGGACTGGCTCTCCAACCTCCGTGGCGACCTGCTCGCCGGCCTCGTGGTCGCGCTCGCGCTCATCCCCGAAGCCATCGCCTTCTCGATCATCGCCGGCGTCGACCCGAAGGTCGGGCTGTATGCCTCCTTCAGCATGGCCGTGGTCATCGCGTTCGCCGGGGGGCGGCCCGGCATGATCTCGGCCGCGACGGGCGCCATGGCCCTCGTCATGGTGACGCTGGTCAAGGACCATGGCCTGCAATACCTGTTGGCGACCACGTTGCTCACCGGCGTGCTGCAGATCGTTGCGGGCCTCTTCAAGCTGGGGCGGCTCATGCGCTTCGTCTCGCGCTCGGTCATCACCGGTTTCGTGAACGCGCTCGCGATCCTCATCTTCCTGGCGCAGCTGCCTGAACTCACGAATGTCAGCTGGGTGGTCTACGCGATGACGGCCGGTGGACTGGTCATCATCTACGGCCTGCCCCGCATCACCCGGGTCGTGCCATCTCCGCTCGTGTGCATCGTGGTGCTGACGGTCATCGCGATGGCGCTCGGGCTGCCGATCCGCACGGTGGGCGACATGGGCCAGCTGCCGGACAGCCTGCCGGTGTTCCTGCTGCCCGACGTGCCGTTGACGCTGGACACCCTGGAGATCATCTTTCCCTACGCCCTCACGCTCGCCGTGGTGGGCCTGCTCGAGTCGATGATGACCGCCTCCATCGTCGACGACATGACCGACACCCGCAGCAACAAGAGCCGCGAATGCGTGGGGCAGGGCGTCGCGAACATCGCAACCGGCTTCATCGGCGGCATGGCCGGCTGCGCCATGATCGGCCAGTCGGTGATCAACGTGAAGTCGGGCGGTCGCGGACGGTTGTCCACGCTGGCCGCCGGCGTGTTCCTGTTGATCCTCATCGTGTTCCTGGGGCCTTGGGTCAGCCGCATCCCCATGGCCGCGCTGGTGGCCGTGATGATCATGGTCAGCATCGGCACCTTCCGCTGGGATTCGATCCTGAAACTGCGCGAACACCCCTCGAGCTCATCGATCGTGATGCTCGCCACGGTGCTCGTGACGGTCTTCACCCACGACCTCGCGAAGGGTGTCTTCGTCGGCGTGCTGCTGTCCGGCCTCTTTTTCGCAAACAAGGTCGGCCGCGTGCTGCGCATCGACCGCGACCTCGATGCGTCCGGGCAGGTGAGGACCTATGCCGTCGTGGGCCAGGTCTTCTTCGCCTCGGCGGAGACCTTCATCGGGGCGTTCGATTTCCGGGAGCGGGTGCAGCGCGTGCGCATCGATGTCGGTCGCGCGCACCTGTGGGACATCACGGCGGTGAGTGCGCTGGACAAGGTCGTGATGAAGTTCAAGCGCGAAGGGGCGGCGGTCGAGGTGATCGGCCTCGACGAAGCGAGTGCCACGCTGGTGGATCGCTTCGCGCTGCACGACAAGCCCGGCGCCGCGGAGCGACCGCTGCACTGAGGCCGGCCCCGCGCGCGAGCGATTGGGCCGTTCGCCGGTGGGCAGCTGCGGCTAGTGGCGCTCGAAGACCACGTCCCACACGCCGTGGCCCAGCTTGATGCCGCGGTTCTCGAACTTCGTCAGCGGCCGGTAGTCGGGCTTGGGCGCGTAGCCGCTCGCATCGGCGGCGGTGTTGCGCAGCAGCGGCTCGTGCTGCAGCACTTCGAGGATCTGCTCCGCATAAGGCTGCCAGTCGGTCGCGCAGTGCAGGTAGCCGCCCGGCTTCAGGTGCGCCGCGAGCTTGGCGACGAAGGGCGTCTGCAACAGGCGTCGCTTGTTGTGGCGCTTCTTGTGCCACGGGTCGGGAAAGAACACATGCACGCCGTCGAGCGTGTCGGGCTGGAGCATGTGGTCGAGCACGTCGACCGCGTCGTGCGCGCAGATGCGGATGTTGGTCAACCCCTGTTCGCCGATGCGCTTGAGCAGCGCGCCGACACCCGGCTCGTGCACCTCGCAGCACAGGAAGTTGGTCTCCGGCATCAGCGCCGCGATGTGCGCGGTGGCCTCGCCCATGCCGAAGCCGATCTCGAGCACGGTGCGGGCTTCGCGGCCGAAGGTCGTGGCGAGGTCGATGGGTCCGGCCCGGTACGGCAGCAGGAACAGCGGGCCGAGCTCGGCAAAGGCACGTGCCTGGCCGTCCGTGGTGCGGCCCGCGCGTCGCACGAAGCTCTTGAGCCGCCGGTGCAGGGGATGCGTCGACTCGCCGTCGTCGGTGGAGGGGGCGTCGCCTTGCGGCGGATCGTTTTCAGGAAGGGACATCACGGCGGCGGATTGTAGAGAGCCGCCCATTCGGGCACCCAGCGCGAGAGGGCGTCGGCCGGCGTGTCGCTGGGCGCGGCAGCCGCCAGGCCGAGCACGCGCGCGGCTTTCGACAGCTCGGCCAGCGCGGCTTGCGGCGTGTCGGTGTCGAAGGGCGCTGCGCCATGCTGCTTGGAGAGCTTCTCGCCGTCCGCTCCCAGCACGAGCGGCGCGTGCAGGTAGCGCGGCGTCGGCAGGCCGAGCGCGCGCTGCAGCAGGATCTGGCGCGCCGTGTTGTCGGTCAGGTCTTCGCCGCGAACCACGTCGGTGACGTGCTGGTCGGCGTCGTCAACCACGACGCGCAGCTGATAGGCCCACGGGCCGTCGGCGCGGCGCAGCACGAAATCGCCAACCTCGCTCGCCACGTCTTGCCGCTGCGGTCCGAGGCGGCGGTCGGTCCACGCCACCGCGGCGTCGACCTTGCTTGTCGCGAAACGCCACGCGCGTGCCGACTTGCCGTGCAGCCCGTCGCGGCAAGTGCCCGGGTACACGCGCTCCTGGTGGCGGGCATGGACGACGCCTTGCCGCGCCAGCGCGTCGTCGATCTCGGCGCGAGTGCAACCGCAGGGAAAGGCGAGGCCGGTTGAGACCAGCGCGGCCAGGGCTTCTTCGTAGCGGGCCATGCGCTGCGTCTGCCAGACGGGTGCTTCGTCCGGCACGAGGCCGCAGGCGGCCAGTTGCGACAGGATGCGTTCGCCCAGTCCGGGCAGACAACGCTCGGTGTCACCGTCTTCGATGCGCACCAGCCACCGCCCGCCTTGCGCGCGTGCATCGAGCCAGCTGGCGAGGGCGGCGACGAGGGAGCCCGCATGCAACGGGCCGGTCGGAGAGGGCGCGAACCGGCCGATCCGGATGGGCGCCCCCGCCGTGCTCACAGCGCTGCGAGGGCGAGCGAGAGGCCCGAGAGAAATGCGTCTTCCACCCGATGACCCATGCACCAGTCGCCCGCGAGGCCGAAGCGGGTCTTCGCGTCCCACAGATGCGTCTTGCCGACCGGCACCTGCGTCTGCGCTTCGGCCCAGCAGCGTGTGCGCGTGAAGCTGGGTTCGGTGCGGATGCCGGTGATTTCGGAGAACGCACGCAGCAGCTTGCCTTCGATGCGGGCGCTGTCGTCGCGCAAGTGTTCCTGCGACCAGGGCGCGCTGGCCTGCAGCGTCCAGCGCTCGATGCGGTCGCGTCCGGGCTTGGACGACTCGCGCGTCAGCCAGGCGACGCGGTGGTGCGTGCTGCGCGCGGCGTTCCATTGCGGGCCGAGGTGCGACATGTTGGCCTGGTTGGCTTGCGGGAACGCGATCATCAGCGTCCAGCAGGGCGCGATCGTGACCTTCTCGATCGCCTTGGTGAGCGAGGCCGAATGACCGCCGAGCAACTGGCGCGCGCGCGATGGCGGCACAGTGATCAGCACCGCGTCGAAGCCCGAATAGACGTGCAGCGAGTCGTCGGCGCCCGAGGTGTGCAGCTGCCACTGCTTGCCATTGAGCGCATCCCGCTCGATCTTCGCCACGTGCGTGTCGGTGACGACGCTCGCGCCGAGCGGTGCGGCCCAGTGCGCGACCAATGCGTCCATGCCCGGCTGCGCGACCCAGTGCGCCTCGCGTGTCGGCCGTGCGGCCTCGGCCACGCGGCCGTGCGGGTCGAGCACGCGCACCGCGTTCGCGCTCCAGGGGCGGCACAGCCCCGGGGCCGTGGCATCGATGGCTTGCTGGAAGCGCGGATCGCGCACGGTGAAATACTGCGCGCCCGAGTCGAAACGCCCGAACTGCGTCGACTCGCTCGCCATGCGGCCGCCGACCTGCGACTCGCGCTCGAACACAGTCACCTGGTGGCCGGCCTGCACCAGCGTGCGGGCTGCGGCGATGCCGGCGATGCCGGCCCCGATGACGGCGTAGTGCCGCGGTGCGGCAGGGGCTCGGAGGCGGTCTGCGGCGGGACTGGGTGTCATGGGGTCTCCTCTTTTTGAATCGTTGGTTCGGGCTGTGCGCCACTCTACATCGGGATCAGCGGCCTCGATGGCGTTCGAGCAGCGCCTTGCGGGTGCCCTCGTGCTCGAACTGCGCGAGCCACCATTCGAGTGCGCGGCCGGGCTTGCCCGCACTGCGGATGCGCCAGGCGCAGTGCAGGCTCACGGTGTGCATCGGCCGCTCGGTACGGCACTCGACGAGATGGCCCGCCTCGATGTAGGGGCGCGCCATCGGCTCGGGCAGGTAGCCGCCACCGAGACCATGCAGTTGCGCGGCGAGCTTGGCCTGCATCGTCGCAACCGCGAGCACGTCCTGACCGCCGACCAGGTTCACCGTCATGCTGGGGCCGGTGCGCGACGAGTCGGCGGCGGCCACGGCGCGATGCTGCCGCAAGACGTCTTCGGTGAGCGGGCCTTCGAAACTGGCGAGCGGATGGTGCGGCGCCACGGCATAGACGAAGGCGAGCTCGCCGAGCGGCTTGCTGCGGATGCCGGTCGCGGTGAAGGCGAGGCTCGCCGCATCGAGCACTGCGCCGATCGCGAGGTCGGCTTCGCCGGTGGTCAGGGCCTCGATCGTGCCGAGCAGCGTTTCGTCGCGCAGCTTGAGACGCGTCGGCGGGGCGAGGGCATAGAAGGCGCCGGCAAGGTCGAGCAGCGGATCGCGTGCGATCACGCTGTCGACCGCGATCGTCAGCTGCGGCTCCCAGCCGGTCGCGATGCGCTTGACGCGATTCGCCACGGCATCGATCTCGGTGAGAAGGCGCGCCGCCTCGCGCAGCAGCTCGGCGCCGGCCTCGGTGAGACGCGCCTGTCGCGCGCTGCGGTCGAAGAGGAGCACGTCGAGCGCGTCCTCGATCTGACGCACGCGATAGCTGAGCGCGCTCGGCACCAGGTGAAGGGCGCGTGCCGCGGCCGCGAAGCTGCCGGCACTGACGACCGTTTGCAGCATGGCGAGGGCATCGGGGGTGAGGACGTCACGGGCGCTGGGCATGGCGAATCATCATTCAAATAATTTGAATGGTGCCATCAAATGGAGCGCTCTTTCCGTGGGGGGAGCCGACCTAAAGTTCATACATCCGCTGCGCATCCGGCGCGGCATGCAGAAAGACCCGGCAAGGGTCAGGAGTTCAACGATGTTGCAAGTCCGTAAATCACAGGAACGCGGTTACGCCGATCATGGCTGGCTCAAGTCCTTTCACAGCTTTTCCTTCGCAGGCTATTACGACCCGGCCCACATGGGCTTCGGCAACCTGCGCGTCATCAACGAAGACCGCGTGGCGGCAGGCGCCGGTTTCGGCACCCACGGCCACAAGGACATGGAAATCATCAGCTACGTGCTGTCGGGCGAACTGGCCCACAAGGACAGCATGGGCAACGTGAAGTCCATTCCGCCGGGCGACGTGCAGCGCATGAGCGCAGGGCGCGGCGTGACGCACAGCGAGTTCAACCACAAGGCCGACGAGACCACGCACTTCCTGCAGATCTGGATCGAGCCCAAGGCCATCGGGATCGCGCCGGGCTACGAGCAGAAGGAATTCAGCGTCGCCGAGAAGCGCGGCAAGCTGCGCCTCGTGGCTTCGCCGGACGGCGCCGAAGGCTCGGTCGCTATGAACGCCGATGCGCGTCTCTTCGCAGGGCTGATCGACGGCGACGAGCAGGCCAGCCTTGCGCTGGACCCGGCTCGCAAGAGCTACGTGCACCTGGTGCGCGGCGCGCTCGAAGTGAACGGCCAGAAGCTCGCGACCGGCGACGCCGCGATGATCGAGGGCGAATCGTCGCTCACGCTCACCGCCGGCAAGGACGCCGAGGTGCTGGTGTTCGACCTCGCCGCTTGATGTTCTCGAGACCGCCTCCGGGCGGTCTTTCTTTTGCTTGTTTTTTCAACTCAGGAGTTATTCCATGGCCTCTACCACCGCAACCCTGTCGTCCTCGGGCGTCACCACCACCTCGATGCAGGACACCGTGGCGCTCGTCGGCCGCATCCTGATGGCCCTGCTCTTCGTACCAGCCGGCTTCAACAAGCTCATGGGCTTCGCCGGGACGGCGGGCTATTTCGCCAAGATCGGCGTGCCGCTGCCGGAAGTGGCCGTGGTCGTCGCCATCGCGGTCGAGCTCGTCGTGGCACTGCTGTTCCTCCTGGGCTACAAGACGCGCCTGATGGCGATCATCCTGGCGGTGTTCACCGTTGCCACCGCGTTCCTCGGCCATGCGTTCTGGAATGCACCGCCCGAGATGCTGATGGCCCAGAAGACGAACTTCTTCAAGAACTTCGCCATCGCCGGTGGCTTTCTGGCCTTCTTCGCCTTCGGTCCCGGCCGCCTCAGCATCGACAAGCGCTGATTTTTTTCCAACTCACCAAGGAAATTCCATGAGCAAGATCGCAGTTGTCTTTCATTCGGGCTACGGCCACACGCTTCGCATGGCCCAGGCCGTGGCCGATGGCGCAGGCGCCGAGCTGGTGCAAATCGATGCCGAGGGCAACGTGCCCGAAGGGGGCTGGGACACGTTGAACGCGGCCGACGCCATCATCATGGGCTCGCCCACCTACATGGGCAGCGTGAGCTGGCAGTTCAAGAAGTTCGCCGACGCGTCGTCCAAGCCATGGTTCAGCCAGGCCTGGAAGGACAAGATGTTCGCGGGCTTCACCAACAGCGCCACCATGAACGGCGACAAGCTGTCGACCCTGCACTACCTGTTCACGCTGGCGATGCAGCAAGGCGGTGTCTGGGTCGGTACCGCCATCATGCCGAGCAACACCAAGGCTGCGACGCGCAACGATGTCAACTTCGTGGGATCGTTCAGCGGTGCCATGGCGCAGTCGCCTTCCGACGCGTCGCCGGCCGAAATGCCGCAGGGCGACCTCGATACGGCCCGCCTGTTCGGCGAACGTGTGGCCAAGGCCTCGGCCCGCTGGGCATCCGGCAAGTCCTGAGGCACCATGTCGGCCATGAATGCTCCTCAATTGCTTCAGCCGGCCGACAAGGACCTCGGCGGTGGCTTCAAGGTGCGGCGTCTGCTGCCCTCGGCCCACCGGCGGTCGGTCGGGCCCTTCGTGTTCTTCGACCATTTCGGGCCGGCCACGGAACGACCGGGGAGCGAGCACGACGTACGCCCCCACCCGCACATCGGCCTGGCCACGGTCACCTATCTTTTCGAGGGCGCGATGATGCATCGCGACAGCCTTGGCAATCACCAGGAGATCCGCCCCGGCGCGATCAACTGGATGACGTCGGGCCGCGGCATCGTGCACTCGGAGCGCAAGCCCGAGCAGCTCAAGGGCGAGACCTACACCAACCACGGCCTGCAGCTGTGGGCCGCATTGCCGCAAGCCCATGAAGAGGTCGAGCCCAGCTTCTCGCACACCGCCGCAGGCGACATTCCGGCGCTCGTGGAGCAGGGCGCGAAGGTCCGCGTGCTCATCGGCGAAGCTTTCGGGGTCACATCTCCCGTCAAGACCTTTGTGCCCACCGTCTACCTCGATGTGCAGCTCGCGGGTGGCAGCACCTTCGATTTGCCGGCGCTCGCGCCCGAACTGGCGGTGTACGTGGTCGACGGCGCGGTCTCGGTCGATGGCACCGAGGTGCCGGCGCACACCATGGCGTTCCTGCCGGGCGGCGGCGGTGCAGCGTTGAAGGCCACCGCCGCCACGCAGATCGTGGTGATCGGCGGCGAGCCGCTCGACGGGCCGCGCTACATCACCTGGAATTTCGTCTCGAGCCGCAAGGACCGAATCCTGCAGGCGGGCGCCGACTGGGCGGCGCAGCGCATGGGCCAGGTGCCCGGCGAGACCGAGTTCATCCCGCTGCCCGGCCATCCGTTCGGCGTGCAGGAGCCGGACGTCAAGACCACGCCCGTTTGACCGCGCCTTCGTCCGAAGACGATCGATACCCGCACGCGGTCTCGCGCTTGCGCACCGAGCGCATGGCGCGCAGCGGCAAGCCCTTTCTCGCTCGCGGCGGCTTCAAGCGCGAACGCTGCGCCGGCTGCCGAGTGGTGCCGAGCCACTGCCTGTGCGCACTGCGCCCGTGGGTGCCGACGCGCGCGGCCGTGTGCCTGCTGATGTCCGACATCGAGACGCTCAAGCCGACCAACACCGGCTGGCTGATCGCCGACGTGGTGCCCGACACCTTCGCTTTCGGCTGGATGCGTACCGACGTCGATCCGGCCCTGCTGGCGCTGCTCGGCGACCCGCAGTGGCAACCGTACGTGGTGTTCCCGGGGCAGTACGCCGCGCCGGAGCGCGTGGTGCATGCCGTGCAACCGTCGGCCGCCGCTTGCAACGCGGCGCCGAGGCGCCCGCTGTTCATCCTCCTGGACGGAACCTGGGCCGAAGCCCGCAAGATGTTCAGCAAGAGCCCTTACCTGGCCTCGTTGCCGGTTCTGAGCCTCAAGCCGGAGCGGCTGCCGCAATACAAGTTGCGCAACTCCGGCCGCGAAGATCATTTCTGCACCAGTGAAGTGGCCGCGATGTGCATGGACCTGGCGGGCGAACACCTCGCGGCACGAACGCTCGATGCCTACCTCGACGTGTTCACCCATCACTACCTGCGAGCCAAGAACCAGTGGCCGGTCGAGTGGGACAGCCGCGCACACCTGCAGCTTCGCGAAGCGACTTCATGACCTGTTAGTGATTACACGTATTTAGCGCCCCGATCTGCAAAACGAAAGCAGATTGGAAGCCTCGATTCCTACCATCCGCTCCGACTACAAGGAGACATGGATGGATATGGAGAATAGAAATTTCGTGAGAGGGTTGGTGCTCATGGCGATCGCGCTGCTGTTCGGCGGCGTGGCCATGCGTTACTCGATCGGCCAGCTGAGCCGGTCGGGACCGGGACTCTTCCCGTTGATGATCAGCAGCTTTCTCTTCCTGATCGGCCTGACCATCACGGTGCGCTCGCGCTTCGTCGCAACGGTGCCGCTGAGCTACAACGTCAAGAACATCGCGCTCATCCTGCTGAGCCTGGTCGGCTTCGCCGTGATCTCGGAACACCTCAACATGATCCTCGGGATCATCTTCATGGTGTTCTGTTCGACCTTCGCCGGCACCTCGTATTCGGTGGTGCGCAACATCAAGATCTCGCTCGGCCTCATCGCCGTCGCGTTCGCGTTCAAGAATTTCCTCGGCCTGAGCCTGCCGCTGTACTGACATGGAAGTCTTTCACAACCTCGCGTTCGGATTCGAGCACGCGCTGACCCTCCAGAACCTTTTCTACTGCGCCCTCGGGTGCACCGTGGGCACGCTCGTCGGCCTCCTGCCCGGCCTCGGCCCGTTGTCGACCATCAGCCTGTTGCTGCCACTGACCTATTCGATCCCCACCACCGGCGCACTCATCATGCTGGCCGGCATCTACTACGGGGCCCAGTACGGCGACAGCGTGAGCGCGATCACGATGAAGATCCCGCACGCCAGCAGCATCGTGGCGTGCATCGACGGCTACCAGATGACGTTGAAGGGCAAGACCGGACTGGCGCTCTTCACGGCGGGCATCTCCAGCTTCATCGGCGGCACCGTCGCGATCGTGGTGCTGTCGACGATGGCGCCCGCGCTCGGCGAAGTGGGCTTCCTGTTCGGCCCCGCGGACTACTGCGCGCTCATGCTGCTCGGTTTCTTCTGCGTGAGCTTCGTCAGCAGCGGCAGCCTGCTCAACGGGCTGGCGATGGCCATGGTCGGCGTGCTGCTCGGCATGGTCGGCACCGACGTCAACAGCGGCGTGGCGCGCTACACGATGGGCCTGCCGTTCCTGCAGGACGGCATCGGCCTCATCAGCATCGCGCTGGGATGTTTCGGTATCGCGGAGGTGGTCAAAAACCTCGACAACAAGAACGTGCTCACGCCCTTCAACGGCAAGATCAAGCTCATGCCGACCTGGCCGGAGTTCAAGCGGATCATTCCCAGCGCGTTGCGCGGGAGCGTGATCGGTTCGGTGCTGGGCATCCTGCCCGGCGGTGGCCCGACCATCGCCCAGTTCGCGGCGTACGCAGCCGACAAGAAGCTCAGCAAGTACAAGCACGAGATCGGCACCGGTTGCATCGAAGGTGTGGCCGGCCAGGCCGCGGCCGACGAAGCCGCAGCGCGCACCAGCTTCATCCCGCTCATGGCGATCGGCATTCCCGAGAACCCGGTGATGGCGCTGATGATGGCGGCATTCATCGTCAAGGGGATCCAGCCCGGACCGAACATGATCGGGACGCACCCCGATCTTTTCTGGGGCCTTGTCGCCAGCATGTGGGTGGGCAACTGCTTTCTGGTGGTGCTGAACGTGCCGCTGGTGCGCTACTGGCTGTCGGTGTTCAAGATTCCGTACACCGTGCTGTTCCCGGCGATCATCTTCTTCTGCTGTGTCGGCACCTTCAGCATCAACAACAGCCTGGACGACATCTACACCACCGCGGTGTTCGGCCTGGTCGGCTACCTCTTTTTGCGGCTGGACATGGAGCCGGCACCGCTGATGCTCGGCTTCATTCTCGGGCCGATGCTCGAGGAGAATTTCCGGCGGGCGATGCTTTTGAGCCGGGGCAGTTTCAGTCCGTTCGTCACGCGCCCGATCAGTGCGACCCTGCTCGCCGTGATCGCGGTGGTGGTGCTCTGGCAGCTCTTCGTGTTCTTGCGCAACCTGCGCAAGCCGCGGCCGCCGATCCTCGTGACCGAAGAGGTGGTGGCCGCCGGATAGGCGCCGTCAGGCGTCGGTGGCGAGGGGCAGGCGCAGGATCGCGCGCAGCCCGCTTGCCACCGCGGGGTCCGCGAGCTCGATCTCGCCTCCCTGGCGCCGGGCATAGCCCCGTGCGATGGCCAGCCCCAGGCCGGCGCCCCGCGTTGCCTCTGCGGCCGTGCCGGCGTCGCGCTGGAATCGCTCGAACACCTGGGCGCGGCGCTCCGGCGCGATCCCAGGGCCGTTGTCGCTCACTTCGGCCACCGCGCTCGCTCCGTCGCACCGTGCCGAGACTGTGATCGTGCCGCCCACGGGCGTGTACTTGATCGCGTTGTGCACGAGGTTGGAGAGCACTTCGTGCAGTTCGGCCTCGTCTGCCTTCACCATCACCTGCCTCGGCGCGACGGTGTCCTCGGGCTCCTCCATCCATCCGAGGTCCTGCTGTTTCTCTCGCGCCAATGGCAGGTACTGCAGCACCACCGCGCGGGCGACCGCACCCAAATCGAGGTGCGCGGGATTGCTGGGGTTTCCGTCTTCGTGCGTCGCGTGCGCGAAGGCGAGCAACTGTTCGCTGAGCCGGCGCGTGCGCGCCAGTTGCACCACGATGGCGTCGAGCGATTCGCGCATGCGCGCCGGATCGGTCTCGCGCACTGCGTAGCCAGCCTGGATCGACAGGATGGCCAGCGGCGTGCGCAACTGGTGCGATGCATCGGCCAGGAACCGGGCGTGGTCGGCCAGCATGCGGCGGTGGCTCTCGATGTGGTGGTTGACCGCTTCGACCAGCGGCACCACTTCCTGCGGCACGCCACCGGCATCGAGCGGCTGGAGGTCGTCGGGCCGGCGTGCCCGCAGCGAGTCGCGCAAACGCTCGAGTGGCCGCAATGTCCACGCGATGCCCAGCCACACCAGCAGCGTGACGACCAGCAGCATGCGCGTGTCGCGCCACAGTCCCTGGCGCAGCGAATCGCTCAAGGCCCGGTCGCGCAGGCTGGTGCTTTCGGCGGCTTGGATCAGTACCTGCCACGCCACATGGGCGTCGTTGTCGTGCACGGTCTGGCGCATCGCGGCGATGCGCAGGGGCTGCTGACGGTACACCGCGTCGTAGAAGATCGCCTTGCCGGTTTCCGATGGCGGCGGCGCCGGCAGGTCGGATGCGCCCAACAGCGTGCGCTCGGCCGCCGCCGGGTCGATGGCCCGGCCCGGCGCGACACCGACGTGCAGTTGCTTGTAGCGCGCGCTGGTAGCGCCGAACATGGCCTCGACCGAGAAGCCCTCGTGCACCTGCACGCTGCCGTCGGCGCCGACGACGATGCTGTTGGCCAGTGCGTGCACCGGCTCCAGCAGGCTTTCGTCCCATGCGGCCGTCACGGTGTCGGTGAGTGCCCGGTAATCGTTCCAGCTGTCGAGCGCCAGCAAGGCGATGAGCCCGGGCAACAGCAGCGCGAGCAGTCGGGTGCGGAGGCCGAAGCGCCTGGGCTTCTCACTGCGCAGCATGGCCATCGCCGATGCCTTCGAGCATGTAGCCCAGGCCGCGCACGGTCACGATGCGCACGTCGCTGCCTTCGAGCTTGCGGCGCAGTCGGTGCAGCACGACCTCGATGGCATCCGGCCCGGCACTGCTGTCGTGGCTGAACACCTTGCCGTAGAGCTGCGACTTGCCGACGGGCGTGCCGCTGCGCGAGAGCAGGGCGCTCATCGCGGCGTGCTCGCGTGGCGTGAGCGCGAGCAATGCACCTTGCAGCGTGAACGCATGGCTCTCGCCGTCGTAGGAAAGCGATGCGCACTGCATGCGCGGGTGCTGGCGCCCGCGGCTGCGGCGCACCAGTGCGGTCAGGCGCGCCTCGAGTTCGGCCAGCTCGAAGGGCTTGGTCAGGAAGTCGTCTGCGCCCAGGTTGAGGCCCCGCACACGGTCTTGCAGCGCGCCTTGTGCGGTGAGGATCAGTACCGGCGTGCGGTTGTCGGCATCGCGCATCGCGGTGAGCACGGTCAGGCCGTGCCGGTCGGGCAACTGCAGGTCGAGCACGACGGCGTCGTATTCCGTGGCGGCCATGAACGCTTCGGCAGTGTGCGCATCGGGTGCGTGGTCGCACACGAAGCCGCTTTGGCCCAGTGCACGGACCAGCCAGGAGGCCATGTCGAGTTCGTCTTCCACCAGCAAGATACGCATGCGGCGACGATACCCGGAACACGACAAGGCGATTTTTTGCGCTGCTAGACTCCGCCGCGATGCGTCGTTGGCTGTCCCTGTTGCTGCTGGTCCTGGTCCCGCTCCTGTCGAGCTGGAGCGCGGTCGCGGCCTATTGCGAACATGCTCCCGACGCACAGGTGCGGCATTTCGGGCATCACCCGCACCAGCATGCGGACGAGGATGGCAACGCCGGCAACGCCGCTTCCGATTGCGACCATTGCCACAGTCCGGGCGCCACCTTTGTGTTTGCAGGCACCGCCCCGCAGATCGCCCAGGACGGCCGGCCTCCAGTGCATGCCAACGGCCCGTTGCGCCTGCGTCCGCCAGCGCCACCCGAACGCCCGAAATGGGCCGGCCTCGCCTGATCGGCGAGGCGGGCCTCTCACTTTCCTGATTCCCGTTCGCGACCGGCACCTTGCCGGGCGCTGCGATCACCCTGATCGCACCTCGCCGATCTCTCGTGACTTTCAACATCACCGGAGATTCGGATGCACCGAAAAAGACGAAGAACGGCCCGTGCGGCCCTGACGCTGGCCTGCCTCGCGGCCTTGACCTGCACCACGGGCGCCGGCGCCCAGACACTGAAGCAGGCCTTCAATGCGGCATGGTCGCGCCAGCCCGAAGCCGTCGCGCTCGACCTGCGCCGCGAGGCCGCAGAAGCCCGGCGCGAAGCGGCTCGAGCCTGGACGCCCGAGCCGCTTGCGCTCACCCTGTCGAACAAGACCGACAGGTTTCAACGTGACGCTGGCGCGCGCGAGCTTGAAGTCGGGATCGCGGTCCCGCTCTGGCTACCCGGCGAACGCACGCGCAGCGGCGCCTTGGCGGATGCCGAGCGCAGCGGCGTCGATAGTCGCGCGCTGGCAGCGCAGTTGCGCACGGCGGGCGTGCTGCGCGAGGCCTGGTGGCAATGGCAGCGCGCGCAGGTCGAACTCGACACGGCCCGCGATCAGCTGGCCAGCGCGCGCACGCTCGCTGCCGATGTCACGCGGCGCCTGAAGGCCGGCGATCTCGCACGGTCCGACCAGCACCAGGCCGATGGCGCAGTGGCTGCCGCCGAATCGGCCGAGGCACGCGGCATGGCTGCGCTCGCTGCGGCGTCCAGCCAGCTGCGCATCGCGTCAGGAGGCGCCGCATCGACGTCGGGTGGGGCGCTGCCCGCCTTGCCGGAGCCGGAACCGCCAGTCGATGCGGCAGGGTTGGCCGACGGTTCACAGCACCCCGCGCTGAAGGCGCTCCAGGACCGCGTGGCCGCGGCTGAAAGTGCGGCGGCCCTGGGCGCCGTGCGCTCGCGCGCCAACCCGGAACTGACCTTGGCCACCACGCGTGAACGCGATATCCGTGGCGAACGCTACGACCCATCGATCACCCTGGCGTTGCGCATCCCGTTCGGCGGCGGCAATCGCCATGCTGCACGCACCGCGACGGCACAGGCCGAGGCGATCGAACTTCAGGCCGAGCTGGACGTCGAGCAGGCGCGCGTCGTGGCAGAACGCACGGCATCGCAGTCGCGCCTGGCGACGGCACGAACGCAGCTTGCTGCGGCCGAGCGCCGGGCCGGGTTGGCGCAAGCCTCGCTGGGTTTCTTCGACAAGTCGTTCCGTCTCGGTGAAACCGACTTGCCGACACGTCTTCGGATCGAGGCCGAAGCGGCCGAGGCACGGCGCCAGGCCGCGAGCGCACGCATCGAGGTCGCCGCGGCGATCTCCCACTGGCGGCAGGCACTGGGCCTGCTCCCCGAATGACCGCACAGGACACACGTTCCATGAATTCACTTTTCTCACGCGCTGCCGTCTGCGCAGCGCTGTGTTTCTTTTTCGTCGGCGCCGCTCCGGCTGCCGACGGCCATGACCACGACGCACCTGCCGCATCGGGTGCGCCGGCGCTGCCGCGTTTCACGGCCGTGTCCGAAACCTTTGAACTGGTCGGCGTGCTGAAAGGCAAGGAGCTCACGCTGTACCTCGACCGCTTCGCCGACAACAGCCCCGTCAAAAGCGCGCAGCTCTCACTCGAAATCAACGGCGCCAGCGTGAAAGCCGAGCCGCACGGCGAAGGCGAATTCGAAGCCGTGCTGGCGCAGGCGCCCGTTGAAGGCGTGCTGTCAATCAGCGCCACGGTCGTGGCCGGCAATGAATCCGACCTGCTCGCGGGCGAACTCGACATCCATGAGGCCGCCCACGACGAGGCGGTGGCGAGGCCGCTCTGGCAACGAGGTTCGATGTGGGCGCTCCTTGCCCTGGTGGCGGCTGTCATTGCGGTTTCGTTCGTTGCATTCATCCGTCGCACGACGGCCGCTCGGCAATCGCGTGTCGGAGGTGCCGCATGAAGCGCTTTCTCGCACTGGCCGGCCTGACGCTGGCATTGATCGCTTCGCCCTTGCATGCCAGCGAGGGTCACGACCACGGCGACGCGCCCGCCGCAGCCAATTCCAACGGCCCGCAGCGCCAGGCGGACGGCAGCGTTTTCCTGCCGAAGCCGGCCCAGCGTCAGCTCGGTGTGCGCACCGTGGTCACGGTGGCCGGCGAGCTGCCACGCACGGTCGAGCTCAACGGCCGCGTGCTGATGGACCCGAATGCCGGGGGCAAGGTGCAAGCGCTCCTGGCCGGGCGCATCGAACCGGGACCGAGGGGTTTGCCGGAAGCGGGGCAGGCGGTGCGCAAGGGCGAAGTGCTTGCGTGGGTCGCGCCCAGCGCCGCGCCGATCGAGCGTTCGAATCAGGCTGCGCAGCTCGCGGAACTGCGTGCCGGCCAGGCGCTCGCCAGCAAGCGCGTCGCGCGGTTGAAGGAGCTCGCCGATACCGTGCCGCGCAAGGAGATCGAGTCTGCCGAGAGCGAGGCGGCCAGCTTCGCCGCGCGCGCCGCAGCCGTCGGCGCAGGCCTGAACAGCCGCGATGCGCTGGTTGCGCCGGTGTCGGGCGTGATCGCCGCCGCGAACGTCGTCGCCGGCCAGGTCGTCGATGCGCGCGAACTGGTCTTCGAGATCGTCGACCCGTCGCGCCTGCGCATCGAGGCGCTGGCCTTCGATGCAGCGTTGGCCGCCGATGTCGGCGGCGCCACGCTGGCGCTGGGGGAGGAGCGGCTGCCGTTGACCTTCATCGGAGCGGCCCGCAGCCTGCGTGAACAGGCGTTGCCACTGAGCTTTCGTGCCGAAGGCGCTGTGCTCTCGAAGCTCGCGGTCGGCCAGCCGGTGCGCGTGTTCGTGCAGACGCGGCAGATGGTCAAGGGCATCGCCGTACCGGTCGCGTCACTCATGAAGAATCCCGCCAACCAGACGATCGTGTGGGTCAAGACCGACGCCGAGCGATTCGTTCCGCGCACCGTGACGACCGAGCCGCTGGATGGGGTGAACGCCGCGGTGACTTCCGGCCTGGAGGCTGGGGATCGGGTCGCCACCCAGGGCGCAACGTTGATCAACCAGGTGCGCTGAGATGGAACAACACTCTCCTGCGTCAACCGCACCCTGGGGCCACTGACATGTTCAAGTGGCTACTCGACAACAGCCTTCGCAACCGCCTGCTCGTCCTCATCGGCAGCGTGGTGTTGATGGCCTATGGCGCCTTCACGCTCTCGCGCACGCCGGTGGACGTGTTCCCCGACCTCAACAAGCCGACCGTGACGATCATCACCGAGGCCGGCGGCATGGCTGCGGAAGAGGTGGAACAACTCATCACCTTCCCGCTCGAAACCACGATGAACGGCCTGCCCGGCGTGGAGTCGGTGCGCTCCGTGTCGTCGGCCGGCCTGTCGTTCCTCTACGTGACCTTCGACTGGAGCACCGACATCTTCCGTGCCCGGCAACTCGTGTCCGAACGGTTGTCGTCGATGGAGGAGGGCATCGCCGCGGGCGTGACGCCGCGCATGGGCCCGATCAGTTCGATCATGGGCGAGATCATGCAGATCGCGATTCCGGTCGACACTGCGAAGATCACGCCGATGGCCGTGCGCGAGTACGCCGACTGGGTTCTCCGCCCGCGACTCCTCTCGGTGCCCGGCGTGGCGCAGGTCATCCCGATCGGCGGCGAGGTTCGGCAGTTCCAGGTGCAGCCGAACACCGTGCGCATGGGCGAGCTCGGCATCACGCACGAACAGCTGGAAGCGGCACTGAAGGGCTACTCCAGCAATTCGTCCGGCGGATTCCTGGAGCTGAGCGCGCGCGAATACCTGATCCGCAACATCGGGCGGACCTCGCGTCTCGAAGACCTGAGCAACCTTGCGCTGACCGCGAAAAGCGGGCAGGCCATCCTGCTGCGCCAGATCGCGGAGGTCACCTTCGCTGCGGCACCCAAGCGCGGCGATGCGGGCTTCGAAGGCAAGCCGGCGGTGATCCTCGGCATCCAGAAGCAACCCACCGCCGACACCATCGCGCTCACGCGTTCGATCGAGGACGCGCTGGTTGGCCTCAAGGCCTCGCTGCCACCTGGCATGGAGGCGCCGAGGGTCACGTTTCGGCAGGCCAGCTTCATCGAGGCGTCGATCACGACCTTGCAGGGCAAGCTGATCGGCGCATCGATCTTCGTCGCGGTGATCCTGTTCTTCTTTCTCGGCACGCTGCGTCCGACGGTGATCGCGCTCACCGCGATCCCGGTCTCGATCTTCATCACGGCGCTGGTCTTCAGGTACTTCGGGCTGTCGATCAACACGATGACGCTGGGCGGGCTGGCCATCGCGATCGGCGGGTTGGTCGACGATGCTGTGGTCGACGTCGAGAACATCCTGCGCCGCCTCAAGGAGAACCGCAGCAGGCATCCGGACCAGCGGCAGAACACGATCGCGCTGGTCGCGCGGGCGTCGATGGAGGTCCGCTCGGGCATCCTGTACGCGACCGTCATCATCGTGCTGGTGTTCGTGCCGTTGTTCGCATTGCCGGGGCTGGAGGGCAAGCTCTTCATTCCGCTCGGCATCGCGTTCATCGTGTCGACGCTGGCCTCGCTGCTGGTGTCGGTCACGGTCACGCCTGTACTCAGCTCGTACCTCCTGCCGCGCATGAAGTCGCTCGATCATGGCGACACGAAGGTGCTGGCCTGGCTGAAGGCGCGCTACAGCCGTGGGTTGCAGGGTGTGCTGGCCCGCCCGAAGGCGGCGCTGGTCGCTGCCGGTGCGGCGGTGCTGCTGGCGGGCGCCGCGGTGCCGTTCTTTCCGACCACTTTTCTCCCACCGTTCAACGAAGGCACGCTCCTGATCGGGCTTCGGCTCAACCCGGGTGTCACGCTGGCGGAAAGCTCGGCGCTCGCGCGCCAGGCCGAGGTGCTGGTCAAGCAAGTGCCGGAGGTCACGCACGTGGGCCGTCGCAGCGGCCGTGCCGAGCTCGACGAGCATGCCGAGGGCGTGCATGTGAGCGAGCTCGACTTGGGCCTGAAGCCGACCGGCGAACTCGAGCGCAGCATGGACGCGATCAAGGCCGACATCCGTGCGCGGCTGGTCAATCTGCCCGCGGCGCTGGAGATCGGGCAGCCGATCTCGCACCGCATCGACCACATGCTCTCGGGCGTGCGCTCGCAGATCGCGATCAAGATCTTCGGCGAAGACCTCGACGCGCTGCGCGGGCAGGCCGATGCGTTGCGCGCGCGGCTCGCGGCGATTCCGGGTGTGGCAGACCTGCAGATCGAGAAGCAGGTGCTGGCGCCGCAGATCAAGGTGCGCGTCGACTATGCGGCTGCGGCGCAGTACGGCGTGCCGGCACCGCAGGTGCTCGCCACCCTGCAGAGCCTGGTCGAGGGCGAAAAGGTCGCGCAGATCGTTGAAGGCGGGCGCCGCTTCGCGCTCGTGGTGCGCCTGCCCGAAACGGCGCGCTCGGTCGAGGGGCTCGGCCAGATCCTCATCGAGACGCCGGGCGGCCGGATCCCGCTGTCGAAGATCGCGACCATCGAAGACGGCGACGGGCCGAACCAGATCAGCCGCGACGATGGCAAGCGACGCATCGTGCTGTCGGCCAATGCGCAGGGGCGCGCGCTGTCGGAGGTGGTGGCGGACATCCGCGCCGTGGTCGCCGAGACGAAGCTCCCCGAAGGCAGCTTCATCACGCTCGGTGGCCAGTTCCAGGCGCAGGAAGAGGCGTCGCGCCTCGTCGGGCTGCTGTCGCTGATTTCGCTCACGCTGATGTTCGTGGTGCTCTACAGCCGCTACAAGTCGGCGGTGCTGTCGGCGCTGATCATGTCGAACATTCCGCTGGCCCTTGTCGGCGCGGTGCTGGGGCTGTGGCTGTCGGGGCAACCGCTCTCGGTGGCGGCGCTGGTCGGCTTCATCACGCTGGCGGGCATCTCGGTGCGCAACGGCATCCTGAAGGTGAGCCACTACGTGAACCTCATGCGATTCGAGGGCGAAAGCTTCGACCGCAAGATGATCGTGCGCGGCTCGCTGGAGCGGCTGGCACCGGTGCTGATGACGGCGCTGGTCACGGCTTTCGCGCTGGCACCGCTGCTGTTCGAGGCCGAGCAGCCGGGCACCGAGGTGCTGCATCCCGTTGCGGTGGTCATCTTCTCGGGACTCATCAGCTCCACTTTGCTCGACACCTTTCTGACACCTGCGATGTTCTGGCTGTTCGGTCGCAAGGCCGCCGAGCGGCTGGTGGACGAGCGGGATGTCGAGGCGCTGTGACTTCCTTTTTCTATTCTTATCCAACCTTCAGAGGACTCTCATGAAACTGCATTCGATCATCGTCGTCAGCGCACTGGCGCTCTGCGCATCGTCGCTGGCATCGGCGAGTGAAGGCCATGATCACGGCCACGCGGCCAAGCATGGCGGCGTCGTCGTCGAGACCAAGCAGCTCGACCAGGAGCTGGTCGCCAAACCCGGCGTGATCCGTCTCTACCTGACCGACCACGGCAAGCCGGTCGATGTGAGCAAGGCGAGCGCCAAGCTCACCCTGCTGACGGGTAGCGAAAAACAGGAGGTTGAACTCAGGCCTGCCGGCGACAAGCTGGAAGCCACGGGCGCTTTCAAGGTCGGTCCCGGCACCAAGGCGATCGCCGTGGTCACCGGTGCGAGCCCATCGACATCCACCGCCCGCTTCACGTTGAAGTGAGGCGGCGCGGCGCGGGCGCCGGTTACGCGAGCAGCTGTTCGGTGATCAGGCGCCAGTGCGCCGCCTCGACCGGCGTGATCGACAACCGGTTGCCCTTGCGCAGCACCACGAGGTCGGAGAGCCCGGGCGTCGCGCGAAGTTCGGGCAGCGCCAACAGGCGGGTCTTGCGAACCGCCTGCACGTCGAGCAGCAGCCAGCGTGGGTTATCGGCCTTGGAAGCCGCATCGAAGTAGGGCGATGCCGGATCGAACTGCGTCGGGTCGGGGCGGGTGTTGGAAGCTACGCGTGCAATGCCGGCGATGCCCGGCTCAGGGCAGCTCGAATGATAGAAAAGCACGCCGTCGCCGACCTGCATGCCATCGCGCATGAAGTTGCGCGCCTGGTAGTTGCGCACACCGGTCCAGGCGACGGTGGCATCGGGCGCGGCGAGCGCGTCGTCGATCGACACCTCGTCGGGCTCGGACTTTATCAGCCAGTGCTTCGGCATGGGCTCTCCGCTCGGGGCGCCTACTGCTTGATGGCGATGTCCGGGTCCTCGGCCGCGCGCGCGCTGGCGGCGCTGCCGGTGGCGACGAGGTCGGGGCCAAGCGTGCGCCGGCCATCGAACACGAAGCAGTCGCCCGTGTAATGCGCGCCGCCGATCTCCTCGAAGTATTTGAGGATGCCGCCTTCGAGTTGCAGCACGCCGTCGACCCCTTCCTCGCGCATGAGGATGGCCGCCTTTTCGCAGCGGATGCCGCCGGTGCAGAAGCTCACGACGGTCTTGCCCGCAAAGGCCTCACGGTTCGCGCGAAGCGCGGCCGGGAACTCGGTGAACTTCTCGATGCGCCAATCGATGGCGCCATCGAACGTGCCATGGTCGACCTCGAACGCATTGCGCGTGTCGAGCATCACGACCGGCTTGCCGGCGTCGTCGTGGCCCTGGTCGAGCCAGCGCTTCAGCGTGGGCGCATCGACGCCCGGCGCACGCCCTGCGGCAGGCTGGATCGCGGGATGGTCCATGCGGATGATCTCGCGCTTGAGCTTGACCAGCATGCGGCGAAAGGGCTGCGTGGCCGACCAGCTTTCCTTCGTTTCAAGAGCAGCGAAGCGGGGGTCGGCACGCAGACCGTCGATGAACGCATGGACCGACGCTGCCGCACCGGCCAGGAACATGTTGATGCCCTCCGGCGCCAGCAGGATGGTGCCCATCAGGCCCAGCGACTGCGTCCGCGCGCGCAGGTTTTCGCGCAGCGTTTCGCCGTCGTCGATGGCCACGAACTTGTAGGCCGCGATATTCAGAATCTCTTGCACAGTGCGAGATTTTAGGGACTGCCACATCGCATCGTGGAGTGGCCGGTTTCTACAATGGCGGGATGTTTGTTCACCTGCGCCTGCACACCGAGTTTTCCGTCGTCGATGGCACCAACCGCATCGATGAAGTCGTCAAGGCCGCGGCCAAAGACATGCAGCCCGCGCTGGCGATCACCGACCTCAACAACCTGTTCGGCGCGGTCAAGTTCTACAAGGAAGCGCGCGGCAAGGGCGTCAAGCCCGTGCTGGGCTGCGAAGTGTTTCTCGATGGCCTCGGCAAGGAGCCGGGTGCCCTCACACGCATCGTGCTCCTCGTGCAGAACACCGAAGGCTATCTGCACCTGTCGGAGCTGCTGGCGCGCGCCTGGACGCAGAACGTGGGCCGCGGCCAGACCAACGCCTGCGTCAAGCTCGAATGGCTCGAGGAATTGCAGGGTGGACTGATCTGCCTGTCGGGCGCGCAGGCCGGACCGCTCGGCGGGCCGCTGCTGCAGGGCAATGCCCAACGCGCGACCGAACTTGCGCTGCGCATGGCGGGCCTCTTCCCGCATCGCTTCTACATCGAGCTGCAGCGCGCCGGACGTCCCGAGGACGAGCCGCATGTGATCGCTGCGGTGCAACTGGCGGCGCGGCTCAAGCTGCCGGTGGTGGCGACGCACCCGGTGCAGTTCCCCTCTGGCGAAGACTTCGAGGCGCACGAGGCGCGCGTGTGCATATCCGAAGGCGAGATCCTCGGCAATCCGCGCCGCGTTCGCAAGTTCACGGCCGACCAGTACTTTAAGTCGCAGGCCGAGATGGAGGCGCTGTTCGCCGATGTGCCGAGCGCCATCGCCAACACGGTCGAGATCGCCAAGCGCTGCAACCTCACCCTGGTCCTGGGCAAGCCGCAGCTGCCGAATTTTCCGACGCCCGGCGGCATGCCGATCGACGAATTCTTCCGCGTCGAATCCTTCGACGGGCTGGAGCAGCGGCTGGCGCACCTGTACCCCGATGCGGCGAAGCGGGACGCCGAGCGCCCGCGCTACGTGGAGCGGCTCGAGTTTGAGATCAAGACCATCCTGGGCATGGGCTTTCCGGGCTACTTTCTCATCGTGGGCGACTTCATCAAGTGGGCCAAGAGCAACGGCTGTCCGGTCGGCCCGGGCCGGGGTTCGGGCGCGGGCTCGCTGGTCGCGTATGCGTTGAAGATCACCGACCTCGATCCGCTCGAATACAACCTGCTGTTCGAGCGCTTCCTGAACCCCGAACGCGTCTCGATGCCCGACTTCGACATCGACTTCTGCCAGGGCAACCGGGACCGCGTGATCGACTACGTGAAGGACAAGTACGGCCGCAAGGCCGTGAGCCAGATCGCCACCTTCGGCACCATGGCCGCGCGCGCGGCCATCCGCGACGTGGGCCGCGTGCTGGACATGAGCTACATGTTCTGCGACGGCATCAGCAAGCTGATTCCGAACAAGCCGGGAAAGCCGGTCACCATCCAGTACCCGCCGAGCGACCTCAAGGAAGAGGACAAGGAAAAGTACGCGATTGCCGCCGAGCCGCAGCTGGCGGCGCGCATCGAGAAGGAAGAAGAAGTCCGCATGCTGGTCGAGCTCGCACAGAAGCTCGAAGGCATGACGCGCAACATCGGCATGCACGCCGGCGGCGTGCTGATCGCACCGGGCAAGCTCACCGATTTCTGCCCGCTGTACCAGCAGCCGGGCAGCGACTCCGCGGTGAGCCAGTACGACAAGGACGACGTCGAAGCGGTCGGCCTCGTGAAGTTCGACTTTTTGGGCCTGGCCACGCTGACGATCCTCGAGATTGCAAAAGACTTCGTCGTCGCGCGCCACAAGGGCCAGGAAAAGTTCGCCTACGAAGACATCAAGCTCGACGACGCCGCCACCTACCGGCTTTTTTCCGACGGCAAGACCGAGGCGGTGTTCCAGTTCGAATCGCGCGGCATGCAGGGCATGCTGAAAGACGCGCGACCGACGCGGCTCGAAGACCTGATCGCGCTCAATGCGCTCTACCGCCCAGGCCCGATGGACCTGATCCCCAGCTTCGTCGCCCGCAAACACGGGCGCGAACAAGTGGAGTACCCGCACCCTGCCGTCGCCGAGATGCTGTCGGAGACCTACGGGATCATGGTCTACCAGGAACAGGTGATGCAGACCGCGCAGATCCTGGGCGGCTACTCGCTCGGCGGCGCCGACCTGCTGCGCCGCGCCATGGGCAAGAAGAAGCTCGAGGAAATGGCCGAGCACCGCGAGAAGTTCCGCGCAGGTGCGCTCGCCACGCACGGCATTCCGCAGGACAAGGCCGACGAGATCTTCGACCTGATGGAGAAGTTCGCTGGCTACGGCTTCAACAAGTCGCACGCGGCCGCCTATTCGCTGCTCGCTTATCACACGGGGTGGCTCAAGGTCCATTACACGGCCGAGTTCTTCTGCGCGAACATGACCGTGGAAATGGACGACACCGACAAGCTCAAGGTGCTGTTCGAAGACGCACAGAAGAACTTCGGCATCAGCTTCGAGCCGCCGGACGTGAACCGCGGCAACTACCGCTTCGAGCCGGTCACAGACAAGGCCATCCGCTACGGCCTGGGTGCGGTCAAGGGCACGGGTCAGCTCGCAGTCGAGGCGATCGTCAAGGCCCGCGAGGCCGGCGGGCCCTTCACAAGCCTGTTCGACTTCTGCGTGCGCGTGGACCGCCAGCGCATCAACAAGCGCACGGTCGAAGCGCTCATCAAGGCCGGCGCGTTCGACTCGATCCAGCAGAACCGCGCATCGCTCAGCGCCTCGCTGGACCGTGCCTTCGATTTCGCGAGCGCGACCGAAGCCAATGCCGCACAGGTCGACATCTTCGGCGACAGCGAGCATGGCTCTGCAGCGGCGGAGCCCGCACTGGTCGACGCCACGCCGTGGGGCGTGAAGGAACGCCTCACGCTGGAAAAAACCGCTGTCGGTTTCTACCTTTCCGGCCATCTGTTTGACGAGGTCGCGCACGAGGTGCGACGCTTCTGCAAGCGCGAGATCGGCGAGCTCATGGACAGCCGCGAGCCGCAGATCATCGCGGGCATCGTGAGCGACATGCGCGTGATCAATGGCCAGCGCGGTCGGCTCGCGATCTTCAAGCTCGACGACAAGTCGGATGCCATCGACGCCACCGCGGACGAAGCGCTGATCAATGCCAACCGCAACACGCTCAAGGATGACGAACTCGTCATCGTGAGCGGTCGCCTGCAGCCGGGCCGCGGGGGTTTCGAGGCGCGCTTCCAGGTGCAGCAGGTCTGGGACCTGGCCACGGCGCGCTGCCGCTTCGGCAAGTTCCTTCGCGTGTCGGTCAACGGCAAGGCACCCGACATCGCGCGATTGGTGAAGGACTTTCCGCCACGCACGGAGGCCAGCGAGCACGGCGAGCTGATCCAGGGGCTGCCCGTGCGCTTGAGCATGGCGCGTGCAGGTGCGCAGGTGGAACTGCAATTGGGAGAGCGCGCCAAGTTCTTTCCGACCGACGCGGCATTGGCGAGCTGGACCGCGCAGGCCGAAGCGGGTCGTGCCGCGATCGTCTACGATTGATTTGGTGTTTTAGACAAAAAGTACTAGATTCGGGCGCGGTAGTGAGGTGACTCACTCGACTACAACGATACAGGTCCGACGCCCATGCAGTGTTTCCATGATTCCGATGCATTCGATTTGCTGGACCGCGATGCTTTCAAGTTGACGCACAAGCTGATGGATCACCCGGCATTGAGCCTGGAGAATTTGTCAGAAGCCAGTCCGGTCATGCCGACCAGCCGCGTGACCTACTCGCTGGGCAAGCTCAAGAGCGGCGATGCCTTCGAAGCGTCTTTCAGGACGCGGCCGGTGGAACGCTCCATCGAGCAGACCATCGAAACCATCCGCGTCTCCGACTCCTATGTGCGGGTCGCGGGTCCGGAGATTCACCCCTCGTTCGCGCCGCTCTATCGCGAATTGATCGGCGACATCGAAGGAATGCTGCACGGGCTGGGCCTCGGGCGCCATGTCATCGATCCGAAGCTGAGCCTGTTGATTGCGTCACCCGACAGCGTCACGCCATTTCGCATCGACCGCCAATGCGCACTCACGATGCAGCTCCGTGGCAGCCGGGAAATTGCCGTCTTTCCGCAATGGGACGAACGTGTCGTCGCCTCGACGGACCGCGATGCCTACGTCGCCAGCGCGCAGTCGCTGTTGTCCATGCAAAGGGATGCCGACACGCTGGGCAGTACGTTCGCGTTTCATCCCGGCGAGGCGCTGCACATTCCTTTCATCGCCGGTCACCAGGTGCGCAACGGCAGCCGTGATGTGTCGATCTCCATGTCGATCACGTTCAACACTGCGCAGAGCATGGCGTGGCGACGCGCCATGACCTTCAATCATTACTCTCGCCGGCTCTTCGGCCGCGTCGGCATCGCGCCGAAGCCGGTCGGCCAGCATGCGTGGCGCGACGGCGCGAAGTCGAGCGTGTGGGGCGCCGTGTCAGGGCTGAAGCAAGCGCTGAAGTGATCAGCGCTTGGGCTTGAGCTCGACGATGAGCGACGGGAAGATCCGTCCATCGGTGTCGCGCGGCAGGCGATCCGTCTTGCGCAGACCGCGTTCGGCCGCTTCGTCCCATGAAGGAATCCCGCTCGACTTGCGCAGCTTGACGTTCACGATGGTGCCGTCGGGCGCCAGGCTCACGTCGAACTCGGCCGCCGGATTGCCGTTCACGGTGTCGGCGTCGGGGTAGGTGATGTTGGGACGCACCGCCGCGGCAATCCGTGCGCCATAGCCACCCGAAGGGCCGGAGGTTTTGAGGGCCGTGCCTTTGGAGTCGTCGGCACCGTTCGCGCCGGCCAGACCTTGCATGCGTTTGAGCGTCGCTGCGCGATCGGCTGCGGCCTGCTTGGCGGCATCGGCCTTCTTGGCCTCGGCTGCGGCTTGCTGCGCCTCGGCCTTTTTGGCATCCGCTTCCTGTTTCTTCTTGGCCTCGGCAAGCTTTTGCTGCTGCTCCTTCTTGCGCTCGGCCTCGTCCTCGGCGCGCTCCTTCGCCTCGAGTTCTTTCTTCTCCTGCGCTTTCCTGGCGGCTTGCTGCTGCTTCAGCTTTTCCTGCCGCGCCTCTTCGATCTCGCGTTCGCGCTCCTTTTGCTCCTTGAGCTTCTTCTCGCGTTCGAGCGCGATGTCGGGCGCGCGCGGTGCCGGGGGCTCGGGCTTCACCACCTGCGGTGGAGGCGGTGGCGGCGGCGGGGGAGGAGCCGGCGTCGGTGCTGGTGGAGGCGGCGTCGGAGCGGGGGTGGGGGTTGGCGGTGCGGAGAGCCGCGGGGCGGCCAGCTGCACGGTCGACGACCACAGTTCGGCCTCGACCGCGTCGTCCTCGGCCTCGCGCTTCCAGTGCACGCCCCAGGTCAGCGCGGCGATCAGCAGCACGTGTGCGATCAGCGCCAGGACGACGGCGAGCGACGTCCCACGCGCTGGCGGCGGAGCGAACTCGGGGCGATCGGCTGCGAGCGACATGCCCTTATCTGCCCGCGCCCGTGGTGGTGACCGAGAGGCCCACACGCTCGATGCCGCTGCGCTTGAGCTGGTTCATCGCCTTCACGACGGTCTCGTATTTCACCGTCTTCTCGGCGCTGATGACGACCGGGCGCTGGTCGTCGCCGCCCTGCGCCTGCTTGGCGGCCGTGCCGATCTGCGTCATGGGGATCGACGTCCCACCGGTGCCGGTGGACGGATCCTTCTTGATCTGGATTTCATCGTCGCTCTTGATGACGATCTCGATCGGCTTGTCGGGTTGCTTGTTGGCCTTGTCGACCGTGGGCAGGTTGATGACGCTTGGCGTGATCAGCGGCGCGGTCACCATGAAGATGATCAGCAACACCAGCATCACGTCGATGAACGGGACCATGTTGATCTCGTTGATCGTGCGGCGGCCGCGGCCGCGGGAGGAGACTGCCGCCATGTCAGTGACCGGTGCTGCTCGTCGCGGCGGCCGCCGGGTTCACGTTGGCCGACAGGTTGCGCTGCAGGATGTTGGAGAACTCTTCGATGTACGTTTCGAGCGCGATGGCGATCTTGTCGATCTCGCGGGCGAAGCGGTTGTAGCTGACCACGGCCGGGATCGCGGCGAAGAGGCCGATCGCGGTGGCAACCAACGCCTCCGCGATGCCCGGCGCCACGGTGGCCAGCGTCACCTGCGTGAGCGCGGCGAGGCCGGTGAAGGCATGCATGATCCCCCACACCGTGCCGAAGAGACCGACATAAGGCGACACCGAGCCGACGGTGGCGAGGAACGAGAGGTTCTGTTCAGCCGCATCCAGTTCGCGCTGGAAGCTCGCCCGCATCGCGCGGCGTGCGCCGTCGAGCAAGGTGCTGGCGTCGGTGACGTGGCGCTCGCGCAGCTTTTGGTACTCGCGCATGCCGGACGCGAAGATGCGCTCCATCGGACCCGCGAACTTGGCGTTCTGTGCTGCCGACGAAAAGAGTTCGTTCAGGCTGGTGCCCGACCAGAACTCGCGCTCGAACTCGTCGTTGAGTGCACGCATGCGCTTCAACGCGAAGAACTTGCGGAAGATTGCGGCCCAGCTGGCGATCGAGACGATCACGAGCAGCAGCACGACCAGTTGCACCACGAAACTCGCGTGCAGCAGGAGATTGACGATGGAGAGATCTTGATTCATGGCGTGAGAGGTTGAGACATGGAGCCGCCGGAGCGCTCGAGGGTTCCCGAAACTTGGGCCGGAATGCGTGCGGGACGCAGCGTGGCGGCGTCCACCCAGCCGATGCGGATCGTGCCTTCGCAAAGAAGCAGACCTTGCTCCGTTTTTGATAGCACGCGCTGACCGATTATCAAGGACGCCGAGCCGATTTGCTGTGCCGCGGCTGTAACCAGCAGTTCGTCGTCGAGACGCGCGGGGCGGTGGTACTTCATGCGCGTCTCGCTCACCACGAACATGCCGCCGGTCTGGTCGCGCAGCTTGCGCTGCTCGACGCCGAGCGAGCGCAGCCATTCGGTGCGCGCGCGTTCCATGAACTTCAGGTAGTTGGCGTAGAACACGATGCCGCCCGCGTCGGTGTCTTCCCAGTAGATGCGGATCGGAAACTGGAAGCTCATGCGGCCAGCACTTTCAGCCGGGCGATGGCTTCGTGCAGGTGTTCCATCGAACTGGCCGTCGAGAAACGCACGAAGCGCGAGGTTTCGGCGGTGCCGAAGTCGCGGCCCGGCGTGACTGCGACGTGCGCGCGCTTCATGACTTCGAAGGCGAAGTCCCAGCTGCCCTGGATGCCCAGCTTCGCGGCCAGCGAAGAGCAGTCGGCCCACGCATAGAAGGCGCCATCGGGCATGACGGGCACGGTCAGGCCGAGCGCGTCGAGCTGCGGAATGAACCAGTCCCGTCGCGCCTTGAATTCGGCGCGCCGGCGCTCGTACTCGGCGATGCTTTCGGGCTCGAAGCAGGCGAGGGCGGCGTGCTGCGACACCGTGCTCGCGCAAATGAAGAGGTTTTGCGCAAGGCGCTCGATCGCCGGCACCAATGCATCGGGCACCACCAGCCAGCCCAGCCGCCACCCGGTCATGTTGAAGTACTTGCTGAAGCTGTTGATGCTGATGACCTGGTCGTCGATGGCCAGCGCCGTCTGCGCGAAGGCATCGTCGTACGAAAGGCCGAGGTAGATCTCGTCGATGAGCGTGATGCCGCCGCGCCGGGTCACGACCTCGTGGATGCGCCGCAGTTCGTCGGGTGCGATCGAGGTACCGGTGGGGTTCGAGGGCGAGGCCAGCAGCACGCCGCGGGTCTTGTCGGTCCAGTGCGCCTCGACCTTCTGCGCGGTCAGCTGGAAGCGCTCTGCCGCCGTGGTCGGCACCAGCACCGCGGTGCCGTCCGCGGCGCTGACGAAATGCCGGTTGCACGGGTAGCTCGGGTCGGGCAGCAGGATCTCGTCGCCGGCATCGATCAATGCGAGGCAGGCGATCTGCAATGCCGCCGAGGCGCCGGCCGTGACGACGATGCGCCGCGCGGGCACGTCGATCCCGAAGCGCTGTCGGTACCAGGCGCTGATGCGCTCGCGCAAGGCGTCCAGGCCCAAGGCCTGGGTGTATTGGGTGGCGCCGTCGTGCACCGCGCGGGCTGCGGCTTCCTGCACCAGCGGCGGCGCGGTGAAGTCCGGCTCGCCGATGTTGAGGAAGATCATCGGGCGGTCGGTGTGAGCCACTTCCCGGGCGAGGGTGGAGGCGGCTTTCGCGACCTCCATCACATAGAAGGGCTCGATGCGCTCTGCGCGCGAGGAGATTTTCATTCGGGCAACACGTGTGTCAGCGCGACTTGCCGCTCGCGCGGTCCGCCTCGACCTCGGCCGCGCGCAGCTGGGGCGCAAGGCTGTTGAGCACCGCGTTCACGTACTTGTGGCCATCGGTGCCGCCGAACTCCTTGGCAAGCTCGATGCACTCGTTGAGCACCACGCGCCACGGCACGTCCAGGCAATGCTGGAACTCGTAGACGCCGATCCACATCACGGCGTGTTCGATCGGCGAGATGCGTTCCATCTCGCGGTCGAGCAGCGGAAGAATCAGCACGTCGAGTTGCGCGGCGCCTTCGATACAGCCGTGCAGCAGCGCGTCGTAATGCGCCGCGTCGGCCTTGTGGAAGCCGGCGAGGTCGCGCGTGAAGGCGTCGATCGCCGCCGCGTCGTTGCCGCCCACCAGATGCTGGTAGAGCGCCTGCAAGGCGAACTCTCGCGCGCGGCTGCGATTGGACTTGGCCGATGCCTTGCGCACGCCCGTGCTGGTGAGGCCGGTGCGCGACTGGCGCGCCTTGGGGTCGCGGGCAGGTGCGGCTGCGGCGGGAGAAATGGGGGTGTCGTCGGTCATGTCAGGTCGGCCAGCAGGCGCGCCATTTCGACGGCGACGCGCGCCGCATCGCGGCCCTTGTCGGTCTGGCGGGCCACGGCTTGTTCGAGGTTCTCGGTGGTCAGGATCGCGTTGGCGATGGGCAGGCGGTAGTCGAGTGCGACGCGGCTCACGCTGGCGCCCGACTCGTTGGCGACCAGTTCGAAGTGATAGGTCTCGCCGCGGATGATGCAGCCCAGCGCGACGAGCGCGTGGTAGCCGCCGCGCTCGGCCAGCGCCTGCAGCGCGACGGGCACTTCGAGCGCGCCCGGCACGTGCACATGGTCGATGTCGTTGGCGCTCACGCCGAGCGATTCGAGTTCGGCGAGGCAGGCCGTCGCGAGTGCGTCGGTGATGTCGGCGTTGAAACGCGCCTGCACGATGCCGATGCGAAGTCCCGTGCCGTCGAGGGCCGCTTCAGCCCCCTTGTTTGCATTCAGCATGTGATCAGTCTTTGGTGATGTAGCCGGCAATCTCGAGGCCGTAGCCTCCCGCCATGCTCGGCATGCGGCGCGGCGTGCCCAGCAGATTCATCTTGTGGACGCCGCATTCGCGCAGGATCTGGGCGCCGATGCCGTAGCTGCGCAGGTCCATGCGGCCGCGCTCGGGGGCTTGCGCCGGGCGTGCAGTGCCCTCGAACTGTGCCAGCAGCTCCGCGCCGGACTCGCCGCAATTCACGAACACAGCAACGCCTTTGCCTGCTTTTGCGATGTAGGCCAGGCTGGAGTCCAGGCCCCAGGAATGCAGCGAGCGATTCACCTCGAGCGCGTCGAGCACCGACAGCGGCTCGTGGACGCGCACCGCGACGGTCTCTTCGGGTTCCCAGGCGCCGCGCACCAGCGCGAGGTGCACGCCGTGGCTCGGCTTGTCGATGAAGGCATGTGCCGTGAACCAGCCCGAGGCGGTCTGGATCTCGCGCACGCCGACCTTTTCGACCAGCGACTCGGTGCGGCTGCGGTGCTCGATCAACGCCGCGATGGTGCCGATCTTCAGACCATGCTCGGCCGCGAACAATTGCAGGTCGGGCAACCGGGCCATCGTGCCGTCGTCGTTCATCACTTCGCAAATGACCGAGGCGGGCGAGCAGCCGGCCATCGCTGCGAGATCGCAGCCGGCTTCGGTGTGGCCGGCGCGCATCAGCACGCCGCCGTCGACGGCCTGCAGCGGAAAGATGTGGCCGGGCTGGACCAGGTCGGCTGCGACCGCGGTGCGCGCGACGGCGGCCTGGACGGTGCGCGCCCGGTCGGCGGCCGAGATGCCGGTGGTCACGCCCTCGGCTGCTTCGATCGACACCGTGAACGCGGTCGAGTGCTTGGCACCGTTGCGCGCCACCATCGGTGGCAGCTGCAGCCGCTCACACATGTCGCGCGACAGGGTCAGGCATATGAGGCCGCGTGCATGGCGCGCCATGAAGTTGATCGAATCGGCCGTGATGTGATCGGCGGCGATGACGATGTCGCCCTCGTTTTCGCGGTCCTCTTCGTCGACCAGGATCACCATGCGGCCCGCGCGCATTTCCTCGACGATCTCCTCGACCGATGAAATCGGGGCGGCCGCGCGGCCGCTGCGAGGGGCCGAGATCGGCGTGACGGAAGCGTTCATGCGTTGTCTTCTTTCTTCTGCGTAGAGGGGGGCAGGACGCCGGCCTGGAGCATGCGCTCCACGTAGCGGGCGACCGTGTCGATTTCGAGGTTGACCTGGCTGCCGGCCTTGAGCGCGCCGAGACCGGTGTTCTCCACGGTGTGCGGGATCAGGTTGATGCTGATCTCGGCGCCATCGGCCAGGTCGTCGACCGTGTTGACCGTGAGGCTCACGCCGTTGACCGTGATCGAGCCCTTGTATGCCAGGAAGCGGGCGAGGGCGCGGGGCGCGACGATGCGCAGTTCCCAACTCTCCCCGATGGCAGCGAAACGGCTCACAGTCCCGATGCCGTCGACGTGACCCGACACGATGTGTCCGCCGAGCCGGTCGTGCGCGCGCAGTGCCTTCTCGAGGTTGATCGCATCGGCTTCCCCCGCCAAGCCCGCCGTCTTGCCGAGCGATTCCGCCGAGATATCGATGGTGAACAGGCGCTGCGGCAGGTCGAGCGACGTGACCGTCATGCAGGCGCCGTTGAGTGCAATGCTGTCGCCGAGGCCCACGTCGTCCAGGTAACCTGGAGGCGTCTCGATGCTGAGCCGCTTGCCGTGGGATGAAGAGCTTCCGAGGTCGTGAACGGCGGCGATGCGCCCCACGCCGGTGATGATTCCGGTGAACATCCGTGGATTTTCGCAGAGAAAGTGCCCCGGCCCCGGGGCAAACCCTAGAAGCTGTCGCGGCCGCTCACGCGCGCCAGGATTCGGAGGTCGGGGCCGAGCCGTTCCACCGAGCGGAATTCCAGTGGCAATGCGTCTGCCAGCGAGGTGAGCGGGCCGTTGCCGAGCGCGAAGCTGGCCATGTCGAGGCCGCTGCCGATGAGCTTGGGTGCCAGGTACACCAGCATTTCGTCGACCAGCCCTTCGCGAATCAGCGAACCGTTGAGCTTGTGGCCGGCCTCGACGTGCAATTCGTTGACTTCGCGCACGGCAAGGTCGGCCAGCATCGCGGCAAGGTCGACCTTGCCCTGTGCGTTCGGGAGGTAGCGGACCGTGGCACCGCGCGCCTCGAGCGCCGCGGCTTTGGCGTCGTTTCGGGCTGCAGCGTAGATCCACACTGCGCGACCCGCTATGAAAATATGAGCATCGGGCGGTGTCTGCAGTTGGCTGTCCACGACCACCAGATGGGGCTGGCGCGATGTCTCGACGAGGCGCACGTCGAGCCTCGGGTTGTCTTCGAGCACCGTGCCGACGCCGGTGAGCAGGGCGCTCGCCCGCGACCGCCATGCATGCCCGTCGGTGCGCGCCGCTTCGCCGGTGATCCACTGGCTCACGCCGTTGTGCAACCCCGTCTTGCCGTCGAGCGACGCGGCGACCTTGAGCCGCACCCACGGCATCTTGCGGAGCATCCGGCTGAAGAACCCGATGTTGAGCTCGCGGGATTCATCGGCTCCCGGCCCGACTTCGACCGCGACGCCCGCAGCCCTCAGCCTAGCGAACCCCTGACCCGACACCAGAGGGTTCGGATCGGCGATCGACGCCACGACCTTACCGATGCCTGCCGCGATCAGCGCGTCGCAGCAAGGACCGGTTCGGCCCTGGTGCGAGCACGGCTCCAATGTGACGAACGCCGTCGCACCGAGGACCGACTGCCCGCGCGCCACAGCGTCGCGCAGCGCCATGACTTCGGCATGCGGCCCACCGGCTTGCTGGGTGTGGCCGGTGCCGAGCAGGTCGCCCGACGGCGAAACGATCACGCAGCCGACGCGGGGGTTGGGATCGGTATGGCCGCGGGCCTGGGTGGCCAGCGCAAGCGCCTGGCCTGTGGCGTCGTAGGAATGCATGCGAGAGCTTAGAACGGTGGTGAAACGATCGGGTGCCAACTGCGGCGCCAGCCTTTCACGGGGCAGGCGTCGCCGGCCAATTGTGTGCCGCCGACACCGGTCAGGTAACCCGTCTCACCCGTGCATCCGGAATCGGGTTTGAGATCCGGCGTACCTTCGTTGGGCTGACCGACCAGGTTGCGTGAAGTGACGTTGCCGCGATTGAACCCGCCCTGCGGGACCGACACGACGGAATAGAAATCGAAGGTGCCATTGGCGTCGACGTCGAATGAATACTTGTTCTTGCCCGTGAGTGCATCCAGCACATAGATGATGTTGGGCAGACTTCCGGTGGCCGTGCACGACTCGAGCCCGATGTTGCGGTCTTCGGGAAGGAACGACGTGATGATCACGCTGCTGCCGAGGTTGGACAGGTCGCCCACCACGCGTTCGCCGAGCGCCATCGCGCCGGCGTAGGGAATCACGCCCAGGTTCAGAAACCAACCTTTCTTCGTCTTCCAGTCGACCGCATTGGCACTCACCTGATAGAAATTCTTGCCCAGTTCGAGGAGGGTGCCGGCTTTTGCCGATGTCAGGTCGATGGTTTGCTGGACCAAGTCTGTCTTCACGACCTTTGCAAAGCCCGTCTTCTCGTCGGAACCTACAGGCGTCTGGTCCCAGATTCCATAGATGGCTTGCTGCCTGGCAGGCGTCGCGAGGTCGTCTTCGTCGAGCAGGATGCCGGTGCCCACGACCACCACGGCGCCGCATTGCGAGGTGGCGCTGTAGGTACACGTGCTCGAGTCACCGGGATGGGTCTGCCAGGTCGGCGCGGCATAGATGGGCTGCTGCTTGCCGCCTGGCGTGGTGAACAGCGGTCGACCGTAGGACACCTTGAACTGTGCGCTGCGCAGGTCGAAGCGCCACAGGTTGCCATTGGCGTCGCCAGCATAGGCCGCCACGATCTTGCGGTTTGCGTCTCGCACAGCGACGACGCCGCCAAGCCCGCGGTTTCCACCGTTGACGGTGTCGTCGTTGCCAAAGCCTGCAGGCAACGCGATGAAGGTCTTGCGCTTGCCGGTCAACGCTTCGACGACGTACAGGCCCACTTGCTTGCCCGTGCCGCCATATTGGCCACTGCCGGTCAGCATGACCCAGGTACCGTCGTCCAGTTGGCCCGCAGTGGGATTGTTGGTCACGTTGGCCAGATCGCCGTATCCCGCGGTTTTGTCGTCCAATTCCCAGAGAAAGTGGTTCTTGGTCGGCGTGCGGTCCGCGGCGTTCATGGGTGACTCCAGCCCGTACATGAAGCTCCCTGCGCGACCTCCCGTACCGAACACCAGCTGGCGCCATTTCTCGGGGGTGTTCGCGGGGGTCTGGCCGGCCTTGTCGTAGATGTCGTGTTCCACCAGCGGCCCGTCCAGCGTGTAGCGGAAGCGAAAGTTGGTGTTGGCAAGGCTGGTCTGCGACGCCATGGCGCCCCTGGGCATGAACTCGGCGAATTCCGCGCCAGCCGGGGTTCCGGGCAGCGTGGCATCGTCCTTCGCGCCGTTCAGCACGTGCACCTTTCCGTCGTTGGTCGCTGCAAAGATCGTGGGTGGCAACGTGGTCTTGAGTGTCTTGTAGGCAAGGTATGCGCTCTTGCCCTCGACCGCGCCATGGCTGGCGTAGCCCATGTCGATGCGCCCGCCGACAAACGCGGGCGGCGAATTGACAGAAGCGCCGATCGGCGTCTTGCGCGCGCGGTAGATGGTGCCGTTGACATCGGCATGTGGATCGTCACCGAGCATGTAGCGAATGAAACTGCTGTCCAGCTTTTGCAGGTTGTCGGCGTTCAGCAGCGCCTGAAAATCTGCAGGCAGGCTGGCCAGCGTGGTGGCGGCGGTCAGCTCCTTGCGCTTGCTGGCCGTCGCGTCGGGCACGCTGGCGTCGTAGTTCGACAGTGCGAATATTTTCCTGTTCGCGATCGTCGGCATTCTTGTATTGGCAGACCACGCCGCCACCGGGTTGCCTGCGAGCAGATTGGCATAGCCGCCATTGCCGTCCAGGCGGAAGGCCTTGATGTCGCCGCTGTTGTCGGAGGTTTGGTATTCGGTGGTGTATTTGAGTTGACTGTCCAGCGTCTGGAAGTCACTGCTGTTGCCCAACACCGCGACGCCCGCGTCGTTGCCCGTCCCGACCATGCTGCTCAGCGCGTTGTCGATGGCCTTGCGAACGTCCTCGCCCGAGTACACGCTATATGCACGCCCTCCGCCCGTGAAGCCGGCGCGGATGAAGTCATCGATTCTTTTGGCATCCGCGGTGCTTGCCAGGTTCAGATCGGTCGCCGGCCACTGGGGCGTGGTCGTCGCACTTCCCGCCAGCCAGTCATTGGTGTAGCGGTTGATCTGCTCCCACTTCAAGCCGCTGGTGGCACCCGGGGCATCCCCGGACGGTGTCAACCCCCAACCGATCGTGAAGGTGGTCATGTTTTGCCAGAACGTCGGATTGTGCTGACCGCCGATCGGCGGAACATTGTTGGGCAAGGCAATGGAAAAATCGGTGTTCCAGAAGTATCGAGCGGTCAGGTCGGCGAACCCGTTGCTGCTCGTGCGCCCATCGCCGTAGGGGGTGTAGAGATTCCGGGCGGCCAGTCTGGTGGCCATGTCGGCACTTCCGGAGCCGGTGGCACCCGTCGGATAGAACCGCAAGGAGGCCGCATTGCCCGACGGGTTTCCGGTATAGGCCGCTCCTTCGGTGCTGGCGTATTTGGTGCCGACATTCGCGGCCGTGTCGGCTGTCCAGGCGCCATCCGACAGCACGATGGCATAGGACCGCCTGCAACTCAAATCGGAAGCGTTCTCCGCTGCGGTGCTCGTCGGATCATTCTTCCAGGGGTTGCCGTACGTCGCTTTGGGTGCTCCCGCGTAGTAGTCGGCGGCCAGCGCCAGTGCCCGGTGACTGTTGGTCCCGCCCATTGGGGAAATTCCGTAAAGCCAATTATAGAATTGGGTCTTCCAATTATTCGCTGCGCTGGCTGAATCATCTTTGAAATAACGAACACCGCGACTGATTGCACCGGACTCGGCGTAGCCATTGCCTGAAAATTGGTTGTATTGGTTGTATCCGACCCTGAACTTGTTTTCGTAATTCTGCATTGCCTGTCCGACCGCAGTGCTGACGGCGAGTGCCCGATTTCTGTACCACTGGTACCAGTTCAAGATGTTTTTGAGTTCGGCGACCTCGGTGCAAGCTTGTGATCCACAACCTGCGTCGGTCCGGCCATGACCCGGAGGCAAGGTAATCGAGCCGGTTCCGGGTGGGTAAGCAATGTCGACGACCGTCCTGTTCGCTACCGTGCTGCAGGCGCTCCCCGAAGTGCAGCGAACATAACTGAACTTTTTGCCAGCCGGAACAGTTCCGTTGTAGACCGCGTGATCTGGAACGTAACGATTGTCTGTCAGTGAGTAATTCCCGTTGGAATAATAAAATTGGGTGGAAGTGTTCTGGTTATCGATGAAGACCAATGGATTCGTTTGGCTCGAGCCATTCGGATTCAAGCGGGGCGCATACGTGACGGCAGGGTTGTAGTATTGTGTGTTGGCGGCGCTGGAGCGCATGGCAAACCAGCCATATTTGTTATCGCAATTACTGCCAGTCTTGGGGCAATTGTCGGCGACTGAATAACTTTCTTGATATGGGCGTGCCATGGAGCCGGAATTGTCCAGGACAAACATCAAATTGGGTTTGGCCCCCGGCACAGCGTTGTAGAGGGGCGTTTGATTGGCTGAATTGGCCGCGGTGGCATCGCTCGCGGCCAGCGCAATCGGCAGGGCGGTCGCGGCAAGCCGAAGCGCGGCCACGACCCGGCTCGGTTTGGCTCGGCTGGCAGTGACAGCCGCCGGGCCGGGCATTCGTGAAGTGGCTTTCATGGTGAGGCTCCCTTTGAATACAACGATTTGCATGGGCATCTCGTTCTCTGCCCGCCGAGTCGGAGGTCCGGACCCGGGTCCGAGTGCTCACGAATCGCTATTGTTTTTGTAGCGGACTGCGCAGGCAGGATGCGGCTTGTGTGCTATTTCCAGCAGTCTGCTGGAGCGAGGCCAGTGGTCTCGTTTTCCAAGCTCTTCACGCCTTGCCCGGTCAACGTGAGCGTGCCGCACTTGTCGTTCGTCAGGTTTCCGGTGCGCGTGGCCTTGAGCGTGAACGTAGGCGGCACGTCGCGTGCGAAAACCGCGACGGTGTAGTTCGCGGTGCCCGACTTGGGGGATTGGCGCAGGACTTCGGGCAGGATGCTGACCCCTGCGGACTGTTGTTCGGTCTCGGCCGAAGCAGCTCCGGCATTGGCCGTGTACCGGTCGTTGGCGGAGTAGTAGCGCTGCATGAATTGCGCGGCCTCCAGCAGGATGGCTTGCGCTTCGGCGCGTTTGGAGCGGCGAACGTATTCCTGGTAGCTCGGCAAGGCAATGGCTGCGAGGATTGCAATGATGGCCACCACGATCATCACCTCGATCAAGGTAAAGCCTCGGCCGGGCTTTCGGAAACGGTCAGGTCGTCGGGTCATGGGTGCTGAAGGCAGAGCGTGGATCAATTGCTGCGCGTCAAGACGGACTGCAGCCACGACTCGGCACCTTGCGTGGTCTTGCCGGTCGACGGGGTGAAGGTGGCGTTGTTGGCGAAGCCACGGGCGGTGATCAGATAGCCAGTCAAGGGGGGCGTTGTGTTGGACTGGATTTTCTGAATCAGACAGCGGGGGGGCGTGTTGAGGCGCGGCACATCGGGGTCGGCTGAACTGCCGCTGAGCTTCTGGTGGTACGCCGCTGGCACGCTGATGGCGATGCTGTCCGCCCAGTTGCCGGGAACTCGCCACGCGGCGGCCGGATCGGCTTCGGACAGCACGGGCGCCGAGATGATCTTCGCGCGCAGACCCGTCGTGCCGTACTGCGTGTAGTCCTTGTTGTCGCCGTCGAAGATGGCGATCTGCTCGCAAAAGCGGAGGGCGGTTTCAGCTGCCTCTCGTGCGACTTCGGCGGTGCGGATGCCGTTGATGCTGCGTTCGCTTTGTGTGGCGTTGCGGATCGCGAAAGTGCCGAGCAGCGACATGACGAGGATCAGGATCAATGCGACCACCAGCGCGATGCCATTCTGGCGCCCGGGGTGGATGGAGCGATGGGTCGCGCTCATGGCGTGATCACCCTGTTTCTCAGCAGGACGGTGGTCGTGTAAGTCTTGCGCAGATAGCCATCCGCACCGAGGGCGTCGACGTTTGTGCAATTTTTGTAGGCGAATCCGCCCGCAGGAACGTCGCCTACCGTCTGCTCGCTGCGCATCACGAGGCACACCCGCACGCTGAGCACGCGGCCCCATCGATCGTCGGTGAGGTTCGGCAGGGTGTTCGTGGAGGTCAGCGCATCGATCTCGGACGCGCTGAGGTAGCCGACGATCTGGTGCAGCATCGGGTCGTAAGTTGCCGCCAGTTCGTCACTCGGCCGGCTGGCCACGCCGTAGAGCATCTGGATGTTTTCGACATTGGCCAGCAGGGGTTGTGAGGTCCCGATCACGTTGACCGTCTTGCCATAGCTTTCGGTACCGCGACACGACAACATGGGTTGTGTGGTGGCGTTCGTCACCATGTAGCGGTTGTCAGCCAACGCGTAGTTGGCCGGCGCGGGGGAAGGAGGGGGCGAAACCTGGGGGGTGGCCAAGCGGTTGATGCCGCCGTTCACGCAATTGCTTGGCAGTGCTGGAGTGCCGACCGCATTGGTGTTTTCGGAGGTGGCCTCGTAGCGAATCGCGATCGCGTCGCTGGCGGTGCCGTTGCTGTTTCTGGCACAAGCCAGACTGTCGAATGCAGCCCCCGCATTCACGAAGCCGCCGTCGCATCCTCGCACTGCGAGGCCGGCATAGTTGCCCATGACCTTGGCCCCGTTGCCCGGAATGATCTGGCGCGAGTACCCCGCCACCTTCAGCTGTTGCTGGATGAGGTTCAATGCGAGGATCCCGTCCTCGTTGAGTTGGGTCTCGACCTGGGACAACTGGCTGGACCGGCTCGACGACGCATAGACAGCCAGCGCGGCGGCGAGCACCACGAGCCCGATGGTCAATGCGATGAGCAGTTCGAGCAGGGTAAAACCGCACGAGCTCAGGCGGTGCCATGAAAGCAGACGACGTGATGCAGCGATCCGTCTCATAGCGTGATCCGGAAATACATGCAATTCACCGACGCACTGGATGAGATGTTGGCGGCCTTCGGACACGTCTCTTGCTGCGATGGATCGGCAGTGATGGCCAGCCAGATGAGCCAGAGGTTCAGGATGCGAGTGGCCGGCAACCCGTTGATGCCAGCGGGTGCGGCGGTCAGCTCGGTCGTGACGTATGCCGTGCCGCCTGGCAACCGGTTGGCGACGTTGGTCAGTCATTGCCGCTGGTCATAGTCCGCAATGGCGGCGCCGCACGTGTTGACCGGATTCGTCGGGCTGGTCGTGTCGACCTGGCAAGCACTGGCTGCCTCCGTGGGGTCGCTCGTCGCGGCAGCTCGGGAGCTCGCGCTATATGCAGCTACATACTCATATTGGGCAAACCCCGAAGGATTGGCGCGAGCCCTCTCGGCATAGTCGGTGACGAGGCTCAGGCTGGTCGCGCGCATGCGCGACGACTGGTTGTACTTGATAGAGGCGGAGGTGAGGCCTGCAAAGCCGAGCAGGGCGATTGCGAGGATCACGATGGCCACCAAGACTTCGATGAAGGTGGCGCCGCGCTGGAGTCCGCTGCTACTGGGTTTCACTGCAGCCACGGCTCAACTCTCCGCCTGACTGTTGCAATCCGCCGAATCCGCGACGTATCGGATTCGCCCGGACTTCGCAATGCAGATCGCCTTGCGCGCCCATGATGGCGTGCCCGCGGTGTCGAATCCCGCGGCGTCGACGTTGAAGCCCCTGGCGGTGGAACTCAAGCCATTCGGATAGAAGGTGAAGCGTCCGACGCTCGATCCCGTTGGCTCGATGCCCGCGATGCCTGTCAGTGCAACCTGACGCAGCAGGAGCTCGTCATTCGCAGAAAAGCTGGTGCTTGAATCGACATCGACGAACACGATCCACCCGCTGGCGAGTCCGGTGTCGCCAGTGCTCGATTGGCAACTGGTGGATGTGTCGGAGGCGACACCGCACAAAACTACAGGCCGCGCCCGAGCGATCGCTTCCGTGCGTGCGAGGCGCAACGATCCGGTGAGCGCGTTAAGCGCGTTGGAAACACGCCATTGCGCGATGAAGCGAGTCATCGACGGCGCCGCAATGCCGATCAGGATCGCCAAGATGGCAATCGTGACGAGCAGCTCGATGGCCGTCAGACCGCGTTGAGTACGCAGCATCCCTTCCCCCCTGAAACTTCTTCTCGAAACGCAATGGATGCGTCTTGATGTAGCCAGGATGGTAAATAGCGAAAGGTGCTTTGGCGGCCCCATCCGGCGTACTTAAAGCGCCGTTAAGCACTCAAAATCACGGAATGCGCCGGAATCGACAGCACGGGTCGACGGCCATCACGGCCCATGCCACGGGCCGGCGGGATGCTAGATATCCCGCAGCAGCTGCCTGAATTCGTCCACGTCCTCGAAGCTGCGGTACACCGAGGCAAAGCGCACATAGGCGACCTTGTCCAGCCGCTTGAGTTCGCGCATCACGAGTTCGCCCACCTTGGTGGACTCGATTTCCCGCAGGCCGCTGGCCAGGAGTTTCTGTTCGATGCGCAGCAGCGCGCCATCGATTTGCTCGATGCTCACCGGGCGCTTGCGCAGCGCCAGCATCATCGACGCGCGAACCTTGTTGGTGTCGAAATCGGCCCGGCTGCCGTCTTTCTTCACGACGACCGGGAAGTTGACGTCAGGCCGCTCATAAGTCGTGAAGCGCTTGTCGCAGGCGCCGCACTGGCGCCGCCTGCGCACGAAGTCGCCGTCTTCCGAGACGCGGGTCTCGACGACCTGCGTCTCGAGGTGGCTGCAAAAGGGGCACTTCATGCGACCACCGCGGCGATGCTCAACCGTAGACCGGGAAGCGGCTGGTCAGCGCGTGCACCTTGGCGCGGACCGCCTCGATGTTGGCTGCGTCGCGCGGGTTCTCCAGCACGTCGGCGATCAGGTTGGCCGTCATGCGGGCTTCTTCGTCCTTGAAGCCGCGCGTGGTCATGGCCGGGGTGCCGATGCGCACACCGCTCGTGACCATCGGCTTTTCCGGGTCGTTCGGAATGGCGTTCTTGTTGATCGTCATGTGGGCGTTGCCCAGCACGGCTTCGGCTTCCTTGCCGGTGATGCCCTTGGCGCGCAGGTCGACCAGCATCACGTGACTCTCGGTACGTCCACTGACGATCCGCAGGCCGCGCCCGGTCAACGTTTCGGCCACGATCTGCGCGTTCTTCACGACCTGCTGCTGGTACGCCTTGAATTCCGGTGCCATGGCTTCCTTGAACGCCACCGCCTTTGCAGCGATGACGTGCATCAGCGGGCCACCCTGCAGGCCCGGGAAGATCGCGCTGTTGATCGCCTTCTCGTGCTGCGACTTCATCAGGATGATGCCGCCGCGCGGGCCACGCAGGCTCTTGTGCGTCGTGGAGGTGACCACGTCGGCATGCGGCACCGGGTTGGGGTAGACGCCCGCAGCCACGAGGCCGGCGTAGTGGGCAATGTCGACCATGAAGATCGCGCCGACGTCTTTCGCCACCTTGGCGAAGCGTTCGAAGTCGATGCGCAGCGAGTAGGCCGAAGCGCCCGCGATGATGAGCTTTGGCATCGATTCGTGTGCCTTGCGCTCCATCGCGTCGTAGTCGATCTCTTCCTTGGCATCGAGGCCGTAGCTCACGACGTTGAACCACTTGCCGCTGATGTTGAGCGGCATGCCGTGGGTGAGATGGCCGCCTTCGGCCAGGCTCATGCCCATGATGGTGTCGCCCGGCTTGAGGAAGGCCAGCATCACGGCTTCGTTCGCCGAAGCGCCGCAATGCGGCTGCACGTTGGCCGCATCGGCGCCAAAGATCTGCTTGATGCGATCGATGGCCAACTGCTCGGCCACGTCGACGTGCTCGCAGCCGCCGTAGTAGCGCTTGCCGGGATAGCCCTCGGCGTACTTGTTGGTGAGCTGCGAACCTTGCGCGGCCATGACGGCCGGCGACGCGTAGTTTTCACTCGCGATGAGTTCGATGTGGTGTTCCTGGCGGGCGTTCTCGGCCTGGATGGCGGCCCAGATCTCGGGGTCGGCCTGGGCGACGAGGTGATTGCGTTGGTACATGGCAGTCCTTTGGAGACGAAGGTCCTTGTTGTTCAAGCAAACAAGGGCTGCCCAGGCGAACGGCTGAACGCCTGCTCAAGAAATCCCGCAGGCGGCACGCTTCCCAGTGGTATTCCACGTCAGCACAAACCCCTGAATCAGGGCGTGCCTATCGCCAGTCGCGCACCGGTCGAGTGTAGCCGACGCGCCCGGTTTTACAGGGCGTCGAGGAGCGCCACCTTCTGGGTGTTGGTGCTTTCCTGCTTCGCGGGTGCGACGACCGGCAGCGGTTGCGTGCGCAAGCCCGGCAATGCCGGCGTCGTGGAAGGTACGCGGCCGCCGGCGACTTGGCTCAGGCGTTCGTGCTCGGCCAGCACCTTGCCGGCGTACCCGCCGTCGTCTGCCAGGTTGGCCGCGCCCACGTAATAACGCAGGCCGCCTTCGACCGAACCCGCACGCGCGATGCATTCCTGCAGCACCTTCACGCCGACGCGCATGTTGGTGACGGGATCGAACGCAGTCAGCGTGCCGCCGGCGCTCTCGTACTTGTCGCCGTGAACGCGCGTCATGACCTGCATCAGGCCTTGCGCACCCACATGGCTCTGCGCAAAAGGGTTGAAGCTGGATTCCACCGCCATGATGGCAAGGATCAGCGTCGGATCGAGCTTGGTGCGCTTGCCGATGTCGTACGCCTCGGAGACCAGCACGCTCAAAGGCTCTGCCGCGACACGGTATTTCTTGCTGAGCCAGTAGGCGACCGCAGCCTGTTGCTTGGGGAGATCCAGCGGGCTGGCGGCGGTGGTCCGCTCGATGGCCGTGGGTTCGAGGTCGGTCGCTGCTGGCGCCGGTTTGCGCGACTGGAGCCAGCCCATCAGCTGGTCTTCGCCGGTCTGGCGCAGGTCGGGGCGGGCCACGAGTGCGAGAACTGCAAACACGATCGCGAGACCCAGCAGCGCAAAACCGTTGTGGGTGATTTCAAAAAAGCCGTCTGTGACATCGGACACGAATGTCCGGAGCCCTTTGGCTGTGGCTTCCATGGCCAGTTTCATCGCTCTTCCTTTCGGTCCGGCGCCTGGAGCGGGCAACCCGATGAGCGGGCAGCCGTTCGAAGAGCGACGTCGTTGGATGGGTACGGATCAGGTCCGCGCGAAGGGGGAGTGAGCGCGGCCGCCTGATCAAGCCGAGAGACTCGGCAGCGGATTCTTCAGATTGAGAGAGTGGCCCGGGCGCTTGGCATCACAGGGCAACGCGGATTCTAGGAGCCGCTACATACCCGGTCAAGAATAACAACTAGGTTGGTTATTCTAATTTACATATAAATACATGTGTGCATTAGTTCCTAAATCGCGCGCCGAGATGCGATTGCAAATCCGATTTGCAAAGCTGCGGCGTGAGGTCTAACCTTCACTTGCCTGTTGATTCAGGCATTCGCCAAGGTCCTGCAGCCAACGGAATTCAACCCATTGGCTCGGCGATCAAGGCACCCTCGGTGGCAATCTTTTGTCACCCGCATGGACGGAACGACTCAACTTCCGGCCGTGCGAAAAGATGGCATGGGTTTTCGACCCGCCATCGAGCCCGGTGACATGACTTCGCGTCGCGTCACCGGGCTTTCTTGTTCAGGGATTCGCTTGAGGGCTTTACGGCACACTCCGTTCCAATGAACGCTGCTTCGATCAAACAGAACAAGTGGGTGCGACGTGGGATCGTCGCGGTGGGAGTCTTGCTGGCGATCTGGGCTCTGGCCTGGCTGGCGGTCCCACCGATTGCCAAAAGCCAGATCCAGAAGGTCGCCAGCGAGAAACTGGGACGCCAGGTGACTGTCGGAAAGATCGATTTCAAGCCGTGGACGCTGGAGCTCACGCTCGACGACCTGCGCATCGCGACTGCCGACGGCCAGCAATCGCAGCTTGCGGTGTCACGTCTCTATGTGGATGCCGAACTCCAGTCGGCGTTACGGCTCGCGCCGGTGATCGACGCGCTGACCATCGATGCACCTGCAATCCGGCTCACGCACCTGGCCGACGGCAAATACGACATCGACGACATCCTGGCCAGGCTGGCCAGCGCGCCGTCCGACCCGAAAAGCGAACCGGCGCGGTTCGCGATCTACAACATCAAGATCAACGGCGGCTCGGTCGACTTCGACGACCAGACGGTGCGCCGCAAGCACGAGCTTCGGGATCTCGTGCTCAACGTGCCCTTCCTCAGCAACCTCGCCTCCAAGCGCGAGATCAAGACCGAGCCCAAGCTCGACTTCGTGCTCAACGGCAGCAAATTCGATTCGACGGCCTTCAGCACACCGTTCGCCGACAACCGCAAGACCGACGCGCAGATCCAGTTCACCGGCCTCGACCTGGCGCCTTACCTTGGCTACATCCCGGGCGGGCTGCCGGCGAAGCTGCAGGCCGGCACGCTAGACGCCAATCTGAAGATCGACTTCGAGCGGGCGCAAACCGGCGGCCTGAAGATCACGGGCACGATCGAGGCGCACAAGACCAAGGTCGCCGATGCGCGCGGGCGCGACCTGCTGGCTTTCGACTCGCTCAAGCTCGCGCTGGCCGACGTTCGGCCGCTCGAGGGCGTGGTCCACCTGAGCGAGGTGGCGCTGGCCGGCCCGCAACTCGCGGTTGCGCGCGATGCCGCGGGCAAGCTCAACCTGCTGGCCACCGACCCGGGCACGGGCGCAACTGAAAAAGTCGCGGTGCCGGCAGCCGCTGCGAGCGCTGTCGCCGGAGCGAGTGCTGAAAAGAAGGCCCCGTTGCGCGTGCAGGTCGACAAGGTGGCCCTCACGGGCGGCCGTATCGGCTGGCGCGACGAGACCACCCAGCCTGCGGCAGCGGTCGACGTGAAGGACCTGAACGTCGACGTGAGCGGCGTGACGTGGCCGATGACCCAGTCGGCCAAGATCAACGGCTCCACCGCAATCGCCGGTGCTTCGCTCAAGTTCCAGGGCGAGGCGACCGACAAGGTGGCGAACGTGCAGACCGAAGTGAATGCGCTGCCACTGTCGCTCGCCGCGCCTTATCTGGCGCAGAGCCTCGCGCCCACGCTCGATGGCAAGCTGAGCGGGCAGATCGACATCGCCTGGACCAACCCGGCACTCAAGTTCAAGGCGCGCAAGGTGTCGCTCGACGGGCTTGCGCTGACCCAGGACAAGACGGCGCTTGCCAGCGTCGGCCGGTTCGAGCTGACGGATGCCGACGTCGACATGACGAAGCACACGCTGGCGATCGCGTCGTTCACCGTCACCAATCCGAAGATGCGCATCGAGCGCGACAGCGAGAGGCGCTGGATGTTCGATCGCTGGCTCCGTGCCCCGGCCGGGGGCGAGGCAAAGGTGGCCGCGCCGAAGCCCGTCGGCGCCGACGCACCCGCTGCACCCGCGGCCAACACGACGCCGTGGGCGCTCACGATCGGCACCTTCGCCGTCGACAACGGCGCCATCAGCTACGCCGACAAGGCCAGTGCCACGCCGGTGGCAGTCGAGATCACCGCGCTCAAGGTGAACGCGCAGAAGATCGCGCCCGACACGGCCGGGGTTTCGCCGCTGGAGGTCTCGGGTCGCATCGGCGCCGGGCGCGCGGACGCGGGGCGCTTCGACTACAAGGGCACTGTCGTGCTCAAGCCGGTCTCGGCAGAAGGTCGGTTGGAGGTCGGGTCTTTCCCTGCGCACGCGTTCAAGGCGTATTACGGCGACGCACTCAACGTCGACATCCGGCGCGCCTTCGCGAGCTATCGCGGCACCGTGCGCTTCGCGCAGGCGCCTGCCGGCATCAGCCTCAAGCTCGCCGGCGACACGGCACTCGACGACTTTCGCGCCAACAGTGTGTCGTTGACCGACTCGCCAGGGTTCGACCGCAACACCAATCAGCTGCTCAGCTGGAAGACGCTGAACCTGCGCGGCCTGCAGGTGACCATGGCGCCGGGCACAGCGCTGGGCGTGGACGTGCGCGAGACCACGCTGACCGACCTGTTCGCCCGCGTGATCGTCGACCCGACCGGTCGCCTGAACCTGCAGAACCTCACGAAGAAGAGCGAGAAGGAGGGCGCCGCGAAGATCCAGGCCTCGACGGACGCGACAAGTCGTCGCAGCCTCGGCGGCACGACGACCACCTCGGCGCCGGCGCCCGCAGGCGCGGCATCGGCACCCGCAGTCGCTGCGGCACCCGCTGCTGCCAGCGGCCCTGCGCCGATCATCAATTTCGGCCCGATGAGCCTGGTGAACGCCAAGATCGACTTCACCGATCTGTTCGTGAAGCCGAACTACTCCGCCGACCTGAGCGAGCTGACCGGCAAGCTCAGTGCCTTTTCGTCCAAGCCCGCGCCCGGCGCCGACGGAAAGGTCGCGCTGGCCGACCTTGAACTGCGCGGCAAGGCGCAGCAGACGGCGGCGCTGGAGATCACCGGCAAGCTGAATCCGCTCGTCAAGCCGCTGGAACTCGACATCACCGCGAAGATGCGCGACCTCGACCTGGCGCCGCTCTCGCCGTACTCGGTGCGCTACGCAGGCCACGGGATCGAGCGCGGCAAGATGAGCATGGACGTCAACTACAAGATCGCGCCCGACGGCCAGCTGGTCGCGACGAACAAGCTCGTGCTCAATCAGCTGCAGTTCGGCGAGGAAGTGAAGGGCGCGCCCAACAGCCTTCCCGTGCGGCTTGCGGTGGCGTTGCTGGCCGATCGCAACGGCGTGATCGATGTCGACCTGCCATTGCGCGGTTCGTTGAACGACCCGCAGTTCAGCATCGGCCCGCTGATTTTCAAGGCCATCGCCAACCTCATCGTCAAGGCCGTGACGGCGCCTTTCAGTCTGCTGACTGGGGGGCTTGGTGGCGGTGCAGGCGAATCGAGCGCCATCGCCTTCGATGCCGGCAGCTCGACGCTGAGCGCCAGCGCCAAGGCAAGCCTGGACAAGGTGGCCAAAGCGCTGACCGACCGGCCGACGCTACAGATGACCGTCGTCGGCACGGCCAGCCTCGAAAAGGAAAAGGACGCCTACCAGCGCCAGCGCCTGCGGCAGCTGACGCAGGCCGAGAAGCGGCGCATCGCAGCGCGCGCGGGCCAGGACGCGACCGACGTGGCGCCAGTGACGGATGCCGAATATCCCGACCTGCTCACCGCCGTCTACAAGCGCACGGACATCACGAAGCCGCGCAACATGGTCGGGCTGGCGAAGGACCTGCCGCAAAAGGAGATGGAAGATCTCCTCCTCACCAGCGTTCCCGTCACGGAGGAGTCGATCCGGCAACTCGCGGTGGAGCGCGGCGCGGTGGTGCGCGACTACCTCCTGGCGCAGAAGCTGCCGAGCGAACGGCTGTTTATCGGCGCGGTGCGTACCAACCCCTCCGGCACCGACTGGAAGCCCGGCGCAGAGCTCAATCTGGCGACCCGCTGACGGGCAATCCCCAAGTCGGTGAAAATGCGGGGTGCGCCGGCCGGTACTCACTTGTACGCCGGCGCCTCCGCTTTCCCTTCAGACAAGACAAACGTTCATCCGCGCAGTGACTTCAACTCCTTCCAAGCCCCACGACATTCAGGCCCTCGACACGCTGACCGGCGGCGCCTTCACCGCTTCGACTTCGGGCGAGCGCGCAGGGCGCATCCGTGACTGGCTCGCCGGCAATCCGACGCCCGAGCTGATGCAGGAGGTGTTCAAGGAATTGAGCGGCCGCGACAAGGGCGCAGCGCGCGTACTGCGCGAAAAGCTCGATGAGATCAAGCGCGCAAAGGGCCAGGAAGCCATTGGTGCCGAATGGGCCCAAAAGGCCGAGGCGTTGCTGGCGCAGGGCAAGCTGAACATCGCCGATGCGCTCGCATGGCAGCGGGATGCCGCCAAGGCAGGCGCACCGCTCTCGCGCGAGCCGCTTGCCGGCTTCAAAAGCCAGCTCGCCGAGCGCGTCAAGGGCATCGAAGACCTCCAGCACCGCGCACAGGTGCATCGCGAGGCCGCCGTGCTGTTGGCGCAACGGTTCGAGGTCCTCTCGACCAAGGGCTGGCAGGACGCGCAGTCGGCTGAAGAGGCATTGCGCGGCGACGTGGCGCACTGGAAGGATCAGGCGGACGCCATCGCTTCCGACGCCAACTGGACCAGCCTCGACGCCAAGTTCGCGCCGCAGCTCGACGCCTCGAAGGCGCAGTTGCTGATCGTCTCCGACGCGTTCCACAGCGCCCTGGCGCTGACCCAGACTGCTGCCGCCGACGCCGCTGCACCGCTGCCGCCCGTGCCGGTGTGGGCCGACGAGCTGCGCGCCGCACGCGGCGAAGCGGTCGCGCCCAAGGCTGCACCCGCACGTTCCGCGAAGCCGGCTGTCGATCCGTCGGTCCGCGCTGCCGCGCAGGAAGCCGTCACGACCGCGCTCGGCAAGCTCGAACAGGAAACTGCCGAAGGACACGGCAAGGCCAGTGCCGGCGCTGCCGCTGCATTGCGCGCCGTGCTGAAGCAGCACGGCAAACAGGTCGAGTCCGAGCTCGAAGCCCGTGTGCACGCCGCGCTGATCGCCGCAGGCGAACTCGAAGGCTGGCAACGATGGAGTGCCGACAAGGTGCGTGAAGACCTCGTCGCCAAGGCGGAAGGTTTGCTCAAGCGCCCTGAAGGCCAGGCGCTCGGCGGCCGCAAGATGCAGGAAACGCTGCGCACGCTGCGCGACCAGTGGAAGCAGGCCGACCAGGGCGGCGTTCCGAACCATGCGCTCTGGAAGCGTTTCGACGAAGCGTGCAACGAAGCACACAAGGTTGTCGAAGCCTGGCTCGAGAAGGTGCGTGCCGACGCGGTCGAACACCGAGCACACCGTGTCGCGCTGATCGAGGAAGTCAAGGCCTGGGCGGCGGAGCATGCCTCCGGCTCGGATCTGAAAGCGCACAACCGTGCGCTGCACCAGTTCGCCGATCGCTGGCGCGATGCCGGCCATGTGGGCGAGAAGGTGTTCGCAGAGCTGCAGCCGCTGTGGAACGACGCCTTCGGCGCTGCGCGCGAGCCCTTCGAATCCGCACAGAAGAACAGCCTTGAGCGTCGCCAAGCCATGATCGCCGAAGCGACCGAGCTCGGCGCACAGCCGATGTTGCGCATCGACGCGGTGAAGGCGTTGCAGCAGCGCTGGCAAGCCGAAGCGCAGAGCGTGCCGCTCGATCGCCGCCAGGAACAGAAGCTGTGGGATGCCTTCCGTGCGCCCATCGACGAGGCGTTCAATCGCAAGACGGCCGAGCGCGAAAAGGCGTCGGGCGCGATGAACGAACACGACCGCCATGTGCTCGACGCCTCCAAGGCGCTCGACGCAGCGAATGCGGGCGGTGATGTGCAGAAGATCCGCGCGGCCATCGCGCGACTCGAAGGCGCGCTGCGTGGCGAGGCGCCTCCGCCAGCAGCCGCACCGGTGGCGACGCCCAAGCCGATCACCGCGCCCGATGGGCCATCCGAGGGCGCGACGGAGATCGTGGCACCCGAGCAGGCAGCCAACGAATTCGCGGAAAGCGCCCAACCGAGCAGCACCCCGGCGGAAGACGACAAGCGCGCCGCGCCGGCAGAGCCCGAAGCGGAAGGCGATGCCGAAGCCGCTGCACCCCGCGACCTGATCGCGCCGGAAGGCAGCGCAGACGCGGCCGCACTGGCCGACACGCCGGCCGACGAGGCCGCGGCTGAGGCTGCGGCGGCGGCGGCCCCTGCTGCGCCACCGAAGCCGGCACCCAAGCCCGTGGTCGCGATGCGCGGTGACGACCGTCCCGGCAGCAAGAAGAACGAAGCGGCACCCGCGGCACGCGGCGGCGGCAAGTTCGGCGATCGTCGCGATGGCCGATCGGGCCCTGGTGGCCCCGGACGCCCTGGTGGTGACCGTGGAGGCGATCGTGGCGCACCGGGTGGCAGCCGCTTCGGCGACCGCCCGCCGCGCTTCGAAGACCGTGGTCCCCGCCTGGGCGACGCGGCCTTCCGCGCCCAGCGCGAGGCCCTGGAGCGCGCCGATCTCGCGTTGCGCAAGCTGGCAGCGCAAGCGCATGGCGAAGCGCTCTCGCTGGTGCTGGGTGCGTGGGAAAAGCGCGATGCTTCGCAGCTGCCGAGCGTGCAGGAGCTCGGCCGCGCGGTGACCCCCGCGGTGCGCACCGCCTGGTCGCAGTCCGTGGGCGCGGCGCCGAAAAGTGGCAACGACGCGGCGGAAGCCTTGCTGCGGCTCGAGATGGCCGCTGAGGTCCCAACGCCTGCCGACCAGCTCGATGCACGCCGTGCGCTTCAGCTCAAGCTGCTGACCCAGCGTGGCGATCCGGCACCGGCGCAGACCTGGGGTCAGGACGCCGGCAAGGTGCTGGCTGCCGCACATGACGCCGCATCGGCACGGCGCCTGCAGAACGCACTCAAGGCGCTGCTGCGGAAGTGACCGGCAGGGCGGGCCGTCAGGCCCGCTCTGGCCGGAAGAATTCGTCGAACAGGCGCTGCAGCGCCGGAAACTCGCTCGCGAAACGTGCGCGATTGACGAAGTAGGCCTCGCAGGCGACGGCGAAGAACTCGCTGATCGACTCGGCGCCGTACGGGTCGAGCCAGGGCGCTTCGCCGCCGAAGCGTTCGGCCACGATGGTCTGTTCCCGGAAACCCTCGTAGGCCGACTGCATGGCCTCGCGCCACAGGGCGTGTGCCTCACGGCTGTTGGTCGTTCCGGCGAAGCCGACCGGCAGTGGGGGGCAGCCGTCGGCCTGGCCCGCGCGCATGTCGATCTTGTGCGCGAACTCGTGGATGACGACGTTGTAGCCCGTGTCGCTCGTGATGCTGCTGGCCAGCACGTCCTGCCAGCTGAGCATGACGGGGCCGCGATCCATCGCTTCGCCTGCGACCACCTCTTCGTAGTGATGCACCACGCCGGCCTCGTCGACGCTGGTGCGCTGTGCCACCACTTCGGACGAATGCACGACCACGCCGACAAAATCGTCGTACCAGGTCAGTCCGCCCTCGAGTTGCAGCAATGGCAGCACGGCCTGCGCCGCGATCGCCAGGGCGACCTCGTCGGTGATGACGAAACCGTGCGCGCCGTGAAACTCCTTGTCGCGAAGGAATTCGGCTGCGAGCGCTCTTAGCCGGGTGAGTTCGGGCGCCGCGAGTTCAGCCAGAAAAGGGTAACGCGCGAGGGTCGCCTGCCAACCCGGATCGGGTATCGCGGGCAGCGCGCGCAGATTGCGCAGCCACTTGAACATCGTCGGCGGGACCGTTAGCGCAGGTCGACGCGTTGTGCGCCCGCAGCCGACAGGCACAGCACCTGTGCGCGCGGCGGGCGCGCCGCCGCATCCCAATCGCTCAGCACGATGCGTCGCAAGCCTCCCCCGAGGTCGTGGTTCGCGGGCCGGTGCGTGTGCCCGTGGACCAGTGTGCTGGCGTTGGCTTGCGCCAGCCAAGCGCGTGCCGCCGAAGTGTCGACGTCTGCCCACACCTTGTCGGGCGTTTGCTTGTGGGCCTCGCTCTGTTCACGCATCGACCGGGCGAGGGCGCGACGTTCTTCGAGCGGGCGTGCGAGGAACGCGGCCTGCCACGCTGGCGTGCGCACCTGCGCCCGGAAGGCCAGATAGTCGGTATCTTCGAGGCAGAGGATGTCGCCGTGACTCAGCAGCCAGCGCTCGCCGTGCAGTGCGAGCACCGTCGGATCGGCCAGCAGCGCAAACCCGCTTTGCGCCGCGAGAGCAGCGCCTACCAGAAAGTCGCGATTGCCGTGCATGAAGAACACGGGCAGGCGTTCGGCCGTGCGACGCAGGAGGGTCGCGCAATCCGACTCGAAGCCGGGTTGCAGCGCCGCGTCGTCGCCGATCCAGACCTCGAACAGATCGCCGAGGATGAAGAGAGCGTCGGCCGGCGTCGTCTCGAGATAGCCGCGCCACGCTTCGAAGGTGTCGGGCTCCTGCGCCTGCAGGTGCAGGTCGGAGATGAGGTCGACGGTGCGCCAGCTGGCCGGGGCGACCAGCTCGGCCATCACCGTCGGGCTACCGGTCATTCGGCGGTGACGACGGCCTTCTCGATCACGACGTCTTCGAGCGGCACGTCGTCATGGAAGCCCTTGCGGCCGGTCTTGACGGCCTTGATCTTGTCGACCACGTCGGCACCGCCGGTGACCTTGCCGAACACAGCGTAGCCCCAGCCTTGCGCCGAAGGGGCGGTGTGGTTGAGGAACGCGTTGTCTGCGATGTTGATGAAGAACTGTGCGGTCGCCGAATGCGGGGCACTGGTGCGGGCCATGGCGACGGTGTACTTGTCGTTCTTCAGGCCGTTGTTGGCTTCATTCTCGATCTCTGCACCGCTGGGCTTTTGCGTCATGCCGGGTTCGAAGCCGCCGCCTTGCACCATGAAGCCGGGAATCACGCGATGGAAAACGGTGTTGTCGTAGTGACCTTTCTTGACGTAAGCGAGGAAGTTTTCGACCGACTTGGGTGCCTTGGCGCGATCGAGTTCGAGCGTGATGACGCCGTGGTCCTTGATGGTGAGTTCGACTTGGGGGTTGCTCATGGAGTGCTCCTGCGTTGATGCGGTAAGAGTGGATTTACTTCGCCACCACGGTGGCGGACTGGATGGTGATGGTATCGACCGGCACGTCCTGCATGCCGCTCTTGCTGCCCGTGCGCGCCGCGCGGATCTTGTCGACCACGTCGTTGCCCGTGACGACCTTGCCGAACACGGTGTACCCATAGCCATCGGGGTTCGGCGCGTTGAGCATGTCGTTGTTCTTCACGTTGATGAAAAACTGCGAGGTGGCTGAATTGGGGTTGCCGGTGCGCGCCATGGCGACGGTGTACTTGTCGTTCTTCAGGCCGTTACCGGCTTCGAGCGCGATGGGGGCGCGCGTCGGCTTCTGTTGCATGTCGGCCGTGAAGCCGCCGCCCTGGATCATGAAGTTGTCGATCACGCGATGGAACACCGTGCCGTCGTAGTGCTTGTCCTTGACGTACTGCAGGAAGTTCTCGACCGTCTTCGGGGCTTTCGCGGCATCGAGCTCGAGCACGATGTCGCCGGCCGAGGTGGCGAGCTTCACGCGTGGCGCGCTCTGCGCCCATGCGGTGGAAGACAGTGCGAGCGATGCAGCGAGCAGCACGGCGCTGCGACGGGAAAATGCGTGAAATTTCAAGGGCGACCTCGGTGGCAAAGAATGGAAAGACAGCCGCACGCGCAGTGCGGCGAGCGCGGCGTTACTTGGCGCGGACGGGCTTGCGCACCGTGACGGGCGCTTCCGGCAGCGGCGCTTGTGCAGGCGTGGTCGTTGGGGCGCTGAACAGCTGGCGGATCAGGGTGAGCTTGGGTGCAACGGTAGCGTTGGCCGATGCGAACTGCTGCGCGCGGGTGTATTGCTGTGCGGCGAGCCGGGCATACACATCGCCCAGGTTTTCATAGGCCGTCGCGTAGTTGGGGTTGAGGCGGATCGCCATCTCGAGCGCGGCGCGCGCCTTGTCGAACTGGCTCTGGGCCGCGTACAGCGCGGCCAGGTTGTTGTAGGGCTCCGGCAGCTCGGGGAAGTCTTGCGTGAGTTGCGTGAAGGCCATGGTCGCTTCGGCCTGCTTGCCCTGCTCGGTGAGGATCACGCCGCGCAGAAAGCGCATCTGCGGATCGCGCGGCTTGCCGGCGATGTAGGCATCGGCCTTGACCAGCGCCTCGGCGGCCTTGCCCTGGCGCAGCAGCACGTTCACGTCGCTGTAGTCGTCGGCGTGCACTGCGCCGCTCAGCAGCGCAAGGCACAAGGCTGCGGGCAGGGCGGTGGCAAGAGAGAGTCGGGAGAACAGGGCGTGCTTCATGAAGCCTCGGAGAAAGCGAATGAACGCGAAAGGGGATGGATGCGGGTCTCGAAAAACACCCGGAAAGCCGGCACCGATGGCCGTTTATACTGCGGAAGATTGTAGCCGAGGGGTCATGTGGAAACCCCTCGTCGCCGCAACCCTTCACCCCTGACAAACACCGTTTGCGCCTCATCCTCCGATGAGCGTGCAGTGCCGCTTTCCGAGCCTTCATGAGTCTTCGCATCTACAACACGCTCTCGCGTGACCTGGAGGAGTTTTCTCCGTTGCAGCCTGGCCAGGTCCGCATGTACGTGTGCGGCATGACGGTGTACGACCTCTGCCACATCGGCCATGCGCGGATGATGATGGCCTTCGACGTGGTGCAACGCTGGCTGCGCGCGAGCGGCTACGCCGTCACCTACGTGCGCAACATCACCGACATCGACGACAAGATCATCCGGCGCGCGCTGGAGCGCGACATCACGATCCGCGCCTTGACCGACGAGGTGATCGCGGCGATGAACACCGACACAACGGCACTCGGCATCGAGCCGCCGACGCTCGCACCACGCGCCACCGAATACGTCCCCCAAATGCTGGGCCTGATCGACACGCTCGAGCGGAAGGGCTTGGCGTACCGCGCCGACAACGGCGATGTGAACTATGCGGTTCGCAAGTTCCCCGGCTACGGCAAGCTCTCGGGCAAGTCGCTGGACGAACTGCACGCCGGCGAACGCGTCGCGGTGCTGGATGGCAAGGAAGACCCGCTCGACTTCGTGTTGTGGAAGGCTGCGAAGCCGACGGAACCGGCCGACGCCAAGTGGGAAAGTTCCTTTGGTACGGGCCGGCCCGGCTGGCACATCGAGTGCTCGGCCATGAGTTGCGCCACGCTCGGCGAAACCTTCGACATTCACGGCGGCGGCGCTGACCTGCAGTTCCCGCACCACGAGAACGAGATCGCGCAGAGCGAAGGCGCACATGGCAAGCCGCTTGCACGCTACTGGGTGCACAACGGCTTCGTGCGCGTCGACAACGAGAAGATGTCCAAGAGCCTGGGCAACTTCTTCACCATCCGCGAAGTGCTTCAGAAATACGACGCGGAGAGCCTGCGTTTCTTCCTCGTCCGGACGCACTACCGCAGCGCGCTGAACTACAGCGACGCGCACCTGGACGACGCCCGCAATTCGCTCAAGCGTCTCTACACCGCGCTGGGCAGCGTGACGCCCGCCGAGTCGGCGATCGACTGGACGCAACCCCACGCCGCGCGTTTCAAGGCAGCGATGGACGAGGACTTCGGCACGCCCGAGGCGATCGCCGTCCTGTTCGATCTGGCCAGTGAGATCAACCGCACGCGCTCGCCGGAACTGGCCGGCCTGCTGAAGGCGCTGGGCGCGACGCTGGGTCTTTTGCAAGGAGAGGCCCAGGCCTTTCTCCAGGCGGGCAGCATGCTGGACGACGCGGCCATCCAGGTGTCGATCGCTGCGAGGGCCGCTGCCAAGGCGGCAAAGAATTTCGCCGAGGCAGATCGCATCCGCCAGCAATTGCTCGAGCAGGGCATCGTGCTGAAAGACTCGCCCACGGGCACCACCTGGGCTTCGGCGCAGTGAACTGAGGACTTGCGTGGCCGCAACCAAGAAAGAACCCGCCATCGAGATCTTCACGCCCGACTACTGGGAAGAGGCGTGCAAGCATCTGGCCAAAAAAGACCGCGTCATGAAGCGGCTGATCCCGCAGTTCGGCGACGTGCGGCTCGAGTCGCGGGGCGACGCGTTCACCACGCTCGCGCGCAGCATCGTGGGCCAGCAAATTTCGGTCAAGGCGGCGCAGACCGTGTGGGACCGTTTCGTTGCACTGCCGCGCAAGATGGCGCCGACGAGCGTCCTCAAGCTCAAGGTCGACGACATGCGTGCGGCCGGGCTGTCTGCGCGCAAGGTCGAGTACCTGGTGGACCTTGCCATCCACTTCGATTCGGGTGCGGTGCACGTCGACGCCTGGAAAGACATGTCGGACGAGCTCATCATCGAAGAGCTGGTGGCGATTCGCGGCATCGGCCGCTGGACGGCCGAGATGTTTCTCATCTTCCACCTCATGCGGCCGAACGTGCTGCCGCTCGACGACGTCGGGCTGCTCAACGGCATCAGTGCGAGCTACTTCTCAGGCGACCCCGTCAGCCGCAGCGATGCACGCGAGGTGGCGGTGGCGTGGGCCCCTTATTGCAGCGTGGCGACTTGGTATATTTGGCGATCGCTCGACCCGGTACCGGTCGCATATTGAAAACACAGGAGAAGACGTTGGCGAAACGAACCTTCCTCGACTTCGAACAGCCCATCGCGGAACTCGAAGGCAAGATCGAAGAACTGCGGTATGTCCAGTCCGAATCGGCTGTCGACATCTCTGAAGAAATCGATCAGCTCGGCAAGAAAAGCCAGCAGCTCACCAAAGACATCTACAGCGACCTGACTCCCTGGCAGATCACCAAGATCGCCCGGCATCCGGAACGCCCCTACACCCTCGACTACGTCCACGAAATCTTCACCGATTTCGTCGAACTGCACGGCGACCGGCACTTCGCCGACGACCTCTCGATCATCGGTGGGCTCGCGCGCTTCAACGGCACGCCTTGCATGGTCCTCGGCCATCAGAAAGGGCGCGACACCAAGGAGCGCACCGCCCGCAATTTCGGCATGAGCAAGCCCGAGGGTTATCGCAAGGCCCTGCGCCTCATGAAGACCGCGGAGAAGTTCAAGCTGCCGGTGTTCACCTTCGTGGACACGCCGGGTGCCTACCCCGGCATCGATGCCGAAGAGCGCGGACAGTCGGAAGCCATCGGTCGCAACATCTTCGAGATGGCACAACTGGAGGTGCCGATCATCGTCACGATCATCGGCGAGGGGGGTTCCGGTGGCGCGCTGGCCATTTCGGTCGGCGACCAGTTGGTGATGCTTCAGTACTCCATCTACTCGGTGATCAGCCCCGAAGGCTGCGCCTCGATCCTCTGGAAGACCAGCGACAAGGCCAAGGAAGCGGCCGATGCGCTCGGCATCACCGCGCATCGGCTCAAGGCGCTGGGCCTGGTCGACAAGATCGTGAACGAGCCGGTCGGTGGTGCCCACCGCGATCACCGCCAGATGGCAGCCTTTCTCAAACGCGCCCTCAACGATGCGTTCCGCCAGGTCAGCGACCTGAAGGTCAAGGAACTGCTCGATCGCCGTTACGAGCGGCTGCAGAGCTACGGTCGGTTCTCGGACACCAAAGCCGACAACAGCAAGTAAGACGGTACCGGGCGCCGGCACATGGCGCAACCCATGTCATTCGAGCAGGCCATTGCCGCATTCGAGCCTGCGTTGCCGCTGGCCGTCGGGTTCAGCGGCGGCGCCGATTCCACCGCACTCCTGGCGGCTTGCGCCGCGCGCTGGCCGGGTCAGGTGCGTGCATTCCATGTGCACCACGGCCTGCAGGCCGCAGCCGACGCTTTCGAGCAGCACTGCGATGCGGTGTGTGCGCAACTGGATGTGCCGCTTCAGACACTTCGCGTCGACGCGCGGCATGAGGCTGGCGAGAGCCCGGAGGCCGCAGCACGCGACGCGCGCTACGCCGCTTTTCTGACGCTGGCGCGCCTCGACACGGCCGTGACGCCCATCCGGTCGATCGCCATCGGCCACCACGCGGACGATCAGGTCGAAACGCTGCTGCTCGCTTTGTCGCGCGGTGCAGGTTTGCCAGGCCTCTCAGCCATGCCGGCACAAGCGCTGCGTGGCGGCATCGTGCTGCACCGGCCGTTGCTGGCGGTCACGAGCGCCGAGATCCGCCGCTGGCTGGCCGGGCGCGGCCTGTCGTGGATCGATGACCCGAGCAATTCCGACACGCGCTATACCCGCAACCGCATTCGGGCCGTGCTGCTGCCCGCGCTGGACCAGACCTTCGACCAGTTCCGAACGACCTTCGCGCGCAGCGCCGGTCACGCTGCCCAGGCACAAGCGTTGCTGGACGAGTTTGCATCGCTCGATCTGGCGCAGGTGGGTACCCCGCCCGGCATCGTCGGGTTGCAGGCACTGTCGAAGGCGCGCCAGGCCAACGTTCTGCGCCACTGGCTCCAGCAAACGCGTGGCGTGGCGCCCAGTGCGGCCCAGCTCGATCAATTGCAGCACCAGGTTGCGGCCTGCACGACGCGCGGCCACCGCATCCATCTCAAGGTGGGTAACGGTTTCGTCGAGCGCAAGGGCGCGCAACTGGATTGGTACAATGCCGCGCCCTCACCGAAGACTTCGCGCTGAACGGTTGCAGGCGCCCCGCTCCCGGAGCGGCTTTCTTTTTTCCTCTGATTTCACCCATGGCATTGATCGTTCACAAATACGGCGGTACGTCGATGGGCTCGACCGAGCGCATCAAGAATGTCGCCAAGCGCGTTGCCAAGTGGGCACGCGCCGGCCACCAGATGATCGTGGTTCCGAGTGCCATGAGCGGCGAAACCAATCGCCTGCTCGGACTGGCCAAGGAACTGGCGCCGAGCAAACCGGGCGTGGCCCATGGCCGCGAACTCGACATGCTGGCCGCAACGGGCGAGCAGGCGTCGTCGGCGCTGCTGGCCATTGCGCTGCAGGCCGAAGGCGTGGAGTCCGTGAGCTACGCGGGCTGGCAGGTTTCGGTGCGCACCGACAACTCGTACACCAAGGCCCGCATCGAGAGCATCGACGACGCCAAGGTGCGCGCCGACCTCGAGGCCGGCCGCGTCGTGGTCATCACCGGCTTCCAGGGCGTGGACGACGAGGGCAACATCACCACGCTCGGCCGCGGCGGAAGCGACACCTCGGCCGTGGCCATTGCGGCGGCCATGAAGGCCAGCGAGTGCCTGATCTACACCGACGTCGACGGCGTCTACACCACCGACCCGCGCGTCGAGCCCGATGCGCGCCGCCTGAAGACCGTGAGCTTCGAAGAGATGCTCGAGATGGCCAGCCTCGGCTCCAAGGTGCTGCAAATCCGCTCGGTGGAATTTGCCGGCAAGTACAAGGTGCCGCTGCGCGTGCTTTCGAGCTTCACGCCGTGGGACATCGACATCAATGAAGAAGCCAAGTCCGGCACGCTGATCACTTTCGAGGAAGACGAAAACATGGAACAAGCCGTCGTATCCGGCATCGCATTCAATCGCGACGAGGCCAAGATCTCGGTGCTCGGCGTGCCCGACAAGCCGGGCATCGCGTATCACATCCTCGGTGCCGTGGCAGATGCCAACATCGAAGTCGACGTGATCATCCAGAACCTGAGCAAGGACGGCAAGACCGACTTCAGCTTCACGGTGCACCGCAATGAATTCGCCAAGGCGATGGACCTGCTCAAGGCCAAGGTCCTGCCGACGCTCGGCGCCGCGGAGATCGTGGGCGACACGAAGATCTGCAAGGTCAGCATCGTCGGCATCGGCATGCGCAGCCACGTGGGCGTGGCGAGCAAGATGTTCCGCGTGCTGAGCGAAGAGGGCATCAACATCCAGATGATCTCGACCAGCGAAATCAAGACTTCGGTCGTGATCGACGAGAAGTACATGGAGCTGTCGGTGCGCGCGCTGCACAAAGCCTTCGATCTGGACCAACCGCCGGCCTGAAGCGCCAGTTAAGCTGGCATAATGCCGGCTGTCTTTCAGGAACTGTGACCGAGTGGCCGAAGGTGCTCCCCTGCTAAGGGAGTATGGGGTGTAGAGCCTCATCGAGGGTTCGAATCCCTCCGGTTCCGCCAGCAACACAGCTTTGCGATTCACTTCACTGTGAATCGCAAGGCGCAAAAAAGCCCCGCCAGTCGGGGCTTTTTTGCGTCTGGCGCATCGTCGAGATGCCTATTCGAGTCTGCCAGGCATTGAGGTGACGCTCACACAGGCGTCGGAATCCGCCGGCGCTTCTTGATCACCACCGTGGTCTTCACCGCAGGCGCTGCAGGAGCCGCCACCACGCCGCGAAATCCATTGCGCGAGGCGCCGGTCGCGCGGTCGAGCGCATGTTCGACCCGGCTGGTGTTGAGTTCTCTCACGATGTCACCGTTGAGCTGAACGTAGCCGCCGCTTTGCGTCTGGGCCAGGGCGCCGATCTGCATTCCGTCCTGCACGGTACCCAGGAGGCGGTAGTCCGCATTGGGCTGGGCGAACATCGTCCATTCGGTACCAAGACGAAGTTTCAGGGGTTGTCGGGCCATGGGTCAGGTGAATTGGAAACGATTTAAAACTATCCGCGTAGAGGGCGGGGTCCCAGTGTATTCAAGGCGGGCTGCCAGCGCACTCGGGCGAGCGTCCTACCGGCCATTGCTCCGTCCGCGTGCGTCTGTTTGTGGGTTCTGCGCTACCTTTAGGTCATGATTTCCAGCCGTCGCCACCTCGTCACCCTGTCTTTTGTTGCTATGAGCGCGTTCAGCGCGCCCGGCTGGGCGGTCGACAGTGCCCGCAGCGCGCCGGCTGCGATGCGTCTGGCGAGCGACGAACGCTCTTTCATGAAGCAGGCGGCGGAGAGTGGCTTCTACGAAGTCGAGGCGGCCAAGTTGGCCGCGACGCATGCGCAATCGCCGCAGGTCAAGAAATACGCACGCACCGTACTCTCCGAGCACACCGCGGCGCACAAGGGCTTGCAGTCGCTGGCGGCATCCAAGTCTTTCAACGATCTGCCAAAGCGCATGTCGGATAAGCAGGAGGCTTTCGTCACGTCGCTGGCCGCCGAATCGGGTCCGGCGTTCGATGCGGCATACATCCGGCAGGCAGGCATCGAAGACCACAAGGGCCATATCAAGGCTTTCGCGACCGCTGCCCGCTCGGCGCGGGACAAGGACCTCAAGGCATGGGCTGCCAAGACGCTGCCGATGCTGGAGCGCCACCTCGCGGCGGCCGAAGCCATCCGGTTGCCGTGATCGGTCCGGCTTGCTGAAGCCGACGTCATGGCGGAATCAAAAGTAGCCATCTACGGCGCCATTGGCGCCAACGTCGCGATCGCGGTGACCAAGTTCATCGTGGCCGGCGTGACGGGAAGCTCCGCCATGTTGTCCGAAGGCATCCACTCGGCGGTGGACACCTTCAACGGCATTCTGCTTCTCGTTGGTTTGAAGCTGAGCCAGCGGCCGGCCACGGAGGAACATCCCTTCGGGCACGGCAAGGAGCTCTACTTCTGGAGCCTTATCGTTGCCGTGCTGATTTTCGGGCTTGGCGGCGGCGTCTCGTTCTACGAAGGCGTGCAGCACATTCGCAACCCCGAGCCCATGACCGATCCGACGTGGAACTATGTCGTGCTCGGCGCGGCGGCCCTGTTCGAAGGCACGAGCTTCACCATCGCGCTGCGCCAGTTTTTCAGCGAGTCGAAGGGGCGACCGTTCTGGAAGTCTCTCCATCGCAGCAAGGACCCGAGCACCTACACCGTGCTGGCCGAGGACTCGGCCGCGCTCATCGGCCTGGCGATCGCGGGTGCGGGCATCTACGCGAGCCATGCGCTCGACATGCCGGTGCTCGACGGCGTCGCCTCGGTGCTCATCGGCATCCTGCTCGCCGGTGTCGCAGTCGTGCTCATCAGCGAGTCGCGCGGCTTGCTGATCGGCGAGGGCATCCAGCCCGAGACAGCGCGCGAAATCCGGCGCCTTGCGCTGGCGCAGCCGGGCGTCCGGCAGGTCGGTCGCGTGCTGTCCATGTACATCGGCGCCGACGACGTGCTGGTCACGCTCGACATCGATTTCAGCAAGGGCATATCGACCGACGAGGCTGGCGCCACAATGGCCGCGCTGCGGCGCGAGATCCAGGGGCGCTATCCGATGATCAAACGGATCTTCATCGAGGCCGTCGACGTCGCGAGCGAGCAGCAGGTCCAGACCGGGTAAGGTTCGGCGGATGCATCCTTCCTTTCCGATTCCTGCTCGTGCACTGGCTGCGGTCGCGCTGGTCGCCCTCGCGGGATGTGCTTCTGCACCGCCTTCCGCATTGCCAGTCACGCCGTCGACGGCGCCAGTGCCCTCGAATCCCGTGGCTGCACCGTCCACCACGAGCGTCCCGTCGAGGTCCGAAGACCCGGCGGCCTACCAAAAATGGGTCGCGGACTTTCGCGCAACAGCGCTCGCGCAGGGCATCAGCGAAGCGACGCTGCGTGCGGCGCTCGATCCGGTTCAGTACCTGCCGCGCGTCGTCGAGCTGGACCGCGCGCAGCCCGAGTTCACGCGCACCGTCTGGGGCTACCTCGACAACGCAGTGACGCCGCAACGCGTCGCGCGCGGCCAGGACAAGCTCCTGCAGGTTCGCCGCGAGGCCGACGCTGCCGCTGCACGGTACGGCGTGCCGGCGAACGTGCTCGCCGCGGTGTGGGGCATGGAGAGCAACTACGGCAGCAACTACGGCAACACACCCACCGTCGATGCGCTGGCCACGCTGGGCTTCGACGGGCGTCGCGAGACCTGGGCACGCACCGAATTGCTCGCTGCGCTCAGGATCATCGACAAGGGCGACATCGACCACGACCACATGATCGGTTCCTGGGCCGGCGCCATGGGGCAAACGCAGTTCATGCCTTCGAGCTTCCTGAGCTACGCGGTGGACGCCGACGGCGATGGACGGCGCGACATCTGGGGCAGCATGGCCGACGTGACGGCCTCGACAGCCAACTTTCTGTCTCGCTCGGGCTGGCAGGCCAACGAGCCGTGGGGCGTCGAGGTGCAGTTGCCCGCAGGCTTCGACTACGGGCGCGCGGATCCGCAGGTTCGTCAGCCGACCACTGCGTGGTCCGGCGAGGGCATGAAAAGCGTCGACGGCCGGCCCCTGCCCGACATCGCCGAAGGCACCGTCCTGCTGCCCGCCGGTGCACGCGGTCCCGCTTTTCTGGTCGGGCGCAACTTCCGCGCCATCCTGCGATACAACAACTCGACGAGCTACGCGCTGGGGGTGGGCCTGCTCTCGCAGCAGCTTTCCGGCGGACCGGGCGTCCAGGCGGCGTGGCCGCGCGATCTCGCGGCGCTCACGCGCACCCAACTGGTCGCGCTGCAGACGGTGCTGACCGCAAAAGGCTTCGCGACCGGTGCCGCCGATGGCGTGATGGGCCCCGCCACGCGGGACGGCCTGAGGCGTTACCAACGCAGCGTCGGTCTGCCGGCGGACGGCTACCCGGACGCCGCACTGCTCGATCGGTTGGGCGCCCGATAAGGCATCGGCTTCAGGTCGCGGCCGGCTGGCCGTGAAGCCCTTTGCGCGGCAGCAGGAGCATCAGCCCGAGCATCAGCAAGCTGATCGCCAGCATCGCGACGAAGGTCAGGTGCAGCGAGTCACCGAGCTGCAGACGCGCGGCCACCGCATTGAAGCCCGCGCGCGGCAGGCCCTCCAGAAGTCCACGCAGTTGCTCGTCGCTGATGACCACCGCACTCCCTTGCCGCGTCAGACCGAAGTTGAAGACGGCGCCAAAGAACGTCGCGCCGAGTGCGCTGCCCAGGTTGCGGGAAAAAATGTTGGACGCGGTCGCGCTGCCACGCTCGGTGACGTCGACAGCTTCCTGCACGAGGATCAGCGAGCACAGGCTCAGCAAACCCATGCCGAGCCCGAAGAGGAACGAGCCCAACGCGGCGATCCCGGGCGAGCTGTTGGCCCCCAGCAAGGCGAAGGCGGAGGCGCCGGCAGGCACCAGCGTGGCACCTGCGACGGCCAGGCGCCCGAGGCCGAATCGCTGGAAGGTGCGCGATGCGAAGGTGGCGCCGATCGGCCAGCCCAGCATCACCATCGTGAGTGCCAGGCCCGCCACCACAGACGATTGGCCGAGCACCACCTGCACGTACATCGGCAGGAAGGTGGTGATGCCGATCAGCACCATGCCGGAGAGCAACGCCGCGCCGTTGACCGTTGCGATCACGCGCAGGCTCCAGAGCTCGAATGACACCATCGGGTCGGCGGCGCGTCGTTCCTGCAGCACGAACAGGAAAAGCGCCACGCAGAACAGCGCAGACCAGAGCGCTGCGGTGGTGGTGTGACCCAGCCCGAACTCCGTCAGGGCGACCATCGCCGCGGTGATGCCGACGGTGAACAGCACGGCGCCGACCACGTCGATGGAGGCGCGCCGCACCACCGGTGCTTCGCGCAGGAAGAACCAGAAGCCCGCCGCGGCGGCCAGCCCGATCGGCACGTTGATCCAGAAGATCCAAGCCCAGCTCAACTTCTGCACGAGCAAAGCACCCGCCAGCGGCCCGAGCACCGCGGAGACGGCCCACACGCTCGCCAGGTAGCCCTGCACCTTGCCGCGCTCGCGCACCGGGTAGAGGTCGGCCACGATGGTGAGCGCAACCGGCTGGATCGCGCCCGCGCCGACGCCCTGGACCAGCCGGAAGCAGATGAGCGCCGGCATCGACCACGCGAAGCCCGCCAGCACCGAGCCGACCAGGAACACCGCGATGCCCACCAGCATCACCGGCTTGCGCCCGTAGACGTCGGCGAGCTTGCCGAACACGACCGTCATCGAGGTCTGCGCAAGCAGGAAGGATGCGAACACCCAGCTGTAGATGCTGAGCCCGCCGAGTTCCGACGCGATGTGCGGCATCACGGTCGAGACGATGGTCGCTTCGATCGCGACCATCGCCATCGAGCCCATGACGGCCGCGATGACCAGCGGCCGCCGGGTGGTTCGGGAGGACGCCATGCTCAGTCGAAGAAGCCGTCGAAACCCGCGAGCGGCTCGAAGCGACCGGCCCTCAGGAGCAGGCGCGAGACACCGGGAAACGCACGCTCGCCGACGGGATGCAACGCGTCACCCGGGTAGCAGAAGATCTTTTGCCCGTCGACATCGACCACGTGCGGCTGCACCAGCCGCGGCGGCGTGCGCGAGGCCGCCTCGAAGGCGGTGCGCGCGTCCGGGTGGCGGGCCAGGTGGGCCAGCGTCGTGATCTGCGGCGGCGCGAGGTCGATCTCGCCACGCCAGTACATCTCGAGCGCGGTACGCGGGCCGAGCCACACGCCGAGCGTCGACTCGCGGTCGGTGACGCGCGCCGTCTGGTCTTGCGGCATCACGGCCACGAAGAAGCGCGTGTCGAATCGCCTGCGCTGCACGCCGGGGATCACCGGCGTGATCCAGCGCGACCATGGGGCGATCTGGCTGGCGAACAGCACCACGCCGCATTCCTCCTGCAGCTCGCGCAGGGCCGCGACATGGATGGCGCGGGCTTCAGAGGCGGGGAGTTCCGCTTCGGCCAGCGCGCTGTGCAGGTCAGCGGTCTCGCGATCCAGCGGGGCGGCGTGGTCGCGGTCCGCCGCATCCACCTTGCCCCCTGGGAACACATGGACGCCGCCGAGCACCGCGGCTTCGGCGGCGCGCTTCATCAAGAAGACTTCCATCCCCTGCGGGCCATCGCGCAGCAGGACGATCGTCGCGGAGGCTTCGAGGCGCTCCGGCACCTGGGTGGCGCCAACATTGGTGAGGTTCATGGTCGTTCTTACGGGATGTCAGTCGCCCGGCAAGCTCTCGGCCAACTGATGGCGAATCACCGGATCGCGACCCGGTGCGAGAAAAGCCTTCATGCGATGGCGCAGGGCGAGGTCGGTGGCGGTCGTGCGGTCCAGGTGGCGTGTGTGGTCCAGCCAGGAGTCGAGCATGTAGCGCTCGACGTACAGGTCGGGCGTGTCGATCTCGCGGAACAGCCGCCAGAACAGCGCGCCGTTGCGGCGGCAGGAGCGGCCGACTTCATGCGCCGCCTGCAGGAACTCGTCGACGCATTCCGGGCGCACGAGGTAGCTGATCTGCACGATCAATGGCCCGTCGCCGGCGTCGGGCCGCGTCGAACCGGGTGGCGGCTCGTCACCGTAGAGCGAGGTCGCGGCGCGAATATGGTTCGCGGTTGAAGGGTGCAGTGGCCAGCGCGTGAAGGCCACGGCCGCCGCGCCCATGCAGAGCGCAGCGGCGCCGAGCGCCCCGCGCGTGCCGACCGGCGCCGTCAGCAGACCCCAGAGCGCGGCGCCGCCGGCCATCGCCGTGAAGTACACGAGGTTGTAGATCGACAGGCCGCGGGCGCGGACCCAGTCGGGCAGGGTGTCCTGCAGCGCCGCGTACATGAGCGTCGCGCCGATCATCCAGACGGCGCCGCCGATCAGCAGTGCTGCGAGCGTCACGGCCAGCGGCGCCGCCAACGCCAGCACCGCGGTAACGACGGCGAAGATGGCGGTGGAAGCCACGACGATGCGGGGCAACGACAGGCGCCGCCGCACCGGCGGCATCAGGAACACGCCCGCGAGCCCACCGATGCCGAAGGCGCCCAGCAGCAGGCCGTAGCCTTGCGTGCCCAGGTTGTAGGCGTCCCGCGCCAGCACTGGCAGCAGCGCCCAGGCCGCACTGCCGCAGCTCATGTACACGAAGGTGTGCAGCAGGGGGCGATGGCAGTCGGGCGAGTGGCGCACATAGCGCATGCCGCCGCGCAGCGCGCTCCACAAGCGCTCGGGTGGCACCCGGCTGCGCTCGCCGTGCGAGCGCCAGCGCGTGAGGCTGACGAGCACCAGGGCGCTGCAGAGCGCGAGCGTCGCGTACAAGCCGACCGCGCCGGCAATGCCGAGCACCGCGCCCGCAAGCGCCGGACCGACGATGCGCGACATGTTGAAGCTCATGCTGCCCAGTGCCATGGCCGTGGGCAGTTCCTCCCTGGGCACCACCTCGCCGTAGACCGCCTGCGCGGCGGGCGCCTGGAGCGCCAGGCCGATGCCGACCAGTATGGTGAGCAGCAACAGCGCGGTAGGCGACAAGCCGCTGAACGCCACGAAGACCAGCGCCAGCAGCGCCGCAGTGAGCATGCCGACCTGGATCGCCATCATCCAGCGCCGCCGGTCGACGAGGTCCGCGATGGCGCCGGCGGGCAGTCCGAGCAGGACCACCGGCAGGCTGGCGGCGGTCTGGACGAGCGCCGTCATGAGGGGCGACGGCGTCAGCGTGCTCATGAGCGTGGCGCCGCCGACCTGGTTGACCCAGGTCGCGGTATGCATGCACAGCACGCCGAAGAACACCGCGCGAAATTCGGCGCGGCGCAACGGTTGCCAGGTGGATGAGAGACCGGTCATTCGACCGGGCGTCCGGTCGTCGATTTATCCATGATGGGGCATCGTAGCGAGGCCGCTTCGCCGCCGCTGTCGCCTATGCGTGCTCAGGCGTCAGAAGGGGCGGCGCCGGCTTCCTTGAGCGCCTGCTCGAGCTTCTTGCGCCGTGCGATCTCGTGCACGAGCGCCGCGCTGACGTCCTCGAGGTCGTCCACGCATTCCTGCACCCTGACCTCGAGCGCCTCGTTCTTTTCGATGGCGAGTGCGACATCGTCGGTGCGGACTTCCTCGGGGATTTCCTGTTGCAGAACAGCATTGGTCACCGCGAGTTCCTGCACGCCGGACGTCAGCTTGGCATGGGTTTCGGTGGTTTGCGCCAGCGCTTTTTCGATCGGTTGGTGCAGGTCTGACAAGGGGGGTCCCGAGGTGGTCAAGGGGGCGACGATAACCCGCCTTGGCACAAAAGGTGACTTACTGGACCACAAAACCCTTCAACGCCGGGTCCGCAGGCGGCGGCTTGAGCTTCATGTCCTGCAGCGCCTTGACCAGCAGCCGGGCGATCATCACGTTGCGATGCCGCTTGCTGTTGGCCGGGATCACGTACCAAAGTGCGTGGGGCGTCGAGGTGGCGCAAAGTGCTTTTTCATAGGCGACCTGGTAGGCATCCCACTTCTCGCGCACTGCGATGTCGCCCATGCTGAACTTCCACTGCTTGCCGGGCGTGTCGATGCGGTCCTGCAGCCGTTCCCGCTGCTCTTCGTGGCCGATATGCAACATGCACTTGATGATCGTCGTGCCGGTTTCGGTCAGCAGCCGCTCGAAGTCGTTGATCTGCGCGTAGCGCTGGCGGGTGGTTTCCTTGTCGATCCAGCCTTCCACCACCGGCACCAGCACGTCTTCGTAGTGGCTGCGGTTCCAAACGGCGAGCTCCCCGGCGCGCGGTACGACGGCATGGCAGCGCCAAAGGAAGTCGCGTGCCTTCTCTTCCTCGGTCGGTGCCTTGAAAGCCGCCACGCGCACGCCCAGCGGCGAGGTCCGGGCGAACACCCAACGGATCGTGCCGTCCTTGCCGCTGGTGTCCATGCCCTGGAGCACGAGCAGCACCTTGCGCCGGCCTTCGGCATGCAGCACGTTCTGCAGCGTATCGAGCTCGACCGCCAGTGCGTCGAGCTCCTTTTTCTGGGCGGCTTCGGTTCCTTCGAAGAAGGGTGTCTCGTCCGGCGAAATGCCCGAGAGCTTGAGTTTCTTGCCGACGCGGTAGGTCTTGAAGCTGGCCATGGGGGGGTCCCGGATGCAAAAGCGACAGGGTACGTGATGTGGGGCGCAGACGGCGCGCCGCCTTCAACTCTCCGGATCGTCGACGCTGGCGCTCCAGCGATCGCCCCAGCCACCGGCGGCATCGTCGAGCTGGCGGCGGTCGCGCTTGGTGGGCCGGCCTTGCTCCAGGCTCAGACCTGGTTCCGTTCCCATGCGGCGCAGCTCGCGCGCGTGCGCCAGTGCGGCCACGCTCATCGGCGTTTCTTCGTAGAGCAGCTGCGCGACGGGCGCGGGCCCGCGCTGCGCGCTGATGCCCTTGACGACGACCGTGCGGGTCATGGCGCCGGTGCGCATCGCCACGGTGTCGCCGGGCTTCACCTCGCGCGAGGCTTTCGCCACGTCGCCGTTGACCTGTACCCGGTTCTTGCCGATCTCTTCGGCGGCCAGCGAACGTGTCTTGAAAAAGCGCGCGGCCCACAGCCACTTGTCGATGCGCAAACGATCCATCGTGATCCTCGGGTTCATGCTCTCAGCGGCAACCGTGCACAGGCGTCGAGCCCGACCACGATGCCGCCACTGACTCGATTGTCCAGCGTCAGCGAGCCGCCGAGGGCGAGGACGATTTCCCGACAGATCGCCAGCCCGAGCCCCGAGCCGCTGCCGACCTCGCCGGCCGAAAATGGTTCGAAGAGCCGCTGACGCAGCTCGGACGAGATGCCTGGCCCCTCGTCGGCCACGGTGAGCACCGCGTCGCCGCCTTCCGAACGCACGTCCACTGACAAGGCGCCGCCCCGCGGGCTGTGCTTGATGGCGTTGTGCAGCAGGTTGCGCGCCAGTTCCTGCAGCATCCACTGGTGCGCGTGCACGGCAGCAGGTTCGGTGTCGAGTTCGAACTCCAGCGCCTTGACCGCCACGAGGGGCGACACGTCCAGCGCGACCTGCCGCACCACGACGTCGAACGACAGCGTGGCCGACTCGGGCCGCTGTCGCAGTTGCTCGACCTTGGCGAGCGACAGCATCTGGTTGGCCAGCACGGTGGCGCGCTCGACGGTCTGGCCGATCTCCTGCAGCGCCTGGTCGGGCGCGACATCGCCACGCCGTGCGGATTGCACCTGCACCTTGAGGACGGCCAGCGGCGTGCGCAGCTGGTGGGCGCTGTCGCGCACGAAGCGCTTCTGGTGGTCCAGCAGGCGCTGCAGCCGGTCCATCACCCGCGTGGTGGCATCGACCAGCGGGCGCAGCTCGCGCGGCGCATGCGGCGCGTCGATCGGCGAGAGGTCGTCCGCGGCGCGCGCCTCGATGGCGGCACCGAGCGCGCGCACCGGTCGGGTCGCCCGCTGAACCACCCACACCACGACCGCCGCGATCACGCCGAGCAGCAACAGCTGGCGCCACAGTGTGTCGACGAGGATCTTGCGGGCCAGCGTCTCGCGCAGCTCCATCGTCTCGGCCACCTGCACGACCGCCATGCCGCGCCCGCGTTCGCTGGCGACCGGTTGCAGCAGCACGGCCACGCGCACCGGGCGGTCGCGGAACTCGGCGTCGTAGAAGTCGACGAGTGCGGCGTACGCGCTCTTGTCGGGGATGCGACCGCGCCAGAAGGGCAGTTCGGCAAAGCCCGACACCATTTCCCCGTCGATCGCGGAGACCCGGTAGTAAAGCTTGCTCTGGTTGTCGGCCTCGAAAGCCTCCAGCGCGGAGTAGGGCACCTTGGCGCGCAGCACGGCCATCGTGTCGAAGCCCTCGACGTCGAGCTGTTCGCCGATGGTCTTGGCCGAGGCGAGCAGGGTGCGGTCGTACGCGGTGGTCGCAGCTGCGAGGCTCTGGCGATACAGGCTCACTGAATTGATCACGATGAACAGCGCCACGGGCGCGAGGATGCCGATCAGCAGCGTGCGGCGCAGCGAGACGGCGCGCGTCATTCTTCCTCGCGCAGCAGGTAACCCAGCCCGCGCAGCGTCATGAGTGCGGCGCCGGTGCCGGCGAGCTTCTTGCGCAGGCGGTAGACGACCACTTCGATCGCTTCGTACTGCACCTCGGTCTCGCCGGGAAAGACAAGCTCGAACAGGCGCTCCTTGGTCACGGCATGCCCCGGCTTCTGCATCAGCACCTTCAGAAGCGAGAGTTCCCTCGGCGTGAGCTCCAGCACCCGGGTCTTGTGATAGATCGCTCCGCTCTCGATTTCATAGCGCAATGCGCCCACCTGCTGGGGGCTGGCGGCCGATTCGGCATCGGAAGTCTGCTGGTGGCGCCGGCGCAGCGCGCGCAGTCGCGCCTCGAGTTCGTCGAGGTCGAAGGGCTTGGACAGGTAGTCGTCGGCGCCGGCATTGAGCCCCATGACCCGGTCGCCGACCGTGCCGCGCGCCGTCAGCAGCAGCACCGGTGTGCGAAGCCCGGCCGCGCGGCCCTGCGCCAGCACCTGCAAGCCGTCGACGTGGGGCAGGCTCAGGTCCAGCGCGACGACATCGGGCTCGAGCGCGCGCCATTGCGCCACGGCTTGCGCCCCGTCGCCGCAGATGCGCACATCGATCTGGCGACGTGCGAGGGCCCGCTGCAGGGTCGTCTGCATGGTCGGATCGTCTTCGATCAGCAACAGCTTCACGGTTCGGGGCTTCAGTGTTTTCCCCGAGTTGGCGGACAGCCAACTGACAGCAGGGCGCCGCATGATAGTGGGGTTCAGGTTCTACTCAGCTTCAATTCGAAGGAGACAGCATGCGTCGCGATACCTTTCTGAAATCCCTGGCGGCACTGGCCGCGTCCGGCGCACTGCCGATGTCGGCCTGGGCCGCCGCCAACAACGTCAAGATGATGATCCCCGCCAACCCGGGTGGCGGCTGGGACACCACGGGCCGCGCCCTCGGCAAGGCCATGACCGATTCGAAGGCCGCCGAAACGGTGTCCTACGACAACAAGGGTGGCGCCGCAGGTGCCCTGGGCCTGGCCCAGTTCGTCAACGGCTCGAAGGGCGATGCCAATGCGCTGATGGTCATGGGCTCGGTCATGCTGGGCGGCATCATCACCGGCAAGCCGCCGGTCAAGCTCGAGCAGGCCACGCCGCTCGCGCGCATCACCACCGAATACAACGTGTTCGTGCTGCCGGCCAACTCGCCGATGAAGACCATGGCCGATGTCGTGGCGCAGCTCAAGAAGGACCCGGGCAGCGTCAAGTGGGGCGGCGGTTCGCGCGGCTCCACCGAGCACATCGCCGCGGCCATGATCGCGCAGAAGGTCGGCGCCGATCCCTCCAAGATCAACTACGTGGCCTTCCGCGGAGGCGGTGAAGCCACCGCAGCCGTGCTGGGTGGCAACGTCACGGTCGGCGGCAGCGGCTACAGCGAATTCGCGCCGTACATCGCCGACGGCAAGATGCGCGCGATCGCCGTCACGTCGGCACAACGCCTGCCGGGCATCAACGTGCCGACGCTCAAGGAGCAGGGCATCGACGTCGAGATCGGCAACTGGCGCGGCGTGTACGGCGCGCCCGGGATCACGCCCGAGCAGCGCAAGGCCGCGATCGACATGCTGCAGGTCGCACTCAAGAGCGCCTCGTGGCAGGAAGCCCTCAAGAAGAACGACTGGACGCCCGCGGTGCTCACCGGCGACGCGTTCGCGAAGTTCGTCGACGACGACTTCGCCAGCCTGCGCGCGATCATGACCAAGTCCGGGATGATTTGATTCGCCCCCAGGCTGCGGCGCACTGCGTGTCGCCTTCCCCTTTCCGGGGGCGACACCAGCGGACCGGCGAAGCCGGTTCCGCGGTGTCTCGCGAAAGGGCGGCACGCTCGTACTTTGGAGAAGAATAAATATGACAACAGACTCCCTTCGAGCTGCTGCGGCTTCGCCGGCGGCCGTCCGTGTGCAAACGCTGGTCGGCGCCGGCGTTTTGCTGTTGGGGCTGGGGCTGGGCTTCGGCGCCATCACCATTCCTTCCGAAGCCGGCTATGGCGGTGTCGGGCCCAATTTCCTGCCGTGGGTTTGCGCAATCGCGTTGACCCTGTGCGGCGTGCTGATCATCCGCGAGGCGCGTACCGGGGGCTTTCGTGAGATGGAGGCGCCCGACGAGACCGCCGAACCAGCCTACTGGTCCGGCATGGTGTGGCTGTCGGCGGGCCTGTTGCTCAACGCGGCCCTGATCACAATCATCGGCTTCATCCTGAGCTGCACGCTTTGCTACGTGCTGGCGGTGCAGGGGCTGCGGCGCGCAGCCGGGCAGGTGGCGGTCAACGAGCCGAAGACGTGGATCACCGACGTGGTCACGGGCCTGCTGATTTCCGCACCGGTGTACTGGATGTTCACCAAGTTCCTCGCCATCAGCCTGCCGGGACTGACGTCCACCGGCTGGCTCTGAGAGCACCGCCCCATGGAAATCTTCAACGCCCTGATGAACGGCTTTGCGGCCGCGATCACCCCCGTCAATCTGCTCTGGTGCCTGTTCGGTTGCGCCCTGGGCACCGCCGTCGGCGTGCTGCCCGGCATCGGCCCGGCAGTGGCCGTGGCCATGTTGCTGCCCATCACTGCGAAGGTCGAGATCACCGCTTCGATGATCTTCTTCTCCGGCATCTACTACGGCGCCATGTACGGCGGCTCGACCACCTCGATCCTGCTGAACACGCCCGGCGAAACCGCCAGCATGGTCACCGCGATGGAGGGCAACAAGATGGCCAAGAGCGGGCGGGCGGGTGCGGCGCTCGCCACCGCGGCCATCGGCTCTTTCGTGGCGGGCACCATCGCCACCGTGATCGTCACGCTGTTCGCGCCCTTCGTGGCCGAGTTCGCGGTCAAGCTCGGGCCGCCCGAGTACTTCATGCTGATGCTGCTGGCCTTCACCACGGTGAGCGCGGTGCTCGGCAAGAGCACGCTGCGCGGCATGGCGGCGCTGTTCATCGGTCTCGCAGCCGGCTGCGTCGGCCTCGACCAGATCTCGGGCCAGGGGCGCTACACCGGCGGTGTGCCTGAGCTGCTCGATGGCATCGAGATCGTGCTGGTCGCGGTGGGCCTGTTCGCGGTGGCCGAAGTGATGTACGCGGTGCTGTACGAAGGCAAGGTCGTCGAAGGGCAGAACAAGCTCAGCCGCGTGCACATGACCAAACGCGACTGGAAGCGTTCGGTCCCGGCCTGGCTGCGCGGCACCGCCATCGGGACACCGTTCGGCTGCATCCCGGCGGGCGGCACGGAAATCCCGACCTTCCTGAGCTATGCGATGGAAAAGAAGGTGGTCAAGGATCCGCAGGACAAGGCCGAGTTCGGCACCAAGGGTGCGATCGAAGGCGTCGCCGGCCCCGAGGCCGCAAACAACGCGACCGTCACGGCCGCGCTGATCCCGCTGCTCACGCTCGGCATCCCGACCAGCAACACCACGGCCATCCTGCTGGGCGCGTTCCAGAACTACGGCATCCAGCCGGGCCCGCAACTGTTCACCACCTCGGCCGCCCTGGTCTGGGCGCTGATCGCCTCGCTGTACATCGGCAACGTGATGCTGCTGGTGCTCAACCTGCCGATGGTCGGCCTGTGGGTCAAGCTGCTCAAGATTCCGAAGCCCCAGCTCTACGCCGGCATCCTGATCTTCGCGACGGTCGGCGCCTACGGCATGCGCCAGAGCGCGTTCGACCTGTTCCTGCTGTTCGGCATCGGCCTGCTCGGCGTGGTGATGCGGCGCTTCGACTTCCCGACCGCGCCTGTCGTGGTCGGCATGATCCTCGGCCCGCTTGCCGAAGCCCAGCTGCGCAATGCGATGTCGATCGGCGAAGGCAGCGCGGTCGTGTTCTTCCAGCGCCCGATGTCGCTGGCCTTGATCGTCATCGTGGTCGCGGTGCTGGTGCTGCCGCGTCTCTTCAAGCACTTGAGCGAACGAAAGCTCAAGCGCCTGGCGCAGCTCGACGCCTGAGGGCGGACGAACGACAGCGCCGCTGCACCAAACCTAGGTTGGTGAGGCGGCCCGCCGGGCAGGAGTAAAAAGACTCCATGAACGTTCTATCCCACCGCGGAGTTCTGGCGGCCATCGGCGCCGCTGCGCTGTTTGGCGCCGGGACGCCCTTCGCCAAGCTGCTGCTTGCGCACACGAGCCCCTGGTTGCTCGCCGGTGTGCTTTACCTTGGCTCCGGCCTCGGACTCTGGGTGTGGCGCCTTCTTTCCAGGGCGCCGACCGCCAGCCTGCAACGAGCCGAACTCGGCTGGCTGGCAGGAGCAGTGGTGGCAGGGGGCATGCTTGGCCCTTTGCTGCTGATGACCGGACTGGCCGGGATGGCCGCGGCTGACGCTTCACTGCTGCTGAACGCAGAAGGCGTCTTCACCGCGCTCCTTGCCTGGTTCGTGTTCAAGGAGAACTTCGATCGGCGCATCGCCTTGGGGATGGTTGCCATCCTGGCCGGGGCTGCCATTCTCAGCTGGCCCGGTAAGTCGGGCGTTGGCGCGCTGTGGCCGGTGTTGGCTGTCTTGGGCGCGTGCCTGGCCTGGGCTGTCGACAACAACCTGACGCGCAAAGTGTCGGTCGCCGATGCGTCTTTCATCGCGATGACCAAGGGGCTGGTCGCCGGCGCGACAAACCTCATGCTGGCATTCGCTACTGGTGCGACCTGGCCATCGGCGGCCGTCGTTGCTGGGGCAGGTCTGCTCGGCCTCTTGAGCTATGGAACGAGCCTTGCGCTTTTCGTCGTCGCACTGCGGCATCTCGGCACCGCGCGTACCGGAGCCTATTTTTCAGTCGCTCCGTTCTTCGGCGCTCTGCTGGCCATCGGTCTTTTGGGTGAACCGCTCACTCTGCAGCTTGTGATCGCCGGGAGCTTGATGGCTTTTGGCGTTTGGCTGCATCTGACGGAAAAGCATAAGCACAGCCACTTGCACGAGCCGCTGGAGCACAGCCATGAACATGAGCATGACGCGCACCATCGACACGTTCATTCCGATGGCTCGCCTGCGACAGCCAGGCATGCGCACAGGCATCGCCACGAGCCCATGGTTCACAGCCACGACCACTATCCGGACATCCATCACCAACATCCGCACCCGCATTGAAGATGCGTCGTGGGGTTCAGGAGCCATTGCCCGGGTTGGGCACCTTCTCCAGTTCGCCGCGCACCGCGCCGTTCCAGATCGCGGGGCAGAACGCGTTGGCCGTGCCCACCTTGTCGCCCAGCGCATCGAGCCCGCTGCCCAGCAGCTGGTTGGCCCATTCGGTGCTGTTGTTGCGCACGAACGCGAAGACGTTGGTCATCGCATCTCCGGGCGCCTCGAGCACGTTGGTGCCGAGGTTGCTGCTCCATTGCGGGTCCCACTGCAGCTCGATGCTGCGGTCGCTCTTGGGACCAAAGCTGTAGAACGGGTGCCAGTATGTCGGCGACTCCATGCCGACGACGCCTTCGGCAGCCAGCGGGATCTTGCCGTTGGCGATGAAGTAGGCCTCGAGCTGCGTGAGCCGGAAGTCGCCGGCCGGCGCGGTGCCGCCGTCGCCCGACATCACCTTGTAGTAGCTCTGCGCCACGTACTGGTAGCCTTTCAACGCGGCCAGGATGATCGTGTTCGCGACCGGAATGCCGAGCCGGTAGCCGTACTGCACACGCAGGTGCAGCACGCTGGATTCGCCGAGGGTCTTGTTCGACACGGCGCCGCGCAGTTCGCCGTCCGGCGGCGTCGGGTCGTTGATGCCGGCTGCGCTGCCGAGCGCCTTGGCCTTGAAGTCATAGGGCAGGGGCTTGCGATAGCGCATCGTGTCGTTCGGGATCTGCACTACCCAGCGGTTCTCGCCGAAGTTCTCCACGAACGACCAGTCGATGAACGCGTGCTGCGTCGGGTTGAGGTACTCGATGCACGCCGATTCGATCAGTTCCTTGTTGGTGTCGGCCCAGCCCTTGAACATGCCGCCGGGGCTGGCTTCCCGCACATTGAGCGGCATCATGCCCTTGACCAGGCCCTGCCACACGCTGCCGCGCGTGAGCACGTTGGTGGTGGCTTCGAGCGTGGCGCTGTTCAGCGTGCTCAGGCCCGGCATCGTCGAGTTGCCCATGCGCATGATGAAGGGCAGCGGCATGCCGTTGTTGAGCGCGCCCGCGCGCGCCGCCTCGTGGGCCGCGTATTCGAGCGTGAGCCGGGCGCGATAGATCAGCCCGAACTGGATCAGGCAGGTGACGAAGACGATCACCACGGGAAGCGCGATCAGTGTCTCGGTCATCGAGATGCCGCGCTGGCGAATGCGTGTCATGCGGGTTCCTTTTCCGTTTGCCATCCGGACAACCGGAGCCCTTCGCGCACGCGCAGTGCCAGCGCCTGACCCGATGCCAGCTCCAGCACGCTGGCCGCCTTGCCGCACATCGCCATCCGCATCGGCGCCAACCCGGCCACCACGCGCAGGACGCAGCCCGCGCGGTCGAGAAAGACGACGTCGATGGCATAGCGCATGCCGACGGTGTGGACCGAACTGCAGCGCGTGATGAAGAGGCCTTCGCTGCCTTGCAGCGCGGGCCGTCCGAGGAGGCCGCGCGTGCGGTCCCAGCCGCTCTCGGCGACGCGCACGGGGCCGATGGACCTGCCCGCCGGTGCGCCCTGGATCTGTACGGTGCGCATGGCTCAGTTCGTCCGCGTCGAGGCGAGGAACTCCATCACCAACGGGAAGAAGATGATGATGAAGGTCACCGGAAAGATGAAGATCACCAGCGGCCCGATCATCTTCACGGGTGCCTCCATGGCCAGCTTCTCGGCGTGCTGGAAGCGCTCGGTGCGGCGCTGGTCGGAGATGGCCGAGAGCGTGTCGGCCAGGCTGGCACCGAGCGACTCGGCCTGCGTGAGGTTCGACACCAGGCTCTTGATGTGCCGGTTGTCGAGCCGGTCGGCCAGCGCATTGAGCGCATCCATGCGGCTCGCGCCAGTGCGCATCTCGCGCATCATGCGGTCGAACTCGTCGCCGAGCGCGCCCTTCGGGCCCTTCTGCACCGCCTGCGCGATCGCGCCCGTGAGGCTCAGGCCGGCCTGGCAGCACAGCGTGATCATGTCGAGGTAACCCGGCAGCGTGCGGAGAATGTCCTTGTCGCGCCGCTTGCGGCGGTCGCGCATCCACAGCACCGGATAGAACCAGCCCATCGCCCCGCACATGAGGGTCACCCAGATCTTGGTACCGGCCACGGCATTGAGCATGCCGGCGGTCCAGAGCCCGAGCGCGCCGACGATCAGCATCGAGACGATCTGCACCGAGATGAATTCCTCGGCGCGCAGCAGGAATTCCAGCCCGGCCAGTTGCAGCTGGCGCTTGCGCTTGACGAGCATCGACGTCGGCATGATTTCCGAGACGTGGAACTGCAGGATGTTGATGGCCGGCCACAGCACGCGCAAGGCAATCGGCAGCGGGTCCATGTGCGTGCGCTCCGAAGGCCGTGCCTTGCGGATCAACGCCACGATGTAGAGCAGCAGCACCACGCCGGTGGTGGCGCACAGGAAGATGATCAGGAGCAGGACGAGCTGGCGCATCGGTGCCTCAGATGTCGATCGCCACGATCTTGCGGATCATCGCGTAGCCCAGGGACAGCATCACCGCGACCACGGCGAGCACCGCCCAGCCGATGGTGGTGGTGAAGAGCAGCTTCATGCTCGGCTGCATCAGGTAGAGCACGCCCATCAGGAAGAGCGGAAAGAGCGTCATCACGATGCCCTGGATGCGGCCCTGCGCCGTGAGTGCCTTGATGCGGCCCTCCAGGATGGCCTTGCGCCGCAGCGTCTCGGCCAGCACCTGCAGCGGCTCCGACAGGTTGCCGCCGACCTCCTTGGACACCCGCAGTGCCACCACCACCAGCACGAAATCCTGGATGTTCAGGCGCTGCGCCATCTTCTGGATGGCGTCGTCGAAGCTCACGCCCAGCCGCTGCTCCTTGAGCACCAGTCCGAACTCCTGGCCGAGCGGCCCTTGCTGGTCGCGCACCAGCACCTGGATCGCCACAGAGAGCGCACTGCCCGCGCGCAACGCACTGGCGATGAAGAGCAGTGCGTCGGGCAGTTCCGACTCGATCTGCTGGCGCCGCTTCTTGCGCTGCCATGCGAACCAGCGTGCGGGCAGCAAATAGAGCAGCACGCCGATCAGCAGTCCCCCCACGATGCGGCCCGTCAGCAGCCATCCGATCGCGACGCCTAGCAGCACGATCGCCATGTGCCCCGACGCGAAGGCCAGCGCGTGCTGGGCCTGGAACTCGGACAGGTTGAGCGTGCGGCGGCCGCTGCTCTGCAGCTTGTGCATCACGCGCGACGAGAAGGCCGAAGAGCGCTTGAGCAGCATGAAGCCGACGAGCGCCACGAAGCCCAGGCCGCACAGCACGGCCCCGGTCAGGGCGATGGCGTTCGGGTTCATGCTTCGGCGTTTCCGAACATGTAGTCCATGTCGAGCTTCACGCCGTGCTCCTGCAGCCGGCCGAAGAACTCGGGCACCATGCCCGCCGCCGCGAAGTGGCCGACCGTGCGGTAGTCGGCGTCCACGCCGGTCTTCTTGAACGCATAGACGTCCTGCATCTGGATCGTGCCTTCCGAGAAGCCGGTGATCTCGGTGATCTGCGTCACCTTGCGGCTGCCGCACGGAAAGCGCGTGAGCTGCACGATCAGGTCGACCGCCGAGGCGATCTGCTCCCGGATCGCCGACACCGGGATGTTCATGCCCGCCATCGTCACGAGCACCTCGAGCCGCGACACCGCATCGCGCGGTGAGTTCGAGTGCAGCGTGGTGAGCGAGCCGTCATGGCCGGTGTTCATCGCCTGCAGCATGTCCAGCGCCTCGCCGCCGCGGCACTCGCCGACCACGATGCGGTCGGGCCGCATGCGCAACGCATTGCGCACCAGGTCGCGGATCGCGATCGCGCCCTTGCCCTCGATGTTCGCGGGCCGCGATTCCAGCGACACCAGGTTGGGCTGGTTGAGCGACAGTTCCGCCGCGTCCTCGATCGTCACGATGCGCTCGTCGGGCGGGATGAAGTTCGAGACCATGTTGAGCAGCGTCGTCTTGCCGGTGCCGGTACCGCCCGAGACGATGATGTTGAGCTTCTCCTGCACCGCGATCCGCATGAACTGCACCATCTGCGGCGTGATCGAACCGATCTGGATCATTCCCTCGTGACCCATGCGGTTCTTGGGAAACTTCCGGATCGTGATGCTCGGGCCGCGCAGCGCGAGCGGCGGAATGATCGCGTTCACGCGCGAGCCGTCCTTCAGGCGCGCGTCGACCATGGGCGAGCTCTCGTCGATGCGCCGGCCGAGCGGCGTCACGATCCGTTCGATGGCGCCGAGCACCGCGATGTTGCTGGTGAAGGCGACGTTCGTGCGCTCCAGCCGGCCGAGCCGCTCGATCCAGATCTCGTCGAAGCGGTTGACCATCACTTCGGTGATGGTGTCGTCCTTGAGCAGCACCTCGAGCGGGCCCAGGCCGATCGCCTCGTCGAGCAACTGCTGGCTCAGCTGGGCCCGATCGAGGTCGGCGGGCATGTCGCGCGTGTCGCGAATGATCTCGGCGATGAGCGCGCGGATGTTCGAGCGCAGCTCTTCGTCCTTCATCTGCGCCGTGTCGATCCGGCGGTTCTCGAGCTGCTGCAGCAGCGTGCGGTGCAGCGAACGGCGCCAGAACAGCAACGGGTCCTCGACCAGCGGGGCCGCGATGCGTGCCGGCGCGTCCGAGGCGTCGTGCGTCTCGGTGCCGGCCGGCTGCAGTGACGCATCGAGCAGCACCACGAGCGTGTGGCCGCCGATGATGATCTCCTCGCCGCCGACCATCGGCCCGTGGCGCGTCACGCGGTTGCCGTCGACCCATGTGCCGAACAGGCTCCCCATGTCCTGCAGGAAGACCTGCTCGTCGTTGACCAGGAACTGCGCGTGCTGCTTTGCGACGTTCCATCCGGGCAGCACGATCGCGTTGCCCGGGTCCTTCCCGATGTGCGTTTCCGGGCCTTCGAGCGCGATCTCGCGCACGGCCTGCTGCGGTGAATTGACCAGGACCTTGTGCATGCCGTCGGCCTCAGGGCGCCTCGTAGGGACCGACGGGCGGGTACGAAGCCGGCGCCGGGCCGGGCGGCGGTGCGGACCTGTCCTCGATCAGGTTGCCGAAGCCGCGGTTCACCTGGTCCTCGATGCGGTTCGCGCGGTCGATGCGCGCCGTGCTGTACGCCGGGTCGACCACGCGTGGCGTGATGAAGACGACCACTTCCTGCTCGCTGTCGGTGTCGTTGTCGGAGCGGAACGCGCGCCCGACGACGGGCGCGCGGCGCAGGCCCGGGAGTCCGTCGCTGCTGCGCGACGACTCGCGCTTGATGAGGCCCGAGAGCACGATGGTCTCGCCGTCGCGCACGTTGAACTCGGTGTCGGTGCGGCGGATGAGCAGGCCCGGGATGCCTTGCACCGCCACGCTGCGGTCGATGCTGCTGACCTCGGTCAGGATGCTGCCCGAGACGTTGCCCGCGCCATCGGCGATCGGCTTGATGTTCAACCGCACGCCATAGGGCTTGAACTCGACCGAGCCTGCGCCCTGCGTGCTCAGGGCCGGCAGCGGGAACTCGCCGCCCGCCAGGAACTTCGCTTCGCCGCCGCTGCGTGTCGACAGGTTGGGCGAGGCGAGCAGATAGGCGTTGCCGCGCTGCACCTGCAGGTTGATCTGCGAGCCCAGCGTCGCGGCCACGCCGAAGTAGCTTTGCGGCGTGCGCTGGTTGCGGCTCAGCAGCGCCGTGTTGGCCGCGCTGCCGTTGGCGAAGGGCGAGTTCTCCGGCAGCACGCGGTACGACCCGCTGGACGCGATGTCCGAGAACAGGCCGAGGCTGAAGCCGCCGTTGCTGGCGCCTTGCCACTGCACGCCGAGGTTGTCGAGCGCGGTCTTGTTGAATTCGACGATGCGCACCTGGATGTCGACCATCCGGTCCACGCGGATGCGGTCGGCCGTGGCCAGCGACACCACGGCCGGGTTGTAGAGCTTGGCGATGGTGTCGAGCCGCTCCACGGCGCCGGGGTCGAGGTTGCTGCCGTCCATCACGATCCGCTCCCCGATGCGCCGGATGTTGATGCCCGTCATGCCCTGCGTGATCTCGCGCAGCTCGGCGCCGATGCGCTCGAGGTCCACGATGTTCACGCGCACCTTGGCCTTGCGCACGCGGCCCGATTTGTCCCAGACGTGCAGCGTGCTGTCGCCCGCGTCCTGCGCGGTGATGAGCAGGTTGCTGCCGTCGAGCACGCGCGCCTCCATCACCTTGCCGCTGCCGGTGGCCACGCGCGCCACGTTGGGCATGCGCACCAGCGCCATCTGGCCGACGTAGAGCGTCAGGCTCGCGGGCAGGTCCTGCATGACCACGGCGCGGGCTGCGAGCTGGTCCAGCTCTGCCTGGCTGATGACCGGCGGCGCAGTGCTCGCGGCAACGGGCACCGCTGCCGGCGTCGGGCGGATGCCGGGCGAGCGTTCGGTGGGCGATGCCTGCACGGGCGTGCCCTGCAGCGGGAACGGCGAGGACGAAGACGTGCCCGGCACGACCGTGCCGGAGGGCAGCGTCGGCGCGCGAAGCTGCGCGAACGCGGCCTCGGGCGCCATCAGGCACAAGGTGGCGGCCGCAGCCAGGGCGCCGCGAAGGGCAATCGATCGGTTGCTGAAGGTCAAGGGCAGGGCGCGCGAGGGCGTCGTGAAATGAAAACCTGGGTTGCGGCCTTGCAGGCAAGACGGCGCGGAAAACGGTGCGGCGGAAATCACTGCGCGGGCGCCGTGGGTGCCTTGGCGGCGGTCGCCGCGGCGATCGCCTGCTGCAGGTCCTGGCCGAGGCCCTGGCCGGCGCCGGCGCTGCGGCCGCCCGTGCCGCCGACGATGTATTCCACGCCCGGAGGCGCAGCCGTCCGGTTGACGACCGGCATCGGCCGCGAGCGCTGCGGCCGGAACCCGTCGACCACGGCGTCGAGGTCCAGTGCGTCGAAGCCGGTGCGCAACGACTGGCGGTCTTCCGGGTTGCGCAGCGCCGCGATGATCTTGCCGGTGCGTTGCGCGAGGACCAGCTTCTGCGCGTCCGACGGCGGCAGCGCCACCGTCACCGTCGAGTAGCGCTGCTGCGCATACGGATCGGTCTCGGCCGAGACCTCGGAGCGCTTGCGCATCGAAGCGAATTGTTCGGAGGTGATCTGGCCGGTGGCCCGCACCTCGATGTCCTGCAGCAGCGGCACGACCACGGTCTGCGCACCTTCGCGCTGCTTCTCGACCACGTACATGAAGTCGATGCGGTCGCCCGCGCGCAACATGCCCGAGATGGAGCTGATCTCGTCGACCGGAATCGTGATGGCCCGCACGCCGCGCTCGATCTCTTCGGCGAACACCTTGCGCGGTGCCGCGAAGAAGGAGGCGAGCAGCGGCTTGCCCGCGGCGACCGGCACGGTGAGCTGGCGCCCCGCGAACTGCACGAAGGTCTCCGGCGTGAGCGCATCGTTGTGCACGTAGTCCGAAGGCACCGAACGCTTGGCCACCATGGTCGGCAACACCACCATGCCGTCGCCCAGCGCCTGCCGCGCCACGACCACGTCACGCCGCTGGCTGTTCGCATCCTTCTCGAGGCTGGCCGCGATCTCGCGTTCGCTGGCGCGCAGGTAGTACCAGCCGAGGCCGGCGGCGAGCAGGCCGAGCACCAGCGCGCCGATCAGCGGAGACAACCGACGCAGGTTCTGCTTGACTTTGAGGAGGCCGGGAGAGGATTTCATCGGAGGTCAGAGGGGATAGGACAAGGTGTAGGAATAGGTGTCCCAGGCATCCTGGAACGCCTTGATCAACAGGCTGATGACCGAGCGGTCGGCGCCCGGGAACGTGGCGAAGAGCATCACGGCCAGGATGCCCGCGACGATCACGTACTCGGTGATGACCTGGCCCTGCTGGCGGTGGCGCGGCGTCATTCCGGTGTGGTCTGGCTGGCGACGATGAAGCACATCGCATCCTTGATCGAGATGGCGACGACCATTTCCTCGGAGCCGCGGCGGAACACCAGCGCAGATCGCGTGCTGGCCTCGACCGTGCGGTCCTGCAGCAGCGACCAGCCCAGCGGCACCATGCGCTCGCGCAGGTACAGCGCATTCGTCTCGATGCTCAAGGTGTTGGTCAGCACGATGGTGCGGTTGCGCTGGTCCGGGTCGAGCGACAGCGTGTCCGACACGATCTGCGAGCCGACCGGCCGCGGAAAGCCCTTGCCGATGCGCTCGATGCGCTGCGCGTCGGTCTGGCCGCCGTCCTCGTAGACCGCGGCAGACACCAGGCGCCCCAGCGTCTTGCCGCCTGCGCTGCGCAGCTGCACCGTCACCTGGTAAACGCCGAGCCGCGCACCGAGCACGCGGGTCTCGCCGACCTGGCTGTTGCCGAAGCCGACCTTGTCCTTGAACCAGCGCTCGTAGAAGCGCGTCACGTCGGCCACCGACGCCTCGGAATCAAAGCCACGGATCTGCATCGGGACCGTGTTCTGTTCGATGTACTGGGCGACCCAGTAGCTCTTCGAATCGGGCGGCGAAGGCAGCGTCGGCCAGTCGCGCACCGGCACCGCGGCCAAGCCGGCCTGCGCGACGAGCCACACGAGGCCGAACACGGCGAGGGCCCGACACCGGCGGACGGCAGGACGCGCGGCGGATCTCACGGAAGTGTGTTGACCACGGGCGTGGGTGGGAAGGCCCGGTAGTAGCGGAAGTGGTCCTTCGGGCTGCCGCCGTCGGCATCCCCAGCGCCACCGGTTTCCCCGCCTTGCGCCGTGATGCGCTCGAAGCGGTCTAGCGGCGTTTTCTCCTGGGCATCGCCCGGCGTGAGGCCGAAGGTCAGGTTGGCCGTCGGAAAGCCTGGAAGAACCGTGTTGATCACCCGTGCCGTCTGCTCGAGTCCGCCGCGAAGCTGTTGGTAGAACACGCTGTCGGCCAGCTTGAGCGGCACCAAGCCCTGGATCTTCTTTTCTTCGCGGTTGGTGCCGCCCGCATTCCACGCCTCGGTGAGCATGGTGACCTGCTCGGTCATCTGTGCCTCGGGCATCAGCGTGAAGCCCGCGTTGGTCTGCGTCACGTCGACCTGGTTGCGCAGGTAGCCGCCGCTCACGAACGTGAACTTGCCGAGCGATTGCGTGACGACGTTGCTGGCAAGTGCACCCTGCGCCACACGGACGCTGTCGAAGAGCGTGTCGCTGGCGTTCAGGAGGGAGGGCAGGCTGGCGGCCGTCGTGCGGGCGACCACGCGCGTGGTGCGGGGGTCGATGGTCGGCAGCGTCGGCTCGAACTCCGCGATGTCGGCCGCATGCAGGGTCGCGCCCTCGGTGGTGCGATCCCGGAAGATGTGGCGCCGCAGGTCACGCGTGACCTCGTCGTCCGACTTCTTGATGGCGCCGGACGCGCCCGTCGCCTCGCTCGCGCTGATCGCGTCGGTGCCGGGCATCCACACCGTGCGCTGCCAGGCGACCAGCTTCGCGGCAGCGACGGTCTGCTGGCGCTTGGTGCCGTATTCGGCGATGGCCGGGATGGCGGCCAGCGCGATGGCGGCGAAGCCCGCGATCAGCAGCGTTTCGGTCATCGCATGGCCTTGCATGCGAGCGGTTCGTCCGGGGGTTCGCATCGGTCGCCTCAGTCGCCGCTGTCCGGTTCGCTGGCCGCGCTGATGGCTGCGCCGCCCATCGCGATGGCGCGCGCCCAGAGCGAGGGCTCCACGTTGTGCACGTGCCAGTAGGGGCTGAAGAGGCTCCGGTGCTCGATGTAGCCACCCGAGAAGCCCACGTTGTACTTGCCGATCTGCGGCGGGTCGTCCGCGGAGGTGTCGCGCCGCGCCCAGCGGTCCTGCGGCCGGCGGAAGTACACCTGCGACGTCGATACCGCCTTGATGTAATTGCCGCCGAAATGGTCCCCGAGACCGGCGCGCGCGCCTTCGGTCGCGTCACCGAAGCCCGCCACCTCACCGGTGCGGATGCGCTCTGCGCCCTTCTGCACCACCAGCGTGAAGGCTGGGCCCTTGTCGGTGTTCTTGCCCCACTTGAGCGGGTTCTTGCCCTTGAAGCCGTTCTCCGCCAGCCAGTTGTCGGACTCGTTGGCCGCCATCGGCGGGTGGTCCTTGATGTCGATGTAGCGCGGCATCGACCAGTTCTGGGTGAGGTTGGTGCCGATGCTGGTGCGCGGGCCGTAGTGCAGCTTGGCTTCGAACTGAAGCACCGGCCAGGCGCCCGGCAGGATGCCGCCGTTGCGGTTGCCTGCGGCGCGCTGGAACGATCCGCTCACCATGTAGGCGCTGTCGCCGATCTCGTCGTTCAGGCCGCCGTAGGTGCGCGCCTCGGTCGAGTAGGTGTCGAGCGTCAGGCGCTGGCCTTCCCAGCTGCGCATCACGTAGGGGCCGCCGCCGGTCGCAGCGCCTGCGCCGAGCCCGAACTTGCCGCGTGCGATGTCGCTCGCGCCGCCGATCAGGTCGGTGTAGAGCAGGCCGAGGGGCAGGCGGATCTCGATGGCGTCTGCCGAATGCCATCGGATGCGACCGGCACGTCCGCCGAGCACGCCCTGGTCGGCCACGAGCTCGGTGCCGCCCTTCCAGTCGACCAAGCCGCTGAGCACGCTACCAGTCAGGTAGGCGAAGCCGGGTGGCGTCACCGGGAAGTCGCTGACGATGCCCTTGAGCGTACCGGCGAGGCCGGTGCCGATCGCGCTGGCCCAGTCGGGCAGGAAACGGCGCTTCTTGGTCCAGTCGTCGCGGGTGGCCTGGGCCGCATGGGCGAAGCGCAGCACCTCGTTGAATTCTTCGTCGTCGAAGGGACCGCTCGCCGACTGGTGGTAGCTCTTGAGGTAGAGCCCGAGGTCGGCCACGAACTTGGTCGCGAGGATGGCGGTCTCGCCCGGCGGGACCGTCGCGTCGGGATCGTTCGCGAGCAGCACGTCCTTGATGACCTGCGGCAGTTGCGCCACGGTGCTGGCCAGCATCGCGACCTGGCTGGCGGAGATGCCCTGATTCAGCACACGCAGGACGTCGGCGCCGACCTGCAGCGGCTTGGAGGCCGGCTCCACAAAGCCGGCGATGCGGTCGGCCGTGCGTTGCAGGCGCTCGGCCTGCAAGAGATTGATTCCGTAGCGAAGCGCGAAGATCGGGCCGACGATGGGCAGCCTGGCGCGCTCGAGATTGCGCAAGCCTTCGAACCCCTTGGCAATCACGCGGCCTTCCTGGATGTTGGCCGCCGAGGTGATGAACGTGCCCATCGACGTCTGCACACTCGCGATCGTCGCGATGCTGGCCTCGTTGGCGGCCATCGCGCGGTTCGTGTAGGCGAGGTAATTGAGGCTGCGTGCCGTGAGCACGCTGGCGCTGTAGGTGGTTGCGTCGGCCGTGTTCTGGAGCTTCATCTTCTCGCGCGTGGAGACGGCCGTGTTGTAGACCACCAGGATGCTGAGGAAGATGACCGGCAACATCGCGACGATGAAGACGATGGCCTGGCCGGCCTGCGCATGTCGGCGGCTGGACGGCCGCCACATGGCGTGTGGCCACCGGTGCATGGGCCTGGGCGATGTCTGGCAGGTCATGGGTGCCTACTCAGTGTTCAAGCCAGTGCTGCTGCCGGTGGCGGTGCCTGCTTACTTGGCGCCGTTCGAGCCGCCTTCGGTGTAGGTGCTCATGTTGTAGTTGACGTCGGCGTTGGTGGAACCCTTGCCTGCGGCGGTTTGCGCCTTGGTCACTTCTGCCGAGCCGGTCTTGCCGCTGACTTCCTGCGACATGCCGGCGACCTGGTTGCGCAGGGTCTGGCCGAAGAAGCTGAACACCGCGATCGCGGAGATGGCGATGAGGCCGAGGATCACCAGGTATTCGGTCATGCCCTGGCCCTGGATCTTGATCTTCGAGACAACACGGCGGCGGATTTGGTCGAGACGTTGAGACTGCATGGAAGCTCCTGTGAATTCGTGATGAGTAGGACGAAACAGCTGCTGAACGCCAGCTGACCTTGCGGGCCAGTGCAGTCTATGAACGCGTCTTCAATGCGTTCGATAAAGTTTTTTCCAACATCAATACGAAACGTCAACTCGACGTAACGGGATGTCAAATATCGACGGCACCGTCCAGTCGATCACTCGTCCTCGCGCACTGCGATGTTCGAGAGCCGTTCGAGGCTTCGCCGGCGGTAATCGGTCGGCGTCATGCCCTTGAGGCTGAGGAACCACCGGTTGAAATTCGCGACGTTGTTGAAGCCCGCCTCGTAGCAGATCGACGTCACGTACTGATGGGTTTCCGTCAGCAGGTGGCACGCATGACGCACACGCATCTGGTTCACGTACGCTGAAAAACTGTGGCCGGTGCAGCGTTTGAACAGGCGGCCGAAGCGCCCGGTGTTCATGCCGATGCCTGCGGCGAGATCGGCTGCCGACCAAGGCGTGCCGGGGTTGGCGGCGATCCGGCCCACGATGTCGTGCATCGACTGCAGCTCGGTGTCGCCATCGTCCTGCGTCGGTGCACTCGAGAGAAGGCGGTAGTCGGTGCAATCGGCCAGCTCGGCCAGGAAATCGCAGAAGAGGCGGAAGCGCTTGAGGCCGCGTGCCGCCCGCACTTCGAACCAGTAGCGTTGCGCAAGGTCGGCCATGCCGAAGAACTCGATGCCGTGACACGCGCGCTTGAGCATGCGCGCGGTCTCGTGAAGCTCGACGAAAGTTTCGGCCGCGGTGAATATCGGATCGGGCACGAACTGGATCGCGAGGTCGCGTCGCGCCACGCCACCGGCCGGTGTGTCGAGCGAGATCCAGTTGTGCGGCAGCCGTGCGCCGCACAGGACCAGGTGGCCAGGCTCGAAGGTGCCGATCCAGTCGCCAACGAATGCATTGCCGGTGGTCGCGACGATCAGGTGGAGCTCGAAGTCTTCATGTGCATGCCATCTCGCGAGCGGTGTCGGGAAGCCATGCTCGATGCATCGCACCAGGCCCGCTTCGTCGGGTCGTTCATAGCCCAGTTCAGGCAGCCGCGATTGTTCGAGTTCGATTTCGGGAAGCTGTTTTTGCAGAGGTCTGGTAGGTACAAATGGCATGAGTCGAAGCGTTGGAATGGAGACGACGCGAGGCGCTGGAAGCTGCCGCTGCACGAGCGGCGAACCATAAATCGCATGCACGATGCGCACCACCCCCTATGCGGCAGTTGGCTCACGATATGCGCGCGACGAAGGCTCGCGCAAACGCGCGAGCATGCCCATTCAACATGACAGAGCGGTACGCATCAAAGTGACCAAGAAGTCACATTGAGGCCTCAGGAAAGCGAGGGGCAGCTCAGCGATGCAAGCGCTTGCGAGAGGGATTCAGCCTTGCGCGGAGAAGTGTGTGCGGTAGCGGGCCACCAGCACCTGTGCCGCGTCGTGCCAGTTGAAACGCGCTGCCTGCACCAGACCATCGGCGATGGTTTTTCGGTGCAACGCCGCGTCGCTCAGAAGCGCCGTGATGGCGCGTGCGATGTCCGCCGGGTCGTGCGGGTCGGCTGTGAGCGAGGCCGTGCCAGCGACCTCGGGCAACGCGGTGGTGCTCGAGGTCACCACCGGCACGCCGCTCGCCATCGCCTCGGCCACCGGCATGCCGAAGCCTTCGGCAAAGCTCGGGTACACGAATACTGCGGCGTGCCGGATCAACGCGGGGACGGCATGGTCGGGTACCTGGCTCAAGAACCTGACTTCGTTCTCGTGTCCGAGTGCGTGCAAGGCCGAGAAGATCGGGTCGCTGCCTGCGTCCCGCTGGCCGACGATGACCAGCGGCGGCCGTGGCTGCGGCAGGAGCGCGTACGCGCGCAACAGGTTGACATGGTTCTTGCGTGGCTCGAGCCGCCCCACGGTGCAAAGGTACTGGCCCGCCTCCAGGCCCTGCGCACGAACGTAGTCCATGCCGTCGTCGCCAGGGTGGAAGCGCGTGGCATCGACGCCGTTGGTGGTGATCGCGATTCGCGCGGCGTCGACGCCGTACAGCCTGGCGATCTCTTGGCGTGAGAACTCGCTGACGGTGAAGAGAAGCGCGGCATCGCGCACGGCCCGCCTGCCCGTGAAGCGCGACATCCGCACGAAATTCTTCGTGAAGAACTCCGGGTGTGTCTCGAAGAGGGTGTCATGGATGGTGCACGCGCATGGACCCGCTGGGAAGAAGGGCAGGCGGTACTGCACGTGCAGCAGGTCGAGAGACAGCGAGCGCTGCAGTCTCGGCAGTTGCCAGGCCAGCCGGACGAGGCCGTTGCGATGGGGCACCGACACCAACTCCACGTTGGACGCCCGGAATGCAGCGTGCTCCGAGCGCAACTGCTCGGTGTTTTCGAGCAGGAACACGAAATCGATGTCCGGTGCGAGCGCGATGGCTTCCTGATACACCCCGAGGATGTGGCTGCGGCTGCCCTGGAAGAGGCCGTCGAACGTATGGAAGTCCACGCCGATGCGTGGCCGGGGCGAAAGACGATTCATGAAAGAGGGCAGTCGATGGTGAGCAGGGCCACGCTGTGTGGCGGAAGCGGCAGGAAGAAGTGCTTGCCGGCCAGGTCGACCGTGCTGTCGGTGCGCACGAATACGTTGCGGACATCGCTGGCATCGAAGAGGTCGCGCGCGGTGAGCAGCGCCAGTGCCGCCGTTGCCGGAAGTTGCGCCCCTCGCATGTCGACGCGGCCGTTCGCGGCGCGCGCCGGGTCCTTGTTGATGAACACGATGCGCAGCGTAGGCCCGTCGCGCGTCACCAATGTCTCGATCAGCGGCATCGCATCCAGCGGTTCCACTTGACCCACCTTTTCGACACGCTGGGTCGGTGACCGGACTTGCGCTTCGAGGCGTTCGCCACGCAATGCCTCGCCCATCAGTCGCAACACCTCTCCCGCCGGCCGCGCGTGGCCATCCGCATGAATGGCACCGAACAACCAGTTGGCCGAAAGCGACCAGTGGTTGGCCAGCAGCACTTCGGGTGTCCGGGCAAAGACCCTCAGCAGGTCGGCCATGTAGATGGCCCCGGCCGGCGACGCCAACAGCGCATCGGTCGCTCCCTTGCCGAGGCTGAAGAGGGGGGCGTACTCCGTGATGGCGACCGGAAGCGTCTGCCCTGGACGCAGTTCAGCCAGGAGCGCGGTCATGGCCTCGATGTCCTTGCGCACGGTACGGGCGGCGGCCGCGGCGGCCCAGTAGAGCGTCCTGCGGTCCATGCCGGTCTTGCCGCCGAACGGCATGTAGGCGTCGTGCAGGCTCACGTAGTCGAAGCGTTCGGTCACGATCGCCAGCACCTTGCGCGCAAAGCCCGGATAGGGCGTGACCGCCACGCCAGCACGTCGGTCGTTCGTGAGTGGCAGGCCGATCGAGATGTCGGCATCGACCTTGCGCAGCGCGGCAATGAAACGGTTGGCGCGACGTGCGAACTCTTCGGGCGCGAGATCGATGTCGTGGCGTGAGTCCTCCTGGAGGTAGGGCTCGTTGCCGAGCTCCCAGAACGCAACGCGCGGCAGCGGGCGGCCCGTCAGGCGCGAGGTCATGCCCCTGATGTTGGTCGCTGCGATCCAACGTACGGCTTCTTCCGGCGTACCGGTCACGATGTTGACGGTGATCAGCGGCTGCGCGTCCAGCGCTTCGCACAGCTCGAGGAACCGCTGTGTATCCATCAGCGTCGACTGCTGCTGACGGTTGAAGACATGCTCGTTTCGTGCAGCCTCCCATCGGAAGACGTCGGCGTAGGTACCGCCCGGATAGCGCAGAACCGTGGGCCCGATCTGCCGTGCGAGACGCAACATGCCCGGGTCGAATTCACCGGTCTTGTCCAGCATGTCGTCGCCACCGAACGCCCAGCCCACGTTGCTGCCGAGCACGCGGCGGTTGACCGGTGCGCCCGCCGCATCGCCATCGAGCACGACATCGAAGGCGAACGTTTCGCTGCTCGTCGGAAACGACTGCGCAGAACACGAGTTGGCCGCGAGCAGCGAGGCGCCGCTTGCCAGCAGGGCAAGGCCACCGAATGCTTCCCGGCGCGACGGGCGCCACCCGGTGCGCGCCGCCATCAGCTGCTCCGCATGATCGCCCACGCGCGATGCATCATGTCGCGACTCGATGCCGCCTTGCCGCGCCAGCTCTCGCCGGACCTGAACATGCCGCCCAGCCGAAACAGGAACCAGCGCAAGCCGAAGCCCGTCACGGTGATCAGGTCGTACAACCACAAACCGCGGCCGCCACGCATCTGCCGGTAGAACTGGCGTGGCCCCTTCAGCGACGACAGCAGCACGTCGCCTTCCTGCTTCTTCATGCTTTCGCCCTGGTAGTGGACGATCGACACCTTCGGGCTGTAGACGACGCGACCACCCGCCTTCTTGAGGCGGTGGCACAGCTCCATGTCTTCGCCGTACATGAAGTAATCCGGATTGAACAACCGGCTGTCGAGCCGGCTCGCGCGCAGCATCATGCAGGCGCCCGACACCCAATCGACCTCCATGTCGGATTGCACGTCGTGATCGAGGTAGAGCGGCATGGGGCGCCAGGAACCCGGCAGCAGGCGATCGAGGAAGAGGTAGTGGTTCGCGAGATTGAGCAAGCGCGGATAGGCGCCGCCGGTCCAGCGCTGGAGCGTGCCGTCGCCATTGAGCAGGCGACAGCCGATCACCGCAATGTCCGCCTCGTCGTCCATCGCCCTGACCAGCCCCGCGATGGCGCCGGATTCGACCACCGTGTCCGGATTGAGCAGAAGCACATAGCGGCCGGTACAGAACGAGAGCGCCTGGTTGTTGGCGCGCCCGAATCCGGCGTTGTCGACGTTCGCAATCAGCTCGACCTGCGGGAAGGATGCCGCGACCATCGCCGCGCTGCCATCGGCCGAGGCGTTGTCCACGACGATCACATGCATGTCGTTCGTTGCCATGCCGCCTTTGTCGTAGAGCGAGTGCAGGCAGGCGTGCAGCAGCTCGCGCACGTTCCAGTTGACGATGACGATCGTGACGATGGGTGGATTCATGGCGTGGCTTTCATGTCGTTGCCTCGGGTCTGGAGGCGCCGCCGCGGATCACGCGGGGCTTGTCCCACAGCACCAGTCCGCGTTCGGGGATGTCGAAGGTGACGAGGGCACCCGGCCCGATGTGCGCGCCGTCGCCGACGCGCACGGGCCCCAGCACGCACGCGCCATAGGCCAGCACCACGTCGTCGCCCAGCACGGGATAGCCCGGCCCGCCGCCGATGTCCTCGATCCCCATGCCTCCACCGATCGCGCCGGCGCCACTGACGGTGAAGCGGGCGCCGATGCGGCCGAACAGGTTGACGCCGGTGGCGTGCGAGATGAGTGCCGAAGGGCCGATCGATGTGGTCGGGGGAATTTCCGAGTGCGTGAGGTAGAGCCCCAGCAATGCGATCAGCCGCGCGGTCTTGCGCCAGCCGCGCAGGTACGCGTAGCGCGACACGCGATGCAGGAACAAGACCAGGAAGCCGGGGACGAGAAAAAAATATAGACGTTGTCCCAGCGTGTCGGTCACCTGGAGGTGATCGGCGAGGCGGACCAGATCGGAATCGATCAACGCGAATGTTCGGGCCAGCGATATGCGTTCGGTCTGGATGGTTGGGTTCATGGCGGCCAACCCGTCAGAAGTGCGCGATGCGCGACGTCGGGGCGATGACCATCGCGCCGGCCGGGACGTCGCGCGTCACGGTGGCAGCCGGTCCCACCCGGGCCCCGTCACCGATGCGCACCGGGCCGAGTATCGACACGCCGATCGAGACGCGCACGTTGTCGCCGATGACCGGCAACCCGGGGCCGCCGCCGATGTCGCGGCTGTCGAGACCGCCGCCGATGGCGCCTTGTCCCATCATCGTGAAATGGCGTCCGATGAGGCCCGACAGTGCGATGGGGCGATGGCCCAGCAGACAGGCTTCGCCAATCGACGTGGCGGGCGGAATGTCGACGCCCACCAGGTATTGGGTCACCAGGAACATCAGGCCGGCAAGCCTGCGCCAGCCGTTGACGTAGGCGTGTCGATAGAGCCGGTAATGCAGCAATCCCTGGTAGCTCGGCAGGAAGAACCAGAAGACGCGGTTGGACAGCGTCGCATTGCCGCCCATGAGCGCGACCAGCCGTGCGAAGTCGGTGCGGATGAGACGCTGGGTCTCGGCCCAGCGCAGGGGACCGTCTTTGGGCGGCAAAGGATGTTCCATGGGGATGCTCGGCGTTTGGGTCAGACACTGGCGTGGCGCTGCGCGACGGAGGCCATCAGAAGCTGATAGCCGGGCGCAGAGCATTCGAAGAATGCTTCTGCGAGACGGCCATCGGTCTGTTCGAGGTGCATGGCCCGGTATTGATTGAGGCCGAGGATGGCGGTTTGATAGTCCCTGTCGCGCAGCTGTGAAGCGTGCGACCGGACGGCGGCGACCTTCTGCGCGGCGACCGCCGTGATGTCGACGAGGCGGTTCGCCACCAGTGGCGACCAGACCTCATAGCCGCGAACCAGCAAAGCCTTCTGCCACGGCCCGCAACGCGCGAGCGCCAGATTGAAGATGCGGTTGGTCTGCCAGTGATCTTCGTGCTGGTCCATCAAGAACGGCAGGTAGATCAGTTCGGGCTTGCATGCATCGAGCAGGCTGCCCAGCCGCTCCACCAAGGCCGGGTTCGGTGCGAGCGCGCCATCGGGCGCGTCGAAGAACACCGGGTTCGGTGCACCCAGCGCCTTGCAGGCGTCGATGGTTTCATCGCGTCGCGTGCGGATCAGTTCTGCGCGCATCAGAGCCCGCGCTGCGGGCGGCAGGTCGGTGCGCGCGAAGCGGCGATCGCCGAGCGCGCCGTCGGTCATGACGGCCACGCGGACCTGTGCGCCCGCGCGCGCATGCAGCGCGATCACGCCGCCGCAACCGATCGATTCGTCATCGGCATGCGGCGCGAGCACCACGACACGCCTTGCGTCGAAATGATCGATCGGGCGTGGAGGCCGATCGGGCGCGGTCAACAACAGGCTGATGGCCAGCGAGTTGCGCGCGTCTGGGCGCAGCATCCCCATGGCCCTGGCGACGATCCACTGCGTGCATCGCTGCAAGTTCATGCCCGGGTCCCCCGGTCCGCGTGCGCACGAAGCACTTCGCCGTAGAACGCTTCCTGCGCCGCCGCGACCTTGTCCCAGTCGTATTGGCGCGCCCAGGCGCGGCACGCTCTGCCCATGTCGATGAGCTCGGCATCCGGCATCGACATCAATCGACCGATGCCCCGGCCGTAGGCCGCGATATCGAACGCCGCGACCCGTGGCACCGCGGCCGAAGACACTTCATTCATGGGCCCGATGTCGAAGGTCAACGCGGCCCTGCCGGCAGCATTGGCCTCGGCAATCGTCATGCCGAAGGTCTCCATGCGAGAAGGCATCACCAGGAAACGGCATGCCTGCAGGAGGCGATTGCGCTCTGCGGCGGTCACCTTCCCGACCTGCGTGACCGATCCCCGCAGGTGGTGCTGATCGATGAGCTTGTCGAGAGCGCGTTGTTCTCCTGATGGGCCGAGGCCGGCGATCGTGAGGTGCGGTCGGCGCTCGGGCGCAATCGAGCCTACCGCTGCCATCAGCAGGTCGAGGCCTTTGGCGCCGATTTCGATCCTGCCCACGTACAGGATCCCTTGTCCGAGCGCGCCGGGAATGCCGATCGGCTGATCGAAAAGATCGCTGTCGATGCCGTTGGCGATGACGCGACAGTTCGCTTTCGGGTTGGCCGCGAGAATCGTCTTGCGCATCTGGTCGGTCAGGACCACGAAGTGGTCATACGACCGCACCGCACGCTGTTGTCCCCAATGAAAAGGCAGTTTCAAGCGCTGTGTGTACGTATACGCGTGCCACCACTGCACTGATGAAATCAGAGGAGAAGAGCGGCGAGCGAACCATGGCGTCCAGGTCGTCGAGCAGGGCGGCATCGTGTCCTCGACCAGGAGGTCGTAGTCGAAGCGTCGTACCGCGCGCGGCAATGCCGCAAGAAAGGTCAGGTGATGCGACGAGCCATGGTTGCCCACCTTTCGGCCCAGTCGCACGTAGCGGATGCCGTCACGGATGCGCTCTGGTTGGGAGCCCTCGAATGTCGGCGTGAGCACGGTGATCTCGTGGCGCGCGGCGAGCCGGCGGTAGATTTCGTAGGTGCGCACCGGTCCCCCGCCGGAATACGGGTTGTCCATGTCGTCGGGATCGAGATGAAGGATTCGCATGGGGCTCGTTGCTGTCAGATGGCTGCGCCGTTGGTGAGCAGCGCGATGTCGCGACGCAGCTCGCGTATCGGATGGCGGCCCAGCAAACCCGTGAGCACCACCGCCGCCGCATAGGCGATTGGCGCGGCGAAAAGCGCTGCCAAGGCACCCCAACGCAGGGAAAAGATCAATGTGCCGATCCCGATGGCGCAAGCGATGGCAAGCCTCAGAAGGTCGTGCCACGCCGCCGGCAGACCGAGGTGCCGGACAGCCCAGCTCAGTCGTGCGCCGACCCTTGCGCACATGGCGATCGCGACGGCTGCAGCAGTGCCCGTCGGCCCGAATCGCGGCGCAAGGATCCAGAGCGAAGCGATCAGAACGAGCAGGCCGAACAGCAGCGAGCGAAGGTCGTGGCGCTGGGCGCTTGCCGCTAGCATGGTCGAGGAAAGCACCACATCGATCATCGCAAGCACCGCCGAGAAGGCAAAGAACCTCAAGGCTTGTGCGGCGTCGGCAACGTCGGGCTTGTAGAGCAGTGCGATCAACGGGCCTGACAAGGCCGAAGCGATCAACGCCAGCCCCAGGCCGATGATCAGGCTCAGGCGAACGCTTCGCTCGAGGGTGTCGCGAAACTGCTGTGGCGCCGACACGAACTGTCGCGCCAATGCCGGGAGGATCACGAGCGCGAGCACGGTCGGCAGAATCTGCGCGGCGTCATAGAGGCGCGATGCCGCAGCGTAGATCGCCACGTCGCGAAGCCCGGCCAGATGCGAAAGCGCGATCACGTCCAAGCGCGTCGTCAGGGCCGATACCAGCGTGATGCTGAAGTACATCGGCACCTCGCGACAGTTGCGCAGGAAGCTGAGGCGGTGCCACTGGGAAGGGCGCTGCAGCGAGATTTCTGGGTGGAAAGCGAAGAGCACGGCCGCCACGATGCGCGCGGCAAGAAGCGAAGCGAAGATGCCCACCAGGCCATATCCGAGCCACACGCAGACCAGGGCCAAGCCGGTCCGCAACAGGGCCTCGACGAAGGTGAACCGAGCCACGTCAGCCACCCGCTCACGACCGATCAGCGTCGCTTCGGCCACGGTGGTCCAAGCGGTGGGGAGCAGCGATGCGGCAACCAGCCAGGATGGGAGGGCCAGTTCGCCTTCATGGGAGAAGTGGCCCCATCCGCCCACCGACAGCGCGAGGATCACACTCACCGGCGCCGTGAAAGCGACCGCGTTGGTGACTTCGTTGCCCATGTCCTGCTCGCTGGTCGCGATGCGACGGATCAAGGGAACCGCCATGCCGAGCAGTGGCAGCAACAGCGCCAGTTGAAACACGTTCATGAGCAGCGAGAACGCACCGAGGGTTTTGGCATCGACGAGCCGCGACAGCGCCCAGAACAGCCCGTAGTTGAACAGCGCTGTGGCCAGGCGCGCGCCCATGGAAGAACTCATTGCGTGCAGAAGCTTGTTGCTGCTCCTCATGCGGAACCCTCGCGTTCGGCTTGAAGCGTCAGTGCCTGCAATACGCCGACCGAAAGCCAGAACTGGAAAACCCGGATGTCGGTGTAGTAGTTGTCCGAGTTGAAGAACAGCGCCTGGCCCACCACGGCTGCAGCAAGGCCGACTGCGATGGCGAAGGAGCCAGGGTCCCGCCAACGGTCAAGTGGGAAAGGAAGGCGGATGAAACGCCAGAGCAGGAAGATGAAGAACAGGCATGCAGGAATGCCGACTTCAGCAGCGACGAGGAGAAAGTGGTTGTGCACGACCAGCTGATGCAACGACTGTTGGTACTCCGGCGAGACGTTGGCGAAAAGCGGGGCCGGATAGTGATAGGCGGCCCGGTTGTAGTCCCCGAAACCGACGCCGAACAACGGGTTGTCCTTGATGATGGTGAAGGCCATGTCGGCCAGCAGCTCGCGCGATTCGAGCGAACGGTTGTCGGGTGCTGTCAGCCGCAAGAGGATGTTCTGGTCTGCCGCCAGGAGTGCAATGGCCGCGACCGTCCCCACAATCGACGCCAATCCGAATTGCCTGAGCGTGACCAGCCCTCGGTACATGTACACAAAGACGACCACGGACACCGCAAGTGCAAGGCTGGCCCAGCCACCTCTCGACAACGTGAGCAGCAGCATCGCACCTCCTGCAACGCAAGCTGCAACGGCGATCCACCACACGCGCGCGGCGATCCGATGACGGCCGAGCAACGCAACTGCAAATGCGGGCGGGATCATGATCACCAGGTAGTGCGCGAGCGTGTTGGGATGGCTCGTGAAACCTGATGGCCGGTGCACTTTCGAGCCACCGCCAAAGTCAACAGATGCCCCGAATGCTTCGCCTTTCATGCCTGGAAGCGCAAGGATCGAACTCGTCGCGGTCTGCAACATCACCCAAACGAACACGATCGCCATGATGAGCAGCGACGCCCGAATGACCCATCGCATGTCCGACCGGCTCTCGATCGCATGTGACGCAACGTAGAAGCCCAGGACCGAGAGGGTGTAGGCGATGGCACTGCTCACCGACAGCAGACCTTGAGCGGCGGTCATGCTGCTGAGCATGATCCAGGCCGCATACGCAAGAGCCAGCCCGTCAAGACCGGTCATCGGTGGACGCCGACGTTCCAGCAGTACACGCCGACCCAGCCAGACGAACAGAAGTGCAAGAAGCGCCACATGCGCCAGGGTGATGTACAGACCCGGCGACAAGTACGGGCCGACCGGGTGGTAGCGATTCGTCAAAGGCACGATGACGGCCTTGCTGATATCGACGGGCGCGAGAAAGAAGAGTGCGGTCAACAGGGACCAGCGCACCTGATGCGTCATCAGCAGGAAGGTGAAGACAGCGAACGCTGCAAATCCAACGGCCTTGATGCTTGCAGACGGAGACGTAAGGAGCAGAACGGCCCCGATGGCGCCCAGCCCGACGCCCGCCGCAAGGCTGAGTGGCCCGAATGAGCGCGCAAGTTGTTGACGCATGAAACTCAGTCCCCGACCATCCAGCCGGGCGCATCTGTCGACGCATGGTTCAGGATGACACCGGTCAGGCGGGATGAATCCATACCCGCGCGCCGAAGCGCTTGACGGACAGCGGATGGCGTTGTGTGGCGTGCGTCCACCACCAGCAGCACCGCATCCGCCTGAAGCAACAACGCGCCACATCCGGTGACGACTGGCCCGTCGATCACGCAGTGCGCAAACCGGCGTTGCAGTGCGTCGACTGCGCCTCTCACGCCGACGACATTGAACAGGGCATTTTCTTGCGAAACGCTTCCGCCTGGCACGTGCGAGAGGCGCAGCGCGGGGCTGAACTGGATGGCTGTCTCCGGCAAGACGCCATTGACGATGAGGTCCAGCAGGCCGGTAGGTTCTGGCGTGTCGCCGTCGCCAATGGAAGAAACGAAGGCCACATCGCCTGCTGTTGCGCGTGCGAGTTGGCAGGCCACCTGCCACGCGACAAAACTCTTGCCTTCGCCCGCCTTCGCGCTAGTGACCAGCACGACGTATCCGCTGTCGCGTGCGGGCAACTTTTCGAGCAATGTCAATGTCGAGCGCGCCGCGTGCAAGGTGTTGAACGTTTTCATCTGGCGGCGGGGGGCGTGAATTCAGCAAGCCACGGTGTGGGGCCGCTGTCGCTGCAAGAGGGGAAGGTTCCGAGCGTCGGAGCGCGCAGTTGGCGTTCGACATCGCGACGGGTGCGCAGACGTGGCCGCAGGAACTCTCTGACAGCCGTCAGGAAGATGCCGAGAAGCAAGCCCGCGAACGGGCCTGCCAGAACGAGCATCCTGCTTTTCTTGGCTTCGCCTGCCTGCGGTTGTTGAGGCGCATTGACGATGATGCGGCCGTCCATCGCAGCCGGCGTCAGTTGCATGTACAGGTCGATCTGGTCGAGCTTGCGGCGCAGTTCGACATAGTGTTCTTGCGCCAGTTGGCGTTGGCGGTCGAGGCGCTCGAAATTGGCATTGTTCTCGGCACTCGCCCGGACCTGCCCTGCGAGCCGCGCGCGCGTTTGGGCGACCCGTTGTTTCAACTTGCGCACGCTTTCGGTTTCGTCCGTGTAGGTCTGCCGCAGGTCGTCCAACTGGCTTTGGAGCTCGAGCACCTGCTGAACGAGTTGCGTGGTCGCTGCTTCGTTGGCAGCCCGACCCGTCTCACGGCGTCCAGAAGTCGTGCTTGTGCTGCTTTGCGCAGACTGTGTGCCCGTGGCCGCCGCGGTGATTTCAGGACGCTGCGACTCGCTCACGGCGAGCGCGACGATCGCACTTTCTGACTTCGACAGCTCAGCTTGCGCGTCATCGACCTGCGATTGCAGAAGTTGTGTGGTGGCCTCGCCCAATCGGCGGTTTTGCAACGCTCCGACCCTCATGTACGCATCGAGCATGGCTTCCAGCGCACGCGGTGCGAGTTTCGGATCGGTCGTGTTGAACTGGACTTCAAGGACGTTCGAGGTCGTCTCGGCTGTCTTGGAGCGCACCGATTCGACGCTCACGTTGGACAGGAAGTCGTCGATGAGCCTGGCATTGGCACCGGGTGCAGCCTCCGTCCCGTCAATGCCCTTGCGCGACAGCTTTGCCATGACTGCTGCAAGGGGAGGGGAGGGCAGTTGCGAAGGCTGGATCGCGAGTTCGCGGACAACCCGCTCCGCGTTGGAGCGATTCAGGATGAGTGCCATCTCGGTCTCGATCTTCCGGCCGACCGGCTCGGCGATCTGCGATTCGCGGTACGCGGCAATGCCTGACAGGAAAGAGGGCGTGCCGAGCTGGTCGGTCTGGACCAGCACGCGCGCAGTCGATGCATACACCGGAGACTGCATGAGGTACAGCCCAAGCGCGGCAGCGGTGACAAGCACTGTGCACAGAGCGATCAACCCGGCGTTGCGCCAGAACATGCCGACGACTTCACCAAGGCTGATCGATGGCGGGCGCGACGGGTCGCGGTCCGGGAAAAGAGGGTTGGATGTAGCGGTCACGAGAGGGTGGGCCCGGTCACTGCGCAGAGGTCAGCCCGCGGATGTTGTAGGTGGCGCCCAGCGAACTGTTGCGAAGGAAGGGCACGAGGTTGAAGACGTACTGGTTCAGGTTGTCGGCCAGCGTGGCCGCGCCCGATTTGGGCAGCATCACGACGTCGAATGGGCGCAGCAACATGTCGCGATCGGGCGAGCGCAGAACGTCGGCATCGAAACCACCCTGGATGACGTCTACCGAGTCGTCGGCACCACGACGCAGGATGACGAGCTTCGACGGATCGCCGCTCGCGAGGTTTCCACCCGACTCGACCACGGCCTGCACCAGCGACAGGCCGGGTCGGAAAGCCAGCGTGCCCGGCCTTGCCACCTCGCCGCCGACGAAGACTTGCGGCGGGGCGAAGTTGCGCACGACGATGACCGGATTCAGGTCGCGCATGCCGGCGCGGCCTCCCCCGTCGCCCGTGCGGACGCTTTGTGAGTTGACCGAGCGAACGATCACCGCCAGCTCGGGCTTGCGCAGCCAGCGGCCATACCGTCGAATCAGATTGCCTTGCAGCTCTTCGGGCGACACACCTTCGGCCTGAACCGTTCCCACCATCTGCAACTGGACCTTGCCGTCGGGCCGCACCTTGACGATCTCATTGAGCGTCGCCTGAAAGGGGAACTTGATCTCGATCTCGTCGTTCGGATGCAAAAGATAGTCGCGGCGCATGCGGTCACCGGCAAGCTGGTTCATGCGCTGCTGCAGTTCGGACTGCAAGTCTTCGACGGTTCGGTCCTGCATGCGCAGTGTGCCGATCAGGGGCACGCTGACGCTGCCGTCCGGCCTCACCTTGAGGGTCTGTTCGAACTGCGGTCCATCGGGGACCCGCAGATCGAATTCATCGCCTGGCGAAAAGGTGAACGTTGGCTGCACCGACGTGCCCGAGCGGACGAGATTGGGCGTCGGCACGTTGGACCGAAGGCCATGCTCGGCGCACGCGGTGAGCGCGAGCATCAATGCGGTGCACTGCAGGTGCAGAAAGAGTTTCAAGGTTCGATCCCGGGTCAGTGGTGGCCGTGGGGCTCGTGAGTCAGTGCGCTGGACAGGTGAGGCCAGGTCGGCCGACCGTGTACCAGGCGATGCACCTCGGTCAGCAGCGATGCGTAGGCCACCAGCACGTCCAGCCAGGCAAAGGTGTCGCGCGCGCGTTCGAGGTTGGCGCGAGCCAATGTGTTTCGCAGGTCGACGTTGTCGAGGAGGCGGTCGAGTGCGGCGCTGCAGGCGTCAGCGTCGTTGAAGTACACCGCACCGTCCGCGGCGACCCAGCGGTTGAACCGGTTGTCATGCGCCAGCACCGGATTGCCCGCGCCCATGGCTTCGAGCAACGAAGGGTTGGTGCCGCCGACGCGGTGACCGTGCACGTACAACAGGCAATGGCGACGCACCGCCTGCACGATCAAAGGGTCGTAGATGGCGCCCAGGAAGCGCACCTCGTTGCTCGCGTGCGCGATCAGGCTTGCGTGATACGGCACCGAGTCGGGCAAGAGGTTTCCGAGCACCGCCAGTGTGACGCCCCGCGGCCGGGAGGAGAACGCTTTCACGATTTCGAGGATCGAGTTTTCCGGCTCAGGGCGCGCGATCACGGTGACAAAACGGCCGGCTTCGAGGCCGAGCGCCTGGAGGGGACGGGTGCCGGCTTCATCGGTCGGCGTGGCGCCATAAGGAATCACCGTGATCTTGCGTGCCGCCACGCGCGACTTGAGGTGGCGCGCGATTTCGGGGTGATCTGCCACCAGGTGCGTGGCGCCGATGCAACCGGCCCAGTCGTTCACATAGAGCCAGGCCCGCGCCATCGGCCCCCACTTCTTGCGGGACCACTCGATGCCGTCCATGTTCATCACGTTGGGAATGCCGGCGGCGCGCAGGCGCAGCCCGAACGCTGCCGTGTTGTAGCCCAGCGTCAGCACCATCTGTGGCTTCTCGCGGATGGCATGCGAGATGCAGGCCCAGTCGAAGCGGATGGTGCTCAAGGCGGTGCTGCCGCCCGCGCCGATGTGCACGCGCCGCACGCCTTGCCAGTTGCTTTCGCGCACCGGCTGCGTGTCGTTTTCCTGGCAGTACACCGTCACGGCCCAGCCTTCTGCAACAAGGAAGGGGGCGAGTTTCTCGGCGAAGGTCTCGAAGCCGCCGTGGCTGGCCGGCACGCCACGAATGCCCATGATTGAAATGGTCATCAGTGAAGCGGTGCGGCTTGACTTGCTGGAGTTCATGAGTGTCCGATCAACAGTGCGCCACGCCGCAGCCGACCCCGTGCAGGGCCGTGCGCAATGGCATCAACAGGGTCGTGCGTGCCGTCGGCGCGATGCCGCCGACACGCCGCTACGCGTTAGCGGAAACCGATTTCGGTCATCGCTTGCGCGATCGAAGAGACGCTGCGGAACACGCTGCGGGTGAGCATGCGTTCGGGGATTTCCCCGAAGACGCTTTCCAGTGCCAGCATCACGTTGACGCTGGCATGCGACGTCATGCCTTCATCGCTGAGGCTGGCGTCGGCAGCAATAGTCGCAATGTCTTGCTTCAAACCACCGTGCTTGGCGAGGACCTCCCGGACCTTCGCTTCGACGGCATTCGTGTCGATCGGATTTTTCATAGGATGTGTGACAGCTTTCCAACTCGTTGTATTTGTACCGACGGAGTCCTCGTCGGTTTCGACAAGCACGAAGACGGCTGCAAAAGCAACATCGGCTTCATGACTCAGCGACACCGCGATGTCCTTGACGCGCAGGTCTTTTGCCCGCTGCGCCACCTTCCCGTTCAGTTGCAAGGCCGGCCTCCCAGCCGCATCGCTTCTGACTTCTATGTTTCTCCAGTCAATCCCGATTTCAGACAGATCCAGCGCCTTGATCGTTGCTTCCTTTGCCGCGAATCGAGCAGCCAAGCGCTCATGCGCCCCCCTGGCCGTATCGATTTCGTGTGCAGTGAAGATACGCCGCGTGAAGCGTTCTCCGAAGTTCCCGATCGACGCTGAAATGGCACTGACCGATGCAACGTCGACGCCGAGGCGAAGATTCTTCGAGCGATCATGGCATTCACCACAAAGCGGGAGTTGCATCGAGCGATGACGTGAGAAAAAGAGACTAACCGTTGCCTATCATAGGCCACCGCTCGTGCAGGGAGCGCCACAAATTGGCACGAGTCGGGAAAAAGTTTGGGATCTTTCGATCTCGATTGCCGCGTCGTTGTTCCGGCAACGCTGCCGGCATCTTTGAGTCACTCAACGGTACCTGCAAATGCTTCAAGACCCCTCCGCTGCAAGCCTCGAACATAACGAGGCGCCGCTTCTGGCCGCGCAACGCATCACCCGCGACGTCGCCTCCGTCCATGCTGCCTCGGTCGATGCCCGAGCCCGCTTCCCCGAAGAAACCATCTCGGCCTGCCGGCAAGCCAAACTCCTGTCGGCACCGCTGCCGGTCGAGATGGGAGGGGCAGGCCTGGGCATGCGCGCACTTGGCGATATCGTCGCGACGATGGCCGAAGGGTGTGCGTCCAGTGCGATGGTGCTGTCGATGCACTACAACCAGCTCGCGTGTCTTGTCCGGCATGGCCGGGACGACGCTGCCATCGCCGCATTCCTGCGCGACCTCGCCGGGTCGCAGCATCTGATCGGGTCCATGACATCGGAAGTCGGCACGTCCGGCGACATGCGGCGCAGCATGTGCGCCGTTCAGCGCGAAGACGGTCGCTTCCACGTCGAGAAGGACGCGACCACCGGTTCGTATTGCAAGGAGGCGGACGTCATTCTGGTCACGGCCCGTCGCGACGCCGCTGCCGCGCCCAACGACCAGGTGCTGGTGATGGTCCATCGTGACCAGCGCACGCTGACGCAGACCACGACGTGGGACACGCTCGGCATGCGAGGCACATGCAGCCCTGGCTACCGGATCGATGCAAGCGGTGCCGAGAGCCAGATCTGCAGCGTGCCGTTCGCCGACATCGCGACCGAGTCGATGGTCCCGTTCTCGCACATCCTCTGGTCGGCGTTGTGGACCGGCATCGCGGTCGGGGCGTACCGCAAGGCGGCAGGGTTCGTGCGGCAGCAGGCACGACAAACACCGGGCGTCATGCCGCTGGCGGCCAGCGCGCTCGCCTCGCTCGGCGTGGGCCTCCAGGCGATGCAGCACAACTGGCAAGCGGCTGCCTGTGATTTCGACGAGGCGGTGACCCTAGGCAACGATGCCGCCGAACTCGGCACCATGCGGTGGTCCCTTCGGATGAACAACCTCAAGGTCGGCACCTCGGAAAGCGCGCAGCGGCTCGTGCACGGCGCGCTGCAGGTGATCGGAATCTCCGCTTACAAGAACGATGGGCCGCTCAGTCTCGGACGGCAGTACCGCGATGTCCTGTCAGGCGCACTGATGATCTCCAACGCCCGGATCAACGCCGCGAGCGCATCGCTGCTCCTGGTCCAGAAGGCGCTGTGATGGCCGACCCTTACGACCCGATGGCGTTCCAGTCGGCGCTGGTCGCGCACGGACTGATCATCCCGACCGGCGTGAAAGGCGGCTACGGTCGCGGCGCGGTGTTCGAGGACATCCTGGAGAGATTCGATGCGCTGGTGATGCGACACGCCGCCGACGAGCACGCAGAGCCGTTGATGTTTCCGCCGATCGTGGCGCGCGAACTCATCGAGCGCATGGGTTATCTCGGTAACTTTCCCCAATTGATCGGCAGTGTGCACAGCTTCTTCGGTGCCGATGCGCTGGCACGCGAGATGGCAACTGCGGCGGCGCAGGGTCAGCGGTGGGAGCACCTGTTGGACATCACAGAGGTCATGCTGCTGCCCGCGGCGTGCTACCCGGTCTATCCCGTTTTCAGCGGCCTGCTGCCGGCAGGCGGCCGGACGGTGACGGTCAAGGGCTGGTGCTATCGGCACGAGCCATCGGACGAACCGACGCGCCTTCAAGCCTTTCGCATGCGTGAGTTCATCCGCGCCGGTGCGCCCGACACGGTCGAAGCCTGGCGGGACGACTGGCTGGCGCGCGCCATGCTGTTGCTCGGGGAGCTGGGGCTGCCGGTGAAAAGCGATGTGGCCAACGATCCGTTCTTCGGCCGCGCGGGGCGGATGCTGGTCAACAACCAGCGCGACCAGCGGCTCAAGTTCGAGATCATGGTGCCGGTGGTCTCACTGGAGAAGCCGACGGCGATCTGCTCGTTCAACTGGCACCAGGAGCACTTCAGCGGCAAATTCGGCATTCGTCAGGACAGTGGAGCCACCGCGCACACGGCTTGTCTCGGTTTCGGGCTCGAGCGGGTGGTGCTTGCGTTACTGAAGACGCACGGGCTCGATCCGGCGTCGTGGCCCTCAGCGGTTCGCACACAGCTCTGGGACTGAGGTCACGGCGTTCGGCCGGCCGGCAACACGATGGTCGCCCGCCCATCGCTCGATGTGCGCGTGTCGGAGTCGGTGGCCGGCGGCGGCGCTCCGGCAGGCGCGATCACGGTCGCGCGTCCGTCGGATGTCTCCTTCGGCACCTCGACCGGCGGCCCGCCGCGTGCGCGATCGAGCGCGAGTCCGGCGTTTCGCACGCAGGCCTCGCGTGCGGGCGCCGGGAGGTTCCCGGTGTTGCAACGTGCGATCTCGCTGTCGTAGCGCTGCTGCGCCGCGTTCGTGCTCTGCGCGGTGGCAACCGATGCGAAAACCATCGTGCAGAAAGCGATGACGATGGGGATGCGTGCTGCGTTCATGCGAGGCTCCTGGCCGTTGACGATGGGCTCATCGTGCCATTGCGCGCGTGGCGTCCGTGTCAGCGCACAGCGACAGCCGGCGTCACGGATTGCGCGGCCGGTGCGGTGCCGCGAACCAGCGCACGAGCCCGAAGGCCAGCAATGCAGCGCCGAGCCAGCGCAGCCAGCGCGGCCAGGCCGGCGCGGCAGCGAGCAATTCGATCTCGCGCACAAAGAGGGTCTCGCACGCACCGTTGCCGGTGTCGTCGCGCGTGGTCGAGGTGCCGCGCGTGAACGCGAAGCCTGCGTTGTGGCTGTACGAGACGAGCTGGCCGCTCAGGCGAATCTGGTCGCCGACGGCAACCTTGCGCAGGCGCCGTGCGATGGCCGGGTCTTCGGTGAGCAAGTGGTTGTTCGAAAGCGCACGGACGTTCGGCGGCGCGAGCGCCTCCATGTCGCGACTCTGGTAATAGCAGACGAACTGGCCGCTGGAAAACGACATCTTTTCGTACGCGCCGCTGGCGGCGTTGGCGCCCCACACCATGCACAGGTCGACCACGTTCAGGTGGTCGTTGCTGGCCGCATGGATCCAGTCCCACCACGCATCGGAATCGTGCCGGCTCACCACGAGGCCGGTGATCTCGTAGTCGGCCACCGGCGCCACGCTGTAGTCGACCTTGCCTGCGTGTGCCGCGAAGGCCGGCACGCGGACCGCCTGCTGCACCGGCTCGGTCTGGACTTCGGTGCGCAAGGCATCGCGCGCGGGCAGGTGACCGTCGAGCAGGAAGCCCGCGATCAGCGCTGCAAGGCCGGCGACAAGCGCGATGCGGCCGGCCATGTCAGTCGGCTGCGTGAGAGGCTGCCGGTTTTAGGTCGTCGTCGCCGCGTGGCTCTGCAGGCTGTCCCCGCAGCTTGCGCACGGTTCGCTTGATCCAGTGCTCGATGTCGTCGATGTAGGTGAAGACGGCCGGCACCACCAAGAGGCTGAGCACCGTCGAGGTGATGAGGCCGCCGATCACCGCCACCGCCATCGGCGAGCGAAAGCTCGAGTCGGCGGCGCCGAAGCCGATCGCGATCGGCAGCATGCCGGCGCCCATCGCGATGGTGGTCATGATGATCGGGCGCGCGCGCTTGTGGCAGGCATCGCGCAGCGCATCCCAGCGGCTCATGGCCGCAACCACCGGCCGGCCGTCGGTGCCGTCGTTGCCGCGGCGCGCGACGATGGCGTACTCGACCAGCAGGATCGAGTTCTTCGTCGCCACGCCCATGAGCATGATGAGCCCGATGAGCGACGGCATCGACAGCGCCTTCTGCGCCACCAGCAATCCGACGAAGGCGCCGCCGAGCGCTAGCGGCAACGCGCAGAGGATCGTCACCGGATGCAGGAAGTCCTTGAACAGCAGCACCAGCACGATGTAGATGCACAGCACGCCGGTGAGCATCGCCAGGCCGAAGCTCGCGAAGAGCTCGGTCATGACCTCGGCGTCGCCGACTTCGGCCACGCGCACGCCGGGCGGCAGGTTGACGATTGAGGGCAGCTTCATTGCCGCTTCCTTCGCATCGCCCAGGCCCGTGCCCGAAAGCTCGATCTCGAAGTTGACGTTGCGCGAGCGGTCGTAGCGGTCGATCACTGCGGGGCCGCCCTCGACGGTGAGGTCGGCGACCTGGCCCAGCATCACCGGACCCTTCGCGCTCGGCACCGCGAGGCGTTCGAGCAGCGCGAGGTCCTGGCGCGCCGAGTCCTCCAGCTTCACGACGATCGGCACCTGCCGCTGCGCGAGATTGAGCTTGGGCAGCGACACGTCGTAGTCGCCGAGCGTGGCGACGCGCAGCGTCTCGGCGATGGCGGAGCTCGTCACGCCCATGTCTGCGGCGCGCGCGAAGTCGGGTCGCACCGAGATTTCCGGGCGGATCAGGCTCGCGGTCGAGGTGATATTGCCGAGGCCGGGAATGGTGCGCAGGTCGCGTTCCACGGCGCGTGCCGCGGTGGTCAGCGCGACCGGGTCGTCGCCCGACAGCGCGAGGATGTACTTCTCGCCCGATCCGCCGAGGCCGACGGTGCTGCGCACGCCAGGCAGGCTCTCGAGTGCCGCGCGGATGTTGTTCTCGATGACCTGCTTGCGCGGCCGGTCGCCGCGCGGGTCGAGCTTGATGGTGAGCGTGGCCTTGCGCGTCTCGGGCGTGCCGAAGCTCGCGAACGGGTCGCCGCCCGCGCTGCCGCCCGCTACCGTGGTGTAGACGCTGCGCACGTGCGGCACTTCCATCACGCGGCGCCGCGTCTCCTCGGCGGTCGCGGTGGTTTGCGCCAGCGTGGCGCCGGGTGCGAGCGAAATGTAGACCTGCGTCTGGGAGTTGTCGTCCGGCGGGATGAAGCCGGTCTTGAGCAGCGGGATCATCGCCAGCGAGCCGATGAAGAAGAGAGTGGCCAGCAGCATCGTCGTGAAGCGGTGCGTCATGCACCACGAGGCCATGCGCATGTAGACCTTGAGCCAGCCCGGCTCCTTCTCGGCGCCGACCAGCGGCTTCAGGATGTAGGCGGCCATCATCGGCGTGAGCACACGTGCCACGACGAGCGACGCAAACACCGCGAGCGATGCGGTCCAGCCGAACTGCTTGAAGAACTTGCCCGCCACGCCGCTCATGAACGCGGTCGGCAGGAACACCGCGATCAGCGTGAACGTGGTGGCGATCACCGCGAGACCGATCTCGTCGGCGGCCTCCATCGCAGCCTCGTAAGGACTCTTGCCCATGCGCAGATGGCGCACGATGTTCTCGACCTCCACGATCGCATCGTCCACCAGGATGCCGACCACGAGCGACAGCGCCAGCAGCGAGATCACGTTGACCGAGAAGCCGAGCAGGTGCATCCCGATGAACGCCGGGATCACTGACATCGGCAGCGCCACGGCAGTGACGAAGGTGGCGCGCCAGTCGCGCAGGAAGAGCCACACCACCAGCACCGCGAGGATGGCGCCTTCATAGAGCAGGTGCAGCGAGCCGTCGTACTCCTCCTGCACCGGCGTCACGAAATTGAAGGCTTCGGTGAGCTGGATATCGGGATGGTCCGCGCGCAGTTCGGCCAGCGCTTTCTGGATGCGGCCACCGACCTCCACTTCGCTCTCGCCGCGACTGCGTGCCACCTCGAAGCCGACCACCGGCTTGCCGTCGAGCAACGCGGCGGCGCGCGGCTCGGCGATGGTGTCGCTGATGCGCGCGACCTGGTCGAGCCGCACGCGGCGCCCGTCGCTCAGTGCGATCTGCAGCGCGTTGAGTTCGCCGGCCGACTGCACAGTGGCCAGCGTGCGCACCGGCTGCTCGCTGCCCGACAGGTCGAAGCGGCCGCCCGCGCTTTCGGTCTGCACCTGGCGCAGCTGGCGCGAGATGTCGGCCGCGCTGGCGCCGAGCGCCTGCAGCTTGGCCGGGTCGAGATCGACATGCACCTGTCGCGTGACGCCGCCCACGCGGTTGACCGCGCCCACGCCCGAGAGCGCCAGCAGCTTCTTGGTCACGTCGTTGTCGACGAACCAGCTGAGCGACTCAGCGTCCAGCTTGGTCGATGCGATCGTGAAGGCCAGCACCGGTTGGCCCGCCAGGTCGAGCTTGGTGACGACCGGATCGCGCACGTCGGCGGGGAGATCGGCGCGCACGCGCTGCACTGCGGAGCGCACGTCGTCGACCGCTTCCTGCACCGGCTTCTCGAGGCGGAACTCCACGATCAGCGTGGCCTGGCCGTCCTGCACCTTGGTCGTGATGTGCTTGAGGCCCTGAATGGTGGCGATCGAGTTCTCGAGCTTGCGCGCGACGTCGGTCTCCAGTTGCGAAGGCGCCGCACCCGGTAGCGCGGCCGAGACGGTGACGGTCGGCAGGTCGATGTCGGGAAAGTTCTGCACCTTCATCGCGTTGAAGGACAGCAGTCCGCCGAAGGTGAGCAGCACGAAGAGCATCACCGCCGGAATCGGGTTCCGGATGGACCAGGCGGAAACGTTCATGGCTTGCCTTCCGCTGGGGCCAGGCGCACCAGGTCGCCGTCGTTCAGGAAGCCGGCGCCTTGCACCACCACGCGGGCATCGGCGGGCAGCTTGGTCGTGATCTCGACGCGGTCGCCGACGCGGCGGCCGGTCGCGATCTTCAGCTGGCTCACGCGGTTGTCGGGTTGCAGCAGCAACAGGTAGTTGAAGCCGTCTCGCGGCACGATGGCGGCCTGCGGCACCGTCCAGGCGCTGTCGCGTCCGAGCAGGAATTCCCCGCGCGCGAACATGCCGGCCTTCAGGCCCGTGTTCTGCAGCACGTTCGGCACGTCGACATACACCAGCGCGTTGCGCGTCTGCGGGTCGACCGTCGGCGCGATGCTGCGCACCTTGCCGCTCACCTGTGCGCCGCTCGCGCTCACCACCGACACCGGCGTGCCGACTGCGATGCGCGCGAGTTCACCCGACGTGACTTCGGCTCGCCATTCGAGCCGGCCCTGGCGGATCAGCTTGAACATCTCGGTGCCGGCCGCGACCACGCCGCCGACCGTGGCGCTGCGCGCCGAGATCACGCCCTCGTCCGGCGCCAGCACCTGCGTGTTGCGGCCGCGCACCTGCTGGACGGCGAGCGCCGCCTCGGCGGCCTCGACCTTGGCCTTCGCTGTCTGCGCAGAGGTCTGGTACTGGTTGATCTGCTGCTGGCTCAGGGCGCCGGTCTGCTCCAGCGTCTTCGCGCGGGTCGCGTTGCCGGCGGCATCGGCGGCATTGGCCCGGGCCTCGGCCAGCGCGGCCTTCGCCTGCGCCACGTCGGCGTTCACGGTCTCGGGCGCGAAGGTGGCGAGCACCTGGCCCTTCTTGACCACGTCGCCGACGTTCACGCGCACGTCCGCCACGCGCAGGCCATTCGACTCCGATCCGACGCTGGCTTCCTGCCAGGCCGCCACGTTGCCGTTGGCCGCGAGCGAGAGCGTGAGTTCGCTGGTCTCGGGCTTGGCGACCGTCACGGTGAGCGATGGCTTCGGTGCGGCGACGGCCTTGCCGTCCTTGCCTTTGGCACCCTCGGCCGGCTTGCCGCGCAACACGAAGAACGCCGCGCCAGCGAGCACGAGCAAGGCCAGCAACACGATGAAGAGGGTGGAGCGTTTCATGGATTTCATGGCGAGGGCGATGCAACAGCGGCTGAGGAGGCGGAGGAAGAAACAGAGGCGGTGGCAGTGTCGGGCCGCGTCCAGCCGCCGCCCATGGCGCGGTAGAGCGACACCCACGCTTCGGTGCGTTCGCGGGCCAGCGACACGCGCGCGGTTTGCGCCGCGTACAGGGTGCGGCGCGAGTCTTCGAGTTCGAACAGGCTGGCCAGGCCGCTGTCGTAGCGCGCCTGCGTGGCGTTGAACGATGCCTGGTAGTTCTGCACCGCGGTGTCGGCGTCGCCGGTGCGGGCGGCGGTGGCGTCGAGGTTGACCAGCGCCTCCTCCACCTCGCGCACCGCGGTGCGCACGTTGGCGCGGTAGAGCGACACGGCCTCGGCGTAGCGCGCCTTGGCCGCATCGACGTTGGCGACGCGGGCGCCGCCGTCGAGCAGCGGCACGGTCAGCGTGACCGGACCGACGCTCCAGCTGTTGAAGGTTTCGCGGAACCCGCTGCCGCGGATCTGAAGGCGGCTGATGTTGCCCGAGAGCGTGAGCTTGGGGTAGCGCTCGGCCTCAGCGGAGCCCACGTCGGCACTCGCCGCGGCCACTGCGCGTTCCGAGGCGTACACGTCGGGCCGCTGCACCAGGAGCTGCGCCGGCACGCTCGCGATCGAATCGAGGGCTGGCAGGGGGCGTTGACCGGGCGCCGCGGCGATCTTCTGCTCGAGGGTCTTCTCGTCGAAGCCCGTCAGCGCGACCAGTGCCTTGCGCTGTACCGCGCAGGTCGCGCGCTGTTGCGTGAGCCGAGCGGAGCTGTCGGCCGCGCCCGCACGCGCCAATGCCGCGTCGGCCGGTGCCGTGAAGCCCGCGCGCGCCGACAGGTCGGTGAGACGGGCGGTCTCGCTGCGCGAACGCGTGTCGGACACGGCGACCGCCAGCTGCCGCTCGCACGCGCGCTCGGCGAAATACGCATTGGCCGCCTCGGCAGCGACCGCCACCCGCGCTTCGTGCCACTTGGCATCGGCGTTGTCGAGGCGCTCGGTCGCGGCATCGCGGTCGGCACGCAGGCGGCCGAACAGGTCGATCTCCCAACGCGACTGCAGGCCGGCCGAGAGCGTGGTCAGCGGGACGGTCAACGCGGCAGACGAAGCGCCCGCACCGCCAGCGCTTGCCGCCGAACCCGAGGCGCCTGTCGCACCGGTCGCGCCCGGGGAGCCGAACGAGGACGAGTTGCCGCGCGATGCCGAGAGGCTGCCGTCCAGGCTGGGCAACAGCGCGGCGCCGGCCTGAATGCGCGTGGACCGCGCCTCGCTCACGCGCGCCGCGGCGCTTGCGAGGTTCGGGCTCTGCGCCTCGGCCGCTTCGATGAGCTCGACCAAGAGCGGATCGTCCAGTTGACGCCACCAGTCGGCCAGCGCCACGGACGAGCCGCCGTGCGGCAACGGTGCGTTCCATTGCGCCGGCGCGCGGCTCTCGACCTGCGCTGGCGGGCGCGTCACGCACGCCGCGAGGGCAAAGGGCACGCAGCAGAGCGCGCCGATGCGTTGCAGTCTTCTCATTTCTTTTCTTTCCTTGCGGGCTTGCGGCGGCGGGCCGCTTCGGAGGCGACCAGCGCAAGACCGTACTCGACAAGCCGGTCGGCCCATGTATCGATTTGCTTGGGCGAGGCGAGCAACTGCGGCTGCAACGCGTCCACGATGTCCTGCATCACGAACAGCTGGATCGCCAGGCCGGTGATCGAGAACGTGAGGCGCTGGATGTCATCGTCGGGCGCCTTGAGTTGCAAGTGCCGGCTCAACACACCGGCCATGGCCTCGTGCGGCGCCTGGACGTCGTTCGCCATCGCGCGCCGCCATTCGTTCGTCGGGTCGATCAGTTCGCGCAGGTGCAGCCGCATGCACTGGCGCGCGATGTCGCCCTGCTTGAGGCCGTCGAGGTAGCCGACCATGAAGATGCGCAGCGCCGCTTCGAGCGGGAGGCCGGGCGCACTGAACTGCGTGATCAGTACCTGCGGATCGGCACCGAAGGGTTCGGTGAAGGTCGCCGCATACAGCCCTGCCTTGTCGCCGAAGTAGTAGCTGATGGCCGCGATGTTGGCGCCTGCGGCTTTGGCAATCTCGCGGGTGGAGGTCTTCGCGTACCCGTTGGCGGCGAAGAGGGCGAGTGCAGCGTAAAGGAGGCGGGAGCGGGCTTCGATGCCGTCCGCGCGCTGCGCACGGGCGGTTGGGGCAGGGACGGTGGGTGCGCTCATGAAGCGCGGATTAGAACATGTAGATCAATCGATTGATTGATCTTTCTGTTTTGACCCTGCCCGGGTCATGCCGCCGTTGCCGGCAGCGGCGCGTCTCAGGCCGTGCGTGGCGCGCCGAGTGGGCGCGCTGTACGCATCGGCTTGCCCCTGGCGAAAGACATGACGGCCAGGAACACGGCCAGCCAGATCGCCGCCGCCGCCCACCAGAGCACGTTGCCGCTGATCAATGCCTGGCCGATCAGCCCGCCCTGGATGCAATAGAACGCCATCGGGATCAGGGTCTTGCGGATGATCTCGCCTTCGCGGTTCATCATGCCGACCACCGCGCCCGCAGCCACCACGTTGTGCACGCAGATCATGTTCCCGGCCGCGCCGCCGATCGCCTGCAAGGCCACGACGATCGCCGATGCATCCACGCCGAGCCCGATCTGCTGGGCGGTGGAAAACTGGAAGTACGAGAACATCATGTTGCTCACGGTGTTGGACCCGGCGATGAACGCACCCAGCGACCCCACCCATGGCGACACGTTGGGCCAGGCCTGTCCGGCCATGGCCGCCGCCCCTTGCGCCAGCGCCATCGGCATGCTCACCAAGCTGCCGTCGGCGGAGGTCGAATTGATGAACACCTGCACCATGGGCACCGCGAGCAGCAGCGCCGGAGCGGCGTCGAGCATCGTGCGGGCCGAGTCCTTGATGCCGCGCAGGTACTGCTGCCCGCTCATGCGGAACAGGGCGATGCACAGCAGCGAGACCAGGATCAGGATGAAGCCCGGCGAGTACAGGAATTGCGCCGAGGCGGAGATGGGCGTGTCGAACAGGTTGGCGAAGCTCAGCGTGGTGTCGGGCCCGGTCAGGAAGGCCTTCACCGGCGCCACGGTGCGCGTGATGATCAGCAGCAGCACGACCACCGCGTAGGGCGCGAAGGCGCGCAGCACGGAGAAGCGCGCTGGCTGCGTTGCGTCGTGCGCTTCGACGGTGCCGAGCCAGCTGGGCAACCAGCGCTCCCGCGGCGGGAAGTCGAAGCTTTCCTTTGGCACGAACCAGCCGCGTCGCGCGGCAGGCACCACGATCAGCAGGCCGATCATCGCGCCCACCATCGACGGGAACTCCGGACCGAGGAGTCGGGCGATCAGGTAGTAGGGCAAGGTGAAGGCCACGCCAGCGAACAGCGCGAACTTCCAGGCCTTCAGGCCCTCGGTGAACGACTGGCGCTCGCCGAAGAAGCGCGTGAGCAGGCCGCACAGGATCAGGGGGATCACGAAGCCCGTCAGCGCATGCAACAAAGCGACGTTCTCCACGATCTGCTGCAGGTAGTCCATCGGCTGCGAAGGTGCGATGGCGGCGGCCACATCGGCCTTGTTGTCGATGCCCGAGCGGACGCCCACCAGCATCGGCGTGCCGACCGCACCGAACGACACCGGCGTGGACTGGATCACCAGCACCGACATCACCGCCGCCATGGCCGGAAAGCCCAGCGCCAACAACAGTGGCGCGCCCACGGCCGAGGGTGTGCCAAAGCCGGACGAGCCTTCGATCAGCGAGCCGAACAGCCAGGCCACGATCACCACCTGCACGCGGCGGTCGGGCGACACGTCGATGAAGCCCTGGCGAATGGAGGCGATCGCGCCGCTCTCCTTGAGCGTGTTCAGCAACACGATCGCGCCGAACACGATGAACAGCAAGGTGATCGCGGTCAGGAGGCCGTTGACCGTGGCCGCCGCGACCACCGCACCGTTCGCCTGCCAGACGAAGAGCGCCAGCAAGGCCGTCACAACGTATGCCGCTCCCATCGACAGGCGGGCTGACCGACCTAGCACGACCATGAGCAGGAAGACGACGACGATGGGCCCGAGGGCCAGGAGACTGTGCAGGGGATTCATCGAGAAAACCTTCTTTGTGAGTCGGGCGGCGCGTCCCGCGAGAGCTGCTTGTGGCGAGCGGGGATGTTAGTAAGGGCCTTTTCTGCGGCGTGCGCATATCGCCCTCTTGCAGCGCGGTTTTTCGACGCTTCTGCACGAGAAGTGCAGGCGAGCTTTTGCATGTCGACGGTTCGGATTGCACACCGGGGACGGTCTGTTCGTCCTTCCCTCCAGCACCGTTCAAGGCAGGCGGCGCAGCACCGGATAGGGGTTGAGCGCGGTTCCCCGCCACCATTGCTTTTCAGGGCCCAGCCGGAACACCGCGAAGTGCAGATGCGGCGCTGCGGGCGACGCGTTGCCGGTGCTGCCGACATAACCGATCACGTCGCCGCGCTTGAGTGAAACGCCTTCCTGCACGCCCTCTGCGTAGCGGTCAAGGTGCGCGTAGTAGTAGGCGAGCTGTCCCGTCGGGTCGAACTGGTAGAGCGTGATGCCGCCCGGCACGCTGTTGAAAAGCTTGACGAGCTTCCCGTCGTCGACCGCGCGCACCGGCGTGCCGCGCGGCGCGAGGATGTCGAGCGCCTCGTGCGGCCCGCTCGCGCGGCCGTCGGCAAAGGTGTCGCGCAGCATCTCGGGGCGCACACCTTCAACGGGCATCGTGAGTGGCCGCGCGTCGAGCAGCGATGCGCCGTCGGACGCCGCGCCCGGCTGCGCCACCGCACCGGCGGCCGCAAGCAGCAGCGCCCACGCGCCGCGCCTGGCGAACACGCTCATGCCTTGACGTCGACGGCGAAGCCCGGCTTGGCAAGCTTGGCGACGCGCGCCGCGTTCCAGTTGGTCAGGTGAATGCAGCCGTTGGTCTCGTCGTGGCCCACGGTCTCGGGCGCCGGCGTGCCGTGAATGCCCCAGTGCGGCTTCGAGAGGCCCATCCAGATGTTGCCCACCGGATTGTTCGGTCCGCCCGCCACGTCGACTTTCTGTGCATTGGCCGGCACGCCCTTCTTGAGGATGGCGGGGTTGTATGTGAAGGTGGGGTTCTTCACTTCGTTGGTGATCTTCATCTTGCCGAGCTCCAGCGGGTCGAGCCGACCGCCGATGCTGATCGGGAAGCCGGCCAGCGGCTTGCCCGCGCCGTCGAGCACGAAGAGCATGTGGTCGCCCTTGGCGATCTCGATCGACTTCGCCGCGGAGACGACGGCCGCGTCGGCATCGGCCGTGGCGTTGACCACCACGATCGAATCACCCGCTTGGAAGCGCGCGCCCTTGTTCAGTTCCTTGAGCAGGCGCGGCGCCATGTGGTGGCGCTCGGACAGTGCTTCCTCGATGTTCTCGTAGTCGAGCGATTTGAGCTTGGCACGTTCGGCCATGTCTTTCGGCGTGGAGGTGAAGGGCCCGGCGGCATCCTTGTCGGTGAGGGTGTATTCGACGAAGAGCGGGGCGCTGTCTTTCGTCAGCACGCCCCATGTCGCGGCGTCGACCTTGCCGCTGTTGGCGAGGCCGTTGGCTTTCTGGAACGCGGTGACCACGCGGCGCATGTTGGCGCCGAAGCCGCCGTCGATCTCTCCCGGCGAGAACCATGCGCGGTCGAGCAGGATCTGCGCGCGCACCACGGCCGCGCCCTTGGCGCCTTGCGAAAGCACGGGTGTGGCCGTGGCGGCGTTGAGCTTGTCCAGGCCACCTGCAGCGGCAGGCGCGGCCCACGATGCCATCGGGGCGAAGGCCGCTGTGGCGGCCGCCGACGCGGCCAGGAAAGAACGACGGGAAAAGGTGTGTGTTGGCATCGGTGTTCGCGTTGGAAAAAACAGTGCTGAACATAGGCCGGGGCCGCCGAAGCGCCTGTAGGTTGCGGCGGCTCGATGCTGTGCGACGCAATGCGGTCCTATCGGGTTGCGGAAACTGTGCACTTAAGTTCACCCCTTGTCATTTCCTGCCGCACGCACGCCTATGGCCTACAGGCGAGGCCTGTATTGCGGTGCAAGGTAAGGGATTGTTTCAACTGAGAGCTGGTTATGGAATCCCCGGATCTGGGCACAGTCCAGAAGGCGTTGGCACTGGTCGAACAGGCCATGGACGAGCGGTCGCACGCCTCGGCAGCTGTTCCTTACTTCGCACCCACCGAGATCGGCGGATTGCCGCCGTCGAAGCAGGAGGCCGAGTTGCGCAACGCAGAAGAAATCGCCTACGGCAACCGCTTGCGCGCGGGCGTTCACGTCGCCATGGCTTCTGCTTCGGCATCGCTTCGCGTGTGCGAGGCGTTGATGAAGGACCTTTCGCAGATGGAGTATCCGGACCGCGTGCGCAACATGCATCGCTGCGCGACCGAAGCGCATTCGGCCGCCGGGCTGGCGGAGCATGCAGCCGCCGTGCTCGAGGGCCGCGAACCGCCGAAGGCGGACACACGCACCGAGATCAAGAAGCTCTCGGCTGCGTTCTACCAACGCTTCGGAACCCTGGTGCGCAAGGGCTAGCGCGGCGCGCCCGGGCAGCGGGAGAGAAGGGCTGCGCGCTACGATCCGCGCCATGCCACCTGCGCTCCCCCTCGATCCCGACGGCATCCTCGCGCTCGCAGCGCGATCGATGTTTCACCTGTTCTCCAGCATCAGTCAGGGAATGTTCCTGGTCGACCGCAGCGGGCGCATCGTGTGGGTCAACGACGGCTACAAGCGCTTCCTGCCGGCACTCGGTTTCTCGTCGGTCGACCAGTTCCTCGGGCAGAAGGTCGAGGATGTGATTCCCAACACGCAGATGCGGCAGGTGATCGAAACGGGCCAGCCCATCCTCATCGACCTGCTGACCAACAAGGCGGGCACCTTCGTGGTGAGCCGCATTCCCCTGCACGAAGAGCGCGAGGGCGACGCCGGCTACGTTCTCGGCGACGTGATCGGCGCCATCGGCATCGTGCTCTTCGACCAGCCCGAGACCACGCTTCAACCGCTCATCAGCAAGTTCGCCCTGCTGCAACGCGACCTCGACGATGCACGGCGCGAGCTTGCGAGCCAACGCAACAACCCGCTCTATCAACAAACCGTGGATGGCCAGCGGCGCTCGAAATACACGTTCGCCAGCTTCATCGGCAGCAGCCCCGCGGCGGTCGAGGTCAAGCGCCATGCGCGGCGCGCAGCGCAGTCGTCGAGCCCGGTGCTGCTGCTCGGCGAGACGGGCACTGGCAAGGAATTGCTGGCCCATGCGATCCATGCGGCGTCGGCGCGCGCCAAAGGCCAGTTCGTCAGCGTGAACATCGCGGCCGTGCCCGACACGCTGCTCGAATCGGAATTCTTCGGCTTCGCGCCGGGCGCCTTCACCGGTGCCGACCGCAAGGGGCGCGACGGCAAGTTCAAGCTGGCCGACGGCGGCACGCTCTTCCTCGACGAAATCGGCGACATGCCGCTCGGCCTGCAGGCCAAGTTGCTGCGCGCCCTGCAGGAGGGCGAGATCGAGCCGCTCGGCTCCAACAAGCTGGTGCCCTTCGATGCCCGCGTGATCGCCGCAACCTCGCGCGACCTTCCCGAGCTGGTGCGCAAGGGCCTGTTCCGCGAAGACCTGTACTACCGCCTCAACGTGTTGCCACTGCGCGTGCCGCCGTTGCGAGAGCGGCGCGTCGACATTCCGGCACTGGTCGAGGCGCTGGGCGAAGACATCGCGCTGAGGAGCAATGGCGAAGCGCCGCCCGAGCTCACGCCCGATGCGCTCGCACTGCTCGCCGGACAGCACTGGCGCGGCAACATCCGCGAGCTGCGCAACGTGCTGGAACAGCTCGGCATGCGCAGCGACCTGCAACGCATCGACGCCAGCGAGATGAAGCGCGTGCTGGCCGAGACCGGTCTCGAGAAGATCGCGTTGCCCGACGCCTCGGCCACGGCGGCACAGGGCGATGGCGAGGCGACGCTGTTGCGGCCGCTCGCCGAGCAGATCGCCGAACTGGAGAAGCGCGCCATCGACGCGGCCATGGCCTCCACCGGCGGCAATAAGCTGGCCGCGTCGCGCCTGCTCGGCATCTCGCGCGCGACGCTGTACGACCGGATGGCCGAAGACGCGACCGCGTCCGTCAGGCCGTAGGCACGGTGCCGCCGTCGATCACGTATTCGGTGCCGGTGATTGCGCCTGCGCGTGACGACACCAGGAAGCCGACCAGGTCGGCGACCTCCTGCGGGCGCGCGGGCCGTCCGAGCGGAATGCCGCCGAGCGATGCCATCAACGTCTGCTGCGCGGCTTCGCGATCGGTGCCGCTGTCGCGCGCGATCGTGTCGACGAGCGCGATCGCCGCATCCGTTTCCACCCAGCCGGGGGACACGCGCACCACGCGCACGCCGCGCGGCGACGTCTCCTTCGACAGGCTCTTGCTGTAGGTCGAGAGTGCCGCCTTCGCGGCCGCATAGGCGGTCGTGGCGTCGGGCAGCGGCAGTTCACGCTGGATCGACGTGATGTGCACCACCACACCGGCGCCGCGCTCGAGCATGCCGGGCACGAGCGCACGGTCCAGGCGCACGGCAGGCAACAGGTTCTGGTCGAGCGCGCGTTGCCACGTGTCGTCGTCCGACGCCGCGAAGCCGCCGCCCGGCGCGCTGGACCCGCCGACCCCATGCACGACGATGTCGACGCCGCCGAGTCGCTGACGCACGGCGTCGGCCACGGTGGCGCAGCCGGCCGCAGTGGCGACGTCGGCCTCCACGAACATCACACCGGGCGGCGCATCGGCTTCGGCAGGTGCCGAGCGCGCGGTCGTCAACACCTGCGCACCGGCGCCGGTCAACTGCGCGACCACGGCCTGGCCAATGCCCTTGGTGCCGCCGGTGACGAGCGCGCGCCGGCCTTCCAGTTCGACGGGCAGGCGGATGTCCAGCGAAGCGATCCGGTCGTCGCGGATGTCGAAGACATGCATCAGGTCGACCATCCCGCCGGGGAAGGTGCCGGTCAGGCGCGCGAGCACCTTGACCGTGTCACCGGCCGTCGTGCTGCCGAGCGTCGATGTCTTGAACTGGTAACGGCTGCGCTCGCTCTCGCGCCAGGCGCGGATCGCGTCGAGTCCATGGATGGACTTGCCGTTGTCACGCACTTGGGCGTCGGCGGTGAAACATTGCCCGAAGAGCGCGGCGTCGTCGAGACGTTCGGCTTCGAAGTAGCGGGCGACGGTGGGATGGCGTGGGGTGGTCATGCGGCAATGCTCGCGATAGGCTCGGCCGATGGCAATCACGCACCTCGAAGTAAGTGCCTCCGAAAAGGTCAAGCGGCCGAGCTACACGCCGCACTCCGCATCGATCGAAGTCGAGGCGGCCCTCAAGCTGCTCGAAGGGCGCTGGAAGCTCGTCATCCTCTTTCACCTGTTCGACGGCAAGGTGCAACGCTTCTCGGACCTGGAAAAGCGCATCGACGGCATCTCCCAGAAGATGCTCACGCAGCAGCTGCGGCAACTGGAGGCGGATGGCATCGTGGAGCGGACGGTGTATGCAGAAACGCCGCCACGGGTCGACTACCGCATGACGGCGTGGGGGCAGGCGCTGTGCCCGGCACTCGACGCCGTGCTCCTGTGGGTCGAGCAACGCCAGTCGGGGCTGCAGGAAAACCCTGATTAAGTTTCAGACATATGCCTGAATGTCAGGCATTGTGAATGTCTGAGTGATGCGCAGATGGCGATGCACCAGAGCAAAACCACTGGCAAATCAACGCTGTCTCACCCTGGCATGAACTGTGCAATATTCAGCCATTCATACCAAGGAGCCACAGCAAATGAACCGTCGCCATCTCGTCGCGATCGCCGTCCTCGGCGTCGTGGCCGCCGCCACCGCGCAGGCCCAGTCCGGCAAGGACATCCGCATTGCGCATATCTACAGCAACACCGGTCCGCTCGAGGCCTATGGCAAGCAGACGGCCATCGGTTTCAACCTCGGCCTGGAATACGCGACCGACGGCACCATGGCCGTGAACGGCCGCAAGCTGGTCGTGATGGAGAAGGACGATCAGGGCAAGCCCGACGTCGCCAAGTCGCTGCTCGCCGCGGCCTACAGCGATGACAAGGCCGACCTCGCGGTCGGCACCTCGTCGTCGGGCGCTGCGCTTGCGATGCTGCCGGTCGCCGAGGAATACAAGAAGCTCTTGCTGGTCGAGCCCGCCGTGGCCGATTCGATCACCGGCGACAAGTGGAACAAGTACGTGTTCCGAACCGCCCGCAACAGCTCGCAGGACGCGATCAGCAACGCGGTGGCGCAGGACAAGGACGGCACGTCGATCGTGCTGCTCGCGCAGGACAACGCCTTCGGCCGCGATGGCATGACGGCGTTCAAGGACGCGCTCAAGAAGTCCAAGGTCGTCGGCGAGGAATACCTGCCGCCGACCACCACCGACTTCACCGCCGCCGCGCAGCGCATCCTCGAGAAGTTCAAGGGTACGCCGGGCCGCAAGGTGGTCTACATCGTGTGGGCCGGCGCGGCCAACCCGTTCAAGGTGTCGGACCTGGGCTTGAAGAGCAATGGCATCGAGATCGCGGGCGGCGGCAACATCCTGCCGGCCCTGGTCAACTACAAGCCGTTCCCGGGCATGGAAGGCTCGATCTATTACTACTTCGGCATCCCGAAGAACCCGGTGAACGAGTGGCTCGTGTCGAACCACTACAAGAAGTACAAGGCACCGCCGGACTTCTTCACCGCGGGCGGCTTCGCGGCAGCCACGGCCATCGTCACCGCGCTCAAGAAGACGGGCGGCGACACCGGCACCAACAAGCTCATCACCGCCATGGAAGGCATGAGCTTCGACACGCCCAAGGGCAAGATGACCTTCCGCAAGGAAGACCACCAGGCGATGCAGACGATGTACCACTTCAAGATCAAGGTGGACCCGGCCTTCGCGTGGGGCGTCCCGGAACTGGTCCGCGAGATCAAGCCGGAAGAGATGACGATTCCCGTCAAGAACAAGCGCTAGGACTTGGCTCACCCCCAGTCTTCGCGCACTTCGTGTCGCTTCGCCAACCCCCTTCCGGGGGTAACACCAGCGGTCCGGCAAAGCCGATTCCGCGGTGTTTCTCGAATGGGCCTCTTCGTTTGCCTCCATGCTTGAAACCAAAGATCTGACGATCCGCTTCGGCGGCCACGTGGCTGTCAATTCGGTGTCCTGCGCCTTCGCACCCGGCACGCTGACCGCGATCGTCGGGCCGAACGGGGCGGGCAAAACGACCTACTTCAACCTGATCTCGGGGCAGCTCAAGGCGAGCGCCGGGACGGTGTCGCTCGACGGGCGCTCGCTCTCGGGCCTGTCGCCTTCGGCGCGCACCCGCGCGGGGCTGGGCCGGGCCTTCCAGCTCACCAACCTGTTCCCGAACCTCACGGTGCTGGAGAACGTGCGCCTCGCGGTGCAGGCCGCGCGCGAGGGCGCCCACCGGCGCGGGCTCAACCTCTGGAGCATCTGGAGCGATCACCGGGCGCTGACCGACCGCGCCGACGAGTTGCTGGCGGAGATCAACCTCAAGTCGAAGGAGCACGCCACCGTGGCGAGCCTGCCGCACGGTGACCAGCGCAAGCTCGAGGTCGCGTTGCTGATGGCGCTGGAGCCCAGTGTCTTCATGTTCGACGAGCCGACCGCGGGCATGAACGCCGCCGAGGCGCCGGTGATCCTCGACCTGATCCGCCGGCTCAAGCAGGACAAGACCAAGACCATCCTTCTGGTCGAACACAAGATGGACGTGGTGCGCGAACTCGCCGACCGCATCATCGTGCTGCACAACGGCACGTTGGTGGCCGACGGCGAGCCGGCCGAGGTGATCGCCTCGCCGGTGGTGCAGGAAGCGTATCTGGGCGTCGTGAAGGAGGCCGCATGACGACCTCCAATCTCCTCACGCTCGAAGCGGTGCAGACGCACATCGGGGCGTACCACATCCTTCATGGCGTCGACCTCGCGGTGCCCAGGGGCCAGCTCACCATGCTGCTCGGGCGCAACGGCGCGGGCAAGACGACCACGCTGCGGACCATCATGGGTCTGTGGCACGCGTCGCAGGGCAGGGTGCGCTTCGGTGACACCGACATCACCGCGCTGCAGACGCCGCAGATCGCCGCCCTCGGTGTGGCCTATGTGCCCGAGAACATGGGCATCTTCTCGGACCTCACGGTCAAGGAGAACATGGTGCTCGCCGCCCGCAGCGCGAAGAATGCATCGCAGATGGACGACGCGCGGCTGAAGTGGATCTTCAAGCTCTTTCCCGCGGTCGAGAAGTTCTGGAATCATCCGGCGGGCAAGCTGTCGGGCGGGCAAAAGCAGATGCTGGCGGTCTCGCGTGCCATCGTCGAGCCGCGCGAGCTGCTCATCGTCGACGAGCCGAGCAAGGGTCTCGCGCCCGCGATCATCAACAACATGATCGACGCCTTCGCCGAACTCAAGGCCCAGGGCGTGACCATCCTCCTGGTCGAACAGAACATCCACTTCGCGCAGCGCCTGGGCGACACGGTCGCGGTGATGGACAACGGCCGCGTGGTGCACAGCGGCAGCATGGCGGCGTTCTCGGCCGATGAACAACTGCAGCAATCGCTGCTGGGACTGGCCTTATGAAAATCGACTTCGACTGGAAGCCGCTCGCGCTGGTGCCGGTTCTCGCACTCGTGGCGCTGCCGCTCACCGGCTCGTTCTCGACTTGGCTCACGCTCACCGTGGCCGGGCTCGCGATGGGGATGATCATCTTCATCATCGCCTCGGGCCTCACGCTGGTGTTCGGGCTGATGGACGTGCTGAACTTCGGCCACGGCGTGTTCATCGCGCTCGGCGCCTACATGGCGACCACCGTGCTCGGCGGCATGGGCGACTGGTCCAGCGCCGATTCGCTGGGCCGCAACCTGCTGGCCCTGCTGCCGGCCCTGCTGATCGCGATGCTGGCCGCCGGCGTGCTCGGCGTGGTGTTCGAACGCTTCATCGTGCGGCCGGTGTACGGCCAGCACCTGAAGCAGATCCTCATCACGATGGGCGGAATGATCATCGGCGAGGAACTGATCAAGGTGATCTGGGGTCCGGCGCAGTTGCCGCTGCAGCCGCCGACCGCGCTGGCCGGCACGGTGTTCTGGCTCGGTGCCGCGGTCGAGAAGTACCGGCTCTTCGCGGTGGCGGTGGGGCTCGTCGTGTTCGCTGCGCTGGCATGGACGCTGGCGCGCACCAAGGTCGGCCTTCTGATCCGCGCCGGCGTGCAGGACCGCGAGATGGTGGAGGCGCTTGGCTACCGCATCCGGCGGCTGTTCGTCGGCATCTTCGTGGTCGGCAGCGCGCTCGCGGGTCTCGGCGGGGTGATGTGGGGGCTGTTCCAGCAGAGCGTCGTCCCGCAGATGGGCGCGCAGGTCAACGTGCTGATCTTCATCGTCATCATCATCGGCGGGCTGGGGTCGACGGGTGGCGCGCTCATTGGCGCCTTGCTCGTCGGGCTGATGGCCAACTACAGCGGCTTCCTGGTGCCGAAGGTCGCGCTCTTCTCCAACATCCTGCTGATGGTGGCCGTGCTCCTGTGGCGGCCCCAGGGCGTCTATCCGGTGGCCAATCGATGATGCTGCGCCGTCTTCTTTCCAATGACCTGCCGAAGAGCCGCGTGCTGGCGGTGCTGCTCGTCGCGCTCCTGCTGGGCCTGGCCTTCGCGCCCTTCATCTTTCCGGGCGTCAAGGCGCTGAGCGTGGCGGCCAAGGTGCTGGTGTTCATCGTGCTGGTCGCGAGCTTCGACCTGTTGCTGGGCTACACCGGCATCGTGAGTTTTGCGCACACGATGTTCTTCGGCATCGGCGCGTACGGCATCGCGATCTCCGCGACGCGGCTCGGGCCGAACTGGGGCGCGGTGCTCGTCGGGCTCGGCGGCTCGCTCGCGGTGTCGCTCGTGCTCGCACTGGCCATCGGACTCTTCTCGCTGCGGGTGCGCGCGATCTTCTTCGCGATGATCACGCTCGCGGTGGCTTCGGCCTTCCAGACGCTGGCCTCGCAGCTGTCGGATTTCACCGGGGGCGAGGACGGCCTGACCTTCAAGCTGCCCGAGCTGATCTCGCCGAGTTTCGAATTCGCGGACGAGCCCTTCCTCGGTGTCTCGCTCGACGGCCGCCTGCTCTGCTACTACCTGCTCTTCGTCACGACCGTGGTGCTGGTGCTCGCGCTGCTGCGCATCGTCAATTCGCCGTTCGGCCGGGTGCTTCAGGCGATCCGCGAGAACGAGTTCCGTGCCGAGGCGATCGGCTATCGCGTCGTGGTGTACCGCACCACGGCCGCGGTGCTGTCGGCGCTGTTCGCGACGCTGGCGGGCGCGATGCTCGCGATCTGGCTGCGCTACAACGGGCCGGACACCTCGCTGAGCTTCGAGATCATGGTCGACGTCCTGCTGATCGTCGTCATCGGCGGCATGGGCACGATGTACGGCGCGGCCATCGGCGCGGCGCTGTTCGTGGTCGCGCAGAGCTACCTGCAGGATCTGCTGCGGCTCGCGAGCGGCGCGGCCACCGGGCTGCCATGGCTCGCGGCGCTGCTCTCGCCCGACCGCTGGCTGCTGTGGCTCGGGGTGCTGTTCGTGCTGTCGGTCTATTACTTTCCCACTGGCATCGTCGGACGGCTTCGCGCCCGCGCACTGAAATGAACCTGTCGACATCGAACTACGCCGTGCTCGCAGGCCGCGAGATTCACTGGATGGACTGGGGCCCGAAAGAGGGCCCGGTCATCGTCGCCTGGCACGGGCTCGCCCGCACGGGGCGCGACATGGACGAACTCGCGGTGCACTTTGCAGGCAAGGGCTTTCGCGTGCTGTGTCCCGACACCATCGGCCGCGGCCTGAGCCAGTGGAGCCCGTTGCCGGACGAGGAGTATCAGCTCTCGTTCTACGCAAGGATCGCTGCCGCGTTCTGCGAATACCTCGCGCTCGAGCGCGTGCACTGGGTCGGGACCTCGATGGGCGGCGCGATCGGCATGGTGTGCGCATCGGGCCTCTTCGAGCCGCGCATGAAGGACCGCATCGTGAGCCTCGTGCTCAACGACACCGCGCCGCAAGTCGCCGATGCGGCCATCGCGCGCATCCGCGGCTACGCGGGCAGCCCGCCGGCGTTCGACACGGTGGCAGAGCTCGAGGCGTTCTTTCGCGCGGTCTACAAGCCGTACGGATGGTTGAGCGACGCGCAGTGGCGCCGCCTGACCGAAACCTCGACGCGTCGCCTCGCCGACGGCAAGGTGACGCCGCACTACGACCCGCTCATGGTCCGGCAGTTCAGCGCGCACGACAACGACTACCTGATCTGGCCGCACTACGACGCGATCGATGTGCCGGTGCTGACCTTGCGCGGCGCGGAGTCCGACCTGGTGCGCCCCGAGGTGATCGACGAGATGCGCGGCCGCGGCCCCGGAGCCCTGGGGCGGCTCCAGACGATCGAGGTGGCGGGCTGCGGACACGCTCCCGCGCTCAACGTGCCGGAGCACCTGGAGCCGATCGAGGCCTTCATCCGCGGTGCGGGCGTCTGACGTCCGACGCCGAATCGGGCTGCAGCGCCCGTCTGGACTGCGGGTTTCGCTATCAAAAAGATAGCGTCGGTGTTTTGCTGGAGAATCGCGCCGCATCCTTCATGCAGCCACAACACCAGGAAATTTCGCCATGTCCCTCTCGATGTTCGACGCCTCGGTCACCGTCTTCCTGCACAACCTGCAGCAGCTTTCGCATTTGCTCGACAAGGGCCTGGCGCACGCCACGGCCAAGGGCATCGATCCGTCGACGCTGGTGAACGCGCGGCTGGCCGACGACATGCGTCCGCTGTCTTTCCAGATCCAGAGTGCGAGCGACGCGAGCAAGCTGGCCGTGGTGCGCCTGACCGGCGTCGCCGCGCCGAGCTTTCCCGATACCGAAACCACATTCGAAGAGCTTAAGGCGCGGATCGAGAAAACGCGGGACTACCTGCAATCGGTGCCGCGCGAAGCGTTCGAAGGCAGCGAAGAACGCAAGTTCACGATGAAGATCGGACCTAACACCGAACACGAGTTCACCGGTCAGCCTTATCTCCTTCACTTCGCCCTGCCCAACTTCTTCTTCCATGTGACGACCGCCTACGCGATCCTTCGGCACAACGGCGTCGAGGTCGGCAAGCGCGACTTTCTCGGCCGCGCCTGACCGTTTTCAGGGGCGGGTCGGCCAGCCGGCGAGGTGCCGCTCGGCGATCCCGGCCAGCGCAGTGATCCACGCGGGGCTGTCGTTCATGCAGGGAATGAAGTGGAACTCGCCACCGCCCTCGTGCAGGAAAGCTTCGCGGCCCTCCATCGCGATCTCTTCCAGCGTCTCCAGGCAATCCGCCGGGAAGCCGGGGCACATCACGTCGACGCGTCGCGTCTTGGCCGTGCCCAGTTCGCGCAGCGTCGGCTCGGTGTAGGGCTCCAGCCATTTGGCGCGGCCGAAGCGCGACTGGAAGGTCACACGGTGCTGCGCGGGAGAAAGCTTGAGACGTGCCACGAGCAGGCGCGCGGTTTCGAGGCACTGCGCCTGGTACGGATCGCCCAGCGCGATATTGCGCGCAGGAATGCCGTGAAAACTCATCACGAGCACGTCGCCGCGGCCATTGAGCTGCCAGTAGCGTTCCACGCCTTGCGCCAGCGCATCGATGTAGCCTGCGTCGTCGTGGTAATCGTTGACGAAGCGGAATTCCGGCATGCGGCGCTGGCGGCGCGTCCAGGTGCTTACCGCGTCAATCACGCTGGCCGTCGTCGTCGCCGAATACTGCGGGTAGGCCTGCATGACGAGCACGCGGTCCACGCCCTCGGCCTGCAGCGCATCGAGCTGCGACGCGATCGAGGGGTTGGCGTAACGCATGCCGTCGCGCACCGTGACGCGGTGGCCGCGCTCGCCGAGCCAGCCCCCGAGCATCACAGCCTGCTTCTTCGTCCACACCTTGAGCGGCGAACCTTCGGGCAGCCAGATGCTCGCGTACTTGGCCGCCGACTTGGCCGGCCGCACGCGCAGGATGATGCCGTGCAGGATCGGGCACCAGATGGCGCGTGGAATCTCCACGACCCGGATGTCGTGCAGGAACTGCGACAGGTAGCGCCGCACCGCCGGGGCGTTGGGCTCGTCGGGTGAGCCGAGGTTGCACCACAGCACGGCGGTGCGGCTCGCGGCGGGAGGTGAAACGGGAGAGACAGGGTGGGGCGCAGGGCTGGAAGGCATGCGATATTCTCCCGCATGACCTTCGATGCCTCGGCCCCCGTCGTGCCGGCACAGCTCGATGTGAAGCGCATTTCAGCGATTTCGCTCGATCTCGACGACACCCTCTGGCCCGTGTGGCCGACCATCGAGCGGGCCGAGCGCGTGCTGCAGGCCTGGCTGCTCAAGGAGGCGCCGAAAACGGCGGCACTGCTCTTGTCGCCCGGCGTGCTGCGCGAACTGCGCGAAGCCACCGCCAAAGAGCGTTCCGACCTCGCGCACGACCTGAGCGCGCTGCGCCGCGAATCGATTCGCACCGCGCTCAAGCGCGCCGGCGAAGACCCTCAGCTCGCCGACCCCGCCTTCGAAGCCTTCTTTGCCGAACGCCAGCGCGTGGTGCTCTACGACGACGCGCTGCCGGCGCTCAAGTGGCTCAGCGAGCGCTACCCGTTGGTGGCGATCTCCAACGGCAACGCCGACATCCACCGCACCGGCGTCGGCCGCTGGTTCCGCACCGCGTTCAGCGCGCGCGCCTTCGGCAGCGGCAAGCCGCATGCGCCGATCTTCCGTGCGGCGGCGGCATCTGTCGGCCTGCTGCCACGGGACGTGCTGCATGTGGGCGACGACGCGCACCTCGATGTGGTGGGCGCGCTCAATGCCGGCATGCAGGCGGCATGGCTGGTGCGCGACGAGCGTCCGTGGGACCAGGACGCCCGGCCGCAATTGATCGTGCCGAACCTGCACGCACTCTGCATCGCGCTGGAGGCGGGGCAGGGCTCGTCGACTTACCAGGAACTGCTGGACTAGAGGCCGAAGCGTTCGCGCAGCGCTTCGCAGAACGCCTCGCTGCCGCTGAGCGACAGCACCAGCGTGCGGCGGTCGGGGCCCTCGTCGAGCTCCTGCAGGTCGAAGTCCCAGTCGGCGCCATCGGCCAGCGCGCCGCGCATGTCCGGGAATTGGGCTTCGGCCCACGCCAGCACCGCGTCGATCTCCGCCTGCACCGCCGCGCTGCGTTCCGGCGCGGTCGAAGCCATCGCGTCGAAGGTGCCGATGCCTTCGGTGTCTTCGCTGTAGTCGAAATCGAGGTAGCGCAGGGTCGTCATGCGAGGGCTTGCGCAGCGGCCAGGCCGCTCAACACCGCGCCCTCGAGCGTGGCCGGATAGGGTCCGTCGACGTAGTCGCCGCATGCCACCAGGCCCGGTGCGATCGCCATGGAGGGGCGTGCCAGTGCCGGCGTGCAGGCGAAGGTCGCGCGCTTCTCGACGACGGTCTGCACGACCTTGAGTCCGGTCTGTTTCAGCTGCGCGCTGGCCTGGGCGAGCGTTTGGCGTTCCAGTAAGTCGCGTGGTGCTTCGTTGGCGCTCACGACCAGCGCCAGCAGCCCGGCCGGGCCGCCGAGCTGCCCGCGATCGAAGACGAACTGCGCAGGTGCGTTCGCATCGCTGCGCAAGGCCAGCATCGGTTCGGCGAGCGCGCCGGCGCCGCGCACGTAGACCGTGGCGATCGCTTCGAAGCGCAGTGCTTCGGTGGCCGCGCACCACGCGTCGGCTGCGATGCCGCTCGCGCGCACGATTCGGGCCGCATCCCATGGCGCACAGGCCAGCACGATCCGGTCGAACGTTTCGCCATCGACCTGCCAGCAGGCGCCGTCCGATGCGATCGAGCGAACGCGATGCCCCAGGCGCAAGTCCGCGCCGCGTTGCGCAAGCCAGGCCCGTGCTGCATCGGGAAAGAGCACGCCGAGGTCGACACGCGGCAGCAGCAGGTCGGCACCGCCCGAGCCGCTGAAGAGCGCGTCGTTCAGCACGCGCAGGAACACCGCGCCGCTCGATCGCTCGATCGGTGTGTTGAGCGCCGACACGCAGAGGGGTTCGATGAGCTCCTGCATGACGCGCGGCGTGAGGCCGGCGCACAGCGCGGCGACCGTGTCGGCCGGCGCGCAGCGAAAGCCGGCCAGCCGCCAGCGCAGGGCGGTGTGCAGCAAGGCGAGCTTGTCGCGCAGCGTCCAGCCGCGCGCCGTGGCGATGCCGACGAGCAGGTCGAGCGGCGCGGGCAGGCGGGGCAGCTGGAGTCCGCCGCCGTCCGCGAAGCGCAGCGAGAGCGGCAGGCGCAACAGCGCGGCGTCGGGGTCGACGCCGACGTCACGCATCAGTGCGAGCGTGGCGCGGTAGGCGCCGATGAGGATGTGCTGCCCGTTGTCGAGCGCAAGGCCGTTGTCGTCGTCGTTGATGCGGCGCGCGCGTCCGCCCGGCGTGCGTGCGGCTTCGAAGAGCGTGACCGCATGGCCTGCACGCGTGGCCTCGACCGCACAGGCGAGGCCGGACCAGCCCGCGCCGACGATCGCGATCTTCAAATCCGGCCCAGCGCCTGGACGCGCCATGCGAGCCACAGCTTTCGCAACGGCGTGAGGCTCACGCGCTGGTTGAGCACCTGGAAGTTGTCGCGCTCGATCTCGCGCAGCAGGGCGCGGTAGATGCTGGCCATCATCAGCCCGGGCTTTTGCGCGCGCAGGTCGGCGGCGGGAAGCAGGGCCAGCGCCTCGTCATAGGCTGCGTGGGCGCGTGCCGCCTGGAACTTCATGAGCGCGACGAAGCGTTCGGAATACACGCGGTTGAGGATCTCGTGCGCCTTGACGTCGAACTGCTGCAGTTCGCTCACCGGCAGGTAGATGCGACCCCGCAGCGCGTCCTCGCCGACGTCGCGGATGATGTTGGTGAGCTGCAGTGCCAGGCCCAGCTTGTGGGCGTATTCGGTGGTGCGCGGATCGGTCTGGCCGAAGATGCGGGCCGCCACCTCGCCCACCACGCCGGCCACCAGATGGCAGTAGCGGCGCAGCGCCTGGAAGTCGAGGTAGCGCGTTTGCTCCAGGTCCATCTGGCACCCGGCGATGACTTCGTGCAGCTGGCGTGCCTCGATGTTGAATTCTTCTGCCGAGGGCATCAGCGCCTTCATCACCGGATGGTGCGGCTCGCCCGCGTACGAATGGGCGACCTCGGTGCCCCACCACGCGAGCTTGGTGGCGGCCACGCCCGGGTCGCGCACCTCGTCGACCACGTCGTCGATCTCGCGGCAGAAGGCATAGAAGGCCGTGATCGCGGCACGGCGCGACTTGGGCAGGAAGAGGAACGCGTAGTAGAAGCTGCTGCCCGACGCGGCGGCCTTTTCCTGGACGTATTGTTCGGGGTTCATCGCGGAGGCGCTTTCATGCCGGGGATTGTCTCTGCATCCGAAGGGCGCGCCACGCGAGCAATGGCGCATCCCCCTTGCCGATGGTGGGCCGGCGGGAAAAGGTGTCGAAGCCGAGCGCCTCGATCTTGTCGAGGATGCGCAGGCCGCCCTGCACGACGAAGCGCAGTTCCCAGCCGGCGCGTCCGGGCAGGCGGTGCACGAGCGGCGCGCCCGCGTCCATGAGCTGGCGTGCCCATCGCACTTCGTCCGCGACGAGGTCGATGGCCGCTGCCGGCGGTCGGCTCGATGCCAGCGGGCGGAACGATGCGAAGCTTTCGCGCGCGAGTCCTAGAGCCGCGCAGTCCGCCAGCGGGAAATAGAAGCGGGCGCGTGGCAGGTCGACGCTGGGGTCCTGCCAGAAATTGATGAGCTGCAGCGCGCTGCAGATGGCGTCGCTCTGCGCGAGCGCGGTGGCATCGGCCACGCCGTAGAGGTGCAGCAGCAGCCGGCCGACGGGGTTGGCGGAACGGCGGCAGTAGTCGAGCAGCTCGGCGCGGTCGGCGTAGGCGCCGCCGTCGCGGGTCTTCTCGATGTCCTGCGCGAAGGCCGAGAGCAGGTCGGCCAGCAGCGACTCCGGCAGGCCGAACGCAGCGATGGCGCTGGCCAGCGGGCCGAACACCCCGGGCCAGTGCTGCGATGCCCCGTCGCCGCGCGCAGCGCCCGCGAGGTCGGCACGGTACGCATGCAGTTGCGCAAGGCGCTCGGCCGGCGATGCATCGCCTTCGTCGGCGATGTCGTCCGCGGTGCGCGCGAAGTGGTAGATCGCGGCGATCGGCGGGCGCAGGCGCGGCGGGCAGAGCCACGAAGCGACCGGGAAGTTCTCGTAATGATCTGGGGCAGGGGATGCAGGCACGCAGCGATTGTCAGCGAGTCGGCCTATGCTCGCGGCCTCTCCATTCCGCACCTCCTGTATGACTTCCCCCACGAAGGCCGCCGGCCCGGGCCTGATGATCGCCGCGCTCGGCGTGGTGTTCGGCGACATCGGCACCTCACCGCTGTACGCGTTCAAGGAAACCCTGAACCCCGAGCACGGCGTGGCCTTCAACCCCGATGCAGTGCTCGGCCTGTTGTCTCTGATCTTCTGGGGGCTGATGTTCGTCGTCACGCTCAAGTACGTGGTGTTCGTGCTGCGCGCCGACCACGACGGCGAGGGCGGCATCCTCGCGCTGCAGGCGCTGGCGCGGCGCGCGATGGAAGGGCGTGACACCTCGTCCTGGCTCTGGCGCGGGCTCGGGCTGCTGGGACTGGTGGGCGCAGCGATGTTCTACGGCGACAGCGTGATCACGCCGGCGATCTCGGTGCTGTCGGCGGTCGAGGGGCTGGAGATCCAGGCGCCGGCGCTGCAGCGCTTCGTGATCCCGATCACGATGGTCATCCTGGTGGCGCTGTTCGCGGTGCAGAGCAAGGGCACGCACGTGGTCGGCAAGGTGTTCGGTCCGGTCATGCTGCTCTGGTTCGGCGTCCTGGCGGTGGCGGGCCTGTGGCAGGTGATGCAGCAGCCGCAGGTGCTGCAGGCGCTCGACCCGCGCAGGGCGATCGGCTTCCTGTTCACGCACCGGGCCCAGTCGCTCGCGGTCCTGGGTGCGGTGTTCCTGGCCTTCACCGGCGGCGAAGCGCTGTACGCCGACATGGGGCATTTCGGGGCGCGACCGATCCGGCTGGCCTGGATGTTCATCGCGCTGCCCGGGTTGGTGCTGAACTACTTCGGGCAGGGCGCGCTGGTGCTGGCCAATCCGGCGGCGATCGACAACCCGTTCTTCCGGCTTTTTCCGTCGTGGGCCGTGCTGCCGATGGTGGTGCTCTCGGCGATGGCGACGGTGATCGCTTCTCAGGCGGTGATCTCGGGCGCGTTCTCGCTCACCGCGCAGGCGATGCGCATGGGTTACCTGCCGCGCATGCGCGTGGTGCAGACGTCGAGCGAGGCGATCGGCCAGATCTATGTGCCGGCCATCAACTGGTTGCTGATGGTGGGCGTGCTGTTGCTCGTGCTGGGCTTCAGGAGTTCGAGTGCGCTGTCGGCCGCCTACGGCATCGCGGTGTCGATCACGATGGTGACGACCACGCTGCTGGCCGGCGTCGTGGCGTACGGGCTCTGGCGCTGGAACCGGATCCTGGTGGTCGTCGGCGTGCTGTTGTTCGCCGTGGTGGATGTCCTGTTCGTGATCGCCAACAGCCTCAAGATCGCCGAAGGCGGCTGGCTCACGCTGGCCGTGGCCGCGGTGGTGATGGTGGTGTTCACGACCTGGGCCAAGGGCCGGCGGTTGGGTCTGCAGGCCGCGCTGGAAGACCAGCTGCCGCTCAAGCCGTTCATCGCTTCGCTGGCGATGAGCATGCCGCACCGGGTGCACGGGACCGCTGTGTTTCCCAACGGCGACGTGGCCTCGGTGCCTTATGCCTTGCTGCACAACCTGAAGCACAACCAGGTGATGCACGACCAGGTGATCGTGTTGAAGGTGCAGCCCTGCGACACGCCGCGCGTGCAGGCGTCCGAGCGCATCGAGGCCGAATCGCTCGGGCACGGCATCTGGACCGTGATCGCGCGTCACGGCTTCATGGAGGCGCCCGACGTGCCTGCCTTCATCGGGGTTTTCGCGTACCAGCAGGGGCTCGCCTGCACCGCCATGACGACGTCCTATTTCACGTCGCGCGCGAGCGTGGTTCGCGGGCATTTGCCGGGCATGAACCCGGTGCGGCAGGCGCTCTTCGTCTGGCTGCAGCGCAACGCGAGCCGGGCATCGGATTACTTTCACCTGCCAGGAAACCGCGTCGTGGAGCTCGGCCAGCTGACCTGATTGACAGGCATTCTCGATTACCCTAGATTACTAACCGCTCGGTCATTAGTGACCGCCGTTTCGTCGTCAGAGGTGGTCCCATGTCCCGTTTTCTCCCTGTCGGCAGCACTGCGCTGCTCCTGGCGTCGGCGCTCGCCCTGAGCGCCTGTTCGCGTCCGGCGCCGTCGGCCGAGCCGGTCCGCGCGGTCAAGGTCATGACGGTGGGCACCACCGAATTCGACACCGAGCCCGAGTTCTCGGCCGAGGTGCGGGCCCGTGTCGAGTCGCGCATCGGCTTTCGCGTCGCGGGCAAGATCACGAAGCGGCAGGCGGAACTCGGACAGCACGTGAACGCTGGTCAGGTGATGGCGCAGCTCGATCCGCAGGACTACCGGCTGGCCGCCGACGCCGCCCGCGCCCAGCTCGCGGCGGCGACGACCAATCGCGATCTCGCGGCGGCGGACCTCAAGCGTTACCAGGGTCTGCGCGAGCAGAACTTCATCAGCGGTGCCGAGATCGAGCGGCGCGAAACCACCTTCAAGGCGGCGCAGGCGCAGTTCGAGCAGGCGCAGGCGCAGCTTTCCTCCCAGGGCAACCAGGCAAGCTACACGACGCTGGTGGCGGACGCCCCGGGCATCGTGACCGCGATCGAAGCAGAGCCGGGGCAGGTGGTGTCCGCGGGATCGCCCGTGGTGCGCATCGCGCAGGACGGCGCACGCGACGTGGTATTCGCGGTGCCGGAAGACCGGGCTGCCCTCATCAAGCCGGGGTCTGCGGTCACGGTGCGCGGCTGGTCCGGCGGGGCCGAGCTCGAGGGCCAGGTGCGCGAGGTGGCCGGCAGTGCCGACGCCGTGACGCGCACCTACACCGTCAAGGCGTCGATCGACGCGGCCACCGCGCCGCCCCTCGGCGCCACGGTCTATGCCCGGCCGGCGAGTTTGTCGCGCAGCGGCACGTCGGTGCTGAAGCTGCCGACCAGTGCGCTGCGCCAGGAGGGGCAGGGCACCGCGGTCTGGGTGCTCGACAAGGCCACGATGCAGGTCCGCTCGCAGCCGGTGCAGGTCGCCACGGCCGACGGCAACGCGGCAGTGATCGCGAGCGGCCTGACGCCCGGCATGCTGGTCGTCTCGGCCGGTGTGCACGTGCTGTCGCCCGGCCAGAAAGTCACGATCTACCAGGACAAGACGGCACCGGCTGCGGGCACGAAGCCATGACGCCCGGGCACGAAGCGGCGGAAGAAGCCAAGTCCGGCGGTTTCAATCTTTCACGATGGGCGCTGGACCACGGGCCCCTCACGCGCTACCTGATGGTCGTCCTGCTGCTGCTGGGCTTCGCGGCTTACTTCCAGCTCGGCCAGGACGAGGATCCGCCGTTCACCTTCCGCGTCATGGTGGTGCGCACCTACTGGCCCGGAACGACCGCGCAGCAGGTGGCCGAACAGGTGACCGACAAGCTCGAGCGCACCCTGCAGGAGGCGCCGTACGCCGAACGCATTCGCAGCTATTCGAAGCCGGGCGAGTCGCAGATCCTGTTCGAGATCAAGGACACGTCGAAGGCCAGCGAGGTGCCCAACATCTGGTACACGGTGCGCAAGAAGATCGGCGACATGCGCGCCACCTTGCCGGCCGGCGTGCAGGGCCCGTTCTTCAACGACGATTTCGGCGACGTGTACGGCGTGATCTATGCGCTGGAAAGCGAAGGCTTCAGCCACGCCGAACTGCATGACCTGGCCGACGACGTGCGCCAACGCCTGTTGCGCGTGAAAGACGTCGCCAAGGTCGACGAGTTCGGCGTGCAGGACGAAAAGGTCTACATCCAGGTCTCGCAAAAGCGCGTCGCTCAGCTGGGTCTCGATTTCAACCAGGTGCTGCAGCAGATCGGCGCGCAGAACGCGGTGGAAAGTGCCGGCACGATCCAGTCGCCGCTGGACGTGGTGCAGGTGCGTGTGGCCGGGCAGTTCACCAGCGTGGCGCAGCTGCGCGAGATGCCGATCCGCGGCAGTTCGGGCAACCAGCTCCGGCTGGGCGACATCGCCGACATCCGGCGCGGCTACGTCGACCCGCCCTCGATCAAGGTCCGGCACCAGGGCAAGGAAGTGGTCGCGCTCGGTATCTCGATGACCAGGGGCGGCGACATCATCGCGCTGGGCAAGGCGCTGCGGGAGACCACGGCGCAGATCGACCGGCAATTGCCGGCGGGCGTGAAGCTCGCGCAGGTCCAGGACCAGCCGGCGTCGGTGGCGACGTCGGTCAACGAGTTCGTCCAGGTGTTGATCGAAGCGGTGGCGATCGTGCTGGCGGTGAGCTTCATCGCGCTCGGCCTGCACCGCGGCGGCGGGCCGCGCTGGACACGCTACACGGGCGGCTGGTACATCGACATGCGCCCGGGCCTGGTCGTCGCGATCACGATCCCGCTGGTGCTGGCCGTCACGTTCCTTGGGATGAACTACTTCGGCATCGGGCTGCACAAGATTTCGCTGGGCTCGCTGATCATCGCGCTGGGCCTGCTGGTCGACGACGCGATCATCGCGGTCGAAATGATGGTGCGCAAAATGGAAGAGGGCTACGACAAGGTGCGTGCCGCCACCTTCGCATACGACGTCACGGCCAAGCCGATGCTGACGGGCACGCTCATCACCGCCGCGGGTTTCCTGCCGATCGGCCTGGCGAAATCGACCACCGGCGAATACACCTATGCGATCTTCGCCGTCACCGTGATCGCGCTGGTGCTGAGCTGGCTCGTGTCGGTGTATTTCGTGCCCTACCTCGGAACCGTCATTCTCAAGGTGAAGCCGCACGATCCAGAGGCACCGCCGCACGAGCTCTTCGACTCGCCGTTCTACAACGGCTTCCGGCGCGCAGTGAACTGGTGCGTGACGTACCGGTGGCTCACCATCGGCGCGACCGTTCTGATCTTCGCGCTGGGCATCGTCGGCATGGGTCGCGTGCAGCAGCAGTTCTTTCCCGATTCGAGCCGCCCCGAGATCCTGGTCGATCTGTGGTCGCCCGAAGGCACGTCGTTCGCGGCGACCGAAGAAGTGGCCAAGCGCGTCGAGAAACGCATGCTGGCCGAGAGCGGGGTCGCGACGGTCAGCACCTGGATCGGTTCGGGCGCGCCGCGCTTCTACCTTCCGCTGGACCAGATCTTTCCGCAGAGCAACGCGGCGCAGCTCATCGTGCTGAGCAAGGACCTGAAGCAGCGCGAGCTGCTGCGCCTGAAGCTGCCGGCGATCCTGGCGCAGGAGTTCCCGGAGGTGCGCGGCCGTGTCAAGTTGCTGCCGAACGGGCCGCCGGTGGCATACCCGGTGCAGTTTCGCGTGACGGGCACCGACCCGGCGCAGTTGCGCATCAATGCCGACGAGGTCAAGGCTGTCATGCGCGACAACGCCAACATGCGCGGCGTCAACGACAACTGGAACGAGTCGGTCAAGGTGATTCGTCTCGAAGTCGACCAGGCGAAGGCGCGCGCGCTGGGGGTGACAAGCCAGGCGATCGCACAGGCCTCGAAAACGATGTTCAGCGGGACCACGGTGGGTCAGTACCGTGAGAACGACCGTCTCATCGACATCGTGCTGCGCCAGTCGCCCGACGAGCGCGAAGCGATCTCGGACATCGGCAACGCCTACCTGCCCACGGCGTCGGGGCGGTCGATCCCGCTCACCCAGATCGCCAAACCGGTGTCCGGTTGGGAGCCGGGCGTGATGTGGCGCGAGAACCGCGACTACGCGATCACCGTGCAGGGTGACCTCGCCGAAGGCCTGCAGGGGGCGACGGTGACCACCCAGCTGCTGCCGCAGCTGCGCGAACTGGAGGCGAAGTGGCACGCGGCCGGGCAGGGCGCCTACCGCATCACCGTGGCCGGCGCGGTCGAACAAAGCAGCAAGGGCTCGTCGTCGATCGTGGCGGGCGTGCCGATCATGCTGTTCCTCGTGTTCACCTTGCTGATGCTGCAACTGCACAGCTTCAGCCGCTCGCTGCTGGTGTTCATCACCGGGCCGCTGGGCATCGCGGGCGTGGCGGGCGCCTTGCTGCTGCTGAACCGCCCTTTCGGCTTTGTCGCGCTCCTGGGCGTGATCGCGCTGATGGGAATGATCCAGCGCAACTCCGTGATCCTGATCGACCAGATCGAGAGCGACCGGCAGGCGGGCGTGCCGGCCTGGGACGCGATCGTCGAATCGGCGGTGCGGCGTCTGCGCCCCATCGTGCTCACGGCCGCCGCCGCGGTGCTGGCGATGATCCCGCTGTCGCGCAGTGTGTTCTGGGGCCCGATGGCCGTGGCGATCATGGGCGGGCTCATCGTGGCGACCGTGCTCACCCTGCTGGCGTTGCCGGCGATGTACGCCGCGGCGTTCCGTGTCAGGCGCGAGCCGGGAGCGCCTGCAGTTCACGGTTAAAATGCGCGGTTACCGATTTCGAGCGGGTGGTCTGCATACAGGGGCCGCCCGTTTTCGCATCCATTTCCCTGACTGCGCGGGTGGCGAAATTGGTAGACGCACCAGGTTTAGGTCCTGACGTTCGCAAGAACGTGCCGGTTCGAGTCCGGCCCCGCGCACCAGCCCCATTTCTCTTGAGGAAACCCAAATGACCGTGAACGTTGAAACCCTCGAAAAACTCGAGCGCAAGATCACGCTGACCCTGCCGGTCGGCACCATCCAGTCCGAAGTCGACTCGCGCCTCAAGAAGCTGGCGCGCACCGTCAAGATGGACGGTTTCCGTCCCGGCAAGGTGCCGATGAACGTCGTGGCCCAGCGTTACGGCTATTCGGTGCACTACGAAGTCATGAACGACAAGGTGGGAGAGGCGTTCTCGCAAGCCGCCAACGAAGCCAAGCTGCGCGTCGCGGGCCAGCCCAGGATCACCGAGAAGGAAGATTCGCCCGAAGGCGAACTGTCGTTCGACGCGGTGTTCGAGGTGTTCCCCGAGGTCAAGATCAACGACCTGTCCGGCGCCGAAGTCGAGCGGATCACCGCCGAAGTCGGCGATGAAGCGATCGACAAGACGCTCGACATCCTGCGCAAGCAGCGCCGCACGTTCTCGCAACGCGCGATCGATGCGCAAGCGCAAGACACCGACCGCGTGACGGTCGACTTCGAGGGCAAGATCGACGGCGAAACCTTCCAGGGCGGCAAGGCCGAAGACTTCCAGTTCGTCGTCGGCGAAGGCCAGATGCTCAAGGAATTCGAAGATGCCGTGCGCGGACTGAAGGGTGGCGACAGCCGCACCTTCCCGCTGTCGTTCCCCGCCGACTATCACGGCAAGGACGTGGCCGGCAAGCAGGCGGACTTCATGGTCACCGTGAAGAAGATCGAAGCATCCCACCTGCCCGAAGTCAACGAACAGCTCGCCAAGTCGCTCGGCATCGCCGACGCCACGGTCGAGGGCCTGCGTGCCGACATCAAGCGCAACCTCGAGCGCGAAGTGAAGTTCCGCCTGTTGGCGCGCAACAAGAACGCCGTGATGGACGCCCTGGTCGCGAACGCCGAACTCGACCTGCCGAACTCGAGCGTGCAGGCCGAAGTCGACCGCATGGTCGAGGGGGCCCGCGCCGAACTCAAGCAGCGCGGCATCAAGGACGCCGACAAGGCACCGATCCCCGACGAAGTCTTCCGCCCGCAAGCCGAGCGCCGCGTGCGCCTGGGCCTGGTCGTGGCGGAACTGGTTCGCAGCAACGATCTGCAAGCCAAGCCGGACCAGATCAAGGCACACATCGACGAGCTGGCCGCCAGCTACGAGAAGCCGGCCGACGTCGTTCGCTGGTACTTCAGCGACAACCGCCGCCTGGCCGAAGTCGAGGCCGTCGTGATCGAGAACAACGTGACCGATTTCGTGCTTGGCAAGGCCAAGGTCAACGACAAGTCGGTCTCGTTCGACGAGTTGATGGCGCAGCAAGGCTGATCCCGATCACCTCCGCGAACCTGGGGCTTGTGCTTTGCGGCACGAGCCCCATTTCGTTAGGACTTACAGTCAGACCACTTCCGGAGAAAACATGAGCGCACTGGACATTCAAGGCCTCGGCATGGTGCCGATGGTGATCGAGCAGTCGGGCCGCGGCGAGCGGTCCTATGACATTTATTCGCGTCTGCTCAAGGAGCGCGTGATCTTTCTGGTCGGCGAGGTGAACGATCAGGTGGCCAATCTCGTGGTGGCGCAGCTGCTGTTCCTCGAGAGCGAAAACCCCGACAAGGACATCTCGTTCTACATCAACTCGCCCGGCGGCAGCGTGACGGCCGGCCTGGCGATCTACGACACGATGCAGTTCGTCAAGCCCGAGATCTCGACCCTCTGCATGGGCATGGCGGCCAGCATGGGCTCGTTCCTGCTCATGGCCGGTGCCAAGGGCAAGCGCTTCGCGCTGCCCAACTCCAAAGTCATGATCCACCAGCCATCGGGCGGCACGTCGGGCCAGGCCACCGACATCGAGATCCATGCGCGCGAGATCATCAAGACGCGCCATCAGCTCAACAGGATCTATTCGGAGCGCACGGGTCAGCCGATCAAGAAGATCGAACTCGACATGGAACGCGACCGCTATCTGTCGGCGGATGAAGCGCAGGCCTACGGTCTCGTCGACAAGGTCATCCACAAGCGCGACTGATCCGCGCACCGCGCAAGCGGCCTGAAAAACGGCGTTTCCCACACGGGGAACGCCGTTTTTGTTTCGCTATCATTGTTTATCCCAGTTACGAGGCATCTGCATGGCCGAGAAAAAAGGCTCTTCGAGCGAAAAAACGCTTTACTGCTCGTTCTGCGGCAAGAGCCAGCACGAGGTCAAGAAACTGATCGCAGGTCCGTCGGTCTTCATCTGCGACGAGTGCATCGACCTCTGCAACGAAATCATTCGCGACGAATTGCCCGCCGGTGAAGAAGCGCGCGATGCGCGCAACGACCTGCCGACACCGCTCGAGATCAAGGCCAACCTCGACAACTACGTGATCGGGCAGGAGCCCGCCAAGCGCATGCTGTCGGTGGCCGTCTACAACCACTACAAGCGTCTGCGCCACAAGGAAAAGAACACCAAGGGCGACGAGGTCGAGCTCAGCAAGAGCAACATCCTGCTGATCGGGCCGACGGGCTCGGGGAAGACGTTGTTGGCCCAGACCCTGGCGCGCATGCTCGATGTGCCCTTCGTGATGGCCGATGCCACAACGCTGACCGAAGCCGGCTACGTCGGCGAAGACGTCGAGAACATCATCCAGAAGCTGCTGCAGAGCTGCAACTACGAGGTCGAACGCGCCCAGCGTGGCATCGTTTACATCGATGAGATCGACAAGATTTCGCGCAAGTCCGACAACCCGTCGATCACGCGCGACGTCTCGGGTGAAGGCGTGCAGCAGGCTTTGCTCAAGCTCATCGAAGGCACGATGGCCAGCGTGCCGCCCCAAGGCGGCCGCAAGCACCCGAACCAGGACTTCCTCCAGATCGACACGACCAACATCCTGTTCATCTGCGGCGGCGCGTTCTCCGGCCTTGAAAAGGTGATCGAGAACCGCACCGAGGCGTCCGGGATCGGCTTCGGCGCCTCGGTGCGCAGCAAGAAGCAACGCAGCCTCACGGATGTGTTCCTCGACGTGGAACCCGAGGATCTGATCAAGTTCGGCCTCATTCCCGAGCTGGTTGGCCGCATGCCGGTCGTGGCCTCGCTGGCAGAGCTGAGCGAGGAAGCGCTTGTCCGCATCCTCACCGAGCCCAAGAATGCGGTGGTCAAGCAGTTCACCAAGCTGCTGCAGATGGAAGGCGTGGACCTCGAGATCCGGCCTGCCGCGCTCAACGCGATCGCACGCAAGGCGCTGGCGCGCAAGACGGGCGCGCGCGGCTTGCGCTCGATCCTTGAACAGTCGCTGATCGACACCATGTTCGATCTGCCGAACGCGATCAACGTCGACAAGGTGGTGGTCGAGGAATCGACCATCGACGAAAACAAGCCCCCGCTGCTCGTGTACCGCGAAGCAGCGAAAAAGGCCTAAAGGATTTCGCATGTCTGGTCATACCCCATTGCCTCCCGAAGCCCTCGACCTGCCGCTGCTGCCGCTGCGCGACGTCGTGGTGTTTCCCCACATGGTGATCCCGCTTTTCGTGGGTCGCCCCAAGAGCATCAAGGCGCTCGAGCTGGCCATGGAAGCGGAACGCCGCATCATGCTGGTCGCGCAGAAGGCCGCTGCAAAGGACGAGCCCTCGGTCGAGGACATGTTCGAAGTCGGTTGCGTCTCGACCATCCTGCAGATGCTCAAGCTGCCCGACGGCACCGTGAAGGTGCTGGTCGAAGGCCAGCAGCGCGCCCGCGTCAACCGCATCGATGACGGCGAAACCCATTTCTCGGCCAACGTGACGCCCGTCGAGGCGCTCGAAGGCGGCGAGAAGGGCACCGAGGTCGAGGCGCTGCGCCGCGCCGTGATGCAGCAGTTCGACCAGTACGTCAAACTGAACAAGAAGATCCCGCCCGAGATCCTGACCTCGATCTCGAGCATCGACGACGCCGGCCGCCTGGCCGACACCATCGCTGCGCACCTGCCGCTCAAGCTCGACAACAAGCAGGCGGTGCTCGACCTCGACGACATCAAGGCGCGCCTCGAAAACCTCTACGGCCAGCTCGAGCGCGAGGTCGACATCCTCAACGTCGACAAGAAGATCCGTGGCCGCGTGAAGCGGCAGATGGAAAAGAATCAGCGCGACTTCTATCTGAACGAGCAGGTCAAGGCGATCCAGAAGGAGCTTGGCGAAGGCGAGGAGGGCGCGGACATCGAGGAGATCGAGAAGAAGATCAAGCTCGCCAAGATGCCGAAGGACGCGCTCAAGAAAGCCGAGAGCGAGCTCAAGAAGCTCAAGCTGATGTCTCCGATGTCGGCCGAGGCCACGGTGGTGCGCAACTACATCGATGTGTTGGTCGGATTGCCGTGGAGCAAGAAGACGAAGATCAAGCATGACCTCGCGAATGCGGAGGCGGTGCTCAACGCCGACCATTTCGGGCTCGAGAAGGTCAAGGACCGCATCCTGGAATACCTCGCGGTGCAACAACGCGTCGACAAGGTGAAGGCGCCCATCTTGTGCTTGGTCGGGCCTCCGGGCGTCGGCAAGACCTCGCTCGGCCAGTCGATCGCCAAGGCGACCGGCCGCAAGTACACGCGCATGGCCCTCGGTGGCATGCGCGACGAAGCCGAGATTCGCGGCCATCGCCGCACCTACATCGGCGCGTTGCCGGGCAAGGTGCTGCAGGGCCTGAACAAGATCGGAACGCGCAATCCGCTGTTCCTGCTGGACGAGATCGACAAGCTCGGCACGGACTTCCGCGGCGATCCGTCGAGTGCGCTGCTCGAAGTGCTGGACCCCGAGCAGAACCACACCTTCGGCGACCACTATGTCGAGGTCGATTTCGACCTGTCCGACGTGATGTTCGTGGCGACATCGAACTCGATGAACATCCCGCCGGCGCTGCTGGACCGGATGGAAGTCATTCGCCTGTCGGGCTACACCGAAGACGAGAAGACCGCCATCGCGCTGCGTTACCTGTTGCCCAAGCAGATGAGCAACAACGGCGTGAAGGAAGAAGAGTTGCTGGTCACCGAAGAGGCTGTGCGTGACATCGTGCGTTACTACACCCGCGAAGCCGGCGTGCGGTCGCTCGAGCGTGAGCTCTCTAAGATCTGCCGCAAGACGGTCAAGGGCCTCCTGCTCAAGAAGCTCACGCCCAAGGTTACGGTCGATGGCAGCAACCTCAACGACTTCCTGGGCGTGCGCAAGTACAGCTTCGGCCTTGCCGAGAAACAGAACCAGGTCGGCCAGGTGGTCGGTCTGGCGTGGACCGAAGTTGGCGGCGACTTGCTGACGATCGAAGCCGTGTCCATGCCCGGCAAGGGCATCATCAGCCGCACCGGCTCGCTGGGCGACGTGATGAAGGAATCAGTCGAAGCGGCACGCACGGTGGTGCGCAGCCGGGCACGGATTCTGGGCATCAAGGACGAAGTCTTCGAGAAGCGTGACATCCACATCCATGTGCCCGACGGTGCCACGCCCAAGGACGGCCCGAGCGCCGGCGCTGCAATGACGACGGCCTTCGTCTCGGCGCTCACCGGCATTCCGGTGCGCGGCGATGTCGCGATGACTGGCGAGATCACGTTGCGCGGCGAAGTCACAGCGATCGGCGGGCTCAAGGAAAAGTTGCTTGCGGCACTGCGTGGCGGCATCAAGACCGTGATCATTCCGGAAGAGAACGCCAAGGACCTGCAGGACATTCCCGAAAACGTGAAGAACGGCCTCGAGATCGTGCCCGTCAAGTGGATCGACAAGGTGCTGGAGATCGCGCTGGAGAAGATGCCCACCCCCTTGTCCGACGAAGAAGTGGCCGCGTCGGCTGCAGCGGTCGCGGAGTTGGCCAGGCAGCGCAGCGTCCAGCCTCCGGCCGACGACTCTTCTTCGGTGAAGCACTGATCGAAATTTGCAGAAGCCTCGAAAACTGGTATATAATTTGAGGCTCGAAACGCGGGATTAGCTCAGTTGGTAGAGCGCAACCTTGCCAAGGTTGAGGTCGAGAGTTCGAGTCTCTTATCCCGCTCCAGATTTCGAAAAAGGGAAAGCATCTGCTTTCCCTTTTTTTTGACAGATACAAGCGTGGCGCGATAGCAAAGCGGTTATGCAACGGATTGCAAATCCGTCTAGCCCGGTTCGACTCCGGGTCGCGCCTCCAACGAATTGAACACGATCGAACCCATGAGGCAGCTCCGCCAACAAACGTTGCCGGGGCTGTTTTTGTTTGGGGTATCGTCGCTCATCGACCTGCCGCCCGGATGGTGAAACTGGTAGACACATCGGACTTAAAATCCGCCGCTTCCTGCATAAGGGGCATGCCGGTTCGATTCCGGCTCCGGGCACCAACCAGACACAAGGGAGCACTCCATGCCTCGCTACAACGCTCCATTTGAAATTCATGTGCACGGCGACGTTGCACTGCGCGCCGACGTCACCTTTGCCCAGATCCAGGAAGCGTTGACGCCTCTCTGGAAGTACGCAGGCGCGAAGTCGCTGGCCGACGGCGCCACGAGCGTTTACGAAGAAGAGCCAGGTATTCGCTTCGAGCAGAAAGACCATGTGCTCCAGATGTGCTGGACCGTGCCTGGCGACGAGGACTTCCGCCAGGCGCTCGACGAGATGTGCATGGCGCTCAACGAACTGGCCGCGCAAGGCGCAGCGATCGAGATCACTTTCTACGACACCGAGTTCGATGAGGACGAAGACGGCGACCCTGAAGAAGAGTCTCGCGACGACTTCATCATGCTGTTCGTCGGGCCGAATCCTGCGGCGATCATGCAGGTGCAGCGCGACCTGCTGGTCGAGGACGTGGTCAACCTGATGGAGCGCCATTTCGACGGTGCCGAACTGGGCGGCGTGGTCTCCGAGATCGACAAGCTCTTCGGCGAGCGCTTCGATGCGCTGGTTAACTCGCTCGAGATCGGCAAGCGTCCGCGCGGTGGCACCGGGGGCGGTTCAGGCGGTGGCGGGCACGGCGGCGGTCGCCGCCCGCGTCACTTGCACTGAGCTATTCGACGAGCCGGAGCGCCGGCGGTATCGGATAGCGCGTGCCGTCGTACTGCAGCGTGAAGGTCTTGAAACTGGCGGGTTGCTCCCGCTCGGCGCATTCGCCTTCGACGGTGGGCGTGGCGTGGATCTCGATGCGGGTGCGGCTCAACGACAGATCGGCATAGCCGCGACTCGCGGCGGTTCGCGACACTGCCACCGAGGTACGCAGCTGCTCGAACTTGCCCGCACAGCTGGTGTCCCACTCGCCGCGTTCCCGGGTCGTTTCCAGGCCGTCCAGCACCTTGCGCAGGTGCTCGCCCTGCGGCACGTACAGATGCAATTCCTCGTTGGCGTACGGATTCGCGCGCGACGCTCCGCTGTGTTTCACCCGCAAGCCGAACGCGCGAACGTCCGGCGCGAGCGTGTAGCGCGCCGTGTCGATCTGGATGTCGGTGATGCGGATGGCGTCTTCCATGAGAGCCCGCGACTCGAAGATGCGACTCGCGATGCGCGCGCGATCCGTGTTGCCGTTGTCCGCCTGCTGAACCACCATCACATCGAGGTCGTATTCGGTACTGCCCGCAGGCGACGATGGTCGTGGCAGCGGCAGCACCACGATGTAGCGGCCGAGGAAGCCCGGCCAAGCCTTGCAACCTGCCTTGTCGCGGTCGAGTTCACGGTCCGGGTGCAACTTGGCATGCATCCGTTCGGCGAGACCACTGTCGCAGGACGCGTGGCTTGCGGTGCCGATGACTGCCAGCACACCGGCAATACATGCGCGCCGGAGCCGGCCCGGGCCGCTCACGCGGCCACCGATCTGTCGGGCGCCGGGGAGGAAGCGGCCGGGTCGGGCTGGCCCAGCCAGCGAGCGGCTGCCGCCTCCAGCGCGCCCGGCGCACCACTGGTCAGCAACTGCACCATGCCTTCGCCGGCGGCCAATTGCCGCGCTGAGGTCAGCAGACGGCGCGTCTGTTGCGCGACCGGCGCTCCTGTGTCGATGAAGAGCACCGCGGCGCCCGTGTGGCGGCGCAGTTCGGTTGCGACGAAAGGGTAGTGCGTGCAGCCCAGCACGAGAGTGTCGATCTGTCCGTCGTCCACGCCGAAGACGCCGGCATCGGCTGCGTAGCGGGCACAGAGTGCCGAAATCTGCGCCGCGTCTGCGCACTCGATGGCGCCTGCCAGGCCGTCGCAGGGCACGAGGCTGAAAGTCGCATTGCCTTCCAGGGACTTTTGGAGTGCTTCGAATTTCCGACTGACCAACGTTCCGCGCGTGGCCATCACCGCGATGCGCCGCGTGCGGCTGCGCGCGACTGCGGGCTTGAGCGCCGGCTCCACGCCGACAAGCGGCAGCGCAGGATGGTCCGCGCGCAGCAGGTGGATCGCCGCTGCAGTCGCCGTGTTGCACGCGACCACGAGGGCCTTGATGCGATGCCGGTCCACCAGGTCGCGCGCGATGGTCCGCGTACGGTCCGCAACGTACGCTTCGCTGCGCTCGCCGTAGGGCGCGTGCGCGGTGTCGGCGAAGTAGACGAAGCGCTCGTGCGGCAACTCGGCACGCAGCGCATTGAGCACGCTGAGTCCGCCGACGCCGCTGTCGAACACGCCGACCGGGGCGTCGCTCAAACCGGTTCCAGCGTGATGGTCTTGAATTCGCCGCTCGCGATGCGCTTTTGCCACTCGGCGGGGCCGGTGATGTGCGCGCTGGTGCCACCCGAATCGACTGCCACCGTCACGGGCATGTCGACCACGTCGAACTCGTAGATCGCTTCCATGCCGAGGTCCGCGAAGCCGACCACCTTTGCCGTCTTGATCGCCTTGCTCACCAGGTAGGCAGCGCCGCCCACGGCCATGAGGTAGGCGCTCTTGTGCTTCTTGATCGCCTCGATCGCGACCGGACCGCGCTCGGCCTTGCCGATCATCGCAATGAGGCCGGTCTCGGCCAGCATCATCTCGGTGAACCCGTCCATGCGCGTAGCGGTTGTCGGGCCCGCAGGACCGACCGCCTCGCCCTTCATTGGATCGACCGGGCCGACGTAGTAGATGACACGGTTCTTGAAGTCCACCGGCAGGCCTTCGCCTTTGGCCAGCATGTCGGCAATGCGCTTGTGCGCTGCGTCGCGTCCAGTGAGCATCTTGCCGTTGAGCAGCAGGGTGTCGCCCGGTTTCCAGCTGGCGACTTCCTCAGGCGTGAGCGCGTCGAGGTTGACCTTCTTGCTTTTGTTGTAGTCGGGCTTCCAGTCGACGTCTGGCCAGAGGTCGAGCGAGGGCGGCGTCAGGTACACCGCGCCGCTGCCGTCCATCACGAAGTGCGCGTGACGCGTTGCTGCGCAGTTCGGGATCATCGCGACCGGCTTGCTGGCGGCGTGGGTCGGGTACATCTTGATCTTGATGTCGAGCACGGTCGACAGGCCACCCAGGCCCTGGGCACCGATGCCCAGCGCGTTGACCTTTTCATACAGCTCGATGCGCAGCGCTTCGACCTTGGTGAGCTCTGCGCCGGAAGCCTTCTTGGCCTGCAGTTCGTGCATGTCGAGATCGTCCATCAGGCTTTCCTTGGCCATCAGCGCGGCCTTCTCGGCGGTGCCGCCGATGCCGATGCCCAGCATGCCGGGCGGGCACCAGCCCGCGCCCATGGTCGGCACCGTCTTGAGCACCCAGTCGACCACGCTGTCGCCGGGGTTCAGCATGACGAGCTTGCTCTTGTTCTCGCTGCCGCCGCCCTTCGCCGCGACCGTGACTTCGAGTTTGTCGCCGGGCACGATCTCCGTGAAGATCACCGCGGGCGTGTTGTCCTTGGTGTTCTTGCGATCGAACTGCGGATCGGCCACGACCGAGGCGCGCAGCGTGTTGTCGGGGTGGTTGTAGCCGCGGCGCACGCCTTCGTTGACGGCGTCGTCAAGGCTGCCGGTGAAACCGCCCCAGCGAACGTCCATGCCCACCTTCAGGAACACATTGACGATGCCGGTGTCCTGGCAGATCGGGCGCTGGCCGGTCGCGCTCATCTTGCTGTTGGTGAGGATCTGCGCGATCGCGTCCTTCGCCGCCGGGCTCTGTTCGCGCTCGTAGGCCTTGGCCAGGTGCGCGATGTAGTCGGTCGGATGGTAGTAGCTGATGTACTGCAGTGCGGCGGCGACCGATTCGATCAGGTCGGCCTGCTGGATGGTGGTGGTCATCGGGAGGTCTTCGTAGGCGGTGGGGACCCGAAATTATCCTCCACCGCCCCTCAGGCCGCCCCCGCGGCCTCCCGCTTTCAAGCGTGCAGCTCGCTCAGACCGGCGGACGCTTCATCTGGCAGGACGTCGGCTGTGCGCTCACATACGAATCCCAGACCACTTCCGAGCGGAAGCCGTAGCCGGTGTTCTCCGCGTCGTACTTCACGCCGGTGCTGCCCTTCTTGGCCCACACGCCGAGGTAGATCGGCGCGAGCATCTGGTGGTCGGTCTTGCGCATCTCGACCTCGCCCACCGGGCTCTCGTACTTCATGCCTTCCATTGCGAACGCGACCTTCTTCGGATCGGTCGATTTGGCCTGCCGCATCGCCGCGCGCAGCATGTTCATGGTGTACCAGTGCGAAGCGTAGATGAAGTCTTCGTCGGGTGATTTCTTCTTGTACGCGAGCGCGATCTTCTCGAGCGCGGGCGTGGGTGCATTGCTGCCCCAGTTCCACATCACGCTGACCTTGTCGACACCCCAGGCGCCCATCTGCGACGGGATGCCCGGGTTGTTGGCATTGAAGGTGTAGAAGTTGATGTTGAGGTTGTAGTCCTTGGCTGCCTTGAACAGGAGACCCAGGTCGCTGCCCCAGTTGGAGGTAATGACGGTGTCGGCGCCGGACGCTGCGATCTTGGCGACGTAGGGAGCGAAGTCGCGCACGGTCGCGATCGGCACGTAGTCCTCGCCGACGATCTGGATGTCGGGCCGCTTCTTGGCGAGGTAGGCGCGCGAAGCCTTCGCGACCTGCTGGCCGTGCGTGTAGTTCTGGTTGAACAGGAACACCTTCTTCACCGCCGGCTTGGTCTGCAGGTAGGTCGTCAGTCCTTCGATCTGCATCTCGCTCGATGGATAGAAGCGGAAGTGCCAGAAGCTGCACTTGTCGTTGGTCAGGCCCGGGTCCATGGCCGAGTAGTTCAGGTAGACCATCGCGCCGTTCGGGTCGCGGTCGGCCTGCTTGTTGATCGCGTCGACGAGCGCGAACGCCACGCCCGAGCCGCCGCCTTGCGTCACGTAGCGGATGTTCTGGTCGTAGGCCGCCTTCAGCGCGGACGTGCTTTCCTGCGGGGAGCCCTTGCCGTCGAAGGGCACGATCTCGAATTTGGGGTCGGTCGGGGTGGCGTTCGCATTCAATTGAGCGACCACCTCCCGCAACTGGTTGAGCGAGCCCTGGCCCGTGAAGGCGAAGGCACCAGAGAGCACCTCGATGAAGGCGATCTTGACTGTCTCGGCAGCTGTGGCGGCGCCGCACGCGGCGAACGCAGCAGCGCAAAGTAATGACCGGACGGGGCGGATGAAACCGAAGCGCTGCATGCTTGTCTCCATTGGATGAGTGGTGCAGCGGACGGTAAGCGGGCGACTCCCGGGGCTTCCGTCGCGGACGCGACTTTTCAGGCAGGGACTATCCCTTATGCGATGCGGCGACAAGCGTGCTGCGTCATGATCCTGGATCGCTCATTCAACGCAAGGCTTGCCATGGCCGACACCCCGTCATTTGAACTTTTCGCCTTCTGGCGCACCTCTGCCACCTTCCGGGTGCGGGTCGCGCTCAACCTCAAGGGTCTCACCGCGCACGAACGCATCGTCGACCTCGACGCTGGCGACCAGCGCAGCCCCGAGTTCCTGAAGATCAATCCTTTGGGTGCGATCCCGGCGCTGGTGGCGCCGGGCCATGCGCCGCTCACCCAGTCGCTCGCGATCCTCGAGTTCCTGGACGAATACCAGCCGATGCCGCCGCTGCTGCCGAGCGACCTGCACGGCCGCGCGCGGGTGCGTGGAATCGCCTCGATGCTCGCGGCCGACACGCATCCGCTGATCACGCCGCGCGTCAAGAAGTACCTCACCGGCCCGGGCGGTTTCGACGACGCCGCATGGCGCGCCTGGCAGGTGCAGTGGTTCGGCACCGGGCTGGCGGCCGTGGAGCAGCGTCTCTCCTCCGAGAAGGGAACCGGCGTCTTTTGCCACGGCGACCAGCCGACCGTCGCGGACATCTGCCTTGCCAGCGTCGTCGCGGTCATGCGCGTCTTCAAGATCGCGGTGCCCGACACGCCGACCATCGACCGGATCATCGCCGTCTGCGATGCGCACGAAGCATTCGCACAAGCTGCACCCGACCGCCAGGAGGGCGCGCCGGCAACAAGGCCTATCGGCCGCTGAACACCCTCGGTGCGCGCGGCGCGCGGATACTGTCGGCTCATCAACCGACCCCGACATTTCCCATGACCACACGCACCGAGCGCGACACCTTCGGCCCGATCGAAGTCCCTTCCGACAAGCTGTGGGGCGCACAGACCCAGCGTTCACTTCAGAACTTCGACATCTCCGGCGAGCGCCAGCCGGCGGAAATCATCACGGCGCTGGCGCAGGTCAAGCGTGCGTCTGCCGTCGTGAACCACGCGTTGGGCCTCCAGGATGAGAAGAAGACGAAGGCCATCGTGGCCGCAGCCGATGAAGTGACCGCCGGCAAGCACCCCGGCGAATTCCCGCTGGTGGTCTGGCAGACCGGCTCGGGCACGCAGACCAACATGAACGTCAACGAGGTGCTGGCCAACCGCGCCAGCGAAATCCTCGGTGGCGAGCGCGGCGAGTCGCGCCTGGTCCACCCCAATGACGACGTGAACAAGAGCCAGTCGAGCAACGACGTGTTCCCGACCGCCATGCACGTGGCTGCCGTCACGGCCATCGAGCAAAAGCTGCTGCCCGCCATTGCCCTGCTGCGCAACACGCTGCAGGCCAAGAGCGAGGCCTATGCCGACATCGTCAAGATCGGCCGCACCCACCTGCAGGACGCCACGCCGCTGACGCTGGGCCAGGAAATCTCGGGCTGGGTGGCCCAGCTGGCCCATGGCGAAAAGCATGTGCGCGCCGCGCTGCCGCACCTGTACGAGCTGGCGCTGGGCGGCACGGCCGTGGGCACGGGCCTGAATGCGCCCAAGGGCTATGCCGAGGGCGTGGCGGCCGAGCTGTCCCAGCTCACCGGCTACCCGTTCGTGACGGCGCCCAGCAAGTTCGAGGCCCTGGCCTCGTGCGATGGCCTGGTCCACGCCCACGGCGCGCTCAAGACGCTGGCCGCCAGCATGATGAAGATTGCCAACGACGTGCGCTGGCTGGCCTCGGGCCCGCGCAGCGGCCTGGGCGAGATCTCCATCCCCGAGAACGAGCCCGGCTCGTCCATCATGCCCGGCAAGGTCAACCCCACGCAGAGCGAAGCCGTGACCATGCTGGCGGCCCAGGTCTTCGGCAACGACGTGGCCATCAACTTCGGCGGCGCCTCGGGCAACTTCGAGCTGAACGTGTTCCGCCCCATGGTTTCTCACAATTTCCTGCAGAGCGTGCGCCTGCTGGCCGATGGCATGAAGAGCTTCAACGACCACTGCGCCGTGGGCATCGAGCCCAACCGCGAGCGCATCACCGAGCTGGTGCAGCGCTCGCTGATGCTGGTGACGGCGCTGAACCCGCACATCGGCTACGACAAGGCGGCCTACATCGCCAAGAAGGCGCACAAGGAAGGGTCGAGCCTGCGGGAAGCGGCCGTGGCGTCTGGGCATCTGACAGGCGAGCAGTTCGACGCCTGGGTCATTCCGGAAAACATGACGGGCCATTGAAGGCCCCGGGCTCTCTGAAGGCTCAATGCTCGCCGGGGAGCCGGGTCATCAGCTTGTCGGTGTACGCGATCGCCATCGCCGAGAGCAAGAAAGTGATGTGGATCACTGTCTGCGCGATCAGCACGCGATCTGTGTAGTTGTCGGCGTTGATGAAAGTCTTGAGCAGATGGATCGAGCTGATGCCGATGATGGCGGTGGCCAGCTTGACTTTCAGCACGGAGGCATTCACGTGGCTCAGCCATTCGGGCTGGTCGCGGTGGCCTTCCAGGTGCATGCGGCTCACGAAGGTCTCGTATCCGCCGACGATCACCATGATGAGCAGGTTGCTGATCATCACCACGTCGATCAGCGCCAGCACCACCAGCATGATCACCGTCTCGTTGAGCGTCGTGACGGGGGAGGTCGTCTTGTAGCCGATGCTGCTGATCAGGGCCTGCAGCGCGGTCTGGCTGCCAAACGCTGCCTCGACCAGGTGCAGCAACTCGACCACGAAATGCACAACGTACACCGCTTGCGCCATGATCAGGCCAAGGTAGAGCGGCAACTGCAGCCAGCGGCTCGCGAAAATCAGCTTTGGCAGCGGTCGCAGTGGCGAGGTCTTGGCGGGCGTTCGAATGAGCGGATCAGGGGAGGACATCGGGTCGCAGGAAGGGACAAAGGCGCGATTCTAGGGGTGGACCGGATGCCCTTTTGGAAGGTGCGCTCGCTAACATGGTTTAGTCCGTCAGTGCGACGTAAGTGGCCCCGATGACATTACGGCCGACACCACCAGCAGGTTCAGGAGACAACAATGAGCAGCACATCGAAAAACATCGAATCGGTTCTGGTCGAGAACCGCGTCTTCCCGCCGGACGAACGGGCCCGCCGCGGCGCCCGCATCGACAGCATGGCCGCTTACGACGCGCTCTGCAACGAAGCCGCTACCGACTTCGAAGGCTTCTGGACGCGGCTGGGCCGCGACAACCTGCAGTGGACGAAACCGTTCACGCGCACGCTCGACGAATCGAAGGCACCGTTCTACGAGTGGTTCGGCGACGGCGAACTCAACGCCAGCGCCAATTGCCTCGACAAGCACATGGGCACGCCGGTCGAGAACAAGACAGCCATCGTGTTCGAGGCCGACGACGGCACCGTGACCCAGGTCAGCTACAAGGAGCTCCTCGGCCGCGTGAGCCAGTTCGCCAATGCGCTCAAGGCCGCCGGCATCCGCAAGGGCGACCGCGTCATCGTCTACATGCCGATGACCATCGAGGGCGTGGTCGCGATGCAGGCCTGCGCCCGCATCGGCGCGACGCACAGCGTGGTGTTCGGCGGTTTCTCGGCCAAGGCGCTGCAGGAACGCATCATCGACGCCGGTGCGGTGGCCGTGATCACGGCGAATTACCAGCTGCGCGGGGGCAAGGAGTTGCCGCTCAAGGCAATCGTGGACGACGGCATCGCGCTCGGCGGTTGCGACTCGATCAAGACGGTGTTCGTCTACGAACGGACGTCGACAGCCTGCAACATGGTGGCCGGTCGGGACAAGAGCTTCGGCGAGGCATTGAAAGGGCAAAGCACAGACTGCGCGCCGGAGCCGGTGGGCGCCGAACATCCCCTTTTCATCCTCTACACCTCGGGATCGACAGGCAAGCCTAAAGGCGTGCAGCACGCCACCGGTGGCTACCTGCTGTGGGCCAAGCTCACGATGGACTGGACCTTCGACCTGCGTCCCGACGATGTGTTCTGGTGCACGGCAGACATCGGCTGGATCACCGGCCACACCTACGTCGCCTACGGCCCGCTTGCCGCGGGTGCCACGCAGGTGGTGTTCGAGGGCATCCCGACCTTCCCGCATGCCGGGCGCTTCTGGCAGATGATCGAGAAGCACAAGGTCAGCATTTTTTACACGGCGCCAACGGCCATCCGCTCGCTCATCAAGGCCGCGGAATCCGACGAGAAGGTGCACCCGAAGAACTGGGACCTCTCGAGCCTGCGCATCCTCGGCTCGGTCGGTGAGCCGATCAATCCCGAAGCCTGGATGTGGTACCACCGGAACATCGGCCACGAGAAATGTCCGATCGTCGACACCTTCTGGCAAACCGAAACGGGCGGCCACGTCATCACGCCGCTGCCGGGCGCGACGCCATTGGTGCCGGGCTCCTGCACGCTGCCACTGCCGGGGATCATGGCCGCCATCGTCGACGAGACCGGCAAGGACCTGCCGAACGGCGCCGGCGGCATGCTGGTCATCAAGCGCCCCTGGCCCTCGATGATCCGCACGATCTGGAACGATCCCGAGCGCTTCAAGAAGAGCTACTTCCCCGAGGAGATGGGCGGCACGATCTACCTGGCCGGTGACGGCGCGGTTCGCAGCGAGGACCGCGGCTACTTCCGCATCACCGGGCGCATCGACGACGTGCTGAACGTCTCGGGTCATCGCCTCGGCACGATGGAGATCGAATCTGCTTTGGTGGCCAAGAGCGACCTCGTGGCCGAAGCGGCGGTGGTCGGGCGTCCGGACGATGTGACCGGCGAAGCGGTTTGCGCTTTCGTGGTGCTCAAGCGCGGCCGGCCGGCGAGCGAGGAAGAAGCCAAGAAGATCGCTGCCGAACTGCGCAACTGGGTCGCCAAGGAAATCGGCCCGATCGCCAAGCCCAAGGACATTCGCTTCGGCGAGAACCTGCCCAAGACACGCAGTGGCAAGATCATGCGCCGGCTGTTGCGCAGCATCGCCAAGGGCGAGGCGATCACGCAGGACACGTCCACACTGGAGAACCCTGCCATCCTGGAGCAGCTCGGCCAGGCCTACTGATACGGACCGAGCTGTTCTCTACATCACGTTACGCCCGTGGGGCCGCGTCCGACGCGGCCCTTTTGCGTTGTGCGTTACAAACGGGCCCTGATTGTTCAAGGAGACTGAATCATGGGATGGCGTTTGGGACTTTTGTCTTTGGTGGTGGTGCTGATCGTGGCGTTGGCTACCTTGAACTGGGGTGCGCTGGTCACCCCTGTCGACACATGGATCGGATTCATGACCGTGTCGGCGCCTCTCGGCCTGATCATGCTCGGGCTCACCGCATTGCTCGGCATCATGTTTCTGTTCTATGTGTTCTATCTGCAGAGCACCGTGATGATCGACACCCGTCGCCACACCAAGGAGCTGCAGGCGCAGCGCGAGCTGGCTGACAAGGCGGAAGCGTCGCGCTTCACGGAGCTGCGGACATTCATCGAGGCGCAGGAACAGAAGCAGGCGGCTCGCGCAGCTGAATTGCAGCAGGCGGTGCTGGCGCGCGTGAACCAGGTGGACAACACGATCGCCGCGCACATGGGTCAACTCGAAGACCGGCTGGAGCGTCGACCGGTGTCCTCGGCGACGCCGGTCGTCACGCCGTCGCCGTTCGCCTGAGCGCCAGTCTTATTTGGTCGACAACACCCACGCCGCCAGCTTCTTCGCATCGGCGTCGCTGACCTGGGTGTTGGCCGGCATGGGCACAGGGCCCCACACCCCGGCGCCGCCCTTCATGATCTTGTTCGCCAGGAGATCGACGGCGCCCTTGTCGTCCTTGTACTTCGCGGCGACGTCCTTGAAGGACGGCCCGAGCACCTTGCGCTCGACGGCATGACAGCTCATGCAGTTCTTCGACGTCGCGAGTGCCATATCGGCAAACACAGGTGCCGAAAGGCCGAGGCCCACGACGGCGAGCAGCAGGGCTCTTTTCATGGCGTGTATTCGTAAACGTTGAGTTACATTCAACCCACGATTGTAGGTACACGGTGCGGTTGCACAGAAGGATTCGCCATGTGGTTTTTGATGTTGGGCCTGCTGGGCGTGGCGCTCAAATATCTGGAAATCGGTCCGGTCGCCAACCTGAGCTGGTGGATCGTGTTGATCCCGTTCGCGCTGGCCATGGCCTGGTGGGCCTGGGCCGACGCGTCGGGCTACACCAAGCGCCGGGTGATGGACAAGGAGAACGCGCGCAAGGCCGAGCGGATCGACCGCCAGCGCAGTGCGCTCGGCATGCTGACCAGCCGGTCTGCGAACCGGCGCCGCAAGTAGGGCCGGGCCGCAGATCAGTATTTGTCGAGCACTGCACCCGAGCTTGCGCTCGACGCATTGAACGCGAACTTGGCCTGCACGCCGCGCGTGTAGCGCGGTGCCGGTGCCTTCCAGCCTTCGCGGCGCTTCGCGATCTCGGCTTCCGGCACATTCAGTTCGAGCACCAGCTTGTGGGCATCGATGGTGATGGAGTCGCCTTCGTTGACGAATGCGATCGTGCCGCCCGCATAGGCTTCCGGCGCCACATGGCCGACCACCATGCCCCAGGTGCCGCCCGAGAAGCGGCCATCGGTGATGAGCCCCACGCTCTCGCCCAGGCCCGCACCGATCAGCGCACCGGTCGGCGCCAGCATCTCAGGCATGCCCGGGCCGCCCTTCGGGCCTAGGTAGCGCAGCACCATCACGTCGCCGGCCTTGATCTTGCCGGCGAGGATGGCCGCCAGCGCCGACTGCTCGTCGTCGAACACGCGCGCGGGGCCGGTGATCACGGGATTCTTCAGTCCCGTGATCTTCGCGACAGCGCCTTCGGGTGACAGGTTGCCCTTCAGGATCGCGAGGTGGCCTTCGGCATACATCGGCTTGTCGAACGGGCGGATCACGTCCTGGTCGGCGCGTGGCACGTCGGGCACGTCGGCCAGCACTTCGGCAATCGTCTGGCCGGTGATGGTGATGCAGTCGCCATGCAGCAGGCCGGCCTTGAGCAACATCTTCATCACTTGAGGAATGCCACCGGCCCGGTGCAGGTCGACCGCCAGGTATTTACCACTCGGCTTCAGGTCGCACAGCACCGGCACCTTCTTGCGCATGCGCTCGAAGTCGTCGATGGTCCACTCGACTTCCGCTGCGTGCGCAATTGCCAGGAAGTGCAGCACCGCGTTGGTCGAGCCGCCGGTGGCCATGATCACCGCGACCGCGTTCTCGATGGCCTTGCGCGTGACGATGTCGCGCGGCTTGAGGTCCCTGCGGATTGCCTCGATCAGCACCTTGGCCGACTCCTTCGCCGAGTTCTCTTTCTCGTCGTGCGGATTCGCCATCGTGGACGAGTAGGGCAGCGAGAGGCCCAGCGCCTCGAACGAACTCGACATCGTGTTTGCCGTGTACATGCCGCCGCAGGAGCCGGTGCCCGGAATGGCGCGCTTCTCGATCTGCAGCAGGTCCTCGTCGCTCATGTTGCCGGCGGCGTTCTGGCCGACGGCTTCGAACACGCTCACGATGTTCAGGTCCTGGCCCTTGTAGCGGCCCGGCAGGATGGTGCCGCCATACACGTAAATCGCCGGCACATTGGCGCGCAGCATGCCCATCATGCCGCCAGGCATGTTCTTGTCGCAGCCGCCGACGACCAGCACGCCGTCCATCCACTGGCCGCCAACGCAGGTCTCGATGCAGTCGGAAATGACTTCGCGGCTGACCAGCGAGAACTTCATGCCTTCGGTGCCCATCGCCATGCCGTCGGAGATCGTCGGCGTGCCGAACACCTGTGCATTGCCGCCGGCTTCCTCGATGCCCTGGATGGCCGCGTCGGTCAGCTTCTGCAGGCCCGAGTTGCAGGGCGTGATGGTGCTGTGGCCGTTGGCGACGCCGACCATCGGCTTCTTGAAGTCGGCTTCTTCGTAGCCCATCGCGTAGAACATCGAGCGGTTCGGCGCGCGGCTCTTGCCGTCGACGATGTTGAGGGAGCGGCGGTTGATCGGCGTGTCGGCCATGGCGGTCTCTTTTCTCTTGTGGAAAACGTGGACGCCAAGTATCCGACGAAGCATTGATTGCCTCCAATCCTATTTGGCGGCCGGATTGATATGCTGGACGTATGAAAGAGACCCTCATCGACCTGCGGGCCTGGCGCCAGTTCGTGGCGGTGGCCGAAGAGCTGCACTTCGGCCGGGCTGCGGCGCGCCTGCACATGACCCAGCCGCCCGTGACGCAGGCGATCGCGCAGCTCGAAAAGACGCTTGGCGTGCTGCTTTTTGATCGCACGCGGCGCCGGGTGGCGCTCACACCCGCGGGCGAGGCGCTGCTGCCCGACGTGCGCGAGTTGCTGGCGCGATCCCATGCGCTGCCCCTGCGCGCCCGGGCGGCGGCGGCAGGGCAGGTGGGGCGCGTGCGCCTCGCGTTCGTCTCGACCATCGGCTTCGAAACGCTGCCGGCCTGGGTGCGCGAATTCCGGGCGCAATGCCCGGAGGTCGCGCTGGAGCTGGTGGAGGCAACCGGCGACGTGCAACTCGAGGCGCTCGCCCGCGACGATATCGACGCAGGGTTGATGCTCCACTCACCCGGTTTCGCGCCACCCGCGCTGGAGCGGCTGGCCGTGGCGCAGGAGCCGCTGGTGCTCGCGCTGGCGGCCGCGCATCCGCTGGCGGGCGCGCAGCCCTTGTCGCTGGACGCCGTGCTGGACGAGCCGCTGGTGATCTTTCCGCGACGCATCGTGCCGTCGCTCCACGATGCCATCCATGCGCTCTACCAGGCCGCTGGCCGGATGCCGGTGGTGGCGCAGGAAGCGATCCAGATGCAGACCATCGTCAACCTGGTATGGGGCGGGCTGGGCGTCGCGTGGGTGCCCGAAAGCGTCACCCAGTTTCGGCGTGAAGGCGTGGTCTATCGACGGGCCGAGGCCTTCGGCGCGGCGGCGCGCCGCCGGGTGCAGCTACCGGTCTGCGAGACCAGCCTGCTCTGGGCGGCCGGCAATGCCAATCCTGGCCTGGGGAGATTCGTACAGTTCGTGCGCGAACGGGCAAGCACCTCGCGTTAGGGTTTCGCGGTCGCGGTCGTGAGCGCGCGGCACAATCGCGCGATGCTCATGTACCCCCAGATCAACCCCATCGCGCTCCAACTCGGTCCGGTCGCCATTCACTGGTATGGCCTGACCTATCTGGCCGCGTTCGCGCTTTTCTTTTTCCTCGGCACGCGCCGGTTGCGCCATGAGCCATACCGCTCGCTCACCGGCACGTCCGCCTGGACGCGCAAGGACGTGGAAGACATCCTCTTTCTCGGCGTCATGGGCGTCATCGTGGGGGGGCGGCTCGGCTATTGCCTCTTCTACAAGCCGGGCTACTACCTCACGCACCCGCTGGAGATCTTCTTCGTCTGGCAGGGCGGCATGAGCTTTCATGGCGGCTTCCTCGGCGTCATGGTCGCCATGCTGTGGTTCGCGCGTTCGCGCATCCGGCCGTTCTGGCAGGTGATGGATTTCGTCGCGCCGTGCGTGCCGACCGGGCTGGCCGCCGGGCGTGTCGGCAACTTCATCAACGGCGAGCTGTGGGGGCGTTTCAGCAGCCCCGACCTGCCCTGGGGCATGGTGTTTCCGCAGAGCGGCTCGATGCTGCCGCGCCATCCGTCGCAGGTTTATCAGTTCCTGCTCGAAGGGCTGCTGCTGTTCGTGATCGTCTGGCTCTACGCGCGCAAGGAGCGCAAGACAGGCCAGGTGGCGGCGGTGTTCTGTGCCGGCTACGGCGTGATGCGCTTCGTGGCCGAGTTCTTTCGGGAGCCGGACGACTTCCTGGGCTTGCAGGCGCTCAGTCTGAGCCAGGGTCAGTGGCTCAGCGTGCCGATGGTGCTCTTCGGCATCGGCCTGTGGTTCTGGGCTGCGCGACGCCCGCTGTTGCGGACGCAATCCGCGAAGTAGGTTCGATGCCATGAGCGCACGCACCACCCAAGAACGGCTTCTCGTCACCCTGCGCAAGGCCGACGAGGCCTTGCCCCCGCGCACCTTGCGCAAGGTGTTGGCGGCCATGCAGGCCGTGATCGATCCGCGCGTGAGCGAGGTGGAGGGCGGCCGTCGCGCGCATGCGGTGGCGCTGGCCTACGCGGCGGCCGAGCCCGAAGCGCGTCGCGACTATTGGTCGCTCATGAGCGAGCACTTCGCAGCAGACCCTGCCAAGCTCAAGGCAGCGCGCGAACACCACGAAGCCTCGGTCGGCACGCCCGACGAGGGCCAGGCCGAAATGAAATTGCGTCGTGCGCTGGTGTCGCCACGCATGCGCCTGTTGCAACGCTTCGCGGTGGAGCCCGAGGGCATGCGCTTCCTCGTCGACCTGCGCGCCGACCTGCTGCCTTGCCTCAAAGGCGACAAGCGGCTCCTTGCGCTCGACGCGGAGCTCGAACACCTGTTCTCGACCTGGTTCGATGTCGCGTTCCTCGAGTTGCGTCGCATCGATTGGGACTCGCCGGCGTCGCTCATCGAGAAGTTGATCCGCTACGAGGCAGTACACGACATCAAGGGCTGGAACGACGTCCGAAACCGGCTCGACCACAGCGACCGGCGTTGCTACGGGTTCTTCCACCCGCGGCTGCCGAACGAGCCGTTGATCTTCGTGGAGGTTGCGCTGGTCGATCGCATCAGCGACGGCATCACGCCGCTGCTCGACGAGGCCGCTGCGCCCGTGCCGGTGGCGAAGGCGACGACGGCGATCTTCTATTCGATCAGCAACACGCAGGCCGGCCTGCGGGGCGTGAGCTTCGGCGATTCGCTGATCAAGCGCGTGGTCGAGACGCTGCAGGACGAACTGCCTCGCCTCAAGACCTTCGCCACGCTGTCGCCGATTCCGGGCTTCCGAAGCTGGCTCGCCAAGAACGCGGGTCCGCTGCTCGAGCGGCTCGACGACAAGCGCGCCAAGGAGATCGGGCGGCTGGTCGGTTCGCTGCCGCCGACCGCCGAGCGCGTGTTGCCCGCGCTCGACGACGCTTCCGCGCGCGAGCCCAAGTCGCCGCTGCGCCAATGGCTCCTGCAGGCCGCCGCCGAATACCTGGGTCGCAGCCTGGCCGACGGCAAGCCCGCCGACCCGGTTGCGCGCTTCCATCTGGGCAACGGCGCGCGCGTCGAAAGGCTCAACTGGGCGGGCGATCCGTCTTCCAAGGGGCAAAAACAGTCGTACGGCCTCATGGTTAACTATCTTTACGACCTGAAGCGGCTCGACAAACATCGGGGCTGGCTGGCAGACGGCAAGGTGGCCGTGTCGGGCGACATCGACGCGCTGTTCTTCCGGGGCTGACGGCTTTCGACCACAACGACAGGAGACAAGACAGATGACAGAGAACCTTCAACGGCGCCATATGCTGCGCATGGCGGCCGCAGGCGCTGCGGTGATGGCGGGCGCGGCACGCGCCCAGTCGACCGGGTGGCCCACCAAGCCCGTCACGCTCGTGGTGCCGTTCCCGGCCGGCGGCGGCACCGACGCGTTCGCGCGGCCCCTTGCGGCGCAATTCACGCGGGTAAGCGGACAGACACTCGTCATCGACAACCGCGGCGGTGCCGGCGGCACGCTGGGTGCGAGCATCGCGGCCAAGGCGCCGGCCGACGGCTACACGCTCTTCATGGGCGCGGTGCACCACGCGATCGCGCCGTCGATCTACCCGAAGCTCGACTACGACATCGAGAAGGATTTCGTGCCCATCATGCTGGTGGCCAACGCCCCGCAGGTGGTGGTCGTGAACCCACGCCGCGTCACGCAGACCACGCTGCAGGAATTCGTCGCCGACGCGAAGAAGAACCCCGCAAAGATGAACTACGGCTCGGCGGGCGCGGGCACGTCGCACCATCTGGCGGGTGAGCTGTTCAAGCAGCAGACCGGCACCTTCATCACTCACATTCCCTACCGCGGCGCGGGCCCCATGCTGCAGGACCTGATCGCGGGCAACGTGGATGTGTGCTTCGACGGCCTGGGGTCCTCGGCACAACACATCAAGGGCGGTCGCATCAAGGCGCTGATGGTCGCGGGGAGCAAGCGCAACCCGGCTTTCCCCGACGTGCCGTGCGCGGCCGAAGTGGGTTTGCCCGACTACACCGTCACCACCTGGTACGGCCTGTGGGCACCCAAGGGCACGCCTGCCGACGTGCAGGCCCGCGTCGTCGACGACGTCAAGAAGGCCTGGGCCGCAGACGAGCTCAAGACCATCTGGGCCGCGAACGGCTCGGACATTCCGAACATGGTCGGGCCGCAGTACGCGAGCTTCATCAGCGCGGAAATCAAGCGCTGGGCCACGGTGGTCATGGCTTCGGGGGCCAAGCTCGAATGACGGTGTCCGTGTCGTGGCAGCGCGAAGGTGCCATCGCCATCGTGACGCTGTCGAACCCGTCGCGCCTGAACGCGATGACCCGGGCCATGTGGCGCGAACTGCGCGATGTGTTCGCGGCAGCCCCGCAGGACGCCGCGTTGCGCTGCATCGTCGTGCGGGGCGAGGGCGGTGCGTTCTGCGCCGGTGGCGACATCTCCGAATATCCGTCGTTCCGATTCGACGTCGAGAGCCTGCGCGCCTTTCACGAAGACGAGGTATGGGCCGGATTGCAGGCCATGCTCGATTGCCCCGTGCCGCTGGTGGCGCAGATCGAAGGCGCCTGCATGGGGGCGGGCCTGGAGATCGCGAGTTGCTGCGACATCCGCCTGGCCGGCGCGTCGTCGAAATTCGGCGCGCCGATCGCGAAGCTCGGCTTTCCGATGGCGCCACGCGAAGCCGCGCTCGTGCACGGCGCAGTGGGCGACGTGCTGACCCGCGACATCCTGCTGGCCGCAGGCGTGCACGGTGCCAAGCGCCTGTACGACGCCGGCTTCCTGCTGCAGGTGATGCCGGACGCCGACGTGGCAGCCGCTGCGATGGCACACGCCGCGCGCATCGCTGCGCTGGCACCGCAGGCCGCACGACTCAACAAGCGCACCTTTGGCGCGCTCCATTCCCTCGCGGCCATGCTGCCGACGGCCTACGACTACGCCGACTCGCCGGAGCACCGCGAAGGCATTGCCGCCTTCCTGGCCAAGCGCCCGGCCGCATTCTGATTTGCACCACACCATGACGAAGACAGTCCCCAACGCCAACCTCTACGCCGCCTTGCGCGCCGCGTTCCCGGCCAACCTCGACGGCATCGCGGTCGAAACCGACCATGGCCTGCATTACTCGTGGCGCGACCTCGACCATGCCAGCGCGCGCATCGCGAACCTGCTGCACGCGCTCGACCTCGAGCCGGGCGCCCGCATCGCGGTGCAGGTCGAAAAGTCGGTCGAAGCGATTTTTCTCTACCTCGCGACGCTGCGCGCAGGATTCGTGTTCCTGCCGCTCAACACCGCCTATCAAAGCGCCGAGATCGAATATTTCATCGGCAATGCGGAGCCGGCTGTGGTCGTGTGCACTGCCAAGAACGCCAGCTGGGTCGGGCCGATCGCCAATGCGGCCGGCACGCAGCACGTGTTCACGCTCGACGACGACCGCACCGGGACGCTGCTGGAGGTCGCCGCGCTGTGCAGCGACCACCACACCGTCGCGCACCGGGCCGAGGACGACCTCGCTGCCATCCTCTACACCAGCGGCACCACCGGCCGCAGCAAGGGGGCGATGCTCACGCACCGCAACTTGCTGTCGAACGCCGAAGTGCTCAAGGACTACTGGGGCTGGGTCGAGGGCGATGTGCTCATCCATGCGCTGCCCATCTTCCATGTGCACGGCCTGTTCGTCGCGATCCACGGCGCGCTGCTCAACGGCAGCAAGATGCTGTGGTTCGGCAAGTTCGACCCGAAACGCATCGTCGAACGGTTGCCCGAGGCGACCGTGTTCATGGGCGTGCCGACGCTCTACGTTCGCTTGCTGGCAGAACCCGGCCTGACAAAAGAAGCGGTGCGCAACATGCGCCTCTTCATCGCGGGTTCGGCGCCGTTGCTGATCGAGACCTTCAACGAATGGCGCGAGCGCACCGGCCACACCATCCTGGAGCGCTATGGCATGAGCGAGACCGCGATGCTCACCTCCAACCCCTACAACCCGGTGCAGGGCGAGCGGCGCGGCGGCACGGTCGGTTTCGCACTGCCGGGCGTGCAGCTGCGCGTGCGCTCCAGCGAAGAAGGCCAGGAAGGCCGCGACTGCGGGACCGACGAGATCGGCGGCATCGAGGTCGATGGCCCCAACGTGTTTGCAGGTTACTGGCGCATGCCTGAGAAAACCAAGGACGAGTTCACCGCCGACGGCTTCTTCAAGACGGGCGATGTCGGCAAGATCGACGGGCTGGGCTACATCACGATCGTCGGGCGCAGCAAGGACCTGATCATCAGCGGCGGCTACAACGTCTACCCGGCCGAGATCGAGGGCTATCTCAACGAGATGGCGGGCGTCGCCGAGAGCGCGGTGGTGGGCGTGCCGCATCCGGACTTCGGCGAGGTGGGCGTGGCGATCGTGATCGCGCGTGCGGGCGCCACGCTGGACGCCGACGCGATGCTCGCCGAGCTGAAGTCCAGACTCGCGAATTTCAAGATTCCCAAGCGCTGCTTCGTGGTGGCCGAGCTGCCGCGCAATGCGATGGGCAAGGTGCAGAAGGCGCTGCTGCGGGAGCAGCACAAAGGGCTGTTCGCGTAGCCCGCCAACGACTTTTTTTGCGCGCAGACGGGGTTTTTTTACGCGGCCTTTATGCAGTCGTGCGTACGCTGACGGTTGCTTTCAAACAACCCAACAGCGCAATGAAAAGTCTCGTTCTCCAGGCCGGATTCACCGGCGTCATCGCCTCGGCGTCCTGCCTCGCTTTCGCGCAGGCCACGCCAGTGGCCGGCAGCGACGCAGCTGCCACCCCGGCGGTCGTCTCGCCGCTGACAGCCAATATCTCCCTCACCACGAACTACAAGTTCCGGGGTCAGGACCAGGACACGCTGGGAAGCGGCGGCAACTACAAGAGCCGGGGCACCAAGCCCGCGATCCAGGGTGGCTTCGACTACGCGTTCGGCGACAGCGGTTTTTATGTCGGCAACTGGAACTCGAGCGTCAACTGGCTTGCCGGCAACGACATCGAGATGGATGTCTATGGCGGCTACAAAATGAAAGCCGGCGTGTTCGATCTCGATTTCGGTGCGCTGACCTATGTGTACCCGGGCAACCGCCTTGGCAACACCACCGAGCTTTACGCCGCGACGAGCTATGCCACCGAGCAGCTCGGCGTCTTCACACTCAAGTACTCGCATACCGTCTCGAAGGATTATTTCGGTTTCGCAGGCACTGCGAACGGTTCAGGCATCACGGGACGCAACACCGGCTACCTCAACCTCTCGTACGCCAAGGAGATCGCACCCCACCTCACGCTGAAGGCCGCAGTCGGCTACACGCACTTGAGCAGCGGCATCCGCCGCGATACCGCTTACAGGAGCTACCTGGATTACAGCGTTGGCGCCGCCTACGATTTCGGGGGCGGTTTGTCTCTGGCGGGCACCGTGCAGGGCGGCAACAGGAAGGACGCGTATCTGGCGATCGTGAACCCCGGGTTCGATGCCGGGTCCGGCCAGGTGGGGGCGCGGGTGCAGTCGATCAACCAACCGCGCTTCATCGCGACGCTGACAAAAACCTTCTGACGGGTTTGTGCGGCGCCCGAAGTCCTCGCGCTCTCATTCGAGCGACAGGGCGGCGGACGGCAGCCGAACGCGCGATGACTTGTCGCCGACCTCGCCCTCAACCTCGACCGTTTCGGCACCGCCCGGCGCACGCACGAGCAACACCGGGACGGTGGCGTGCCGCAAGATGCGCTCCGCGCTGCTGCCCATCACGAAACGCCCGATGCCGCGGCGCCCGTGCGTGCCGAGCACGATCAGGTCGGCCGGCCACTTTGCCGCTTCGGCAACGACGATCGCATGCACTGATTCCGAGAAGTTGTCGCACAGCACCGAATCCACTTCGGCGCCGGCGGCTCTCGCGTCGGTGACGGCTGCCTGCAGCACGCGCGAGCCTTCCTGGCGCAGCACGCCGAGCCAGTCGCCGGCGTGGCCTGAATACGCGTCCATCGCGAGCGCGAACGAAAGCTCGTCGATCACATGCAGAAGCCGCAATCGTCCGCCGGTCAGCCGGGCCAGTCGAATCGCTTCGGCGAGGCCCTGTCGCGCGGTCTCACTGCCGTCAACGGGCACCAGGATTCGTTGGTACATGAGGCGCTCCTTCGATGGATGAGGAAGAAGCCACCAGTGTGCGCGCCATGCGGTGTGTCGTGTTGATCCAGATCAAAGAAGGCTGCGAAGGGCGGCGGTGAGTTGCGCGTCGGTCAGCCGCGCAAGCCCTTCCAGAGCATGTACGCCGCCAGCACGTACAGGATGCTCGCGAACACGCGCTTGAGCTTGCCGACCGGCAGGTTGTGTGCGGCCTTTGCGCCGAGCGGCGCGGTGAAGAAGCTGCACACCGCGATCACGGCGAGCGCCGGCAGCCAGATGTAGCCGAACGAGCCCTCGGGCAGTCCCTGCACCGACTGGCCGCTTGCGATGTAGCCGACCACGTTCGCGACGGCGATCGGGAAGCCGAGCGCCGCACTGGTCGCGACCGCGTTGTGAATCGCCACGTTGCACCAGGTCATGAAGGGCACGCTGATGAAGCCGCCGCCCGCGCCCACCAGGCCCGAGATGAAGCCGATGACACCGCCTGCAGCGAGCTGGCCGCCCGCGCCGGGCATCTGGCGCGTCGGCTTGGGCTTCTTGTCGAGGAACATCTGCGTGGCCGAAAACCCCACGAAGAGCGCGAAGAAGATCGCGAGCGCGGTGCCCTTGAGCAGCGCGAACACGCCGAGGCTGCCGATGAGACTGCCGATCACGATGCCGGGCGCGAGGCGCTTGACGATGTCCCAGCGCACCGCGCCGCGCTTGTGGTGCGCGCGCACGCTGGAGATGGACGTGAAGATGATCGTCGCCATCGAGGTCGCGATCGCCATCTTCACCGCGAGGTCGGCCGCCACGCCGCGGTTCGCCAGGATGATCGTGATGAACGGCACCATCAGCATGCCGCCGCCGATGCCCAGCAGGCCCGCGAGAAAGCCGGTGCCGATGCCGAGCACGGCCAGTTCGACGATGAGAAGGGGTTCGAGCGTCATGGGGGAAGTCTCAGTACAAAAAGAAACGGCCCTGCAGTTGCATGCAGGGCCGCGGCCTCATCGAAAAAGGTGTCTGCAGTGTGGGCGCCGGACCCGCATCCTGAACCAGGGTTCAGGTGGGCGAGGGCAGCAAGACTTCGGGTTCATCTAACGCGAGATGATCACACCCGTCGAGCGATGTACCAAGCCCGGCTCCGGAGAGCATTGGAACAAGGAAATATTAAGCCCGACGCGCACTGCAGACAGGATGGATTTTACGCCCGCAACGTGTGCGACGTGTAGGTGATCAGAGCAAATGACCATCACCCGCGAGGGCATGGTCGAGGCGCTGCACGAGTTGCGGCAAACGCGGGTCGTCGGTTTCACCGCCGTGGCCGTCGTGGCCCGAATGCGGCTGTGCGGTGGTGGGCTCGGGAGCCGACGCTGATTCCTGTGCCTGGATCAGATCGAACGCGAGGTTGAGCGATGCGAGCACCGCGATGCGATCGCGCGCCTTCACCTTGCCGGCGTCGCGGATCTTGCACATCGCGGCATCGACGCGTTCCACGGCCGTGCGCAGCTGGGTCTCGCCGTCTTCGGGGCAGCCGAGCAGGTAGCTCTGGCCCATGATCTGTACTTCGATTTGTTTCATGCCGTGGGGGCTTCTTCAGCAGGTGGGAGTTCGGGCGGCAGCCGGTCGAGCAGGGCGTCGAGCCGCGTTCGCGCCGCGGCGAGTCGCGCCTTGAGGGCATCGCGCTCGCGCGTCAGCGCTTCGACCTGTTCCTGCAACAGCGCATTGGTGCGTTGCACCTCCTCGTGGCGGACCAGAAGGCGCTCGACTCGCTCGGCGATCTGATCGATGGGGCTGGCGGCTGACATGGACGGGGATTGTAGGTTCCCCAGGGTTGCAATCCCTTTCAATCTAGAATCCCGCCCGTTGGTGCTTCGCGGCGTGGTTCACGCGCTGCAGTTCAACGGGAAGCAGGAGTCGAGCCCTTCGGTATCACGAAGTGCGGAGCCACCTGCGCTGCCCCCGCAACGGTCAAGCAGACGGTGCCGGAGTTCACGCTTCGCGCACCACTCACCCTCATCAGCCACTGGGCGCCCTGAAACAGGTGCCTGGGAAGGCGAGGGTCGAGCGTTCTGTCAGCCCGGATACCGGCCAACAAGGCGGCGACGCCGCGCGCGGATTTCGCGTTCAGTGTCGCCATGACACCCAAGCACCGGCGGGGAAGCCGGTGAAGGGCATTGTTCTTTCGGTCTCTTTTGATGAAAACCAGCGTTACCTGTATCGCCGCTGCATTGCTGCAGCTGCCTGTCGTCGCGTTCGCGCAAACACCTCCCTCCCTCGGCGAAACCGTCGTCACGGCCAACCGCACCCCGCAGCCGCTCTCGCAGCTCGTGGCCGACGTGTCCGTGATCGACCGTGACCAGATCGAGCGCGCCGGTGCCGTCGGCGTCGCCGACCTTCTCGCACGCCTGCCGGGCATCGAGATCTCCCGCAACGGCGGCGTGGGCAACAACACCAGCGTGTTCATTCGCGGCGCGGAGACGCGCTTCACCGCGGTCTACATCGACGGTGTGCGCATCGACTCGCAGTCGACCGGCGGCGCGAACTGGGAAGGCATCCCGCTCTCGCAGATCGACCGCATCGAGGTGCTGCGCGGCCCGGCGGCGGCGGTGTACGGCTCCGACGCGATCGGCGGCGTGATCCAGCTCTTCACGCGCCGCGGCGAGGGCGGCTTCTCGCCCGTGCTCGGCGTCGGCTTCGGCAGCCGCGGTCTGCGCCGCACCGAGCTCGGACTGAGCGGCACGGCCGGCCAGGGCAACGTGTTCGATTACTCGATCGGCGCCACGCACGAAGAAAGCAAGGGCTACAACATCCTGCCCTGGGACAAGCGCAACGTGACCCGCACGGCCCAAAACGCGGCCGACGGCTTCACCAGCCCCGACCGTGATGGCTACCGCACCAACGCCGCCAACGTAAAGCTCGGCTACCAGATCACGCCGAACCAGCGCGTCGAAGCGACGGTGCTCTACAACGAACAGCAGGCGCAATACGACACCGCCAAGTTCGTGGCGCGTCCGCCCACCAGCTACCCGGACGACATCGGCTACCAGCGCCTGCGCACCGCCGGTCTCGCGTGGAACGCGAAGTGGAACGAGATCTACAGCACGCGTGTGCAGGTCACCGACTCGGTCAACACCTACGAGACGCAACCGAGCTACTACCGCACCGAAACGCGCTTGCGCGGCTACCTGTTCCAGAACGAGTTCCGCTTCGGCGCGAACCTGTTCACCGCGACGCTCGAGCGCCGGGAAGACGACCTCACCAACCCGCCGGTCAGCCTGTCGAGCAAGTTGCTCAAGCGCGACCGCTCGCAAGACGCGCTCGGCCTCGGCTACAGCTTCGTCCAGGGCCCGCACTCGCTGCAACTGCAGGTGCGTCGCGACGACGACAGCGAATTCGGCGGCAAGACCACCGGCAGCGCGGCCTACGGTTTCGCCATCACGCCGCAGTGGCGCGTCACCGCTTCCGTCGGCAGCGCCTTCCGCGTGCCCACGCTCTACCAGCGCTTCAGCGAATACGGCGTCGACACGCTCCAGCCCGAGACGAGCCGCAATGCCGAAGTGGGACTGCGCTATGCCGAGGGCGGCACCACCGCCGGCATCGTGGTGTACCGCAACCGTGTCGACAACCTGATCACGTTCGACGGCACCGCGCGCGGCTGCGCCTCGCTGTTCGGCTGCTATCGCAACGTGGCGCGCGCCGAATACGAAGGCGTCACGCTCAGCGCCAGCCAGGCTTTCGGCGACGTGAGCCTGCGCGGCTCGATCGACTTCCAGGACCCGCGAGATCTCGATACCGGCAACCTGCTGGCACGCCGCGCGAAGAAGCACGCGAGCTTCGGTGCCGACTGGCGCGTGGCCGGCTGGACGCTGGGCGCCGAGGTGCAGACCTCCGGCTTCCGCTACGACGATGCCGCGAACAAGCGCCGCCTCGGTGGCTACACCTTGCTGAACCTGTCGGCCAGCACGCAGATCACGCCGCAGTGGCAGCTGCTCGCGCGCATCGACAACGTGGGCGACAAGGACTACACGCTGGCCCGTGGCTACGCCACCGGCGGCCGGTCCGGCTACATCGGCGTCAAGTGGACACCGCTCTGACCACCGCTGCCGTCCTCGTGGCGGCGCCCGCCTCCGGGCAGGGCAAGACCACGGTGGCCGCCGCGCTCGCGCGGCTGCACACGCGGCAGGGGCGCACCGTGCGCGCTTTCAAGTGCGGGCCGGATTTCCTCGACCCGCATTGGCTCGCCCTGGCGACCGGTGCACCCGTGCACTCGCTCGACCTCTGGATGACGGGCGAGGCCGATTGCCGGCAACGCCTGCATGCCGCGGCGGCCGAGGCCGACCTCGTGATCGTCGAAGGCGTCATGGGCTTGTTCGACGGCGATCCGAGCGCGGCTGACCTGGCCGAGCGCCTCGGGTTGCCGGTGCTGGCCGTGATCGACGCGCAGGCGATGGCCGGAACCTTCGGCGCGCTGGCCTTCGGCCTGCAGAACTTTCGCCCCGGCCTGCCATGGGCTGGGGTGCTGGCCAACCGCGTGGGCAGCGAACGCCATGCGGGCATGCTGCAGGCGGCGCTGCGTGAACCCGATCAATGGCTCGGCGCCCTGGCGCGCGGCGCAGACTTCGAACTGCCAGAGCGCCACCTCGGCCTGGTGGCGGACGGCGATGTCGACGATGCGATGCGGCGCCTCGACGCCGCCGCCGACGCGCTCGAAGCGACGCCGCTCGGCCAGCGGTCCATCGATGCGTTTCCGAAGGCGCGCTTCGAAGTCCCGACACCACCGCCCGCCGCCATCGAACCGCTGTTGGAGGGCCGAACCATCGCCATCGCCCGCGATGCTGCCTTCTCGTTCATCTATCCCGCCAACCTCGACACGTTGCGGGCGCTCGGCGCCGAGCTGGTCTTCTTCTCGCCGCTGGCCGCCGACCCGTTGCCGAACTGCGATGCGGTGTGGTTGCCCGGCGGCTACCCCGAGTTGCATGCGCGTGCCATCACCGCGGGCTCGGCCATGCGCGAGGCGCTCGGCGCACACGTGGTGGCGGGCCGTCCGATCTGGGCCGAGTGCGGCGGCATGATGGCGCTCTTCGACGAGCTGGCCACGGCCGATGGCGAGGTGCATCCGATGTGGTGCCTGTTGCCGGGTCGCGTGACGATGCAGAAGCGTCTGGCGGGACTCGGCCCGCAGCAGCTCGACATCGCAAGCCATTCCCTGCGCGGCCACACCTTCCACTACTCGACGTGCGAGACGCCGCTGGCGCCAATCGCCCGTACCGCGCGCCCGGGCGTCCCGAGCGCGGCCGGCGCAGTGGGCGGCGAAGCCTTCTACGTGCAGGGCCCGGTGCGAGCGAGCTACTTCCACGCATGGTTCGCGTCGAGCCCGGAAGCGACCGCGCTCCTGTTCGGCTCCGGCCCGATCGTGGACCGGCATGCCTGAGCGCGAGTTCGTCCTCGGCGGCCAGAAGAGCGGCAAGTCTCGCCGCGCCGAACAGCGCGCGGCCGATTGGCTGGCCGGTGCGCCTGGCCGCCGCGCGGTGCTGATCGCGACCGCGCAGCCCTGGGACGACGAGATGCGCGAACGCATCGCGCGCCACCAGGCCGACCGCGCGCTGCGCGTGCCCGGCCTCGTGACGGTCGAGGAGCCGCTCGCGCTCGCCGAATCCATCACCGCGCACAGCGCGCCCGACACGCTGGTGCTCGTCGACTGCCTCACGCTCTGGCTCACAAACTTGCTGATGCCTGCAGAATCAGAAGGAAAAGTGCCTGCAGCGCCCGTCCCGCCTGCGAGAGCTGCTATGGCTTTGATAGCGTCGATCCACAATGCAAGCGGCCCGCTCGTGTTGGTGGGCAACGAGATCGGTCTCGGCGTGATCCCGATGGGCCGAGAAGTGCGCGCGTTCGTCGATCAACTCGGGCGCCTGAACCAGGACGTGGCGGCCGCCTGCGACCGCGTCACGCTGATGGCGGCGGGCCTGCCACTGACATTGAAGGAACCCTCATGAAAAAGTGGCTCGCCCTGTGGGCAATCGCGGTCTTCTGCGTTTGCGCGCAGGCGGTCGAGGTGGTCGATGAGCGCGGCGTCAGCGTGAACCTGCCGCAGCCGCCGCAGCGCATCGTCACCTTGCTGCCGTCGCTCACCGAGTCGGTGTGTGCGCTCGGCGCCTGCGATCGGCTGGTCGGCGCCGACCGCTATTCGAACTGGCCCGAGTCGGTGAAGGCGCTGCCCAAGGTCGGCGGCGGGCTCGACCCGAACGTCGAGGCCATCGTCGCGCTCAGGCCCGACCTGGTGCTGCTCGCGAAATCGTCGCGCGTGACGCAGCGGCTGGAGCAGCTCGGCCTGAAGGTGCTGGTGCTCGAGCCCAAGAACCACGCCGACGTGCGGCGCGTGCTCGACAAGCTCGGGCAAGTGCTCGCCGTGGAGGACGCGCAGCGCGTGTGGCGCGTGATCGACGCGACCGTCTCGGCCGCAGCGCAATCGCTGCCGGCGAGCGTGCGTGGCACCCGTGTGTACTACGAGGTGAACAGCGGGCCGTATGCAGCGGGCGAATCGTCGTTCATGGGCGAGACGCTGACGCGCCTGGGAGTGCGCAACATCATTCCGGCCGAGCTCGGCCCCTTTCCGAAGATCAATCCCGAATACGTGGTGCGCGCGAATCCGGACCTCATCATGGTCGGCGAGCGCGGCGCGCAGGGCATGGAGCAGCGACCCGGCTGGGCCGGCATCCGCGCGATCCGCGAGGGACGGGTGTGCCGCTTCCCGGCCGCCGATTCCGACGTGCTGGTGCGACCCGGCCCCCGCATGGGCGAGGCGGCGCGCATCATGGCCGCCTGCCTGCAGGAAAAGGCCAGGTGAGCTCGCAGCGCCGTCGCGCAATGGTGTTCGGCGCCGCGCTCGCGGTGCTGGCCGCGGCGGGGCTGGCGCTCGGCGCCGGCATCGGCAGCACCGGTTTCGAGAGCCTCTTCGTGGCGCGCCACGACCCGATCGCGATGCAGATCGTTTGGGACATCCGCCTGCCGCGCACGCTCGGCGCCTGGCTCGCGGGCGCGTTGCTCGGGCTGGCGGGCGCGGTCGCGCAGGGGCTCTTTCGCAATCCGCTGGCGGATCCGTACCTGCTCGGCAGCGCCTCGGGCGCATCGCTCGGCGTGGCGGCCGCGCTGGTGCTGTTCGGTGCGTCGCCGACGAGCACGCAGTGGGTGGTACGCCTCGGCCTGACGGGCGCCGCGTTTCTCGGCGCGGTGCTCGCCGTGCTGCTCACGCTGCTGCTGGCGCGCGGCGTGCAGCAGACGCTGCGGCTGCTGCTCGCGGGCGTGATCGTCGGTGTCGTGCTCGGCGCCATCAAGGACCTCATCACCATCCGCTCGGCCGATGTGCTGCAGGCGATCCAGGGTTTCATGCTGGGCAGCACCGGCCTCGTGGGCTGGAGCGCATGCGGCGTCATGGCTGCGCTGGGCGCGCTCTGCCTGTTGCTGGCGTGGGCGCTGGCACCGGTGCTCGACGGGCTCGCGCTCGGCGAATCGACCGCGCGCAGCCTGGGCCTGCCGCTCGGCGCCATGCGCGCGGCGCTGGTCGCGGTGATCGCGCTGGCCACCGGCACGGCGGTCGCGCAGACCGGGCTCATCGCCTTCGTCGGGCTGGCCGCGCCGCACCTCGTGCGCTCGGTGGTCAAGACCACGCACGCCTGGCTGATCGTGCTCGCCACGCTGATGGGGGGACTGTTGCTGATGACGGCCGACCTCGGTGCGCGCTGGCTCGTCGCGCCGCAGGAGCTGCCGGTCGGCGTGCTGACTGCGGTCCTCGGCGGGAGCTACCTGCTGTGGCTGATGCACCGCCGCAGCGCGAGGGCTGCGGCATGACGACGGCCGATGCAACCGCAGCGCTTCAAGCGCGCGGCGTGAGCGCATCGCTCGGCTCCACGCCCGTGCTGCACGACATCGACCTGCGCATCGCGGCCGGTCGCTGGACCAGCATCGTCGGCCCGAACGGCGCGGGCAAGTCGACGCTGCTCAAGGTCTTGGCGGGACTCCTGGCGCACGGGGGCGAAGTCCGTCTCTTCGGCAGCGTGCTCGAAGGCATGTCCGGCCGTGCGCGCGCGCAGCGGCTCTCGTGGCTCGGCCAGGGCGGCGCAGGCGAAGGCAGTGCCGACGACCTGATGGTCTACGACGTCGCAATGCTCGGACGCCTGCCGCAACAGCGCTGGCTGGCCGCGCCGAGCGACGCCGATCGCGCCGCCGTGGAGCGGGCGCTGCGCAGCACGCAGGCCTGGGACTGGCGCGACCGCCCGCTCGGCCAGCTCTCGGGTGGCGAGCGGCAGCGCGTGCTGCTGGCGCGTGCGCTGGCGGTCGAAGCCGACCTGCTGCTCATGGACGAGCCGCTCGCCAACCTCGACCCGCCCCACCAGGCCGACTGGATGACCACGACGCGCGCGCTCGTCGCCGCCGGCAAGACGGTCGTCAGCGTGCTGCACGAACTGTCGATGGCGCTCTCGTCCGACCAGCTCGTGGTCATGGCCGGCGGCCGCGTGTTGCACGACGGCGCCTGCGACGACCCGGCCACCCACACCGCGCTGGAAGACGTCTTCGACCAGCGCGTTCACATCCACCGCGTGGCCGATCAGTGGATCGCGCTGCCCCGATAAGGAGTTCCCATGCAGATTGAAAACCCACCGAGCGCCAAGCCCTACGAAAAGCCCGAGGGCGAACGCCGCGGCCTCGTGATCGTCAACACGGGCGACGGCAAGGGCAAGAGCACCGCCGCCTTCGGGCTCGCGCTGCGTGCACACGGTCGTGGCAAGGCCGTGAAGATCTACCAGTTCATGAAGGTGCCGAGCGCGCGCTTCGGCGAGCACCGCATGTTCGAGCAGATCGGCATCCCGATCGAAGGCCTTGGCGACGGCTTCAGCTGGAAGAGCCAGGACCTCGAGCATTCGGCGCAGCTCGCCCGCGACGGGTGGGAAAAGGCGAAGGCGGCGATCCTGTCGGGCGAGCATTTTCTCGTGGTGCTCGACGAAGTCACCTATCCGCTGATCTACGGCTGGCTGCCGCTGGACGGCGTGCTCGAAACCCTGCGCGCCCGGCCGAAGGAAGTGCATGTGGTGCTCACGGGCCGACGCTGCCCGCCCGAGCTGATCGAACTGGCCGACACGGTCACCGAAATGCAGATGGTCAAGCACGCCTTCAAGGCCGGCATTCCCGCCCAACGCGGCATCGAGGACTGATCACGTGGCGCTCCTTCTCTTCCCTGTGGCAGGGTGGGGCGGGCCGAGCGCAACAGCCTTCGTCTGCATGGCGACGCTTTGGCTCGCGCTCGCCATCGACGGCTTCTGGGGTGAGCCGCCTGCGCGCTTGCACCCGGTGGTCTGGATGGGGCGCTACCTCGGTTGGGTCGGCCGCCGCACGGCGCCGCCGGCCGCCGCCGTCGACACCCGGAGATTCGGGCCTTTCGTCGCAGGAACCCTTGCCTGGTGTGCAGGCATCGCGATGGTTCTGCTCGCGGCGCTGACGGTGGAAGCGATAGCGCGACGTCTCCCGTCGTGGCTCGCATGGGCGGTGCTGGGTGCGGCGCTCAAACCCATGCTCGCGTGGCGCATGTTGCGTGACGAAGTGCTCGCCGTCGAGGATGCACTCGGCGTGTCGCTCGAGGCCGGTCGTGCGCGGCTCGCCCGACTCGTGAGCCGTGACGTGAGCGCGCTGAACGCGGCACAGGTGCGCGAAAGCGCCATCGAGTCGCTCGCGGAGAACCTGAACGACTCCGTGGTCGCGCCGGTCTTCTGGTTCGTGCTGGCGGGTCTCCCCGGCGCGGCCATCTACCGCTTCGCGAACACGGCCGACGCCATGTGGGGCTACCGCGGCGAACGCGGCGGGCAAGACTGGACCTGGGCCGGAAAGTTCGCGGCGCGGGCCGACGACGTGCTCTCCTGGGTGCCGGCACGCATCACCGCGTTGCTGCTCGCCGTCGCGGCGCGTCGCTGGCCGACGGGGTTGTGGCGCGAAGCGGGCCGCACGCCCTCGCCGAACAGCGGTTGGCCGATGGCGGCGATGGCGCTGCTGCTCGGCGTGCGCCTGGGCAAACCGGGGACCTACGTGCTCAACGCGCCGGGCCGTGTGCCCGAGTCCGCCGATCTGCGCCATGCGGTCTGGTGGAGTGCGGCCTCGGTGGTCTTGCTCGCCGCCGCGGCCAGCGTGGTGCTGTTCGGGGCTGCGCGGCTCTGAGGGCTGGCACACTGCCGCCAACTCAGATGAAAGGACTCGCCATGCCGCATCCGGGCGTGTCGGCGGCGCTCGCAGCGATCCGCGGTTACCAGCGCTTCCTCTCGCCGTACAAAGGCTTCTCGTGTGCGTACCGTTGCCACACTGGCTGCGCAAGCTGCTCGGCGCTCGGCTACCGCGCGATCCGGCGCCACGGCGTGTGGCGCGGCATCGGCATCCTGCGTCAGCGCTTTGCGCGGTGTTCGGCGGTGTACCGGCGCTACTCGGTGCCAGCGCTCTCGGCATCGCGTCTGCGGCAGGCCGGCTTCTGCGATGTGTCGTGCGACGGACTCGATCTGGACTGCTGCGACGTCGCGACCTGCGATCTCCCGCGCGGCTGTGGCGACCAGCGAGACGGCAGGAGGAAGAAGCGAAACGAACCTGAATACATGCACATCCCGCCCGTCGGCACGTCCGTGACCGAGAAGACGCCATGAGCGCCACCGGGCGGCGGTCGGTCCATGGCGGTGTGGATGCATCGGGTGCGGTACCGCACGATTTCTCGACAAACAGCAACGCGTGCGGGCCTTGTCCTGCCGGAACTGTCGCGGTAAGGAGCGCGGACGCGAGCCGCTATCCGGACCCGCAATCGACGATGTTGCGACAGAGGCTGGCCGCTTTTCACCGGGTCGATGCCGCGCGCATCGTGATCGCGGGGAGCGGCAGCGAGTTCATCGCGCGCATCACCACAGCGGTGGCGCTGTCGGGTGGGCGCCAGGTGGCACTGCCACCGCACAGCTACGGCGATTACGCCCACGCCGCACTGGCCTGCGGGCTGGCGGTGACGCGCGAACCAGCCGCGCTGGCGACGGCCGATCTCGCATGGTCCTGCGATCCGTCGAGCCCGCTCGGTCAGACGCCGTTGAACCTCGCAGCACAGATGGGCGCGTCGCACGGGCCCGGCGCCCGGGTGCTCGACATGGCCTATGCGCCGCTGCGGCTGCAAGGCGAACCCGCGCTCGATGCAGCGCATCGCGATCGCGTCTGGCAACTGTGGACGCCGAACAAGGCGCTCGGCCTCACCGGCGTGCGCGCGGCCTACGCGATCGCGCCAGAGGGCGAGGTGGGCGCGGCGCTGCATCAGCGCCTCGAAGCCCTGGCGCCGTCGTGGCCGCTCGGCGCACACGGCGTCGCATTGCTGGAGGCCTGGGTGTCGGTCGAGGCGCAGACGTGGCTCGCGCAAAGTCTCGACACCTTGCGCGATTGGAAGTCCGCACAGTGCGCACTGTTGGGCGCGATCCCGGGGTGGCACCTGCTGGAGAGCGACGCGAACTTCTTCTGCGCTCGACCGGGCACGCCGCTCGACCGTCTGCTGCCCGCACTGCGCGCCCGCGGGATCAGGCTGCGCGACTGCGCATCGTTCGGGCTGCGCGGCCATGTGCGGATGGCGGTGCTGCCGCCCGCAAGCCAGCAGGTGCTGGCAGAGGCACTCGACCGCGAGTGACCCGCGTCAGCGCTGCTGCAGTTGCGGATTCTTCGCGAACAGCTCGGCCGCCCAATCCACGAAGGCCCGCACCTTGGCGCTGAGGTGGCGGTTCGGCGGGTAGACCACATGCATCGGGATCGGCGGGCAGGTCCAGTCGGGCAGCACTTCGACCAGCTCGCCGCTCTGGAGCTGCGGCTCGACCACGACTCGCACGCATTGCGAAATGCCGAAGCCGCCCAGCACGGCGGCGAGATGCGCATTGCCGTCGTTGAGCGACACGCGGTAGGGCCCGGTCAGGTCGATCACCTCGTCGCCCTTGTGGAACTCGTGCGGATAGGGCCGGCGTGTGCTGCCCGAAAAGAAGCCGACGAGGTGGTGGCGCTTCTCGATGTCGTTCGGGTGCTGCGGCATGCCGTAGCGCTTGATGTAGGCGGGCGATGCCACCGTGACGAAGCCGATGCTGCCGATGCGGCGCGCCACCAGCGACTGGTCGGTGAGTGCGCCGCCGCGGATCACGCAGTCGACGTTGTCGGTGATGAGGTCGATCGCGCGGTCGCTCACGCCGAGGTCGACCTGGATGTCCGGATAACGGTCCATGAAGCTCGCGAGCGAGGGCAGGATGATGTAGCGGGCCACCTGCGTGCCGACGTCGATGCGCAGGCGGCCGGTCGGGTTGGCCTGCGCGTTGGTCATTCCGGCCTCGATGTCGTCGAAGTCGTTCAGGAGGCGCGCGGTACGTTCGAAATACGCGGCGCCGTCCGGCGTGACGGTGACGCGGCGCGTGGTCCGATTCAGCAGCTTGACGCGCAGGCGTGCTTCCAGTGCCTGGATCTGCTTGGTGACCGTGCCCTTGGGCAGGCCGAGTGAGTCGGCAGCGCGGGTGAAGGTGCCCGCCTCGACGACGCGGACGAAAACCCGCATTTGCTGGATCTGGTCCATCGGGGTGCTCCTGTCAGCGCCTGGCAACAGTGCCGGCGCTGCAGAATTTTCACATGTGCTTTCGGGCCGATTGTTGTTCGATTGGAAACAGAGAAGGGGTCGAAGCGCTGTTTCCGAATGCGTAGCCGGTCCTATATTCGATCCATCGCCCTTGCGGGCGCCTTGTCCATTCACCAGGTTCGCCATGTCACCCCGCTCATCACTGCCCATCGTCGAAGGTTCCGCTGCCGCGGTGGTCATCGCCGAGGCCGACATCACCATCGAACTGCCCAACCGCGAGCCGGTCAAGGCGCGGACCTATGGTGCCAAGGCGAAGGGAATCGTCTCGCCGCTGGTGCTGCATTTCCACGGCGGCACGTTCGTGTCGGGCGATCTGGAGAACGGCCGCACCGTGGGCCTGATGCTGGCCGGCGCCGGTGCGGTGGTGGTGTCGCTCGCCTATCCGCTGGCGCCGCAGTATCCGTTTCCCGAGCCGATCGAGGTGGGTTACGCAGCGCTCGAGTGGCTCCACAAGAACCGCGGGAAGCTCGCCGGCAGGGGGGCGCCGCTGTTCCTGGCCGGAGAAGAAGCCGGCGGCAACCTGGCGGCGGCTGTGGCGCTGATCTCGCGTGACCGCGGGCATCCGCCGCTCGGAGGCCAGATCCTCTTGTCTCCGATGCTCGACCCGTGCGCGGGCACGGCGTCGCTTCGCAAGGCGACGGGCGATGCGACGGAATGCAAGTTCGCCTCGGGCTGGCAGGACTTCTTCCGGTGCCCGAACGATGCGGTGCATCCTTATGCGGTGCCCGGGGCGTCGTTGCGGCTGTCCGAGATCGCGCCGACGCTGGTGCTCGTCGGCGCCGACGACCCGATGCGCGACGAAGCGCTGGCTTTCGCGGGACGCCTGCGCGAAGCCGGCAATCCGGTCACGAGCAGCGTGCTGCCGTCGGCCACGAACTGGCCCGAGGCGCTCGCGGCGCCCGACGCCAACGAGTGCGTGTGCAGCGCCACGGTGCAAAAGCACTTTCGCGAGTTCTTCGGCACCTCCACGCCGCCGCACGCGACGCCGCCCAAAGCGGCCGGCTGACGCCGCTCCCTTCTTCACTCTTCCGAATTTTCGGTAGCCGGTGATCCCGGCCACCGGAGCTGCCGCCTGTCGCAAAACGCGCCGGGCTGGCCTTCTGCATCCCGAAGTCATCACAAGGACGAATCCTCATGTCTAAAAACGAACTTTCCCTCCTGGCCCGCCGCGGCATCTGGCCGACGGTCACGGGTCTCACAGCGATCCTTGCGCTGGTGTCGGCCGGCCTCGGACTGCACACCCTCAAGGCCGAAGCCGGCGATGTCCCGGCCGCCACAGCACCGCAAGCCATTCCTGTTTCCGTCGCGACCGTGGCCGAGAGCGACGTGGCCGGCTGGAACGAATTCTCTGGCCGGCTCGAAGCGGTCGAACGCGTCGACGTGCGGTCGCGCGTCGCCGGTTCCGTGCAGGCCGTGCACTTTCGCGAAGGCGCGCTGGTCAAGGCAGGCGACCTGCTCATCACCATCGATCCGGCGCCGTATGCCGCCGATGTCGATCGCGCCTCGGCGCAGGTCGCCGCTGCCCAGAGCCGGGTGGCGCAGGCCCTCAGCGAGCAGTCGCGCGCCAAGCGCCTGTGGGACGAGCAGGCCATCGCGCAGCGCGAATTCGAAGAGCGCGCCAACGGCCGCAACGAAGCCGACGCCAACCTGCGCGCCGCGCAGGCCTCGCTGCAGAGCGCGAAGCTGAGCCTCGGCTACACCCAGGTGCGTGCGCCCGTGTCGGGACGCATCGGCAAGCTCGAGGTGACGGTGGGCAACCTGGTGGCTGCCGGCCCGGGTGCACCGGTGTTGACCACGCTGGTGTCGGTGAGCCCGATCTACGCGAGTTTCGACGCCGACGAAGGCGTGATCGTGCGGGCGCTGAAAGACGTGTCGACCGCCGGCAGCAGCGCGCGAGGCCTCATCGAGCGCATCCCCGTGCAGATGGGCACGGGGGTGAGCGACGGCACGCCGTGGCTCGGCAGGCTGCAGCTCATCGACAACCAGGTCGACGCCAGGAGCGGCACGGTGCGCGTGCGCGCCGCGTTCGACAACACCGACGGCGCGTTGATGCCCGGCCAGTTCGCCCGCATCCGCATGGGGCAGGCGCGCACCGACAAGGCGATCCTCGTGAGTGAACGCGCGGTCGGCACCGACCAGAGCAAGAAGTTCGTGATGGTGGTCGGCGCAGACAACAAGGCCGAGTACCGCGAAGTGACGCTGGGTGCTTCGAGCGAAGGCCTGCGCATCGTGAGCAAGGGCCTGAAGCCCGGCGAGCGCGTGGTCGTGAACGGCCTGCAGCACATCCGCCCCGGCGCGCTTGTCGCACCCAAGGAAGCAACATGAATCTATCGAAATTCTTCATCGACCGACCCATCTTCGCCGGCGTGCTGTCGGTGCTGATGGTCATCGCCGGGTTGATCGCGCTGCGCGCGCTGCCGATCTCCGAGTACCCCGACGTCGCACCGCCCTCGGTGGTGGTGCGCGCGCAGTACCCGGGCGCCAATCCGAAGGTGATCGCCGAAACCGTGGCGACGCCGCTCGAGGAATCGATCAACGGCGTGGAAGGCATGCTCTACATGGGCAGCCAGGCCACGACCGACGGCGTGATGACCTTGACCGTGACCTTCAAGCTCGGCACCGACCCGGACAAGGCGCAGCAGTTGGTGCAGAACCGCGTCTCGCAGGCCGAGCCGCGCCTGCCAGAAGAGGTGCGGCGCCTTGGCATCACGACGATCAAGAGCGCGCCCGACCTCACGATGGTGGTGCACCTCGTGTCGCCGAACGACCGCTACGACATCAACTACCTGCGCAACTACGCGGTGCTGAACGTGAAGGACCGGCTCGCGCGCATCCCGGGCGTGGGCCAGGTGCAGATCTTCGGCGGCGGCGAGTACTCGATGCGCGTCTGGCTCGATCCGCAGAAGGTCGCGCAGCGCGGGCTGTCGGCGAGCGACGTGGTGGCCGCGATCCGCAGCCAGAACATCCAGGCGGCCGCCGGCGTGGTCGGCGCATCGCCGGGCCTGTCGGGTGTCGACATGCAGCTCTCGATCAATGCGCAGGGCCGCCTGCAGAGCGAGGAAGAGTTCGGCGACATCATCGTCAAGAGCGGCACCGATGGCGCCGTGACCCGGCTGCGCGATATCGGTCGCCTCGAGATGGGTGCGGCCGACTATTCGCTGCGCTCGCTGCTCAACAACGACGCGGCGGTCGGCATGGGCGTGTTCCAGGCGCCGGGCTCCAACGCGCTCGACATCTCGCGTGATGTGCGCGCCACCATGGACGACATCGCGAAGGGCATGCCCGAGGGCGTGGAATACCGCATCGCCTACGACCCGACGCAGTTCGTGCGGGCGTCGATCGAATCGGTGATCCACACGCTGCTCGAAGCCATCGCACTGGTGGTGCTGGTGGTGATCCTGTTCCTGCAGACCTGGCGCGCATCGATCATTCCGTTGCTGGCGGTGCCGGTGTCGGTGGTCGGCACCTTTGCGATGCTGCACGTGCTGGGCTTCTCGATCAATGCGCTCTCCCTGTTCGGGCTGGTGCTGGCCATCGGCATCGTGGTGGACGACGCGATCGTGGTGGTCGAGAACGTGGAGCGCAACATCGAGGCGGGCCTGACGCCGCGCGAGGCCACGTACAAGGCGATGCGCGAAGTGTCGGGGCCGATCATCGCGATCGCGCTGGTGCTGGTCGCGGTGTTCGTGCCGCTGGCTTTCATCAGTGGCTTGACCGGCCAGTTCTATCGCCAGTTCGCGGTGACCATCGCGATCTCGACGGTGATCTCCGCCATCAATTCGCTGACGTTGTCTCCTGCCCTCGCGGCCTTGCTGCTGCGCGGCCACCACCAGCCGAAGGACGCATTGACGCGCGGCATGGACAAGTCGCTCGGCTGGCTGTTCCGCGGCTTCAACAGGCTGTTCCACCGCGGCTCCGAGGCCTACAGCGGCGGCGTGAAGGGCGTGATCTCGCGCAAGACGCTGATGTTGGTGGTCTATGTCGCGCTCATCGGCGTGACCTTCGGCCTCTTCAAGGCGGTGCCGGGCGGCTTCGTTCCGGCGCAGGACAAGCAGTACCTGATCGGCTTCGCGCAGTTGCCCGACGGCGCCACGCTCGACCGCACCGAAGACGTAATCCACCGCATGGGCGAGATGGTCAAGAAGAACCCGAACGTGGAGGACGCGATCGCGTTCCCGGGCCTCTCCATCAACGGCTTCACCAACAGCTCGAACTCGGGCGTGGTGTTCGTCACGCTCAAGCCCTTCGACGAGCGCAAGCGTGCCGACCAGAGCGGCGGTGCGGTGGCGGGTCAGCTCAACGGTGCTTTCTCCAGCATCCAGGACGCGTTCATCGTGATGTTTCCGCCGCCGCCGGTGGCGGGCCTGGGCACCACGGGCGGTTTCAAGATGCAGATCGAGGACCGTGCCTCGCTGGGCTACGACGAGATGGACAAGGCCGTGAAGGCCTTCATGGCGAAGGCATCGCAAGCGCCCGAGCTGGCCGGCATGTTCACGAGCTGGCAGGTCAATGTGCCGCAGCTCTACGCCGACATCGACCGCACCAAGGCGCGCCAGCTCGGCGTACCGGTGACCGACATCTTCGACACGATGCAGATCTACCTCGGCAGCCTGTATGCGAACGACTTCAACAAGTTCGGCCGCACGTACTCGGTGCGGGTGCAGGCCGATGCGCCGTACCGTGCGCGCGCCGAAGACGTCGGGCTGCTCAAGGTGCGCTCGGCCTCCGGCGAGATGGTGCCGCTCTCGGCGCTGATGAAGGTCAATTCGAGCTTCGGTCCGGAGCGCGCGATGCGCTACAACGGCTACCTCGCAGCGGACGTGAACGGCGGCCCGGCCCCCGGCTATTCATCGGGTCAGGCGCAGGACACCGTGGCGCGCATCGCGGCCGAGACGCTGCCCCAGGGCATCAGCTTCGAGTGGACCGAGCTCACCTACCAGGAGATCCTGGCCGGCAACTCCGCGTTCCTGGTGTTCCCGCTGGCGATCCTGCTGGTGTTCCTGGTGCTCGCCGCGCAGTACGAGAGCCTGACGCTGCCGATCGCGATCATCCTGATCGTGCCGATGGGCCTGCTCGCCGCGATGACCGGCGTCTGGCTCTCGGGGGGCGACAACAACGTCTTCACGCAGATCGGGCTGATCGTGCTGGTGGGCCTAAGTGCGAAGAACGCGATCCTGATCGTGGAGTTTGCGCGCGAGCTGGAGTTCGCCGGGCGCACGCCGGTCCAGGCCGCGATCGAGGCGAGCCGCCTGCGGCTGCGCCCGATCCTGATGACCTCGCTGGCCTTCGTGATGGGCGTGCTGCCGCTGGTGCTGTCGACCGGTGCCGGCTCCGAAATGCGCAAGGCGATGGGTGTCGCGGTGTTCGCCGGAATGATCGGCGTGACGGCTTTCGGCCTGTTCCTCACGCCCGTGTTCTACGTGGTGCTGCGCCGGCTCGCCGGCAACCTTCCGCTCAAGCAGCACGGTGAATCGACCATGTCGGGCGACCCGGCGAGCCCGGCCACGGGCGGTGGCGCGGGCCACGTGCACTTGCAGCCTGCCGCGCCCCACCGGTCGCACGAATGAGCGACATGCAAAGGAAATCGACCATGACCATCCGCATTTCAACTTTCACCCGGCCGCTGCGCACCGCGCTGTTGCCCCTGGTCGCCGCGCTGGTGCTCGCCGGTTGCGCGTCCACCGCCGACGTGGCGACCGGCATCACCGCGCCGGCGCAGTTCAAGGAGTCCGCCGTGTCGGCCGCCCAGGTCGCGCCGGTCCAGGCCGCCGGCGAGTGGTGGCGGGCCTTCGACGACCCGGTGCTTGATGCGCTGGTCGAGCGCGCGGCCGTCGGCAACACCAGCATCCAGCAGGCCGCGGCGCGGCTTGCCGAAGCCCGCGCGCTGGCCCGCAGCGTCGATGCCGATCGCTCGGTGCAGGTCGGCCTCGGGGCGGGCGCGAGCCGGCAGGCCGGCATTGACCGCAACCTCAGCAACAAGCCCTCGACCTTGCTGAACGCGGGCGCCAGCATTTCCTATGAGCTGGACCTGTTCGGCAAGCTCTCGGGCGCGAGCAATGCCGCCCGGCTCGATGCGCAATCGCGCGAATCGCTGCTGCAGAGCGCGCGCCTCCTGGTACAGGCCGAGACGGCGCAAACCTACCTGTCGCTGCGCGCGCTCGACGCCGAGCGCGGACTGGTGCGCGAGCAGGTCGAGGCCTACGGCGACACGTTGCGGCTCATCGAGCGGCGCGTGCGTGCGGGCGACCTCGCCGAGCTCGACCTGGCGCGCGTGCAGACCGAGCTGGCCGCCACCGAGTCCGAAGCGCTTGCGCTCGACCGGCAGCGCGCATTGCTCGAACACGCGCTGGCCGTGCTGACGGGCGATGTCGCCTCCGGTTTCGGGCTGGGCGCGGGCGAATGGTCGACCGCGCTGCCGACCATCCCTGCAGGCGTGCCCTCGACCGTGCTCGAGCGCCGGCCCGACGTGGTCGCGGCGCAGAAAACGGTGCAGGCCGCGAAGGCACGCGTCGGCGCTGCAGAGGCGGCGTGGTTCCCGAGCATCGCGCTCACCGGTGGCGGCGGGTTCGCGTCGCCCGAACTGAGCGACCTCTTCAAGTGGTCGGCCCGTTCCTGGGGCATCGGCGCGCTGCTGTCGCTGCCGATCCTGGACGGTGGCCGGCGCGAAGCCGGCGTGCAGGGCGCGTCGGCGCAGCTCGACGGCGCGCTGGCCAGTTACCGGGAGCAGGTGCTCGTGGCATTCCGCGAAGTCGAAGACCAGCTGGCGTCGCTGCGGCTCTTGCAGGCGCAGTCCGAAGTGCAGGCGAGGGCGGTCGCCTCGGCCAGACGCGCCACGTTGTTGTCCGATTCGCGCTATCGGAATGGGTACGTCAGCCAGCTCGACCTGCTCGACGCGCGCCGCAGCGAATTGCGCAATCGCCGCCAGGCATTGCAGGTGAAGTCGGCGCAGTACCAGGCGACGGTCGGGCTGATTCGTGCACTGGGCGGCGGGTGGGATGTGCCGGCGGCCCGGGTGGCCAGCGCATCCTGAGCCGGATCGGGCGCTCCGGCTACGGATTCGACGGCAACCGCCGCGGCTCGGCCCACGCTTGCAGAATGCCGATCGCCTCGTCGGCCCGATGCTGCTCGGCATCGGTCAGTCCCGCGGCCAGTGGCGCGCCGGCCGCACGGCGCAGGTCGTTCACGTCGATCGGATGCCGCGCCGCGACCGGCAGTCCGGCGAACACCGCGCCGGATTGCGCCAGCGTCGCGGCATAGAACAGCTTGCGGATGCCTGCCACGTGCATGGCGGCGACGCACATGGCGCAGGGCTCGCAGGACGAGTAGAGGTCGCAGCCCGTCAGGTCCACCGTCTGCAGGTGCCGGCAGGCGTCGCGAATGGCCTCGACCTCGCCGTGCGACGTGGGATCGAAGTGCGCCACGGAGTGGTTGAAGCCTTCGCCGACCACGTGGCCATCTTTCACGACCACGGCGCCGAAGGGTTCGGTGCCGGTCGTGGTCAGCGCCTGGGCGGACAGCGCCAGTGCGCGCTGCATGAATGTGTCGTCGTACATGGAAATCCTTTCAAGCAAAGTTCGGTCCCGGCGGGATGGCGCGGGTGCGGGGTCGGGTCGGGCGCGGTTCCTGCTAACCAAGCAGTCTCCCAATGCTGCCGAGGATGTCATGACCCAATCCCCCTTCACGCGGCGCCGTGCGCTGCAGCTGCTGGCCGCCGCAGGCACCGCCGCGCTGGCCCTGCCGGCCTTCGCCCAGTGGCCTGACAAGCCGATCAAGATCATCGTGACCTTCCCGCCGGGCGGCTCCAGCGACGTGCTGGCGCGCCTGATGGCCGAGCAACTGACCAAAAAACTGGGCCAGCCGGTGGTGGTCGACAACAAGCCGGGCGCCGGCGGCACCATCGGCGGTATGCAGGTCGCATCGGCTGCGCCTGACGGTTACACGCTGATGCTCTCCAACACCACGCCGATCGCGCTCGGTCCCTTCACGCTGGAAAAGCAACCCTACGATCCGGTCGCCGCGTTCACCCACATCGCGTATCTGGGCGCCGCACCGCTGGTGATCATGGCGAGCAAGCCGTCGGGCATCAAGACGTATGCCGAGTTCGAGGCCGTCGGGCGCAAGGACGGGCGCATCGACTTCGGCTCCGGCGGCCCCGGCTCGATCGGCCACATCCACGGCGAGCTGCTCAGGAAGACGACCGGAATCAACATGGTGCACGTGCCGTACCGTGGCGGCGCACCCATGACGACCGACCTGATCGCCAACACCATTCCGGTCGGCATCGACGTGATCACCTCGTACGTGCCGTTCTTCAAGAGCGGCCAGCTCGTGCCGCTCGCCGTTACCGGCACGCAGCGTTCGCCGCTGATGCCCGACGTGCCGACCATCGTGGAGCTCAAGCAGCCCAAGCTGGTGCTCGAGAACTTCTTCGGTCTCTCCGGCCCCGCCAAGCTTCCTGCCGAGGTCGTCACACGCCTGAACACTGTGTGCGACGAGGTACTGGTGATGCCCGAGATACAGCAGAAGCTGACCGAACTGGGCATCGTCGCCAGGCCCGAATCGGTCGCGATGTTCAACGACCTCGTCAAGCAGCAGGTGAACGTGCTGGGTCCCACGGTCAAGGGCGCCGGGATCAAGCTGTAGGCACAGAAAAAGAGCCCGCCGGTTCTTGCGATCCGGCGGGCTTTCGAAGCTGGCCTTTCGAGCCAGACAGAGGAGGAACTCACGTCATGACCCGGCCGGTGCGGCCGGGCCATTCAGGTTGTACGCAGCCGGGGCGCTCCCGGATTCACAGCCCGGCACGACGCGAGGCAGCGCGCCTGGTCAACATGGCACGCCAGTGTCCCGGGGGCGCAAGCGGGCGCTTCGCCACTAGACTTGCGTTCCAGCCCGTCCCCTCGCAACGACCCCGCACACATGACCGACGTCGCTCCCCGCACGAAATCCCCTTACGAACGCGATCTCCCCGCGGCCTTCAGCGCCGTGCGCAAGCTGCTGTCGAACCCGGACGACACGACGCAGGTGTTTGTCATCATGCGTTCGCTCAACGGCCGGATGGCCGTGCGCAACTTCGAACGCCTCATGAAGACCAAGGGTGGCCCGCGCCTGGTCTATCAGCGGCTGGAACTCGCCGAGAAATTCTCCGACCCGGCCTTCATCGCGAGCTTCGCGCCCGGCACCGTGGGCGCCACGTACCGCGAATTCCTCAACGCCACGGGCTACACCGCGGCGGGCCTGGCCGAAGTGTCGAACCTGGACAACGAGCCGCTGGTGGAGAACCCCTACGCCTGGTGCGGCCGCCGCCAGCGTGACGTGCACGACATCTGGCACGTGCTGACCGGCTACCAGGCCGACGATCCGCTCGGCGAAGCGGCGCTCGTGGCCTTCAGTTATGCGCAGACGGGCGGTCTCGGCTGGGGCTTCATCGCACTCGCGGCGGTGCTCAAGAGCCTGCGCGAACGCCAGCCTGCCGTCGCGCGTGCCATCGTCGAGGGCTACCGGCACGGCCGCAAGGCGGCGTGGCTGATGGGCGAGGACTACGAGGCGCTCCTTCATGAGCCGCTGGCAGCAGCGCGCGCCAGGCTTTGCATTGCCGAGCCCGCGGCTTATGCCATCGCTCGCGAGCAGATGCTCGCGCAAGCCTGAGGCCGGATCCGGTGCTCAGCAGCCGGCGGCGCAGGCCGCGGCGGGCGTGAATTCCATCGTGATGCCCGAGAGCGGCACGTGCACCGGCACCTTCACGGCCTTCACGAAGGTCTCGGTCTTGCTGCCGGGACGGACCTTGCCGCCGACCGTACCCACCTCGTTCGCATGCGCGGCGATCACCGCGGCTGGCTTCACAAGGTCGTTGATCACGTAGGCCGATTCCAGCGGGCCGGTGGTGAGGCCGTCGCCGATGTTCATCACCACCAGCTTGGCCTTGTAGTAGTCGCGCACGACGCGTTCCTGGTCGGCCGTGATGCCGGTGTCGCCGGAAAGGTAGGCGACCAGGCCGTTGCTGAAGCGCAGCACGTAGCCGGTGGCCAGGCCGACATCGCCGGCGATGCCCGCGTCCTTCATGGCCTTGCCGAGGTCACCACCGATGAAGTCGGGGTCGACACCGTTGCTGTGCATCGCGGTCACCGTGGCGATGCGCACGCCGCCGAGCGTCACGCTGGCGCCGAAGCGTGCCGCGACGGAGTTGGCCGGATCGCCGCCGTTCGCCCGGAGCTTGGCCGCGAAGAAGGCCGGCATCTCGCTGCCGGTGACGATCTTCGAATTCTTGGCGAGTGCGATGTTCACCGCGCTCGTGTTCGGCAGCGCCGACACCGACATGTCGGGGCTCGCGCAACTGCCCGCGTTCGGTGCCTTGGCGTGCGCGTTGCCGACGTGGTCGCCGTGCATGTGGCTCACCAGCACGATGTCGATCTTGCCAAGTCGCGGATCACTCGCGCCGGCCACCGTGCGGCCCGGGTCGTACAGGATGCGGGTGCCGTTCGGGTCTTCGAAGACGAGCGCACGGTCTTGCGGGCAGAACTCTCCATCGATCCCCCCGAGCGAGGTCACCTTGACGTTCTGCGCCAGCGCGGGGAGGGCGAGAAGTGCGGACACGGCGAGCGCCGCGAGCTTGGGGAAACGCTTCATGAAAAAAATCTCCGGCAGTCGTCAGGGGAACGAAGGACTGTCAGTATGGCCGCCATCGATTCACTCCCTGTAGGACGCCAGATGAAAAACGACCCTTCGCCCGCACGCCTCCAGCGCCGCCATTTCTGCGGTGCAGCCGCGCTGCTGCTGGCAGGCTGCGCCAGCCCGGGTGGGAAACCGCCGGCCGACGCGGTCGCCCAATTGAGCGGCACCGGCACGCTGCGCGCGGCGATCAACCTGGGGAACCCGATCCTCGCGAGCCGTGGCCCCGATGGGCAGCCGCGCGGCGTGTCGGTCGACCTCGCGCGCGAGGCGGCACGGCGGCTCGGCGTACCGGTCGAGCTGGTCGTCTTCAATTCGGCCGGCAATGTCGTCGAGGCGGTGAAAGCGAAGCAGGTCGACGTGGCCTTCGTAGCGATCGACCCGGTGCGAGCGGCCGACACCGAATACACCGCGCCCTACGTGATCATCGAAGGCGCCTACCTCGTGCGCAACGCCTCTCCGCTGCAACGCAACGAGGACGTCGATCGCGCCGGCACGCGCATCGTGGTCGGCCGCGGCAGCGCGTACGACCTGTTCCTCACGCGCGAGATCAAGGCGGCGACGCTGGTGCGGGCGGTCACGTCGCCCGAGGTGACCAACCAGTTCCTGGCGCAGAACCTGGAGGTCGCTGCCGGTGTGCGGCAGCAGCTCGAAGCCGACGCGGCGCGCGTGGGTGGCGTGCGGCTGCTGCCGGGCCGCTTCATGGTGATCGAACAGGCGATGGGCGTGCCCAAGGGCCGCACGGCGGCACAGGCCTGGCTCACCGCGTTCGTCGAAGAGATGAAGGCGTCAGGCTTCGTCGCCGACGCGCTGCAACGCCACCGCATCGAAGGCGCGGCGGTTGCGCCGCGACGCTGAGACGAAGTGCGCGATCGCGCTGGCGGCCGCCGCGGTGACGACGCCCGACAGCGTGCCCAGCACGGCGCCGCCGACGATGTCCAAGGGGAAGTGCAGGCCCAGGTAGATGCGCGCCCATGCCGTCACCAGCATCAGGGCGGCCGTGGCGATGCCGATCGGACGCAGGCCCGGCCGCAGCATCAGGAAGACGGCGAGCGCGGTCATCACCGAAGCGTGGGTACTGGGCATACCACCGCGCGCGCCGTGTGCGATGTGCGGGGGACTGAGCCCGACCATGAACGGCCGTGGCGAGTCGAACCACGCCGCCAGCGCATGCGCCATGACCGCGACGCAGCCGGCGCACATCAGCGCCAGGGCGATGTCGAATCCCCGACGCGGATTCTTCATGACTGCCCCTGCCATCAGCGCCACGACGGCGCAGACCGACACCGTCACCGCGGCCCGGGCGACGTCGAGCCAGAACGCATCGGGCGCGAACCCCGCGCCGAGCAGGTCGAAGAGCAGGAGGTTCAGCGCGTGCATGGCTGCGGAGCGTGACGGTCTTGTGTGGCAGCAGCGTGTCAGGCCGCAGAAGCGCTCGCAGACAATGCGGTCATGAGTGAAATGCGCAAGAAGAACCTGCCCGCCCGATGCGTGATGGTGCTGGGCACCACGAGCGGCGCCGGCAAGAGCTGGCTGACCACCGCGCTGTGCCGCTGGTATGCGCGCCAGGGGTTGCGCGTGGCGCCGTTCAAGGCGCAGAACATGAGCAACAACGCGCGGGTGGTGGAGGGCGGCGAGATCGGCAGCGCTCAGTATTTCCAGTCGCTCGCGGCGCGCGCCGTGCCCGACGTGCGCATGAACCCGCTGCTGCTCAAGCCCGAGCGCGACACGCACAGCCAGGTGGTGTTGATGGGCCGTGTGAGCGAAGAGATGTCGGCCTTGCCATGGCGTGGCCGCAGCGAGCGCGTGTGGCCGCAGATCGCGCAGGCGCTCGACGAACTGCGTGCGGAGAACGACGTGGTCGTGATCGAAGGCGCCGGTTCCCCCGCCGAGATCAACCTGTTGGCGAGCGACATCGTGAACCTGCGCGTCGCACGTCACGCCGACGCGCGTTGCCTTCTGGTGACCGACATCGACCGCGGCGGCGCCTTCGCCCATCTTTACGGCACGTGGGCGCTTTTGCCCGAGGCGGATCGTGCGCTGCTGCACGGCTTCGTGCTCAACAAGTTCCGCGGCGACGCTGCATTGCTCGCGCCCGCGCCGCAGATGCTGCAGGAGATGACCGGCGTCCCGACCGTGGCGACGCTGCCGATGTGGTGGCAGCACGGCCTGCCGGAAGAAGACGGCGTGTTCGACGCGACCGCACGCAGCAGCGGCGAGGTGACGTGCACGGTCGCCGTGGTCGCCTATCCGCGCATCAGCAACCTCGACGAATTCCAGCCGCTCAAGAACGTGCCGGGCGTGCGCCTGAAATGGGTGCGCAGTCCCGGCGAATTGGCGGACGCCGACTGGATCGTGCTGCCCGGCTCCAAGCACACGAGCGGTGATCTCGCATGGCTGCGCGCTCAGGGGCTGGACCGCGCGATCGCGGCCCACGCGGCGCGCGGCGGTGCGGTGCTCGGCATCTGCGGCGGCCTGCAGATGCTGGGCGAGGCGCTGATCGATCCGCACGGCATCGATGGCAACGCGCCCGGTCTCGGGCTGCTGCCGCTGGTCACGGTGTTCGCGCACGACAAGACGGTGCGGCATCGCGATGCGTGCTTCGGCGCGCTGACCGGCGCGTGGGCGGCACTCTCGGGCGTCGCGATGCATGGCTACGAAATCCACCACGGCCAGACCGCCGAACACAGCGCGATGGCCGCCGACGGCGACGTCGCCGCCGCCGTCATGCCCGACGGGCTGGCCTGGCAGAACGGCGCTGGCAACGTGCTCGGCCTGTACCTGCACGGCCTGTTCGAGGACCCTGCCGTGCTGCAGGCGCTGTTCGGCGCGACGGCGCCCACCCTCGACGTCGTGTTCGACGGCCTGGCCGACTACATCGACACCCACTTTTCAACGGGCGTGTTGCGCGCCCTGATCGACTGAACATGATGAACATTCCCGACATCACCGACCTGCACGACGACGCGCTTGCAGAGCGCCTGCAGCACCTGCTCGACAACAAGACCAAGCCGGTCGGTGCGCTGGGCCAGCTCGAGGCGCTGGCGCTCCGGCTCGGCAGCATCCTGGGCACCGAGGCGCCGCAACTCGCGGCACCGCAGATGCTCGTCTGCGCGGGCGACCACGGCCTGGCGGCGCGCGGCGTGTCGGCCTATCCGAGCGACGTGACCTGGCAGATGGTGCAGAACTTTCTCGCAGGCGGTGCGGCCGTCAGCGTGCTGGCGCGGCAGCACGGGCTGGCCCTTACCGTGGTCGACTGCGGTGTGCGGCACGATTTCGCGCCGCAGCCCGGCCTCCTGATCCGCAAGATCGCCGCGGGCACCGCGGATGCGTCGAGCGGCGCGGCGATGACCACCGGGCAATGTGCACAGGCCATCGCCAACGGGCGCGAGATCGTTCGCGGCTTGCCGGGCAACGCGCTGCTGCTCGGCGAAATGGGCATCGGTAACAGCTCCGCTGCTTCGATGCTGCTCGCGCGACTGGCCGGGCACGACATCGAGGCCTGCGTCGGTGCCGGCACCGGCCTCGACGCCGCCGGCCGTGCCCACAAGCGCACCGTGCTGCGCGACGTGATGGCGCTGCATGTCGAGGCGCGCTCGCCGCTCGACGCACTGGCCGCGTTCGGTGGCTTCGAGATCGCCACGCTCGTGGGCGCCGTGTTGCAAGCGGCCGAGGAGCGGCGCGTGATCGTGCTCGACGGTTTTATCGCGAGCGCTGCAGTGCTCGTCGCGCAAAGGCTGCAGCCGCACGTGGTGCAGCGCTGCGTCGCGGCGCATGAATCGGCCGAACCCGGCCATGCCCTGTTGCTTCAGGCACTCGGCCTGGAGCCGTTGCTTCGGCTCGACCTGCGCCTGGGTGAAGGCTCGGGCGCCGCGCTGGTGTGGCCGCTGCTCGAATCGGCCTGCCGCATCCTGCGCGAGATGGCGAGCTTCGAGGCGGCGGGCGTCTCGCGGCAAGGCAGCTGAGCCGGATGAAGGGCGTTCGTCACTTCCTGCTGGCCTTGCAGTTCTTCACGCGCGTGCCCGTGACCGGGCGGCTGGCGGCGTGGGTCGGCTTCAGTCCGCAGATGCTGCGCGCGAGTGCGGCGCATTTTCCCGGGGTGGGGTGGCTGGTCGGTCTTTTCGGTGCGGCGGTGTTCCTGCTGGCGTGGCAAGGCTTGCCGGCGATGGTGGCTGCGATGCTCAGCACGGTCGCGACCGTCCTGCTGACCGGGGCCTTCCATGAAGACGGGCTCGCGGATGTCGCAGACGGGCTGGGCGGTTCCTCGAACCGGGAGCGTGCGATGGAAATCATGAAGGACTCGCGCATCGGCGCCTTCGGTGCCATCGCGCTCGTGCTGTCGCTCGGGCTCAAGGTGGTGGTGCTCGAGGTGCTGGCCGTCGAGGGCATCGGGGCCGTGGCGAGCGCCATCGTGTTCGCGCATGTGCTGTCGCGCCTCGCGCCGCTGTTCCTGATCCGGTGGCTGCCGTACGTCGGTGATGCCGGCGCGAGCAAGTCGAAGCCGTTGGCGGACGCCATCGGCGGCAGTGCTCTGCTCGTCGGCGTGGCATGGTCGATCCCGGCGGTGCTGTTGGCGCTCTGGGCGTGGGGCGCGATCGATGTGGCCGCCGCACTGGCGGTCTGCGCGCTCGCGGCCTGGTGGATGGCGCGGCTCTTCCGCCAGCGTCTGAAGGGCTTCACCGGCGACGGGCTCGGCGCCACGCAACAGGTGTGCGAACTCGCGATCTACCTCGCGCTGGCATGGCAGGCATGAATCTCTGGCTGGTGCGGCATGCGCTCACCGATGCGGTGCCCGGCCTCTGCTACGGCCGCACCGACGTGGGCGTGCCGGCCGAAGCGACCTTGCGTGTGGCGAACGGCGTTCTCGCGCAGATTCCCGTGGGCGTCGCGCTGTACGGCTCGCCGCTGCGCAGGTGCGCCGAACTCGCGCGTGCCATCGAAGCCCTGCGGCCGGACTTGAGGGTGCGGATCGACCCGCGGCTGGCCGAAATGGATTTCGGCGCATGGGAAGGCCAGCCCTGGTCGTCCATTGCCCGTGAAGAGTTCGACGCGTGGACCGGCAACTTCGCCGACGGCAAGCCCGGCGTCCACGGTGAGAGCACGCGTGCCTTCATGCAGCGTGTCGCCAGCGCCTTCGACGACTGGCGTGCTTCGGGCCGCGATGCGGTGTGGGTGACGCATGCCGGTGTGATGCGTGCGGTGCAGTTGCTGCAGCGCGGGGTGCGGCACGTCGACAGCGCCGACCAGTGGCCTTCGCAGCCGATCGGTTACGGCGACTGCCAGGTGGTCGAGCGCATGGCCGACTGACCGTTCAGGCCTTGGGCATCGGCGTCTTCGGCTTGTAGCTGCACATCGTGTGCACCGCGCATTCCCAGCACTTGGGCTTTCGCGCGACGCAGATGTAGCGGCCGTGCAGGATCAGCCAGTGGTGCGCGTGCAGCCGGAACTCCTTGGGCACGCGCTTATCCAGTTTCAGCTCGACGGCCAGTGGCGTCTTGCCCGGGGCGAGGCCGGTGCGGTTGCTGACGCGAAAGATGTGCGTGTCGACCGCCATCGTGGGCTCGCCGAAGGCCACGTTGAGCACCACGTTCGCGGTCTTGCGGCCGACGCCGGGCAGCGCTTCGAGCTCGGCGCGCGTGCGTGGCACCTCACCGCCGTGCAGCTCGACCAGCATGCGGCACGCCTCGATCAGGTGCTTCGCCTTGCTGCGGTAGAGCCCGATCGTCTTGATGTAGCCCGCGAGCCCTTCGACGCCGAGCGCCAGGATCGCCTGCGGCGTGTTGGCGACCGGATAGAGCTTGCGCGTCGCCTTGTTCACGCCCACGTCGGTGGCCTGCGCCGAGAGCAGAACTGCGGCGAGCAGCTCGAAGGGCGTCGTGTACTCGAGCTCCGTCTCGGGCTCGGGATTGGCGGCCTGCAACGTGGCGAAGAACGGGACGATCTCGTCTTTCTTCATGGTGCGTCTTCGAGCCGTTGGGCGGTGCTCCGAATGCCCTCGAAGATGGCCGAGGCCAGGGGCTGCGGGAAGTCGGCCGGCAGCTGCGCCTGCACGCTGCGAAGCACGTCGGGCACTTGAGCCGCGATTTCTTCGCACAGTGCGCGCGCATCGCCCAGGCCGGCCAGCTTGGCGACGCCGTCCCAGTGGCGCGCCTGGATGTCGGCCAGGCCCCAGTGCGCGCTCTTGCTGCGCAGCGCCATCGCGAGCTTGGCCTTCTGCGGCGCGATGAGGCTGGCGCCGTGGCCGATCACCGGCCAGGCCGAGAGCACGTCGTAGAAGGGCGTGAGCCGGTAGCCGCCGCCGCGCTCCAGGAAGATCGAGAAGTTCTTGGCATGGCCATCCGTCGCGGCGAGCAGCCAGAACACGATCTGCGCCTTGACGAAGGCGAGCTTGTCGGCCGCGGCGTTGCTGCTCGCGTCGAGCACGCGCAGGATCTCGCGCATGCCCGGGCCGCCGTCCGCTTCGTATTTCTGCGCGCCCGGCACGCCCAGCGCCTGGCAGAAATCTTCCTGCGGCAGTCGCGCGATCCATTCGCTGTCGCTGCCTGCGTCCTGCAGGGCGCGGTCGAAGCGCTGCACGACCAGCACCTTGCGTTCGCCGAAGGTGGCGATGTCGGTGTGTGCAGTCGCGAGGCCGAAGGCCGCCATGAGCTTCGAGCACAACCATTCGTTCTCGACCGAAGCGTGCATGTCGGCCTGCATGTTGCCGACCAGGCCGAGCGGCAGTTTGAAGATGTGCGTCGTCGGCGTGGCGTCGAGCGGGCGAAACCATTGGCCGTCGCGCTGCAGCAGCGCGGTCTTTTCCTGCGCGCCCGCGATCGATATGCGGAAATCCTCGTCGTCGCGCTGGCCGAGCACCCGACCCGTCGACAGCGATGCGTTGATGGCGCGCTCGACACCCGCGTCGTCCAGCAGCTCGGCCTCGATCCGGTCGAAGCCGGTGGGCTCGACGCCCGGTGGCAACAGCTGCACGGCGCCCACGCACTCGCGGCCGATGGCGGTCAGCAGGTCGAAGGCGTCGGTGCTTTGCGTCGCGAACTTGCGCTGCAGGCGCGTGCGGATCGCATCGCTGTCGGGCAGCAGGTTGTCGAAGTAGTTCTGCACGACCTCGCCGCGCAGGGGTGCGTTGCCGGGGGTGATCGGCAACGACAGCGAAAGCCGCCGCGCGACGGGCGACGCCGTCCATTCTTCTGCGTACTGGAAGCGATCTTCGCCTTCGCGGATGGTCCACTCGCCGACGGTCTGGCCGTTGATCCAGACTTTGAGCGGATGCGGATGTCGCGGACCGCGACCGCGCTTCTTGGGGCTCACCATGATTTTTCCTGTGGGTCGGCGCTCGATGCGTCGGTGGAAGGCAAGGCTTCGAGCACGAGGCGGTAGCCCATGAGTGCGACGAGCCGGGAGATCTGATCGAAGCTGGTGACGCCGGGTGCCGCCTCGATGCGTGCCACGCGCTTCTGATTCACGCCGAGCTGCTCGCCCAGTTCGGATTGCGTGAGGCGGCGCGACTGTCGCAGCGCCTTGAGCACGGCGCTGAGCTGCTGGCTGGTTTCGAGCGGGTACCGCATGTTCGTCTACTACCTTTGAGTGGTGAATTCAATTTACTACTCAAAAATAGTAAAGTCAAGAAACCACCTCGAAGTGGTAACCGGAGAGTGCGCTTGTTCGACAATGGCTGCCCAGAAAGTGAAATCACCATGCAATTCGCCTCCCGCCTCGACAACGTCGAAACCTCTGCCATCCGAGAACTCTTCAAACTGCTCGGCACGCCCGGCATCATCAGCTTCGCGGGCGGCTTCCCCGACAGCGCGATGTTCGACGTCGAGGGCCTGAAAGAAGCGAGTGCGAGGGCATTGACCGAGGAGCCGGGCGGGGCGCTGCAATACGGCGCGACCGAGGGCTACGAGCCACTGCGCCAGCAGCTCAGTGCCTTCATGAAGACCAAGGGCGTGGCGGTCGACCCGAGCGGCCTGATCGTCACCACCGGCAGCCAGCAGGCGCTCGACCTGCTGGGCAAGACCATGATCTCCCCGGGCGACAAGGTGATCGTCGAAGGCCCGACCTTCCTCGCGACCATCCAGTGCTTCCGGCTCTACGGTGCGCAACTCATCAGCGCGCCAGTCGACGCCGACGGCGTGAAGACCGACGAGCTCGAAAAGCTCATCGCCGAGCACAAGCCGAAGTTCGTCTATCTGATTCCCACCTTCGGCAACCCGAGTGGCGCGATGCTGACGCTGGAGCGGCGCAAGAAGGTGCTCGAGCTGGCGGTGAAGTACCAGACCCTGGTGGTCGAGGACGATCCGTACGGCGACCTCTACTTCGGCGAAGCACCGCCGCCGTCGATCCTGTCGCTGGCGAAGGACGTGCCAGGCGCGAGAGAGCTGATCGCGTACTGCGGCTCGCTGAGCAAGGTCTTGAGCCCCGGCCTGCGGGTGGGCTGGATGATCGCGCCGGCCGAGTTGCTGGCAAAGGCCACGATGTGCAAGCAGTTCAGCGATGCGCACACCAGCACCTTTGCGCAGGCGACGGCCTCGCAATATCTCAAGAGCGGCCGCATGCCCGCAACGCTGGCGAACGTGCGCAAGGTCTACGGGGAGCGCGCGCTGGCGATGGGTGCGGCGCTCAAGCGCGAGCTGGGCGACGCGATCGCTTTCGAGCAACCGGCCGGCGGTCTCTTCTTCTGGGCGCGTCTGACGGGTGCGCACGGCAAGCTGGCCGATGCGACGGTGTTCGCCAAGAAGGCCATCGAGCAACTCGTGGCCTTCGTGCCCGGTGCACCGTTCTACGCGGAGAACCCGGACCTTTCCACGCTGCGCCTCAGCTTCGCGACGGCGAACGTCGAGAAGATCGAAGAGGGCATCGCCCGCTTGGGCAAGGCGCTTTGAACCTTTCGTGAAACACCGCGGAACCGGCTTCTCCGGGCCGCTGGTGTTGCCCCCGGCAGAGGGTCGGCGAAGCGACACGCAGTGCGCGCAGCCTGGGGGCGAGCCCCATTCATGGGGAGCGGTGAAGGCGCGGCGCGCCGAGAAGGTCGAGGTTTTCGATGATGGCCGCGTCCACGTTGCGGTACTTGCCCGCCATGCGCGAGAGCGTCATCACGGTCTGAAGCGTCTTCAGGTCCTTCACGCTCGGCGCGACCTTGATCTGTGCGATCGCGGCGCTCGCATTGCCGCCGTTGATCAGCGTCATCACCTTGCTCGACCAGTCGTTTGCGCGCGCCATGGGTTCACCTGCTTCCTTTGAAGGGGTTGACTGTACCGCGCACGGTACGATCGACCCATGCGCAAAACCTTTCAGCTACGACCCGAAGGCAAGAATCCAGAGCGGGTGCTCGAGGCGGTCAAACACGAGATCCGCAAGTACATCAAGCGCGAGCGACGCCGCGAACTGCCCGAGGGCGTCGACTTCTGGGACTTCGACTGCAAGTTCGGCGCGTCGGAAGAAACAGCGGCGGTGGTGCACCTGGGCGAACTCACCGCGCTGATCGACGCCGTGGCGAAGGAAGCCGGCCCGCAGTTCTATGTCGAGGTGGTGGCCAAGCACGGGCACCGTCAGGCCCGCGTCGAGCGCGCGGGCGAGGCGCAGCCCGAGTCCTGAGGTCGGGCGTCAAGACCCGGATGCCCGGGCTTATCCGCGGCTCACCCTCAGTTCAGTACTTCCAGCAGGCGGTCCAGTCCGCCTTCGTTGATCGCGACCATCGCCTGTTCGCGAACCTTGGGCTTGGCGTGAAACGCAACGGACAGTCCGGCCTCGCCCATCATCGGCAGGTCGTTGGCGCCGTCGCCCACCGCGATGGTTTCAGCCGGCGAGATGCCCATCAGCGAAGCCACTTCGAGCAGCGTGCGGCGCTTTTCGGCGCCGTCGCAGATGTCACCCCAGGCCTGCGTGACGACGCGACCCGTGAGCCGACCATCGGCCTCGTCGAGCAGGTTGGAACGTGCGAAGTCGATGCCCAGGCGTTCCTTCACGCGATTCGCGAAGAACGTGAAGCCGCCCGACACCAGCAGCACCTTGAGGCCGGCGGCCTTGCAAGCGGCCACGAGCTCGGTCGCGCCGGGATTGAGTCGGAGCCGCTCGTCGTACACCTGCTGAAGCGACGCCGCAGGCACCCCTTCGAGCAGCGCGACGCGGCGCGTCAGGCTCTCCTTGAAGTCCTTGATCTCGCCGCGCATCGTCGCCTCGGTGATGGCGGCGACCTCGGCTTTCTTGCCCACGGCATCGGCGATCTCGTCGATGCATTCGATGTTGATCAGCGTCGAGTCCATATCGAACGCGATCAGCTTGAAGTCGGCCAGCCGCAGCGGCGGCGTGAAGCGCTGGAGGACGAGTCCGGTGGAGGTTTCCATGGTCATGCTGATTCGGCGACGGGTTCTTGCACTTTGGGCTGGCCCAGGCTGCGCAGCACATCGCGCACCATCTGCGCACGCTCTTTCGGCTCCTTGAGCTCGCGCTCGATGCGCAGTTTCTCATTGCCGGCCAGCTTGATGTGCTTGTTCTTCTGGATGAGGTGGATGATCGCCATCGAATCGACGGGCGGGTCCTTCTTGAATGTGATGTGGATGACGCCCGGCGCTGCGTCGACCTTGACCACGCCGTAGGGCCGCGCGAGCACGCGCAGCCGGTGCGTGTCGATCAGCGTCTGCGCCTGGGGCGGCAGCTTGCCGAAGCGATCGACGATCTCCTCGAGCAGCGTGTCGATCTGGTCGGACGTCTTCGCGGTGGCGAGCTTCTTGTAGAACGACAGACGCAGGTGCACGTCGCCGCAATAGTCGTCGGGCAGCAGGGCGGGCGCGTGCAGGTTGATCTCGGTCGTGACGTGCAGCGGCGAGAGCAGGTCGGGCTCCTTGCCTTCTCTGAGCGAACGCACGGCTTCGCTCAACATCTCGTTGTAGAGCTGGAAGCCGATCTCCATCATGTTGCCGCTCTGGTTCTCGCCGAGCACTTCGCCGGCGCCGCGAATTTCCAGGTCGTGCATCGCGAGGTAGAAGCCGCTGCCGAGTTCTTCCATCTGCTGGATGGCGTCGAGCCGCTGCGCCGCCTGCTTGGTGAGGCCCTCGGTGTCGGGCACCATGAGGTACGCATACGCCTGGTGATGCGAACGCCCGACCCGGCCGCGCAGCTGGTGAAGCTGGGCAAGGCCGAACTTGTCGGCGCGGCTCATCACGATGGTGTTGGCGGTCGGCACGTCGATGCCCGTCTCGATGATGGTCGAGCACAGCAGCAGGTTGTAGCGCTGCGCCACGAAGTCGCGCATCACGCGTTCCAGCTCGCGCTCGGGCATCTGGCCGTGCGCGACGGCGATGCGCGCCTCGGGCAGTATTTCCTCGAGCTTCTGGCGTCGGTTCTGGATCGTCTCGACCTCGTTGTGCAGGAAGTAGACCTGCCCACCGCGCTTCAACTCGCGCAATACCGCTTCGCGGATGACGCCCGTGCCTTCGTTGCGCACGAAGGTCTTGATGGCCAGGCGCCGTTGGGGCGCGGTGGCGATCACGCTCAGGTCGCGCAGCCCTTCGAGTGCCATGCCCAGCGTGCGCGGGATCGGCGTCGCGGTGAGCGTGAGCACGTCCACCTCGGCGCGCAGCGCCTTCATCTGCTCCTTGTGGCGCACGCCAAAGCGGTGCTCTTCGTCGATGATGAGCAAGCCCAGGTTGGCGAACTTGGTCGATTCGCTCAGCAGCTTGTGCGTGCCCACGACGATGTCGACGCCGCCGTCGGCCAGGCCCTTGAGCGCTGCAGTGACCTCCTTGCCGGAGCGAAAGCGCGACACTTCCGCGACCTTGACCGGCCACTTGGCGAAGCGGTCGACCAGCGTTTGGTAGTGCTGCTCCGCGAGCAGCGTGGTCGGCGCGAGGAACGCGACCTGCTTGCCACCGGTGATCGCGATGAAGGCCGCACGCAGCGCCACCTCCGTCTTGCCGAAGCCGACGTCGCCGCACACGAGGCGGTCCATCGGTTGCGGCGAGATCATGTCCTGGACCACCGCGTGGATCGCGGCCTTCTGGTCGGCCGTCTCCTGGAAGCCGAAGTCGTTGGCAAACACTTCGTAGTCGGCCGGCGAGTAGCGGAACGCATGGCCCTGGCGCAGCGCTCGGCGCGCATAGATGTTGAGCAGCTCGGCGGCCGAGTCGCGCACCTGTTCGGCCGCGCGACGCTTGGCCTTCTCCCACTGGCCGGAGCCCAGCTTGTGCAGCGGCGCCTCGTCCGCGCTCACGCCGGTGTAGCGGCTGATGAGGTGCAGCTGGCTGACCGGCACGTAGAGCGTGGCCTTGTCGGCGTATTCGAGGTGCAGCATTTCCTGCAGCAGCGGCTTGCCTTCGGCATCCTTGCCCTGGCCGAGGTCCATGTGGATGAGACCGCGGTAGCGGCCGATGCCGTGCGCGCTGTGCACCACTGGGTCGCCGACGTTCAATTCCGACAGGTCCTTGATCAGCGCCTCGACGTCGCTGACCTGTTCCTGCTTCTTGTTGCGGCGGCGCGTGGTCGGCGCGGTTGCGAAGAGCTCGGTCTCGGTGACGAAGTCGATGGCCTGTTCGCGCCACGCGAAGCCCGCGGCGAGCGCGGCAGTGGCGATGCCGATCTTCTCGTCGGGCGAGGCCTCGAACTCGGCGAGCGAGTCGAAGGCGGGCGGGCTCACGCCGCTGGCGCGCAGGAAGTCGAGCAGGCTCTCGCGCCGGCCGTCGCTCTCGGCGATGACCAGCACGCGGTGCGGCGTGGCCTGGATGTGCGCCTTGAGCCCGGTCAGCGGATCGTCCGCACCGCGCACCACGGCGAAGGGCGGCAGCTTGTCGAACTCTGCGTAGGGCGTGTCGGTGGCGACATCGCCGCGGATGGCCAGCTGCGCCAGCGGTTTGGCGCGCGTGTAGAACTGCTCGGCGCTGAGGAACAGCGTCTCCGGCGGCAGCGCAGGCCGCTCCGGGTCGCCACGCACCAGGCGGTAGCGCTCGCCGGTGTCCTGCCAGAAATGCTGGAAGGCCGGTTCCAGGTCGCCGTGCAGCACGACGGTCGTCTCGGTGCCGAGGTAGTCGAACACCGTCGCGGTGTCTTCGAAGAAGAGCGGCAGGTAGTACTCGATGCCGGCGGTCGCCACGCCGTTGCCCATGTCCTTGTAGATGCGGCTCTTGGTCGGGTCGCCTTCGAGCATCTCGCGCCAGCGGCTGCGAAAGCGCCCGCGGGCATCGTCGTCCATCGGGAATTCGCGGCCGGGCAGCAGTCGCACTTCGGGCACGGGGTACAGGCTGCGCTGCGTGTCGGGGTCGAAAGTGCGGATCGAGTCGATCTCGTCGTCGAACAGGTCGACGCGGAACGGCACGAGCGAGCCCATCGGGAACAGGTCGATCAGCCCGCCGCGCACTGCGTATTCGCCGGGACTCACCACCTGGGTCACATGGCTGTAGCCGGCCAGCGTCAGCTGCGCCTTGAGCTTGGACTCCTGCAGCTTCTGCTTGGTCTTGAAGTGGAAGGTGTAGCCCGCCAGGAACGAGGGCGGCGCGAGGCGGTAGAGGGCCGTGGTCGCCGGCACCAGCACGACGTCGGCCTCTTTCTGGCTGATGCGCCAGAGCGTCGCGAGTCGTTCGCTGATGAGGTCCTGGTGCGGCGAGAAGCTGTCGTAGGGCAGGGTTTCCCAATCGGGGAACAGGGCGCAGCGCAGATCCGGCGCGAAGAACGCGATCTCTTCGATGAGCCGCTGGGCATCATTGGCATCGGCGGTGAACACTGCCGTGGCACGGCCCCCGGCCTTCTCGCGCGTGGCGAGTTGCGAGAGAAGGAGTGCGTCGGCCGACAGCGGTGGGCGCGGAAGCGTGAATCGCTTGCCCGCCGTGAGATGGGGGAGGTCCATGGAAGCTTCAAAAAATGCAGAACACCCCGCGCCGGTTGGCGAGGGGTGTGCAAGCCGGCAATTCTAGAATGGCGGCCCTTTTGCTGCTGACCGCCGCCAGGCCGCCTTACTGCCATGTCGTCTTCCCGTTTTCATGCGCTGATCCCGTGCGCGGGCACCGGCCACCGCGCGGGCGGCGATGTGCCCAAGCAATACCGGGCGGTCGCGGGGCGGTCTCTGGTCGCGCACACGCTGGATGCCTTCAGGGCGCTCGACGGGCGCTTTGCGAGCATCGCGCTCGTGGTCTCGCCTGGCGATGCCGACGTCGCCGCGGCGCTGCCGGGCTTTCCGTTCGCAGGCGAGCATCTGCTGGCCGTCGGCGGCCCGACGCGCGCCGCGACAGTGCTAAACGGGCTTCATGCGCTGCGCGACCACGGCGCCGGTGCGCACGACTGGGTGCTGGTGCACGACGCGGCGCGTTGCCTGGTCACGCCATCGCAGATCGAGGCGCTGATCGCCGCCTGCGAACACGACGCGGTCGGCGGGCTGCTGGCGCATCGGTTGGCCGACACCCTGAAGGTCGCATCGCCCGAAGCGAGGGTCGCCTCGACGATGGTGCGCGCCGACAAGTGGCTCGCGCAGACGCCCCAGATGTTCCGCATCGGCATGCTTCTCGACGCCTTGGAGTGCGCCGGAGATGCGGTCACCGACGAGGCTGGCGCCATCGAGGCGCTCGGCCTGGCGCCCTTGCTCGTGCCAGGCAGCGCACTGAATTTCAAGGTCACCTTTCCCGAAGATTTCGAGCTGGCCGAAGCCGTGCTCATCGCACGCAGGAACCCCACACCATGAGCGACTTCCACATCCGCATCGGCGAGGGCTGGGACGTGCACCAGCTCGTCTCCGGACGCAAGCTGATCCTCGGCGGCGTCGAGGTCCCGCACACCACGGGCTTGCTCGGCCATTCCGATGCCGACGTGCTCCTGCACGCCATCACGGATGCGCTGTTCGGTGCGGCTGGGCTTGGCGACATCGGCCGCCACTTCCCGGACACCGATGCGCAGTTCCGCGGTGCCGATTCGGCCGTGCTGCTGGCCGAAGCCGCGCGGCGCGTGCGCGCCGAGGGCTGGGAGATCGGCAACGTCGACAGCACCGTCATCGCACAGGCGCCGAAGCTGGCGCCGCACATCCCGTCCATGTGTGCCCGCATCGCGACGACGCTGGGCGTCGCGCTCGGGCAGGTCAACGTGAAGGCCAAGACCGCCGAAAAGTTGGGGCCGGTCGGCGAGGGCCGGGCGATGGAAGCTCGCGCGGTGGTGCTGCTGCACCGCTGAAGCCTTACTTCGCCGCGGCGACTGGCTCTGGCTTGGGTGCGGCTGCCCGGGGCATGCGGATGTGGGCCGCCAGGCCGCGACCTGGCGTGCTGGTCAACGCGAACGTCCCGCCCATGCGCTCGATGTTCTTCGCCACGATCGAGAGGCCCAGCCCGGCGCCCGCCGCCGACGTGCGCGCCGCGTCCCCGCGGAAAAACGGCTTGGTCAGCTGCGAGAGCAGGGCAGGGGCCACGCCTGCGCCGTGGTCGCGCACCTTGATGAGCACTGCATCGTTGTTCGCCTGCGCCTGGATGTTGACCTCTGCCACACCACTGGCTGGCGTCTTGCCATACCGGCGTGCGTTCTCCACCAGGTTGGAGATCACGCGCTGCAGCTCGACCTCATCGGCCATCACGCGCAGGTCGGCCGGCACGTCGACCTTGATGACCATGTCGTCGTGGTCCTGCACGGCATAAGTGCAGGCATCGATCACGTCGCGCAGCAAGACGGGCTTGAAGTCCACATGGTCGGGGCGTGCGTAGTCCAGGAACTTGTCGATGATCGAATCGAGCTGCTGGATATCGGCGGCCATGTGATTGCGCGCGTCCTCGTCGGCCACGCTCATCTCGGTTTCGAGGCGCAGGCGAGCGAGCGGCGTGCGCAGGTCGTGCGAGATGCCGGCCAGCATGATGGCGCGGTCCTGCTCGATCTTGGCGAGCTGGTCGGCCATGCGATTGAAGCCGACGTTCACCGCGCGGATCTCGCTGGTGCGGGCGTTTTCGTCGAGCCGATGCGCCTCGTATTCGCCGTCCCGCACCTGTCGCGCGGCACGCGACAACTGCTTGAGCGGCCGGTTGATGAAGCGCGTGATCAACGCGGCGCCCGCCAGCGACAACGCCATCGCCGTGACGAGCCAAACGAGCCAAGTGCGCCCGCCCACGCGACTGAAGCGCGTCGGGTCGAGCAGCAACCAGTAGTTGTCGCTCTCGATCGTGAAGCCGATCCACAGGCCGGGCTCGTCATTGACGCGGCTCGCCACCGTGGTGCCTTCCCCGAGTTGGTCGATCAGCTCCTCGGTCACGCGCTGGTCGAGCGCGCCACTGCTGTAGGGCACGAAACGGTCCACCGGCTCGCGCGGCAGGATGCGCACGCCTTCCTGGTCGGCAAGCGTCTTGATCAGCGAGACGCGGGTGATCGCGTCCGAGTACACGAGCGCCGCACGCGTCAGGTTGACGAGCGAGGCGATCTGGTGCGCCGTCTGGATGGCGCGCGGCTCGTACTCCAGCGCGCGAAACGTCTGCAGCCACGCAAAGGTGCAGCTGAACAGCAGCAGCGCCAGCAGGAAGAAGGTCCGCCAGAAAAGGTTGAAGCCGACGTTGAGCCGGCTTTTGCCGCGCGCCTGCAGCGAGCCCTCGAGCGGGCTCGGCATGGTGACCGCCGAGCCATCGTCGGTCAGCGCGTTCGGCTGTGTCGTGTTGGGGCCGGAGGCGGCCACAGGATCAGGTCGTTCCGTCCGGCACGAACACGTAGCCGACACCCCAGACCGTCTGGATGTAGCGCGGCGCGGCGGCATCGGACTCGACCAGCTTGCGCAGGCGCGAGATCTGGACGTCCAGGCTGCGGTCGAACGGTTCGAACTCGCGTCCGCGTGCCAGCTGCGCGAGCTTTTCGCGCGAGAGCGGCTGGCGTGGATGGCGCACCAGCGCCTTCAGCATCGCGAATTCGCCAGTGGTCAGCGACAGTTCCTCGCCGTCCTTCTTGAGCGTCCGCGAACCAAGGTCGAAGCTGAACGGGCCAAAGTTGACGGTCTCGTTGTCCGTCGATGGCGCACCGGGTGCTTCGAGCGGCGGACGGCGGCGCAGCACCGCATGCACGCGTGCAAGCAGTTCGCGCGGATTGAACGGCTTGCCGAGGTAGTCGTCGGCGCCCACTTCGAGACCGACGATGCGGTCGACGTCTTCGCCCTTGGCAGTGAGCATGATGATCGGGGTGCGGTCGTTGGCGGCACGCAATCGGCGGCACACGGACAGTCCGTCTTCGCCGGGCATCATCAGATCGAGCACGATGAGGTCCACGGTGTCGCGCAGCAGGATCCGGTTCAAGGCCTTGCCGTCTTCGGCCACGATGACCTCGAAGCCTTCCTGCGTCAGGTATCTGCGCAGCAGGTCCCGGATCCGCGCGTCGTCGTCGACGATCACGATCTTGTCGGTGCGAGCTGGGTTTTGATTCATTTCTACAACATTGAATTTGTAACAGCGCCGATTCTGAGGGACCCGGCAGCCCATTGAGCCCGTTTTGCGAATGGTTTGACACTAAGTTACAAAACTTGCGGACACACGCTTCAGCGCGTTCAGTGCTTTGCAATGCGATGGCACAGTGCTTCCATTGCTTTCAATTCCTTGATGAAACCGAACCTTCGCATCGCACCTCTTTTGCTCGCAAGCCTGTGGCTTCCGGTCTGTGCAGCGCAGGGCGCGCGGATGGTGTCGAATGATCAACGGCGCAGCGAGTTGCGCGATGCGGTCGAGACCCATCGGGATACGCAGCGCGAGGAAGTTCGACGAGAAGAAGCCTTCGCGGGACGCCGCCTGACGGCAGCGGAGCTCGCAGAACTTCGCGAGCAGGTACGCCAGCAATGGATTCCACACAGCGAGCCCCTGCGCGCCGTGGACTCGGTTGCTGCGGACCGCACCCCTTCTGCGCTGCGTGGAGCGCAGGTTCCCGCGCCGCGCCTGCAGCGCCCCTGAGGGCGCGGCCCACTCGGGCACCATTCACTTTTTTGTACGGGAGCTACTTGCTTTGAACGCTATTCAATGGATGGCTGCTTGCGCAGTCTTGACAGGCGCCACGACCACTTTTGCGCAGAGCGCGCCCCCGCAGAACGTGCTGCAGTTGCAGGCGAACGGGACCGTGGAGGTCCAGCAGGACTTGTTGAGCATGACCTTGTCGACCACGCGCGATGCAGCGGATGCTGCCACCGTGCAAACGCAACTGAAGACGGCGCTCGACGCGGCGCTGGCCGAAGCCCGCAAAAGCGCGCAACCCGGTCAGCTCGATGTGCGCACCGGTAACTTCAGCCTGTCGCCGCGCTACACCCGGGAGGGCAAGATCAACGGGTGGCAGGGCAGCGCCGAGATGATCCTGGAGGGCCGCGACTTTCCGCGCATCACGCAAACCGCCGGCCGCGTCACCACGCTCAACGTCGGCAATGTCGGCTTCGGCCTGAGTCGTGAACAGCGCGCAAAGGTGGAAGTGGAAGCGCAGACCCTCGCCATCGACAACTTCAAGCAGAAGGCGGCCGAGCTGGCACGCGGCTTCGGCTTTGCGGGCTACACCCTGCGCGAAGTGTCGGTGCAGGCCAGCCAGAACGTGCCGCCGCGGCCGCGCATGATGGCGATGGAGGCCAAGGCCATGTCGTCGGCCGACAGCGCGGTGCCGGTCGAAGCCGGCAAGACGACCGTGGTGGTGGACGTCTCCGGCTCGGTGCAGCTCAGGTAATCACTGCGCGGTCCAGCCGCCGTCCATCGCCCAGGCGACGCCGCGGACCTGATCTGCCGCCGGAGAGCACAGGAACACCGCGAGCCCGCCCAACTGCTCGACCGTCGTGAACTGCAGCGAGGGCTGCTTCTCGCCAAGCAGCTCGCGCTGCGCCTGCGTCACGTCGATGCCCTCGCGGGCAGCGCGATCGTCGATCTGCCTTTGAACGAGTGGTGTCAGCACCCAGCCGGGACAGATCGCGTTGCTCGTGATGCCAGTGGTGGCGGTCTCGAGCGCGACCGACTTGGTCAGGCCGACGATGCCGTGCTTGGCCGCGACGTATGCCGACTTCTGTGCCGATGCGACCAGGCCATGAGCCGACGCGACGTTGATGATGCGGCCCCAGTTCGCTTCGCGCATCGCGGGAACGGCCAGGCGCGTGGTGTGGAAGGCGCTGGTCAGGTTGATGGCGATGATCGCGTCCCATCGTTCGGTCGGAAAATCTTCCACCTTGGCGACATGCTGGATGCCGGCGTTGTTGACCAGAACATCGACCCGGCCGAAGCGTGACGTGGCGAAGGCCATCATGTCTTCGATCTGATCAGGCTTGCTCATGTCGGCACCGTGGTACGCGACCTTTGCGCCGAGCGCCGAGATCTCAGCTTGGGGCGCATCGGCATCGCCGAAGCCGTTGAGGACGAGGTTCGCGCCTTGCTGCGCCAATGCCTTCGCGATGGCGAGGCCGATGCCACTGGTGGACCCAGTGACAAGGGCGGTTTTGCCTTTGAGCATGATGATCGATCTCCGGATGAATTAGGATGGACTCGAGCATTATCTGCACCCTTACCCCTTCGTTTTTCATGACTGAACCGACCCTCCATTTCGTGGCCTGCCCAGACGCTTCGGGTGGGCATCGCATGGCCTGGTGGCAGTGGGGAAACCCGGAGAGTTCGCATGTGGTGCTGTGCGTGCACGGGCTGACGCGCCAGGGCCGCGATTTCGACGTGTTGGCGCAGGTGCTGATTGCGCGGGCCCAAGGTGATGTCCGGGTGGTGTGTCCTGACATCGTGGGCCGTGGCGAGAGCGACTGGCTTGGCGATCCATCGCACTATCAATTGCCGGTCTATGCCGCGGACGTGCTGGCGCTGGTCGCCGAGCTGCATCGCGTGCAGCCGATCAGTACGCTGGACTTTGTCGGCACCAGCATGGGCGGGCTCATCGGCATCGCGATCGCAGGCAGCCGGCAGGCACCGGTGCCGGTCCGGCGCTTCGTCGTCAACGACGTCGGCCCGGCGATCGACCCGGTGGCACTGACCCGCATCGGCAGCTATGTCGGGCAGGGAGGTCGCTACGACAGCTTCGATGCGGCGGCTGATGCGCTCTGGACACTGTCGAAGACCTTCGGCCCGCATTCGCCCGCGCAATGGCAGGCGCTGTCGCGGCACATGGTGGTGCCGGCATCGCAACGCAGTGCCGACGGCCGATCCCGGGTCACTGGAGACCCCTCCGTTGCAGGTCCGCTTTTGCTGCATTACGACCCGGCCATTGCCCACGCGTTTCGCACAATCACGCCCGAAAGCGCCGCGCAAGGCGAAGCCGTGATGTGGGCGCTCTATGACCAGATCGAAGCCCGCACACTGGTGACACGCGGCGCGGAATCCGATTTGCTGTCGCATGCGACGGCGCAGGAGATGACCGCGCGCGGACCACGCGCTTCGCTGGTCGAGTTCGCGGGTGTCGGCCACGCGCCCACCTTCGTGGCGGCAGACCAGAGTGCCGTGGTCGCCTCCTTTCTTTTCGGCTGAGCGCAGCGCGCTCTTTTTCCAGCCTTCAGGTCGTGTCAGAGCCCGTCGTTGTCGACTATCCGTTGTCCGCTGCCACAGCCGACAGCGCCCCCGCGATCGAGCACATGCTCGCGCGCGCCCGTGCCTTCGCCCAACCGCTGATCGCCGACGAGACACTGGACACGGGCGAGAACACGCTCGCGCATGCCGATGCCGTTGCCGCCATCGTCGCCCACATGGGCGGCTCTGAAGCGATGCAGGCGGCGAGCTATCTCGTGTATTCGTGCCAGCACCTGAACCGACCCCAGGAAGTCATCGCCAAAGTCTTCGGAGACAACTTCGCGGCGCTGGCTGTCGAGACGACGAAGCTGGTGCATGTGCAGAAGCAAACGCGTTCTGCCACCGCAGGCGCGCACCACGCAGAAGGTGCAGGAGCGCAGACCGAGAACGTGCGCAAGATGCTGCTGGCGTTCTCGCGCGACCTTCGCGTCGTCATGCTGCGACTCGCCTCGCGGCTGCAGACGTTGCGCTATGCGGCCGCGTGCAAGACACCCGTGGCCGAGAGCGTGGCGCGCGAGTCGCTGCAGGTGTTCGCGCCGCTCGCCAACCGGCTGGGCATCTGGCAGGTCAAGTGGGAGATCGAAGACCTTTCGTTCCGATTTCTCGAGCCGCACACCTACAAGCTGATCGCGCAATTGCTCGATGAGAAGCGCGTCGAGCGTGAGGGCTACGTCGAGCAGCTGCGCGCCCGGCTTGAACTGCAGCTCAACAACGAAGGCGTACACGCAAAGGTGCAGGGACGCCCCAAGAACATCTACAGCATCGTCAAGAAGATGCGCGGCAAGTCGCTCGATTTCGGGCAGGTGTTCGACATCCTCGCGCTGCGCGTGGTGGTGCCCGATGTGAAGGATTGCTACGCGGCCCTCGCCTGGGTGCATTCGCATTTCCAGCCCATCGACAAGGAGTTCGATGACTACATCGCGAGACCCAAGCCCAACGGTTACCAGTCCTTGCATACGGTGGTGCGTTCGGTGGTCGACGGGCAGGCCAGCAAGCCGATCGAGATCCAGATCCGGACCGAGGAGATGCACGATCACGCGGAGCATGGCGTGGCGGCGCATTGGGCGTACAAGGAAGCGGGCCACAAGGGCTATGCGGGTGTCTGGGCGAGCGGCGAGTACGACGCCAAGATCGCCGTGCTGCGGCAGCTTCTCGCCTGGGAGCGCGACCTGTCGGGTGGTCTTCAGGGGCAGGGCCTCTTCGACGACCGCATCTATGTGCTGACCCCGGACGCCGCCATCGTCGAACTGCCGCAAGGCGCCACAGCTGTGGACTTCGCCTACACGGTGCACACGAGCCTGGGCCACCGCTGCCGTGGCGCGCGCATCGACGGTGCGATGGTGCCGCTGAACACGCCGCTGCAGAACGGCCAGACGGTGGAGATCGTCGCGGCCAAGGAAGGCGGGCCGTCGCGCGACTGGCTCAACGCGGAGCTCGGCTATCTCGCGAGCCATCGGGCGCGTGCCAAGGTGCGCGCATGGTTCAACGCGCAGATCACGCACGAGACGGTCGCGCGCGGACGCGAGGCGGTCGAGAAGGTCTTGCAGCGCGAAGGCAAGACGGCGATCCGGCTCGAAGAGCTCGCTTCGCAACTGGGCTTCAAGTCCGCCGAGAACCTTTTCGAAGTGGTTGGCAAGGACGAGTTCTCGCTGCGCAACATCGAGATCCTTCTGCGTCCGCCGGAGCCGCCACCCGGAGCGGACGAGGGCGCCCTGATCCGCAAGTCGCGTGGCAGCGAGAAGGCGGCCAAGGGCGGCGTGCTGGTGGTCGGGGTGTCGTCGTTGATGACGCAACTGGCCAAATGCTGCAAGCCGGCACCGCCCGATGCGATCGGCGGCTTCGTCACGCGCGGGCATGGTGTGAGCGTGCATCGCACGGACTGCAGCAATTTCCGAGCGATGGCGAGCCAGAACACTGAACGCGTGATCGATGTGGAGTGGGGCGCTTCCAAGCAGGACGACGGTGCCGTCTACGCCGTGGATGTGGCAGTGGAAGCGTCCGACCGCCAGGGCTTGCTTCGCGACATATCGGAGGTGCTCACGCGTGAAAAGATGAACGTCATCGGCGTGCAGACGCAGTCGCTCAAGGGCACGGCCTGGATGACGTTCACTGTCGAGATCGCCGATGCCGCCCGCCTGGCGCATGTGCTGAAAGTGGTTTCTGCAGTGCAAGGCGTACGTTCTGCGCGTCGGCGCTGAAAAACGCTATTTCTCCTGCTATACTCGTGGTCTCGAATGCATCCTTAGGCGCGTAGCTCAGCTGGTTAGAGCACCACCTTGACATGGTGGGGGTCGTTGGTTCGAGTCCAATCGCGCCTACCAATTTCCCGGTTTTTCACGCAAACGTTCCCGGCTCTGCCGGTCCAGCTTCGTTTCGCTGTGAAATGTCCATCACCGAGCCGTTCGGCTCGGTCTTATGTCTTCCGGTAGGACATTTCTTTCGCTCCGGACCCGTGATTTTGGACATACTCCTTATCTAATGTCCGCAAATCCCCCCGAATTTCCCTCGGCAACATCCTTGACAGTCGAGCCGGCGCTTGAAGAACTGCGATTGGCAGCGCTCTTGCGTCAGGCTCCGCTCGAATTTGCCCGAGTGGTCTATGGACTCAATGACCGTGCCAACGGTCGTGCCGGGACCATGGCGGCTGAAGAAGTTGCCAGAACGGTGCGGCAAGGGGTCCCCGTGACCCGCGATCGAGCGGAGCAGCGTGCACGCGCTTATCTGCCGGTTGCAGGCCACGAGCATTGCCCACGTTGCTGGGTGTTCAACGGCATAAAGAGCCCCCTGCATTACCGAGAACCGAGCGAGAGCCGGCCGGAGTCCGCCGTCTGCAAGGTCTGCGGTGCCGAATACGCCAGTGCGCTCGACTGAGCGGCCTCTGCGCATGGCGCGCGGTCAGGGTAAACCTCGTCGCGGTGCAGCAAAGGCGCTCCCTAGAATCCTCCGGACATCATGGACTTCCATGTGAAGGAGCCGTTAGTGCAGAGCAAGAAGTCCGGTGGCAAACCGGGACAGCGCGTGATCAAGAAGTACCCGAACCGACGGCTCTACGACACGGAAACATCCACGTACATCACGCTGACCGAAATTAAGAAGCTGGTCATGCAATCGGCGCCTTTCGTGGTGCTCGATGCGAAGAGCGGCGACGACCTGACGCGCAGCATCCTGCTTCAGGTCATTCTCGAAGAAGAGGCGGGCGGAGCACCGATGTTCACCGAGCAGGTTCTGGCCAGCATCATCCGGTTCTACGGGCAGACGATGCAAAGCTACATGGGGCCGTACCTCGAGAAGAACATTCAGGCGATGACAGAGGTGCAAGCCCAGCTGTCCGACAAGGCCGATGGCCTGACGCCAGAGATGTGGTCGCGCTTCATGACGCTGCAGTCGCCGATGCTCAAGGGCCTGATGGGCAATTACGTCGAGCAGTCGAAGAACGTTTTCCTGCAGATGCAGGATCAGATGCAAAAAAACACCGAACAAGTTCTGGGTGCCTTTGGCCTCAAGCGTCCCTGAGCCCCGCCATCCCGGCGATAGCTGGGACAATAGGGGAATATGAGCGAAGTTGTATCTCCTGCACGTCCCGTCACGCCGGCGGCTCCCAAAGTCGGATTTGTCAGCCTGGGATGCCCCAAGGCGCTGACAGATTCCGAACTGATCCTCACACGTCTGAGTGCCGAGGGCTACCAGACCTCGAAGACTTTCGAGGGCGCCGACCTCGTGATCGTGAACACATGCGGCTTCATCGACGACGCCGTCAAAGAGAGTCTGGACACGATCGGCGAAGCCCTGGCGACCAACGGTCGCGTCATCGTGACCGGCTGTCTCGGAGCCAAGAGCGGCGATGCCGGCGGCAATCTGGTGCGCCAGATGCATCCCAGCGTGCTGGCGGTCACCGGCCCGCACGCGACGCAGGAAGTGATGGATGCCGTCCATGCGAACCTGCCAAAGCCGCATGACCCGTTCGTCGACCTCGTGCCGAATGCGTTCGGCATTGCGGGCCTCAAGCTCACGCCACGTCACTACGCCTACCTGAAGATCAGCGAAGGCTGCAATCACCGTTGTACTTTCTGCATCATCCCGTCGATGCGCGGCGACCTCGTGTCGCGACCGATCGGTGATGTGCTGAACGAGGCGAAGGCCTTGTTCGAAGGCGGCGTCAAGGAACTGCTGGTGATCAGCCAGGACACGTCGGCCTATGGCGTCGACACCAAATATCGCATGGGTTTCTTCAACGGCAAGCCGGTGAAGACGCGCATGCTCGACCTGGTGCGCGAGTTGGGCGAGATCGCCGAGCCGTACGGCGCGTGGGTCCGCCTGCATTACGTTTATCCGTATCCCAGCGTCGACGAGGTGATCCCCCTGATGGCGAGCGGCCAGGTGCTGCCCTATCTGGACGTGCCGCTGCAGCACAGCCACCCCGATGTGCTCAAGCGCATGAAGCGCCCCGCGAGCGGCGAGCGGAACCTTGAGCGCATTGCACGGTGGCGCGAGGTGTGCCCCGAACTGGTGATCCGCAGCACCTTCATCGCGGGATTTCCTGGCGAGACGGAACAAGAGTTCGAGCACCTGCTGGATTTCGTGCGCGAGGCGCAGATCGACCGTGCCGGGTGCTTCGCATACAGCCCCGTCGAAGGCGCCACCGCAAACGACATTCCGGGCATGTTGCCAGCAGAAGAACGAGAGGCGCGCCGTGCGCGATTCATGGAGGTGGCCGAGGCAGTGTCGATCGCGAAACTGCAGCGGCGCATCGGCGCCACGATGCAGGTGCTCGTGGACTCTGCGCCGGGCTTGGGACGCAAGGGCGGCCTCGGGCGGACTTACGCGGATGCGCCGGAGATCGACGGCACCGTGCGCCTGCTGCCACCCGAAAAAATCAGCAAGACGCTGAAAGTCGGTGAGTTCACCAAGGCCCGCATCGTCGGTGCCGAGGGGCACGATCTCATCGCGCTGCCTGTTTGATGCTGCAATCGTTGCAAGCCGAACAGGCAACAAAAAAGCCACCGGGATACGGTGGCTTGATTTGCAGAACCCCGAAGGGTTCTTACTTAAACTTGGTGCCCAGAAGAGGACTCGAACCTCCACGATGTTACTCGCTAGTACCTGAAACTAGTGCGTCTACCAATTCCGCCATCTGGGCCCACATGTTGCAAGTGACTTGCAACGTGTTTTGAATTTCAGGAAAGAAGGAGATCATATCAAAAATAATGGCACCCCCAGCGGCTTGCTGGACGAAATCGAAGGAACGGTTCAAGGGCACCGCGACGGGCACGGCTTCGTGCAGCGCGACGACGGTGAGTCCGACATCTACTTGCCCCCCAACGAGATGCGCGCCGTGCTGCACAAGGACCGCGTCAAGGCGCGCATCGTGCGGCAGGATCGGCGCGGAAGACCCGAGGGTCGCGTCGTTGAAATCGTCGAGCGCCCGGAGCAGCCCATCATCGGCCGCCTGCTGCACGAAGGCGGCATCTGGCTGGTGGCCCCCGAGGACAAGCGCTACGGTCAGGATGTCCTGATTCCGAAGGGCGCGACCGGACCCGCCAAGGTGGGGCAGGTGGTCGTGGTGCAGCTCACCGAGCCGCCCGCGTTGTTCGGCCAGCCGGTGGGTCGCGTCAAGGAAGTGCTGGGCGAGATCGACGACCCTGGCATGGAAATCGAGATCGCGGTGCGCAAGTACGGCGTACCGCACGAGTTCTCCGAAGCAGGCCTCGCCGAAGCCAAGGCGATCCCCGACAAGGTGCGCCCGCAGGACAAGAAGGGGCGCATCGATCTCACCGACGTTCCGCTCGTGACCATCGATGGTGAAGACGCACGCGACTTCGACGACGCGGTGTATTGCGAGCCCGCAAAGGTCGGCCGTGGCAAGGGTTGGCGCTTGCTCGTGGCCATCGCCGACGTGAGCGCCTATGTGCAGACCGGTTCACCGATCGACATCGACGCCTACGATCGCGCCACCAGCGTCTACTTTCCGCGCCGCGTCATTCCGATGCTGCCCGAGAAGCTGTCGAACGGCCTGTGTTCGCTGAACCCGGAAGTCGAGCGGCTCTGCATGGTGTGCGACATGCTCGTCGCTGCCGACGGCGAGATCTACGCGTACCAGTTCTATCCGGCCGTGATGTTCAGCCACGCCCGTTTCACCTACACCGAAGTAGCTGCCATCCTCGGCAACACGCGCGGCCCGGAAGCCGCGAAGCGCAAGGAGCGCGTGAAGGATCTGCTGAACCTGTCGGACGTCTACAAGGCCCTGCTCAAGCAGCGTGCCCGACGCGGTGCGGTGGACTTCGAGACCACCGAAACGCAGATCGTCTGCGACGATGCCGGCCGCATCGAGAAGATCGTGCCGCGCACGCGCAACGAAGCGCACCGCCTGATCGAAGAAGCGATGCTGGCAGCCAACGTGTGCAGTGCCGACTTCATCGCCGAAGGCAAGCATCCCGGACTGTTCCGCGTGCACGAAGGCCCGACCACCGAGAAGAAGGAAGTTCTGCGTGGCTACCTGAAGGCGATGGGCGTGGGCCTGTCGATCACCGAAGACCCGAAGCCCGGAGAATTCCAGGCGATCGCCGAAGCGACGAAGGATCGGCCCGACGCTCAGCAGATCCACACGATGCTGCTGCGCTCGATGAGCCAGGCGATCTACACGCCGATCAACAGCGGTCACTTCGGCCTGGCGTACGAGGCCTACACGCACTTCACCAGCCCGATCCGGCGCTACCCCGACCTGCTGGTGCATCGCGTCATCAAGGCGATCCTCAACAAGCAGAAGTACACGCTGCCCATGTTGCCGACGCCGGGCGAAGCGCATGCCAAGCTGGCCAAGCGACTGGCTGCACGCGTGAAGGCGCCGAGCAACAAGCCCGCCAAGGCCACCGTCGCGCCGAGCAAGGAAACGCTGGCTTGGCAAGCGGCAGGGCTGCATTGCAGCGCCAACGAGCGGCGTGCCGACGAGGCGAGCCGCGACGTCGAGGCATGGCTCAAGTGCAAGTACATGCGCGAGCACCTCGGCGAGGAATACGGCGGCGTGGTCAGCTCGGCCACGACGTTCGGCATCTTCGTCACGCTCGATGCGATGTACGTCGAAGGCCTGGTGCACATCACCGAACTCGGCGGCGAATATTTCAAGTTCGACGAGATGCGCCAGGAGCTGCGCGGCGAGCGAACGGGCATCCGTTATGCGATCGGAACGCGTGTGCGCGTGCAGGTGAGCCGCGTCGATCTCGATGGCCGCAAGATCGATTTCCGTCTGGTGCGCGAAGGCGAAGACCTCGCGTCGCGCGCGATGAAGGACAAGGGTGTCGCGCCGACAGGTACGCCGACCAAGGCCTCCGCCAAGCGAGGAAAGAACGGCGGTGGACACAAGGAGGCCCATCACCAGGCCGAAGGGTATCCGTCGCATGCGCCGCGCACTGCGGCCGAGCCGGCGCCCGCGCCCGCACCTCAGACCGCAATGCAGGCCTTCAAATCCGCCGTCAAGAAGGCCACGAACAAGATGAAGGGGCGCAAGCCGCGCCGCCCCTGACACACGACATCCTCGAAGGGGACAAAAAATGAGCATCGATTCAAAAGCCGCGCGCATCGCGATCGTCACCGGCGCCGGAACCGGCATCGGCAAAGCGGCTTCACTGGCATTGCTGGCCGATGGCTGGAGCGTCGTGCTGGCCGGCCGCCGGCTGGAACCGCTGGAACAGGTGGCAGACGAGTCCGGTGCGGGCGACCGCGTCCTGGCGGTGCCCACAGACGTGGGCAATCCCGATTCGGTGCAGGCATTGTTCGCCGCGGCGGTCGAGCGCTTCGGCCGCGTCGACCTGCTGTTCAACAATGCCGGCACCGGCAATCCGCCGGGCCCGTTCGAGGACTGGACGCCAGCGCAATGGAAGGGCGTTGTCGACATCAACCTCAACGGCATGTTCTATTGCATCCAGCAGGCCTTCCGCACGATGAAGGCCCAGTCGCCGCGTGGCGGGCGGATCATCAACAACGGTTCAATCTCTGCCACCACGCCGCGACCTAATTCGATGGCCTACACCTCGACCAAGCATGCGGTCGAGGGCCTCACCAAGACGGCCTCGCTCGACGGGCGCAAGTACGACATTGCAGTGGGACAGGTCGACGTCGGCAACGCCATGACCGAGCTCGCCTCGCGCATGGCCACAGGCGTTCCACAGGCCAACGGCGAGATGGCGATCGAGCCGTTGATCGACGTGAAGATCGTCGGTCAGTCGGTGCTCTACATGGCCAACTTGCCACTGGACGCCAACGTGCTGTTCCACACCATCATGGCGACCAAGATGCCTTTCGTGGGACGCGGCTGATTGCCATCTTTTCGATAGCTTCTTGCGTTGGCAGGACGGGGGCTTCGGCCGCTTTTTTCATAAGTTCTGGTCACGGGCCAGGCCTCCGGCCGTGAGTGGCACGCCTTCGGCCCACCGGTCGGCCAGATCTCCGTGACGCCACACCGCTTCACGCGCTGCATCGAAAGCGGGCCGCCCCGAAGCCAATGCGGCGCCAACCATGCCGGCAAGCACATCGCCGGTGCCGGCAGTCGCCAGCCGGCCGTTGCCGGTGAGGTTGACGACGGGCGTGGCGTCGCGCCCGGCGATCAAGGTGCCCGAGCCTTTGAGCACCGCGACGCCGAAGCGGGCCGCCAGCGTGCGCGCGGCCGCCAGTCGATCCGCCTGCACGTCGCGGGCAGAAACGCTGAGCAGCCGCGCCGCTTCGAGTGGGTGTGGCGTGATCACGGTCGGGCGGGCGCGTCGAACGCGCGCTTCGACTTGTTGCTGGAGGCCTGAATCGCCCGCGATGGCGTTGAGCGCGTCGGCGTCGAGCACCAGGGCCGCCGCCGTGGCGATCGCGCGCGGCAGCAAGGCCCGCACCGCATCGCCGCCGCCGCAGCCGCAGACGACGGTCGCCTTGGCGAAGTCGAGCGATGCAGCGTCACGCAGCATCAGTTCGGGCTGCGACACGTCGACGGTCGCGGCACTCGGGTCCAGCAGGCCGACCAACACGCGTCCCGCCCCCGCATGCAGTGCAGCCGAGCCGGCCAGCAGCGCCGCGCCGGCCATGCCGTGCGCGCCGCCGATCACCATCACGTCGCCATAAGTGCCTTTGTGCGAGGCGTGCGCGCGCGGCATGGCGGGCGCGGGGCCGGCCAGGCGCGCGGCCGGAGCCAGGACCGACGCGCCCGCGCCGAGGTCGTCGAACCAGACTTCGCCCGCGGCGTCGCGGCCCTGCGCGGTGAAGAGGCCTGGCTTCAGCGTCAGCAGGCTCAAGCAAAAACGGGCTGTAGCGCCCGTCCCGCTTGCGCGAGCAGCTATGAAATCCATAGCAAGCGTGCCGGTGTCGGCATCGAGGCCGGAGGGCACATCGATGCTGAGCACGGTCGCGGGCGCGTTGTGCATCCGCTGGAGCCAATCGGCCATCACGCCTTGGGGCGCGCGCGTGGCGCCGATGCCGAGCAGGGCGTCGATGGCAAGTTCCGAGACGGTGGGCGGCTCGGCAGCGAGTGTCACGCCAGCGTCGCGGGCGCGTTGCAACGAGGCGCGTGCGTCGGGCGGCAGTCGGGATTCGTCGCCGCAAAAGGTGACCACCGGCGTCCAGCCGCGTCGCTGCAGCTGCGCCGCAGCCTCGAAGCCGTCGCCGCCGTTGTTGCCCGGTCCGCAGGCGATCCACACGGTACGGGCGTTCGGTGCGATTGCCATGGCCAGCCTCGCGACCGCGAGGCCGGCACGTTGCATCAGCGTATGCGAGGGGAGGGTTGCGGCAAGCGCCTGCTCGACGCGGCGGGTGGCCGCGACATCGAACAGGTTCAGCGCGGTGTGGGGTGTGATGCGTTGCATGTGCCGCGCAGTGTGCAACGGCAACGCCACGCGCTCAATGAGATAGGGTCAGGCGCTCGACGCCGAGGCCTTCGAGGTCAACGCCCGGGTCGCGCGAGCCGATCAGGTCTGCGATCACGCGCGCGCTGCCGCAGGACAGCGCCCAGCCGCTCGAACCGTGCCCCAGATTGAGCCAGACCCCCGGGATGCCGCTGGCGCCCAGCACGGGCGGACCGTCCGGCAGCATCGGCCGGGCACCTTTCCATTGCTGCACGCCCGACTGGAGCGTGGCGGCGCCGGGAAACCAGTCGTGCAGCACCTTGTAGAGCGTTTGCAGCGCGGTCGGGCTGAGCGTGTCGGGCACGCCCCCGATCTCGGCGCTGCCGGCTACGCGCACGCGCAGGCCGAGGCGGGTGATCGCGACCTTGAAGCGTTCGTCCATCACAGCGCTGCGCGGTGCATTCAGCGGCTCGCGGATGTTGGCGCTGATCGAGTGGCCATAGACCGGCGCGAGCGGAATGCGGAGACCGAGCGGGCGCAGCAGCTTGGCGGACTCGAGGCCGGCGCACATGATCACCGCGTCGTAGCGCACGGCGTCGGAGCCGCTGGCCAGCTGCACCGAGGTCGGCGCCGCCCGGCTCAGCGGGGCCAGATCGCAGTTGAAGTGGTACTTGGCGCCGAGCGCCTCGGCCTGCCACTTGAGCAGCAGCGCGAACTGGCGGCAGTTGCCGACTTCGTCGTCCGGCAGATGGATCGCACCGGCCAGCGAGGTGTCGGTGCTGAGCGCAGGCTCGATTCGGCGGGCTTCGTCGGCGTCGACTTCGCGAAAGACCGTGCCGGCCGCGCGCAGGACGTCGAGTCCGGGCTGGACCAGTTTCTGCTCGCGTCTGGAGCGCAGCAGCACGAGGTAGCCGTCGCTTCGTTCGTACAGCATCTCGCTGGCTTCGACGATCTCATGCAGCCGCGTGCGGCTGTAGAACGCCAGCCGTTGCATGCGCGTGCGATTCGCGAGGTAGGTTTCGAGCTTGCAGGCCTTCTGCCACCGCGCCATGAAGCCGATGTCGCGCGCCGCCAGCGGCCAGCGCACCTTGATCGCACCATGCTTTGACATCAGCGACCGCAAGACCTTGGCGCGCATGCCGGGTGCTGCCCATGGCGTGACGTAGCCCGGGGCGACGACGCCTGCATTGGCAAAGCTGGATTCTTCGGCGGCAGCCCCACGGCGCTCGAACACGGACACCTCGTGCCCGTCGCACGCCAGTTCCCAAGCGGTTGTGACGCCGATGATGCCGGCGCCCACGATCGCGATTTTCATTGGATTCGGAGAGTGAAAACGCGGCGCAGCACCGTGCGCCGTGCCACGAGGATAGACGAGGCGCTCGCCGCGTTGTTGACGCCTCGGGGGCTTCGCAACGCCGCGTTGCAATCGCGCCACCCTGCGGCGGCGTCTCCGCCTACTTTTGCTGCAGCAAGCGCTCGACCTGGAGCGACACGGCCAGCACCGGGTCGTCGTGCATTGCCGCGTGCCAGACCATCAAGCCGACCGGCAATTCGCCCGCCGCGTGGCATGGAAGCGAGAGTGCACACCCGTCGAGCATGTTGACCACGGACGGATTGCGCAGCAGCAAGCCGTTGACCCGGAAAAACTCGTCGTCGTGTTCGGCGCCCGGCGCGACGCTGGCGATCGGCGGCGCGGTGATCGGCACGGTCGGTGACAGCAACGCGTCGAACAGAGCGAGCTTCTGCTCGACGCGGCCGATCCAGTCGCGACGCGCGTGGACAAGGTCGATGTACTCCGATGCCTTCATCGTCGCGCCCTTGAGGATGCGCTGCGCGACGCGCGGGTCGTAGCCCGCGCCGCTGCGTTCGAGCAGCAGACGATGCCAGGCGTAGGCCTCCGCGGCCGAGAAGCCGCCGGTGCCGTTGATCGAAGCGAGTTCCGCCAGCTCCGGCAAGTCGATTTCCTCGATGCGAGCGCCAGCGGCGCGCATGGTCGCGACCGTGCGCTCGAATGCGCGGGCCACCACCGGCTCGATGCCGTCGAAGAACAGGTTCTTCACGACCGCCAGCCGATACGCACCGATCGGCGCATTGCCGGCGATCACCGTGCGCGCTGCGAGCACCTCGTGCGCGGTGACCGCGTCGCGCACCGAGCGTGTCATGGCGCAGACGGTGTCGAGCGTGGTCGACAGCGGCAGCGCGCCATCGGTGGGCACCAGCCGGGCCGTGCTCTTGAAGCCGACGATGCCGTTGAGCGCCGCGGGAATGCGGATCGAGCCGCCGGTGTCCGAGCCGAGGCCGATGAACGCCGCGCCGGTCGCCACCGAGATCGCGGCGCCCGAGGAGGAGCCACCCGGAATGCGTGGTGTCGCCTGGTCGCTGGCGTTGGCCGGCGTGCCGTTATGCGGATTGACTCCCACGCCGGAGTAGGCGAACTCGGTCATGTTCGTCCGGCCGATGAGGGCACCACCCGCGGCACGCAGCCTGGCGACCGCGGTCGCGTCGGCCGAGGCGGCGGGCGAGTGGCTCAGGACGACGGAGCCCGCGGCCGTGGGTTGACCCGCCACATCGAACAAGTCCTTGGTCGAGAACGCCAGGCCCGACAGGCGGCTATTGGGCGTGGCCTTGAGCGCTGCAGCGCGAGCGCCGTCGAAATCGGTGCGGGTGAAGACGTGGGCGCAAAGCGGAGAGGCGGCTACCGCGATGGCGCGGTCCATGTCGGTGCGGGCGTCGGCCCCGCTGGATTGCAGGAGGCGGCGGGTGGCGTGGAGGTCGTTCATGGGGTGGAGCATCGCGTGCGGAGCGCATTCAGGCAAGGGAAAACGAGGGGGCCCGTGCTATACTCCTTGGGTTTCGCCGATCGGGCACGACACAAGTCGTTCCGGCTCGAAACGTATCCGCAAACCAGCCCCCTCAAGGTGTTGCGGGCCCTCTCGAAAGTTTCGAATCGGGGCCGCAAAACGGGCTGGATTTTAGACCCAACCTTTGGAGTAATTTCAATGTCTACCACCATGCGCGAAATGCTGGAAGCCGGTGTCCATTTCGGTCACCAAACCCGCTTCTGGAACCCCAAGATGTCCCCGTTCATCTTCGGGCATCGCAACAAGATCCACATCATCAACCTGGAAAAGTCGCTCCCGATGTTCCAGGACGCGATGAAGTACGCCAAGCAACTCACGGCCAACCGCGGCACGATCCTGATGGTCGGCACGAAGCGTCAGGCCCGTGAAATCGTGGCGGCTGAAGCCCGTCGCGCCGGCGTGCCTTTCGTCGACACCCGCTGGCTCGGCGGCATGCTGACCAACTTCAAGACCGTCAAGACCTCGATCAAGCGTCTCAAGGAAATGAAGGCCCAGCAGGAAGTCGGCCTCGACAGCCTGAGCAAGAAGGAGCAACTGACCTTCTCGCGCGAAATCGCGAAGCTCGAAAAGGACATCGGCGGCATCCAGGACATGACCGCCTTGCCGGACGCCATCTTCGTGATCGACGTGGGCTTCCACAAGATCGCCGTGGCCGAAGCCAAGAAACTGGGCATTCCGCTGATCGGCGTGGTCGATTCGAACCACTCGCCTGAAGGCATCGACTACGTGATCCCGGGCAACGACGACTCGTCCAAGGCCGTTACGTTGTACGCCCGCGGCATTGCAGACGCGATCATCGAAGGCCGCAACAGCGCCACCGGCGACGTGGTCAAGGCCATCGCCGAAGGCAACAGCGACGAGTTCGTCGAAGTCGAAGAAGGCGCTTCGGCCTGATCGATGCGCTCGCGAGCCTGAAGAAGGGGCTTTGGTGCCCCTTTTTTTTAACCTGATTTTTGGATTGACGGAGATACACAAATGGCTGCAATCACCGCAAGCATGGTCGGCGAACTGCGCGCAAAGACCGACGCGCCCATGATGGAATGCAAGAAGGCCCTGACCGAGGCCGACGGCAACATGGACAAGGCCGAAGAGCTGCTGCGCATCAAGCTCGGCAACAAGGCTGGCAAGGCATCGGGCCGCATCACCGCTGAAGGCGTCGTCACGGCTTTTGTCGACGGCGCTGCCGGCGGCATGATCGAAATCAACTGCGAAACCGACTTCGTCACCAAGAACGACAGCTTCCTGGCCCTGGCCAACGCTGCTGCGATGCTGGTCGCCAAGAACAACCCCGCAGACATCGCTGCACTGGGTGCGCTGGCCTACGAGCAAGACGGTTTCGGCCCGACGCTCGAAGACGTGCGCAAGGGCCTGATCGGCAAGATCGGCGAGAACATGAGCTTCCGCCGCTTCAAGCACTTCACAGGCAACGGCAAGCTGGCGTCGTACCTGCACGGCACGCGCATCGGCGTGATGGTCGAGTTCGAGGGCGACGATGCGTCCGCCAAGGACGTCGCGATGCACATCGCGGCCATGAAGCCGGTGTCGATTTCGGCCGCCGACGTGCCCGCCGACCTGATCGAAAAAGAGCGTGCGGTCGCCGCAGGCAAGGCTGAAGAAGACCGCAAGGTTGCCGAAGCCGAAGGCAAGAAGACGCAGCCCGCCGACATCGTGGCCAAGCGCATCGAAGGTGGCGTGCAGAAGTTCCTCAAGGAAGTCTCTTTGCATAACCAGGCTTTCGTGAAGAACGACAAGCAGACCGTCGAGGCGATGCTCAAAGCTGCTGACACCTCGATCAAGAGCTTCACGCTCTACGTGGTGGGTGAAGGCATCGAAAAGAAGGTCGACGACTTCGCTGCCGAAGTCGCTGCCCAAGTCGCTGCTGCCAAGGCGGCAGCGTAAATCCCGCTCTACACTCGCCCCGCCAACCTTCAAGGAAATCACCCATGTCAGAACCCCGTCCGGCCCACAAGCGCATCTTGTTGAAGCTGTCGGGCGAGGCGCTCATGGGCGATGACGCCTTCGGCATCAACCGCGCGACCATCGTGCGGATGGTGCAGGAGATCGCGGAGGTGGTGAACATGGGCGTGGAAGTGGCCGTCGTCATCGGCGGCGGCAACATCTTCCGCGGCGTGGCGGGCGGCTCGGTCGGCATGGACCGCGCGACCGCCGACTACATGGGCATGCTGGCTACCGTGATGAACGCGCTGGCGCTCGCCGATGCGATGGACAAGCAGGGGCTGATCGCCCGTGTGATGTCGGCCATTGCCATCGAGCAGGTGGTCGAGCCCTACGTGCGCCCCAAGGCCTTGCAGTACCTCGAAGAAGGCAAGGTCGTCATCTTCGCGGCCGGCACGGGCAACCCCTTCTTCACGACCGACACAGCCGCCGCATTGCGCGGTGCGGAGATCGGCGCAGAGTTGGTGCTCAAAGCCACCAAGGTCGATGGTGTGTACACCGCCGACCCCAAAAAAGACCCGGCAGCCACGCGCTACGCGACGCTGTCGTTCGACGAAGCCATTTCCCAGAATCTCGGCATCATGGACGCCACGGCGTTTGCGTTGTGCCGTGACCAGAAGCTGCCGATCAAGGTGTTTTCGATCTTCAAGAACGGCGCGCTCAAGCGCGTGGTCATGGGTGAGGACGAAGGCACACTGGTGCACGCTTGAGGAGTATTTCGAGATGACTATTGCAGACATTCGCAGCGCAACCGACGCCAAGATGAACCAGTCGCTTGCCGCGTTCCAGACCAACCTGACCAAGATCCGCACCGGCCGCGCCAATTCGGCGTTGCTCGATTCGATCCATGTGGATTACTACGGCTCGCAGGTTCCACTCGGCCAGGTGGCCAACGTGTCCGTGCTCGATTCGCGCACGATCAGCGTTCAGCCCTGGGAGAAGGGCATGGGCGCGAAGATCGAAAAGGCCATTCGCGAAAGCGACCTCGGCCTCAACCCTTCGTCGATGGGTGACCTCATCCGCGTGCCGCTGCCGGCCATGAGTGAAGAGCGCCGCCGCGAGATGACAAAGCTCGTGCGCAACGAAGGGGAGGCCGCCAAGATCGCGACCCGCAATCTGCGCCGCGACGCCAACGAATCGGTCAAAAAGCTCGTCAAGGAAAAGCTGGCTTCGGAAGACGATCAGAAGCGCGCCGAGGCCGAGATCCAGAAGGTGACGGACCGCCACATCGTGGAGATCGACCGCATGGTGACGGCCAAGGAAGCGGAGATCATGGCCGTCTGACATGGCGAACATGTCTGCGATGCCCCATCACATCGCCATCGTCATGGATGGCAATGGCCGTTGGGCCACACGACGGTTCATGCCACGCGTGGCTGGCCACAAGCAGGGCGTCGAATCACTGCGCCGTTGCGTCAAGGCGTGCGCGGACAGGGGCATCGGCGTCCTCACCGTCTTCGCGTTCTCTTCGGAGAACTGGAATCGCCCGGTTGAAGAAGTCTCCGGCCTCATGGAGCTGATGGTCGGTGCCCTGAGCAGAGAGGTGCCTCGCCTGTGTGCAGACGGGGTTCAGCTGCATTTCGTCGGCGAACGCGGCGGCCTTTCGGAGAAGATGACAGCAGGCCTCGTTCAGGCCGAAGCCGCAACGGCGCACAACAGCCGCCTGATCTTCAACGTCTGCTTCAATTACGGTGGACGTTGGGACATTGCCCGTGCTGCCGCAACCCTGGCGGCGCGGGGCGAGGCGATGACGGAAGCGAATCTCGACCGTGCGATGTCGCTCGCGCACGTGCCGGACCCCGATCTCTTCATTCGCACAGGTGGCGAGCAGCGGCTCTCCAACTTTCTTCTCTGGCAAAGCGCTTACGCCGAACTGGTGTTCAGCGACAAACTCTGGCCCGAATTCGACGAAGCTGCCCTGGACGAGTCCATCGGTGCCTTCCAGCGCCGTGAGCGGCGTTTCGGCAAGACCTCGGCTCAGGTGTCGACCGACATCGAGCGCAGGCGGTTGCCGGCCTGACCCCGCGCCGACCGGCCCCATAAGGACGCATGCTCAAACAACGAATCATCACCGCGCTCGTGTTGCTGGCCATCCTGCTGCCGGCACTGTTCTATTCTTCGGCGCCCGGTGCCATCCCGGTGCCTTTCGCTTGCGTGATGCTGGTGCTCATCGCGGCAGCGGGCTGGGAGTGGGGCAAGCTCAACGGCTACGGACAGGGCGTATCGCTGCTTTTCGGGCTGGAGACGCTCGCGCTCTGCGGGCTCTCCTGGGTGCTGGGTCTTCTCAACGGACCGTTGACGCTGCTGTGGATCGTTGCGAGCGCCTGCTGGGTGCTGGGCGGCGCGGCACTGTTGCGTTCCGGCGTGTCCGGATGGCCGCGCGTGCCGAAGCCGGTTCGCGTGGTTGCCGGACTTCTTGCGCTGTGGGTGGCCTGGCTGGCTGCCGTGCAGGCGAGGATGGTGGGGGTCAATTTCTTGCTTTCCATCCTCTTGCTCGTGTGGATGGCCGACATCGGCGCCTACTTCGCTGGCCGCGCTTTCGGGCTGAAGTTCACGCGCAACAAGCTCGCGCCCGCGATCAGTCCCGGCAAGAGTTGGGAAGGCGTCTGGGGCGGTGCCCTTGGCGTGGTGGTGCTGGCCCTGCTGTGGGTCCTGGCTGATTACTTCGCGCAATCCCGGGCCAGCAGCCTCTACACCGTGCTGGTGGCACGCGGCTGGTGGCTGTTGCCGATCGGCGTGCTGTTCATGGTCGCGATGAGCGTCGTCGGTGATCTCGTGGAGTCGCTGATCAAGCGCAGTGCGGGCGCCAAGGACAGCAGCAACCTGCTGCCCGGCCACGGCGGGGTGCTCGACCGCGTGGACGCGCTGCTGCCCGCGCTGCCGATCGCCATGATGCTGGCTTCTCTATGAGCGGGTCCCGGCAACGCGTCACCGTGCTCGGCTCGACCGGGTCCGTGGGCGCGAACACGCTCGATGTGATCGCGCGTCATCCCGATCGGTACGAAGTCTTCGCACTGTCGGCGGCGACCAAGGTCGACGTGATGCTGGCCCAGTGTGCGCAATTCAAGCCGACGTTTGCGGTGATGGCGAGCCTGCCGCATGCCATGCTGCTCGCCGAGAGGCTCCAGCAGAACGGCCTCGCCACACGCGTACTGACCGCCACGGATGCGCTGGAGACCATTGCCTCGCACGACAAGGTGGATACCGTGATGGCGGCGATCGTCGGTGCCGCGGGTCTCGGGCCTTGCCTGGCCGCTGCGCGCGCCGGCAAGCGACTGCTGCTCGCCAACAAGGAAGCGCTTGTCGTCGGCGGCGAGCTGTTCATGCGAACGGTGCGCGAGGGCGGCGCCACGCTGCTGCCCATCGACAGCGAACATTCCGCGATCTTCCAGTCGCTGCCCGAAGACCCGGCCACCTGGGCCCGGCGCATCGACAAGATCATCCTCACCGCATCCGGCGGTCCTTTCCGCGCCCGTGCGCCCGAGACACTGAGTGAAGTGACGCCCGACCAGGCGTGCGCCCATCCCAACTGGGTGATGGGCCGGAAGATCTCCGTGGATTCAGCCACCATGATGAACAAGGCGCTCGAGGTCATCGAGGCCCGGCACCTGTTCGGCGTGACGCCGGAACAGATCGAGGTGGTGATCCATCCGCAAAGCGTCGTGCATTCGATGGTGCAGTTCACCGATTCGTCCGTGATGGCGCAGTTGGGCACGCCCGACATGCGAGTGCCCATCGCCGTGGGCCTGGCATGGCCGGAGCGCATCGAAAGCGGTGCGACGCGGCTCGACTTTCGCCAGATGGGCGCTCTCACATTCGAGGCGCCGGACGCCACGCGCTTCCCCGGCCTCGATCTCGCGTGGCACGCGCTGCGCGCGCCTACCGGAACAACGGCGGTGCTCAATGCGGCCAATGAGGTTGCCGTCGAAGCCTTTCTGGACGGTCGTCTGCGCTTCGACCGGATCCATGCCGTCAACCTGGAAACTTTGGAGCGCGTGATGCCCTCCAAGCCCGTATCGCTGGCAGACCTGCTGGCGCTGGATGCATCCGCGCGGCGCGAGGCCAACGCCGCCATGCGTCGATTCGCTGCCTGAACACACGACCGGAACCGGAGACCCCTGATGCTCACCATCGTTGCCTTCATCGTGGCCCTCGGCATCCTGATCGCGGTCCATGAGTACGGTCACTATCGCGTTGCAGTCGCCTGTGGCGTGAAGGTGATCCGGTTTTCCGTCGGATTCGGCAAGACGCTCTACCGCTGGCAGCCCAAGCGTCAACACCCCGGTCAGGAGACCGAGTTCGTGATCGCAGCGTTTCCGCTGGGCGGTTACGTCAAGATGCTCGACGAGCGCGAAGCTCCAGTGCCCGCGGAAGAGCGGCACCGCGCCTTCAACACGCAGCCATTGCGCTCGCGCGCTGCCATCGTGGCGGCGGGACCGATCGCCAACCTGCTGCTCGCGGCCGTTCTCTATACCGCAGTCAACTGGATCGGCGTCAAGGAACCCGTGGCCACGCTGGCGCGGCCGGTGGCCGCTTCCCTCGCCGAGCAGGCCGGGTTGCGTGGCGGTGAACGCGTCACGCGGGCAGGCTTCGATGGCGAACTCGACGCCGTTGATTCGTTCGAGGACCTGCGCTGGCGCATGACGCGTGCGGCACTCGATGGCCGCGATCTCACGCTGGAAATCGCAGGCGAGGGCGGGCGTCCCTCACGCGAGCTCGTCTTGCCGTTGAGCCGAGTGGGCGCCAAGGATGCCGATGCGCAGATGTTTCGCAAGATCGGCGTCATCTCACCGCTGACACGGCCGGAAATTGGCGATGTCGTCGCGGGCGGGGCGGCCGAGCGCGCGGGGTTGAGAAAGGGCGACCTGGTTCAAGCGGTCGGGCCTCTGGCAATCGTCGACGGTCAGCAGCTGCGCGAAGCAATTCGCGGCTCGGTGGATGGCGGCGGGCAGGCGCGAACCCAAGCCTGGTCGATCGAACGCGCCGGTCGTCGCATGACGATCGATGTCGCGCCCGAGGTGAAAGAAGAAGGGGCGCTCAAAGTCGGGCGCATCGGTGCCTACGTCGGTGCGCCCCCGGAAATGGTCACCGTGCGCCAGGGCGTGGTCGGCGGCATCTGGCGTGGTGTGGTGCGCACTTGGGAGGTTTCGGCTCTCACCGTGCGAATGATGGGGAAGATGGTCATCGGCGAAGCCTCCCTGAAGAACCTCAGCGGACCCTTGACGATCGCCGACTATGCCGGCAAGTCCGCAAGCCTGGGCCTGACCCAGTATCTTGTCTTTCTCGCCCTGATCAGCGTGAGTCTGGGGGTCCTGAATCTGATGCCGCTGCCCGTCCTCGACGGAGGGCACCTGATGTATTATCTTTGGGAGGGACTCACAGGCAAAAGCGTGTCTGACGCATGGATGGAACGCTTCCAACGTGGTGGCGTCGCGTTGCTCCTGGTCATGATGTCGATCGCACTTTTCAACGATGTGACTCGGCTCTTTGGTTAACTTTCTGCCGGCGCATTCCGCGTTGGCCCATTTCACAGATGAACACAAACTTCAGTCGCTTTCGCCTGCGTAGCGTTGCCGCAGTGGTCGCCAGCGCGTTGACCGCCACGGCTGCATGGGCGGTCGAGCCTTTCACGGTTCGTGACATCCGCGTGGAGGGCCTGCAGCGTGTCGAAGCCGGCACCATCTTCGCCTCGCTCCCGCTGCGCGTGGGTGATACCTACAGCGACGACCGGGGCTCTGCTGCCATCCGGGCGCTGTTCGATCTCGGGCTCTTCAAGGATGTTCGCATCGACGTGAGCGGCAACGTGCTGGTGGTCATCGTGGAAGAACGTCCGACCATCGCCGACGTCGATTTCGTGGGCACCAAGGAATTCGAAAAGGCCGCGCTTCAGAAAGCACTGCGGGACGTGGGACTGGCGGACGGCCGCCCCTACGACAAGGCACTCGCTGACCGCGCCGAGCAGGAACTCAAGCGCCAGTACGTCAGCAGGAGTCTGTACAACGCAGAAGTCATCACGACGGTCACGCCGATCGAGCGCAATCGGGTCAACCTGACGTTCACCGTGACAGAGGGCGACTCCGCGCGCATCCGCGAGGTGCGGGTGGTCGGCAACAAGGCATTCAGCGAATCGACGCTGCTCGACCTGTTCGACCAGGACAGTGGCGGCTTCATGAGCTGGTACACGAAGTCGAATCAGTATTCGCGCGCCAAGCTCAACGCCGACCTCGAAACGCTGCGCTCGTATTACCTGACCCGCGGCTACCTCGAGTTCCGCATCGATTCAACCCAGGTCGCGATTTCGCCTGACCGCCAGGACCTGGCTGTCACGGTCAACATCACCGAAGGCGAGAAATTCGTGGTGTCGGGCATCAAGCTCAACGGGAACTACCTTGGTCGCGACGACGAATTCAAGTCGCTGGTCACGATCAAGCCAGGCGAGGCATACAACGGCGAAGACGTGACGGCCACCTCCAAGGCTTTCACCGATTACTTCGGCACGTTCGGCTATGCATTCGCCCGCGTGCAGGCCCAGACCGAGGTCGATCGCCCGAACAATCGCGTGGCGCTCACGATCCAGGCCGAGCCGTCGCGCCGCGTCTATGTCCGTCGCGTCAACGTCGGCGGCAACAACCGCACGCGCGATGAAGTGCTGCGTCGTGAGTTCCGCCAGTACGAAGCCTCTTGGTACGACGGAGACAAGATCAAGTTGTCGCGCGATCGCCTGGACCGGCTGGGCTTCTTTACCGAAGTCAACGTGGACACGGTCGAAATTCCCGGCACGCCTGACCAGGTCGACCTGACCGTCAACGTGGTCGAGAAGCCGACTGGTTCCCTCCAACTGGGCGCGGGCTTCTCGAGCGCCGAAAAGGTGTCGTTCAATTTCGGCATCACGCAGGAGAACGTGTTCGGCTCCGGCAACTACCTCGGCCTGCAGCTCAACACCAGCAGCTACAACAAGACGATTTCGGTGACGGCGACCGACCCGTACTTCACGGCGGATGGCATTTCGCGCACTTTCAGCCTGTACCACACGACCACGCGGCCGTACTACTCGGCAGACGGCGACTATGCACTCAAGCACCAGGGCGCAGCCGTCAGTTTCGGCATTCCATTCGGCGAAGTCGACACCGTTTTCTTCGGCGGCGGCATCGAACGCTACCAGTTCGACCCGGGCGCCACGGGCACGTACAACGCCACCACCAACCAGTTCATCAGCACGTCCCCGCAGGCCTATCGTGATTACTTCGGTTGCACGACCCAGAACGCACTGATCCAGGATTGCGGCCGCGCCTCTGTCTGGGGCATCCCGCTGACCGTGGGCTGGGCGCGCGACAATCGCGACAGCGCGCTGGTGCCCACACGCGGCAAGGTGCAGCGCGCCAACCTCGAAGTGGGTGTCGGTGGTGACATGAAGTATGTCAAGACCAGCTACCAGTACCAGCAATTCTTCCCGTTGAACAAGCAATACACGCTGTCGATCAACGGGGAGGTTGGTCTCGGCAAGGCGTTCGGCAGCGACACGGTCAACGGTGTTGCACTGGCCAACCAGGGCTTCCCGATCTTCAAGAACTTCTATGCCGGCGGCCTCGGCTCGATCCGCGGTTTCGAGCAGAACTCACTCGGCCCGCGCGACTCGATCACCGGCGCGGCATTGGGTGGCACGAGAAAAGCCATCTTCAACGTTGAACTGAGCACGCCATTCCCTGGTGCGGGCAACGATCGCACGCTGCGTCTCTACACCTTCTTCGACGTGGGCAACGTGTTTGCAGAACGTCAGCTCGGCACGACAGATGCGCAGTGGAAAGCCCAGCAGAAGGTGCGCGCATCCGCCGGTTTGGGCATCAGCTGGATCTCTCCGTTGGGCCCGCTGCGCCTGGCCTACGCGATCCCGATTCGTCAGCAGAAGGAAGTGGCTGATCCGAACAACGTGTTCGTCCCGCTGGTGCAGAAAGATAGAATCCAGAGTTTGCAATTCCAGATTGGAACGTCGTTCTGATGAATTATTTGGTTCGCGCGGCCGGCGCATTTCTGATTCCCGCGTTTGCTTTTCTGGCCGCGCCCGTACAGGCGCAAGAAACCTTTCGCGTCGGCTTCGTCAACCCCGATCGCGTGCTCCGCGAAGCGCAACCTGCCAAGGCGGCGCAGGCGAAGCTCGAGGCAGAATTTTCGAAGCGCGAGAAGGAGCTGACAGCGCAGGGCGAAACGCTCAAGAACGCTTCCGAGAAGTTCGAACGGGAGGCCGCGACTTTGCCGGAGGCGCAACGCGCCCAGCGTCAAAGGACCTTGGTCGACCAGGACCGCGACTTCCAGCGCAAGCGGCGAGAATTCCAGGAAGACCTCAATGCGCGCAAGAACGAGGAGCTGCAACAGGTCTACGAGCGCGCGAATCGGGTCGTGAAGCAGGTCGCGGAAGCTGAAAAGTACGACGCCATTCTTCAGGAAGCCATCTACATCAACCCGAAGCATGACATCACCGACAAGGTGATCAAGGCGCTCAACGCGCCTTCGTCGTCCGGCGGGAAGTAGGGCGCAGACTGCCGTGGCCATGCGGCTTGGCGCCATCGTCGAAGCCCTCGGCGGAGAGTTTCACGGCGATCCCGACATCGTGATCTCAAGGTTGGCGCCCCTGCAGAGCGCCACGCCTGACGCGCTCTCATTTCTCAGCCATCCGAAGTATCAGAAGGAGCTTGCCGCTTCCTCAGCTGCCTGTGTGATCGTCTCGACAGCGATGAGCGCTCCCGCGCTGGCACGAGGCGCGTGCATCGTCACAGCGGACCCTTACCTTTACTTCGCGCGCCTGACACAGCTCTGGAAAGCGCGACACGCGCGACCGGAAATTCATCGAATTCACCCTAGCGCGGTGATCGACGCCGACGCCAGTGTCGACCCGACGGCCCGCATCGGCGCCCTCTGCGTGGTCGAGCGAGGCGCCCGCATCGGCGCAGGCACGGTGCTCAAGTCGCGTGTAACGATCAGCGAAGACTGCGTGATCGGCGCGCGTTGCCTGCTGCATCCCGGCGTCGTGATCGGTGCCGATGGATTCGGCCTTGCACCGCACAACGGTGCATGGGTCAAGATCGAGCAACTGGGCGCTGTGCGCATCGGGGACGATGTGGAAATCGGTGCCAACACATGCATCGATCGCGGCGCACTCGAAGACACCGTCATCGAAGACGGTGTGAAGCTCGACAACCTCATACAGATCGGCCACAACGTGCGTATCGGCAAGCACACTGCGATGGCTGGCTGCGTCGGGGTGGCCGGCAGCGCCGTGATCGGCGCGCATTGCACGGTCGGTGGCGGCGCGATTGTGCTGGGTCACCTGACCCTGGCGGATGGCGTGCACATCTCGGCGGCGACGGTGGTGACGCGCTCCATTCAGAAGCCCGGCCAGTACACCGGCATGTTTCCCATCGACGACAATGCGTCCTGGGAAAAAAACGCTGCGACGCTCAAGCAACTGCACGGGTTGCGAGAGCGGCTCAAGGCGCTCGAAAAAACGATGCAGCAGGACAAAAAACCATGACGACGACGCTCGATATCCATCAAATCCTCAAGCTGCTCCCTCATCGCTACCCGTTCCTGCTGGTAGACCGTGTCCTGGCGATGGAAAAAGGCAAGCGGATCACGGCACTGAAAAACGTGACGATGAACGAGCCGTTCTTCAACGGTCATTTTCCGCATCGCCCGGTGATGCCGGGTGTGCTCATGCTCGAGGCGATGGCGCAGGCCGCTGCGCTTCTTTCCTTCCATTCGCACGACATCGTGCCCGATGACAACACGGTCTACTATTTCGCGGCCATCGACGGCGCCCGGTTCAAGCGGCCGGTCGAGCCGGGCGACCAGCTCACGCTCGAAGTCGAGATCGATCGTGTCAAGGCCGGCATTTCCAAGTTCCACGGACGTGCCATGGTCGGCGACACACTGGCGTGCGAGGCGACGCTGATGTGCGCGATGCGGCAGCTCAGCTGATTCATCGCGCATGACGCAGGTTCATTCGACGGCGGTCGTCGATCCCCATGCGGAGATCCACGACTCGGTGACGGTCGGCCCGTTCACGGTCGTCGGGCCCCACGTGAAGATCGGCGCCGGAACGACGGTCGGCGCGCACTGCGTGATCGAGGGGCACACCACGATCGGTGCGGACAACCGAATCTTCCAGTTCTCGTCGCTCGGCGCCGTGCCGCAGGACAAGAAATACGCGGGTGAAGCGACCGAACTCGTGATCGGCGATCGCAACACGATCCGTGAGTTTTGCACCTTCAATCTGGGTACCGCGCAGGATGCGGGTGTTACGCGAATCGGCGACGACAACTGGATCATGGCATACGTGCACATCGCCCACGACTGCCAGCTCGGCAGCCAGATCACGATGGCCAACGCCGCCACGCTTGCCGGTCATGTCGAGGTCGGCGATTGGGCGACTGTCGGTGGGCTGGTCGGGGTGCTGCAACGCATGCGCATCGGAGCGCACGCCATGGTGGGATTCGCAAGCCATGTCGGCAAGGACATCCCGCCTTACATGGTCGTGGACGGCAACCCCCTCGCAGTGCGTGGCGTCAACCTGGTGGGTTTGCGCCGCCGGGACTTCTCGGCCGAGCGCATTTCGGCGATCCGCGAGATGCACAAGTTGCTTTATCGTCAGGGGAAGACCTTGGAGGAATCGCGTGCCGCCATCGTCGAACTTGCCGCGCGAATGCCTGGTGCGGCGGCTGATGTAGCGCTCATGGATGCGTTCCTCGGCACCTCCGTCGGCGGCATCGCCCGCTGACCGCGCATGACCGCTGATACCGCCACGCGACAGTTCGCGATGGTCGCGGGCGAGCCGTCGGGCGACCTGCTCGCCGGCTTGCTGCTCGATGGCCTCTCTGCGCGTTGGCCCGGTCTCGAGACCTTCGGCATCGGGGGTCCGCGCATGCTGGCCCATGGCTTTCAAAGCTGGTGGCCGCAGGAAAAGCTGGCCGTGCGCGGATACGTCGAAGTGCTGCGCCACTACCGCGAGATTGCCGGCATTCGTCGCCAGCTGAAGGTGCGGCTGCTCGCCGAGCGGCCTGAGTTGTTCATCGGTGTCGACGCGCCCGATTTCAATCTCGACCTCGAAGCAGGTTTGCGCAGCAGCGGCGTCAAGACGGTCCATTTCGTCTGTCCGTCGATCTGGGCCTGGCGCGCGGGGCGCATCGACAAGATCCGTGCGGCGGCCGACCATGTGCTGTGCATCTTTCCGTTTGAACCCGCGTTGCTCGCCAAGGAGAATGTCTCGGCCAGCTATGTCGGTCACCCGATCGCCAATGTGATTCCGCTACAGCCGGATCGCGCCGCGGCGCGCTCGGCGCTGGGCCTGAGGCCGGATGCCCGCGTGGTGGCGCTCTTGCCCGGCAGTCGGCGCTCCGAGGTTCTCTATCTCGCCTCGCGGTTCTTCGCGGCCGCATCCCTGATGCAACGGGCGCAGCCCGAACTCCAGTTCATCGCGCCCATCCTCCCTGGGTTGCGTGCCGAGGTGGAGGCGCTCCTCCATGTGGCCGGAATGGCCGGCAAGGTGAAGTTGCTCGATGGTCAATCGCACGCGGCATTGGCTGCATGCGATGCCACGCTGATCGCCAGCGGTACCGCGACGCTAGAGGCCGCGCTGTTCAAGCGCCCGATGGTCATCGCCTACAACATGAACAAGTTGTCCTGGTACCTGATGCAGCGCCAGCAGTTGCAGCCCTGGGTGGGGCTGCCGAACATCCTGTGCGGCGAGTTCGTGGTGCCCGAACTGCTGCAGGACGCAGCGACGCCCGCAGCACTGGCAGACGCCACGCTGGCCTGGCTTCATGCCCCCGAGAAGGTGCGGGCGCTCGAACAACGTTTTTCGACGCTGCATTCGCAATTGCAGCGCGATACCCCGACACTGTGCGCCGATGCGATCCAGAAAATTCTTGAAGGCTGAGCAGGCGTCGCTGCTGTGGGACGTGCCCGGCCTGCTCGCCGGGGTCGACGAGGCCGGCCGGGGGCCGCTCGCCGGTCCCGTCGTGGCGGCCGCTGTGATCCTGGACGACAAGTACCCCATCCGGGGACTGGCCGACTCCAAGACGCTGACGGCGCTGCAGCGCGAGCGGCTCCATGACCAGATCATGGCGCGCGCGCTGTGCTGCTCGGTGGCGCACGCCACGGTCGAAGAGATAGACACGCACAACATCCTGCAGGCGACCATGATCGCAATGCGCCGTGCGGTCGAAGGGCTGCGGCTGAAGCCTGTGAAAGTGCTGGTCGACGGCAACCGGCTGCCGGTGCTCGACGTGCTGGCCGAGGCCATCGTCAGGGGGGACTCGCGCGTCAAGGCGATCTCGGCCGCGTCGATCCTCGCCAAGGTGCACCGCGACAAGCTCTGCCAGCAGTTGCACGACGAGTTTCCGCACTACGGCTTTGCCGGCCACAAGGGTTACGGCACGCCGGAGCACCTCGAAGCGTTGCTGCGCCATGGTGCGTGCGTGCACCATCGCCGCTCGTTCAGCCCCGTCGCAGCCGCGTTGGCCCGAGGCGGCGCCGCGCCTCAAGTCGCGGTATCGGCATGACGGCGTCCGAGGTCAGCCACGTCAGCTCGCGCGACAACCCGCTGCTGAAAGACTTGCGCAAGCTCGCGCAGGACCCGGGTGCCTACCGCAAGCTCGGGCGTCTCTGGCTCGAGGGCGATCACCTCTGCCGGGCCGCGCTCGCACGCGGTGTGCAGCCTGCGATCGCCGTGTTTTCGGCGTCCTTCTGGCCACAGGCTCCGGCGCACTGGACCCGCAGTGCCCGCAAGACTGTCGTGGTCGATGACGCCTTGCTCGCCGCCGCGAGCGGGCTGGAGTCGCCCGCCCCGATGGGTTTCGTGATCGATGTACCGATGCAGCCCGAGTTGCTGCCTCACGCGGCCACCGTGGTGCTCGACCGGCTGCAGGACGCGGGCAACGTCGGGTCGATCCTGCGCAGCGCCTCGGCCTTCGGCTTCACGCAGGTGGTGGCGCTCAAAGGGACGGCCGCGCTGTGGGCGCCAAAAGTACTGCGTGCCGGGATGGGTGCGCATTTCGGCCTCCGATTGATCGAGGGTGTCGGAACGGAGGCGCTCGATGCGCTGGCAGTGCCGATGGTCGCCACCAGTTCGCATCATGGCGACTGGCTTCACCGGGCGCTTTTGCCCCATCCCTGCGCCTGGTTGATGGGTCACGAAGGGCAGGGCGTGTCATCCGAGCTCGAGGCGCGTGCGGCGCATCGCATCCGGATCGCCCAGCCGGGTGGCGAGGAATCGCTCAACGTCGCGGCAGCGGCTGCGATTTGCCTGCATGCGAGCGCAGCCGGAGCGGCCGGCTGAGAGCCGGGTCGCTATAATCAAGGGCTTTCCCGCATTCACCCCCGCCCACCGCGCACGCAAGCCAACTCCTCGACGAAAGTCGCGACCCAACGAGTCAAATCCTTGGGTGCGCTCTGGGCGTCATCCATCCGGAGAACCCAGTGCTTTTGTCTCTCAAGGGAGCTTTCCCGCCCGCCATTCTGGCGCTCGCAGACGGCACGGTCTTTCAAGGCAATTCGATTGGCGCTGCCGGCGCCACCACCGGCGAGGTGGTGTTCAACACCGCCATGTCCGGTTACCAGGAAATCCTGACCGACCCGAGCTATTGCCAGCAGATCGTGACCCTCACGTATCCGCACATCGGCAACTATGGCGTCAACGAGGAAGACATCGAAGCCGACAAGATCCACGCCGCAGGATTGATCATCAAAGATTTGCCGCTGGTCGCTTCCAACTTCCGCAAGACCGCCACGCTTCACGAGTATCTGGTGGCCGGCAAGACGGTTGCCATCGCCAACATCGATACGCGCAAGCTCACCCGTCATCTTCGGACGAACGGCGCGCAGAACGGTTGCATCCTTGGCCTTGCCGAAGGCGAGGCGGTCACTCCGGCGCTGATCGAGAAGGCCGTCGCCGCGGCCAAGGCTGCGCCCACCATGGCGGGCCTCGACCTTGCCAAGGTGGTGTCGGTCAAGCAGACCTACGAGTGGACGCAGACCGAGTGGAAGCTCGGTTCCGGATACGGCGTGCAGATCACGCCACGCTTCCACGTGGTCGCGTTCGATTACGGCGTCAAGAAGAACATCCTGCGCATGATCGCGCAGCGCGGAGCGCGCATCACCGTCGTTCCCGCGCAGACGCCGGCCGCCGATGTGCTCAAGCTGAAGCCGGACGGCATCTTTCTGGCGAACGGGCCCGGTGACCCGCAGCCCTGCGACTACGCCATCGCCGCAGTCAGGGAACTGATCGAGACCGGCATCCCGACCTTCGGCATCTGCCTGGGCCATCAGATCATGGCGCTGGCCTCCGGCGCGAAGACCTTCAAGATGAAGTTCGGCCATCACGGCGCGAACCACCCTGTCAAGGATCTGGACAACGGCCGCGTGAGCATCACGAGCCAGAACCATGGTTTTGCCGTCGACGAGAAGTCGCTGCCCGCGACTTTGCGTCCGACGCACATCAGCCTGTTCGACAACACGCTGCAGGGCCTGGCCCGCACCGACAAGCCGGCCTTCTGCTTCCAGGGTCATCCGGAAGCCTCGCCCGGACCGCACGACATCGGCTACCTGTTCGATCGCTTCACGGCACTGATGGAAAAGAACAAGACAGAAAAGACGGAGAACCAGAATGCCTAAGCGCACAGACCTCAAAAGCATCCTGATCATCGGCGCCGGTCCGATCATCATCGGCCAGGCCTGCGAGTTCGACTATTCCGGCGTGCAGGCCTGCAAGGCATTGCGCGAGGAGGGCTACAAAGTCATCCTGATCAACAGCAACCCCGCGACGATCATGACCGACCCGGCCACTGCCGATGTCACCTACATCGAGCCGATCACCTGGCAGACGGTCGAGAAGATCATCGCCAAGGAACGTCCCGACGCGATCCTGCCGACCATGGGCGGCCAGACCGCGCTGAACTGCGCGCTCGATCTCTGGCGCAACGGCGTGCTCGCCAAGTACGACGTCGAACTGATCGGCGCCACGCCCGAGGCCATCGACAAGGCAGAAGACCGCCTGAAGTTCAAGGACGCGATGACCAAGATCGGCCTCGGATCGGCGCGTTCGGGTATTGCGCACACCATGGACGAGGCCTGGGCCGTGCAGAAGACGCTCGGCTTCCCGACCGTGATCCGTCCGAGCTTCACGCTCGGCGGCACTGGCGGCGGCATCGCCTACAACCCGGACGAGTTCGAGACCATCTGCAAGCGCGGCATCGAAGCCTCGCCCACCAACGAACTGCTGATCGAGGAATCGTTGCTCGGCTGGAAGGAGTACGAGATGGAGGTGGTTCGCGACACGGCGGACAACTGCATCATCGTCTGCTCGATCGAGAACCTCGACCCGATGGGCGTGCACACCGGCGACTCGATCACCGTGGCCCCGGCGCAGACGCTCTCGGACAAGGAATACCAGATCCTGCGCAACGCCTCGCTGGCCGTGCTGCGCGAGATCGGCGTCGACACCGGCGGCTCGAACGTCCAGTTCTCGATCAATCCGAAGGATGGCCGCATGGTCGTCATCGAGATGAACCCGCGCGTGTCGCGGTCTTCGGCACTGGCCTCCAAGGCCACGGGCTTCCCGATCGCGAAGGTCGCGGCCAAGCTGGCCGTGGGCTACACGCTCGACGAACTGCGCAACGAGATCACCGGGGGCGCGACGCCCGCATCCTTCGAGCCCTCGATCGACTACGTGGTCACGAAGATTCCGCGCTTCGCGTTCGAGAAGTTCCCGCAGGCGGATTCGCGCCTGACGACGCAGATGAAGTCGGTGGGTGAAGTGATGGCCATGGGTCGCACCTTCCAGGAGTCGTTCCAGAAGGCCCTGCGCGGCCTCGAGGTCGGCGTCGACGGCCTCAATGAGAAGACGCAGGACCGCGAAGTGCTCGAAAAGGAACTGGGCGAGCCCGGCCCCGAGCGGATCTGGTACGTCGGCGATGCCTTCGCCATGGGCCTGTCGGTCGATGAGGTGTTCGCGCTGACCAAGATCGACCCGTGGTTCCTGGTGCAGATCGAGGAGATCGTGAAGATCGAACTCGAGCTGGAAACGAAGTCGCTCGACGACATCGACAAGGACACGCTGCTCGCTTTGAAGAAGAAGGGCTTCTCCGACCGCCGCCTCGCGCGCCAGTTGAAGACCACCGACACCGCCATCCGCGAGAAGCGCCGCGCCCTGGGCGTGCGCCCGGTCTACAAGCGGGTCGACACCTGCGCAGCCGAGTTTTCGACCAACACGGCCTACATGTACTCGACCTACGAGGACGAGTGCGAAGCCGCGCCGACGGACAAGAAGAAGATCATGGTGCTCGGCGGCGGCCCGAACCGCATTGGCCAGGGCATCGAGTTCGATTACTGCTGCGTGCACGCCGCCCTCGCGATGCGCGAAGACGGGTACGAGACCATCATGGTCAACTGCAATCCAGAGACCGTGTCGACCGACTACGACACGTCCGATCGCCTGTACTTCGAGCCGCTGACGCTCGAAGACGTGCTCGAGATCGTCGACAAGGAAAAGCCGCTCGGCGTGATCGTGCAGTACGGCGGCCAGACGCCGCTCAAGCTTGCGCTCGACCTCGAAGCCAACGAGGTGCCGATCATCGGCACATCGCCGGACATGATCGATGCGGCAGAAGACCGCGAGCGTTTCCAGAAGCTCTTGCATGAGTTGGGCCTGCGCCAGCCGCCCAACGCGACCGCGCGCACCGAGCCCGAAGCGCTCGAGAAGGCTGCGGCCCTGGGTTACCCGCTGGTGGTGCGCCCGAGCTACGTGCTCGGCGGCCGTGCGATGGAAATCGTGCACGAGCAGCGCGACCTGGAGCGCTACATGCGCGAAGCGGTCAAGGTCAGCCACGACTCGCCGGTGCTGCTGGACCGCTTCCTGAACGACGCGGTCGAATGCGACGTCGACTGCATCCGCGACGGCGAAGGCGCCACGCTGATCGGCGGCGTCATGGAGCACATCGAGCAGGCGGGCGTGCACTCGGGCGACTCGGCCTGTTCGTTGCCGCCGTACAGCCTCAATGCCGACACCATCGCCGAACTCAAACGCCAGAGCGCGGCCATGGCGAAGGCGCTCAATGTCGTTGGCCTGATGAACGTGCAGTTCGCGATCCAGCAGAAGGACGGCAAGGATGTCATCTACGTGCTCGAAGTGAATCCGCGTGCCTCGCGCACCGTGCCCTACGTGAGCAAGGCCACCGGCATCCAGCTCGCGAAGGTGGCCGCTCGCTGCATGGCCGGCCAGTCACTCGCGTCGCAGGGCGTCACGAAGGAAGTGACGCCGCCGTACTTCAGCGTCAAGGAAGCCGTGTTCCCGTTCGTCAAGTTCCCGGGCGTGGACACCATCCTCGGCCCGGAGATGAAGTCGACAGGCGAAGTCATGGGTGTGGGCAAGACCTTCGGCGAGGCCTTCGTCAAGTCGCAGATCGGTGCCGGCACCATCCTGCCGAAGTCGGGCAAGGTCTTCATCTCGGTCAAGAACAACGACAAGGCGCGTGCCGTCGATGTTGCCAAGGGCCTGGCGAAGCTCGGTTTCGACCTGATCGCGACCAAGGGCACGGCGGCGGCGATGGCCGCGGCAGGCGTCACCTGCGCCACGGTGAACAAGGTCACCGAGGGCCGGCCGCACATCGTCGACATGATCAAGAACAACGAGATCGCGCTGGTCATCAACACGGTCGAGGAGCGCCGCAACGCGATCACCGACTCGCGCCAGATCCGCACCTCGGCCTTGCTCGCGCGCGTGACCACGTTCACCACGATCTTCGGCGCCGAAGCCGCGGTCGAAGGCATGCAGCACATGGACGAGCTCGGCGTGATTTCCGTGCAGGAGATGCACGCCCAACTGGCCGCGATGGGCTGACGGGCACCCGCGATGGACACGCAACTCGTCGAACTCGATCTGTCCGACTGGCACGCGGCTCGGCCATACGACGAGTGGATCGCAGCGCTGGAGGCCGGCAAGGTGCTGTACTTTCCGCGCCTTGCGTTCGAGCTGTTGCCGGCCGAGCGTGCCTTGCTCACGCCGGGCGTTCTCTCGCCAGATGTGCGCAACATCAGCCTGTCGCAGGACGGGCGGATCAAGGGCGTGGCTGGCGACGAAGTGATGCAGCGGGCAGTGGCCGCGATGGTGGGACGCTTCAGCACGCAGGCGCAGGCGCTCATCCATGGCCTGTTGCCCCACTACGCCGCTGCATTGCGGCTCGCGCCCACCAGCTATCGGCCGGCCCATGTCGAGACGCGGGTTCAATCATGGCGCGCCGACGACAAGCGGCTTCATGTCGACTCGTTCCCGTCGCGACCGAACTACGGCGAGCGCATCCTGCGGGTGTTCACCAACGTGAATCCCGACGGCGTGCCCCGAGTCTGGCGTGTCGGCGAGCCGTTCGAAGACATGGCGCGGCGCTTCATGCCGCGCGCCAAGCCGTACGTTCGCTGGCAAGCGAAGCTGCTTCGCGCACTGCGGGTGACCAAGTCGTTTCGCAGCGAGTACGACCATCTGATGCTGCAGTTGCACGACGGCATGAAGTCGGATCTCGACTACCAGAAGACCTCGCCGCAGGAGGCTGCGGCATTTCCGCCCGGCTCGGTGTGGGTGTGCTTTTCCGACCAGACCTCGCACGCCGTGATGTCCGGCCAGTACATGCTGGAGCAGACGCTTCATCTGCCTGCTGCGAAGCAATACAATCCTGATTCGAGCCCGCTCGCCATCCTGAGCCGGCTGACCGGACGCACACTCGTCTGATCCGTCCCCCCATCGACCGCCGAACGGCATCGTTCGGCGGTTTTCGCTTTATGGAGAACCAAACATGGCCACCATCCCCATCACCAAACGCGGCGCCGAGAAACTGCGCGCCGAATTGCATCAGCTCAAGACGGTCGACCGTCCCTGGGTCATCAACGCGATCTCCGAGGCGCGTGCCCAGGGCGACCTGAGCGAGAACGCCGAATACGAAGTTGCCAAGGATCGCCAGGGGTTCATCGAAGGCCGCATCCAGGAAGTCGAAGGCAAGCTCTCGGCTGCACAGATCATCGACCCGACCGAGCTCGACGCCGGCGGCAAGGTCGTCTTCGGCTCCACGGTGGAGCTTGAGGAAGAAGAGAGCGGCGCAGCGGTGAAGTACCAGATCGTCGGTGAAGACGAAGCCGATCTGAAGCTGGGCCTCATCAACATCTCCAGCCCGATCGCGCGTGCGCTGATCGGCAAGGAAGAGGGCGATACCGCCGAAGTCCAGGCGCCCGGTGGCCTGAAGCGCTACGAGATCGTCGGCGTCAGCTACATCTGACCATTTCCCCATGAAGGACCGTTTCGCGCTGATGGTCGCAGCCCTTTGGTGGGGCAGTCTCACGACGACCGGCTTTCTCGTCGTGCCGATGCTTTTTGCGAAGCTCAGCAATCCGGCGGTGGCCGGCAACTTCGCCGGCCAACTTTTCGCGGCGCAGACATGGATCGCTCTGGGCGGCGGACTGGTGCTCCTGACCTACTTCAGGTCAACCATGACCGAGAGCGTCGATGCGCAGACGCGCACCGCGATCACCCTGGTCGTCGTTGCGTTGCTGCTGGCGCTGCTGCAACAGTACGCCGTGTCGCCGCGCATCCTCGCGCGCGAAAACCTCAAGCTCTGGCATGCCATGGGCAGCGGCATGTATCTTGGCCAGTGGCTTTGCGCAGGCGCGCTGCTCTGGCGCATGGCGCCACGCCGCGCAGCCTGATCATTCCTTCCAGAAGCGCGCGATCCAGCGCGCAGGCCGGATGTAGCGGAACAGGCGATTGCGCCGGCCGGCCAATGCATCGGGCGGATTGCATTCGCCATGAAAGATCACGATGCGCGCACCCTCCGGCACGAAGGGCTCGCGCCAAAGGTTCGTCGGAAAAACCGGAATGCCGTGGTATTTGAAGCTGGGGCACCAGCCCTCCGGCCAATACGCCAGTTTGCCCTGGCGATGCAAGTAGTCGGACAGGTACGCCTGCTCGTTGCGATAAGACGCCTGCACTTCTTTCATGTGACCGCGAAAGTTCGCCAGCACGTCGGCGTGCGCCCCCAATTCGAAGCGATACACGGAGGAGTTGCCGGTGATCCGCTGGCCGAAGCGCCAGAAGCGGGGGTAATCGCGAATGATCAGGAAATCGCCTGGCTGCTCGAAAAAGCCATCGAGGCTGCCGACGATCACCACATCGACGTCCAGGAACAGCGCAGTACCGCGCAGCCCATGGAGGTCTTTTGTGAAGGTCGTCAGCTTCTTCCAGGCGCCGTCTCGCTGGCCGGGCGCCAGGTGCAGGTCGAGCGGCGGGATCGGAAGGCACTGCACCTCTGGCCGAATGCCCACGCCGTCATCGGTGAGGCAGACGAAGTTGAAGTCGCCATGGAGGTGGCGGCGCACCATGGCATAGAGGCGGTTGACGTAGTCGGGACCGTATTTCGTACCCCACTTCATGCAGAGAATGTGGCGCTGGACGGCGCCTTCAGGCGCCACGCTCAGTCCGCCTGGCGCTTTTTCTTGTCCGAGAGCGGCGGCTTGGCGCGTGCGCGCTTGATGGTTCCGCCCGGCGTCAGGCGCTGGTTGCCGAGGACGCGCAGCGTCTTGATCTCGGGCCGCTGCCCAGGGCGCTTGCTGTATTTCACGACCTTGACGTCGCGCGGGCCCGGCATGCGGTCTTCGTCGACGGCGCGCTCTTTCTCCACTTTCGGACGCCAGAGCACCAGCAGCTTGCCGATGTGCTGGATCGGGGCGGCGTCGAGTTCATCGGTCAGCGTGACCATCATGTTCTCGCGGGCAAGGCGGTCGTCGGAGAAGACGCGGACCTTGATGAGGCCGTGGGCCTTGAGGGCGGCATCGACTTCGTTCTTGACGGCCGGGGTGAGCCCGTCTCCACCGACCATGACGATCGGATCGAGGTGATGCGCTTCGGCGCGATGCACCTTGCGTTGGGCGGGGGTCAGTTGAATAGCGGGCATCCCCGTATTATCCGGCGTAGATGAGCACCCCCCCAAAAAGCGACAAACCCGGCAAGAAGGTCAACAAGGCCTGGCTGCACGACCACATCAACGATCCGTACGTGAAGCTGGCCACCAAGGAGGGCTACCGCGCGCGGGCCGCCTACAAACTCAAGGAGATCGACGAGACGCTCGGTCTCATCAAGCCCGGCCAGTTGGTGGTGGACCTCGGCTCGACGCCGGGTGCCTGGAGTCAGTACGTGCGGCGTCGAATGTCGCCCGATGGCGCTGCGGCAGGTGCGCTCGACGGCACGATCATCGCCCTCGACATGCTGCCGATGGAACCCATTGAAGGCGTCACTTTCTTTCAAGGCGATTTCCGCGAAGACGTGGTGCTCGACCAGCTCAAGATCGCCATGGCCGGTCGGCAAGCCGACGTGGTCGTGTCGGACATGGCGCCGAATCTGTCGGGCATCGCCTCGGCAGACGGGGCGCGTATCGCCTACCTGATCGAGCTTGCGATCGACTTCTCCCGCCACCACATGAAGCCGCAAGGCGCGTTGGTCGCCAAGGTTTTTCATGGCAGCGGCTACGAGGACCTCGTCAGGCTGTTCAAGGCGACGTTCCGCACTGTCAAGCGCATCAAGCCGAAGGCATCGCGGGACAAATCGTCCGAAACGTTTCTGGTTGGTGTGGGCCTGATCGAAGCGCCTACGAATTGATACGGGTCGCTGGCGAGCCTCTAAATCCGGCAAACCCGCGCCGGCCCTGTGGCTGCTCGCGGGAAACCCCCACGTTTCGCAGCTTGAAAAGCCTAAAATAGGCAGCAATTGCGTGTCCTATGCGCGTTTTCATCTTTCTGTCACGCGCTTCCCGACTGGAGTTTTATTTGAACAATCAGTGGTTTTCCAAAGTTGCCGTCTGGCTCGTCATCGCAATGGTGTTGTTCACTGTTTTCAAGCAGTTCGACACGCGAGGCGCCGCCGGTGCAAACAATGTCGGCTACTCGGATTTCCTTGAGGAAGTCCGTGGCAACCGCATCAAGAGCGCGACCATCCAGGAAGGTCAGGGGGGCAGCGAGATCGTCGCCGTCACCAATGACGACCGGAAGATCCGCACCACCGCCACGTACCTCGACCGCGGCCTTGTCGGTGACCTGATCGCCAACAACGTCAAGTTCGACGTGAAGCCACGCGAAGAGGGTTCACTGCTCATGACCTTGCTGGTCAGCTGGGGCCCGATGCTGCTGTTGATCGGCGTATGGGTGTACTTCATGCGGCAAATGCAGGGCGGCGGCAAGGGCGGCGCCTTCAGCTTCGGCAAGAGCAAGGCCCGCATGCTCGACGAGAACACCAACACCGTCACTTTCGCGGACGTCGCCGGTTGCGACGAGGCGAAGGAAGAAGTGAAGGAAGTCGTCGACTTCCTGAAGGATCCGGCACGCTTCCAGAAGCTGGGCGGGCGCATTCCACGCGGTCTGCTGCTGGTCGGCCCGCCCGGCACCGGCAAGACGCTCTTGGCCAAGTCCATCGCGGGTGAAGCCAAGGTACCGTTCTTCTCGATCTCGGGTTCCGACTTCGTCGAAATGTTCGTCGGCGTTGGCGCGGCCCGCGTGCGCGACATGTTCGAGAATGCCAAGAAGAATGCCCCCTGCATCATCTTCATCGACGAAATCGATGCGGTCGGTCGCCAGCGTGGCGCCGGTCTTGGCGGTGGCAACGATGAGCGCGAGCAGACTCTCAACCAGATGCTGGTCGAGATGGACGGCTTCGAAACCAACCTCGGCGTGATCGTCGTGGCGGCCACCAACCGCCCGGACATTCTGGACGCGGCCCTGCTGCGCCCCGGCCGCTTCGACCGCCAGGTCTACGTGACGCTGCCGGACATCCGCGGCCGCGAGCAGATACTCGCCGTCCACATGCGCAAGGTGCCGGTGGGCCAGGACGTCAACCCCAATGTGATCGCTCGCGGCACGCCGGGCATGTCGGGCGCCGATCTGGCCAACCTCTGCAACGAGGCTGCGCTGATGGCTGCTCGCCGCAATGCTCGCGTGGTCGAGATGCAGGACTTCGAGAAGGCCAAGGACAAGATCTTCATGGGACCCGAGCGCAAGAGCATGGTCATGCCCGAGGAAGAGCGCCGCAACACGGCGTACCACGAGTCCGGGCACGCCCTCATCGGCAAGCTGCTGCCCAAGTGCGACCCGGTCCACAAAGTCACCATCATCCCGCGCGGCCGTGCCTTGGGCGTGACGATGAGCCTGCCTGCGCAGGATCGCTACAGCTACGACCGCGAGTACATGCTCAACCAGATCAGCATGCTGTTCGGTGGCCGTATCGCCGAAGAAGTGTTCATGAACCAGATGACCACGGGCGCAAGCAACGACTTCGAGCGCGCAACCTCGATCGCCCGCGACATGGTCACGCGTTACGGTATGACCGATGCGCTGGGCCCGATGGTCTACGCGGAGAACGAAGGCGAAGTGTTCCTCGGCCGCTCGGTCACGAAGACCACGAACATGAGCGAGACCACGATGCAGAAGGTGGACGGCGAGGTGCGCCGCATCATCGACGAGCAGTACGCGCTGGCACGTCGCCTGATCGAAGAGAACAGCGACAAGATGCACGCGATGGCGAAGGCCCTGCTCGAATGGGAAACGATCGACAGCGAGCAGCTCGACGACATCATGGCTGGCAAGGAGCCACGACCGCAAAAGGACTGGACGCCGCGGATACCGCCAGCGGGCAGCGGTGGCGGTGCCGGCGGCACGCCGGCCGTCAAGCCGGATCCGGCATCGACCGCGGCCTGAGTGAGACGGTGACCACATCAACGATCGACGGGGCCTCTGGCCCCGTTTTTCATGGGGCCGACGTCGCGGCGATCTGGCGAACGTCGCGCTTCCTGATCGATCTGGCCGAGCCGCGGGTGATGGGCATCGTCAACGTCACACCCGACTCGTTCTCGGATGGCGGCGCACATGCGACCTGCTCGGCGGCGATACGGCATTGCGAGCAACTGGTCAGCGAAGGTGCACACATTCTGGACATTGGCGGCGAATCGACGCGCCCCGGCAGTCCGGCGGTCGATCTGGCGGAGGAGCTCTCGCGCGTGCTCCCTGTGCTGCGTGCGGCCGTCGAGCTCGGTGTACCGGTCTCCGTCGACACCTACAAACCGGAAGTGATGCGTGCAGCACTCGATCTGGGCGCGGACATCGTCAATGACGTGTGGGCGCTGCGCCAACCCGGCGCCTGCGATGTGGTCACTGCGCATCCTTCCTGTGGCGTCTGCCTGATGCACATGCACCGCGATCCCCAGACCATGCAGCAGGCGCCGATGCAGGGCGATGTCGTGTCCCAGTTGCTCGACTTCTGGGCACAGCGCGTCGAGGCGCTGGGCATCGATGCGCAGCGGATCGTGCTCGACCCCGGCATCGGATTTGGGAAGACGATGTCTCAGAATTTCTCGCTGCTCGCGCGCCAGGGCGAGCTGCTGGCATCGGGCTATCCGTTGCTTGCGGGCTGGTCGCGCAAATCGTCACTGGGCGCTGTCACGGGCATCGCCGATGCGGGTGAGCGGATGGTGCCGAGCGTGGCTGCCGCGCTGCTGGCGGTCGAACGGGGGGCGGGGATCGTGCGCGTGCATGATGTGCGCGAGACCGTGGCCGCGCTGGCGGTGCAGCGCGCCATGAAGGCAGAACAACAAGATAAGGAGCGACAACGATGACAAGAAAATACTTCGGCACCGACGGCATTCGCGGCACGGTCGGGCAGCCGCCGATCACGCCGGACTTCGTGCTGCGCCTCGCGCACGCGGTCGGCCGTGTGCTCAAGCAGACCGAGGCGCGCCCCCGGGTGCTGATCGGCAAGGACACGCGCATCTCGGGCTACATGCTGGAGTCCGCGCTCGAATCCGGCTTCAATTCGGCCGGCGTCGACGTCGTGTTGCTCGGCCCCTTGCCGACGCCCGGCGTGGCCTACCTCACGCGTGCTCAGCGCGCCAGCCTGGGCGTGGTGATCAGCGCCAGTCACAACGCCTTTCCGGACAACGGCATCAAGTTCTTCAGCGCGCAGGGCACCAAACTCAGCGATGAATGGGAGCTTGCGGTCGAGGCCGCCCTCGAGGAGCCGCCGGTCTGGGCCGAGTCCGCACAGCTCGGCAAGGCTCGCCGACTCGACGATGCCGCCGGCCGCTACACCGAGTTCTGCAAAAGCACTTTCGCCAACGACCTGACCCTGCGCGGCATGAAGCTCGTGGTCGACGGGGCGCACGGTGCCGCCTACCAGGTGGCGCCGCAGGTGTTCCACGAACTCGGCGCCGACGTGATCAGCATCGGCTGTGCACCCGATGGGCTCAACATCAACAAGGGTTTCGGGGCGACGCATCCGCAGGCACTCATCGAAGCCGTGAAAGCGAACGGCGCCGACTACGGCATCGCCCTCGATGGCGATGCCGACCGGCTGCAGTTGATCGACGCCAGCGGCCGCCTGTTCAACGGCGACGAACTGCTCTACCTGATGGTCACCGAGCGCATTGCGCGCGGCGAGAAGCCGGTCGGCGTCGTGGGCACGTTGATGACCAACAAGGCTGTCGAGATGGCGCTTCGCGCGCAGGGCATCGCGCTGGTGCGCGCCAAGGTCGGCGACCGCTATGTGCTCGAAGAACTTGAAAAGCGTGGCTGGCTCCTGGGCGGCGAAGGTTCCGGCCACCTGTTGGCGCTTGACCGCCACACCACCGGCGATGGCATCGTGAGCGCACTGCAGGTGCTGCAGGCTTGCGTGCGCAGTGGCAAGCCGGTGGCGCAACTGCTGGCGGAGGTCACGCTGTTTCCGCAGACCCTCATCAATGTGCGTCTCGCGCCGGGGCATGATTGGAAGGCGAACCCTGCGCTTGCCGTGGAAACCGCACGCGCCGAGGCCGAGCTGGGCGACAGCGGTCGTGTCTTGATTCGAGCCAGTGGCACCGAGCCGCTGGTTCGCGTGATGGTCGAGGCGCGTGATGCAGTCCAGGCCGAAGCGTGCGCGCGTCGCATTGCGGCAACCCTTTCGACAGACTGACCGGTTCAGCGCAATGATCGAGATCGTTATGGCGGACTATCGCCTTCCGGCACATGAGACCGCACTCGTCACGCTTCTGGACACCTATGCGCGCGATCCGGCGGGCGGTGGCACTCCGCTTGCGCCCGAGGTCATGCAGGCCCTTCCGGCAGCACTGGCGGCCCGCCCACAGGCGTTCAGCGTGCTGGCGTTCGACGGGGGCTCCCCGGTGGGCCTGGTCAATTGCATCGAGGGCTTCTCGACCTTCGCCTGCCGTCCGCTCGTGAACGTGCACGACGTCATCGTGCTGGCAAGCCACCGCGGTCAGCGGATCACGCATCGCATGCTCGCGCGCGTGGAGCAGGAGGCAAGGGCACGCGGCGCCTGCAAGCTCACGCTCGAAGTGCTCTCCGGCAACCAACCCGCGCTGCGGGCCTACGAGCGCGAAGGGTTTGCGGGGTACCAGCTCGATCCGTCGTTCGGCACGGCTGTATTCCTGCAAAAGAAGTTATAAGAAAAAAGAGCCGCCAGCGCTTGCTGCGCGGGCGGCTCCAGCTATCAAAAAGATAGCAAAAAGGGTCAGGTCCGCTGGATCAGTGCCTGATCAGAAACGCGTGACCGGCATGGCTTCGTCGCCGGCCTTTGCCGGTGCGTACTTGCCCAGCTCCCACTTGGCGATCGCATTGCGGTGCACTTCGTCCGGGCCGTCTGCGAAGCGGAGGGTGCGGGCATTGGTGTAGGCGTAGGCCAACGGGAAGTCATCGGACATGCCGCCGCCACCGTGGACCTGCATCGCCCAATCGATCACCTGGCAGGCCATCGAGGGTGCGACCACCTTGATCATCGCAATTTCGTTGCGCGCAACCTTGTTGCCTGCAACGTCCATCAGCCAGGCGGCCTTGAGTGTCAGAAGACGGGCCATGTCGATCTTGCAGCGCGCCTCGGCAATGCGTTCCTGCGTCACGGTTTGCGCTGCCACGGTCTTGCCGAAGGCCACGCGCGAGGAAGCACGCTTGCACATCAGTTCAAGTGCGCGCTCGGCCAGGCCGATCAGGCGCATGCAGTGGTGGATGCGTCCGGGGCCAAGGCGACCTTGGGCGATCTCGAAGCCGCGGCCTTCGCCCAGCAGCATGTTGTCGGCCGGCACGCGCACGTTGTCGAACGTCATCTCGACGTGGCCGTGCGGCGCATCGTCGAAGCCCATCACGGTCAGCGGACGGATGATGTTGATGCCCTTCGCATCGGCCGGCACGATGATCATGCTCTGCTGCGAATGCTTTGCGGCTTCCGGGTCGGTCTTGCCCATGGTGATGAACACCGCGCAACGCGGGTCGGCAGCGCCGGAGATCCACCACTTGCGGCCGTTGATGACGTAGTCGTCGCCCTGGCGTTCGATGCGCGTGGAGATGTTGGTCGCGTCGCTGGAGGCGACATCGGGCTCGGTCATCGCGAAAGCGGAGCGGATCTCACCTTCGAGCAGCGGCTTGAGCCAGCGTGCCTTGATGGCTTCGGAGCCATAGCGCGCGATGGTTTCCATGTTGCCGGTGTCGGGCGCCGAGCAATTGAAGGCTTCGCTGGCCCATGGCACTGCGCCCATGATCTCGGCCAGCGGGGCGTACTCCTGGTTGGTGAGGCCGGCGCCTTCGTAGCCCGAGGCCGACGCGCTGTCGACGGGAAGGAAGAGGTTCCAGAGGCCCTGGGCCTTTGCCTTGACCTTGACCTTCTCGACGACATTGAGAGCGGTCCACCGCTTGCCGGCCGCCGTGTTTGCCGCGAGTTCGGCTGCGTACTCCGCTTCGGCTGGGTAGATGTGCTCATCCATGAACGCCTTGACGCGTTTCTGGAGGTCTTTTGTTTTGGCCGAGTATTCGAAATCCATGATGTCTCCTGGGGTCGGGGGGAAAGATGAGGCTTACGCCTTTTGGGCGAATTGCCAGGCCATGTCGGCCATCGGTCGCGCGCCGCGTGCGGAGGCCACGGCTTGTTCGCTCGATGCGGTACCGGCTTCGACCCGCTTGGCAATGCCTTGCAGGATCGCGGCCATGCGGAACAGGTTGTAGGCCTGGTAGAAATTCCAGTCGGGTGCCAGCGCTTCGGGGGTGCTGATGCGCGTGCGCTTGCAGTAGCGGGCGATGTACTCGCTCTCGGTCGGAATGCCGAGCGCCGCCACGTCGACGCCGCCAATGCCGCGCCCCGTGGTGGGCGGCATGTGCCACGACATGCAGTGGTAGCTGAAGTCAGCGAGCGGATGCCCGAGTGTCGAGAGCTCCCAGTCGAGCACCGCGATGATGCGCGGCTCGGTGGCATGGAACATCACGTTGTCGAGGCGGTAGTCGCCGTGCACGATCGACACTTTCGACTCGTCGCGCGCGCTGGCCGGCATGTGCGCGGGCAGCCAGTCGATGAGGCGCTCCATCGCGTCGATGGGTTGCGAGAGTTCGCCGGCGCCGTCTGCAGAAGCCTTGTACTGCTTGCTCCACCGACCGATCTGGCGATCGAAGTAGTTGCCGGGCCGGCCGTAGTCGGCCAGGCCGCGAGCAGCGAAGTCGACAGTGTGCAGTGCCGCGATGACGCGGTTCATCTCGTCGTAGTAGGCGGCGCGTTCGGCGTTGCTGAAGCCGGGCAGCGACTGGTCCCACAGCACGCGACCTTCCATGCACTCCATGACGTAGAACGCGCGCCCGATGACGGACTCGTCTTCGCACAGGCAGTACATCGCCGGCACGGGCACATCGGTTCCGGCCAGGCCTTTCATGACCTTGTATTCGCGCTCAACCGCGTGCGCCGACGGCAGCAGCTTGGCCACGGGACCGGGCTTGGCCCGCATGACGTAGCTTTTCGACGGCGTGATGAGCTTGTAGGTCGGGTTGGACTGGCCACCCTTGAACATCTCGACCGTCAGCGGGCCCTTGAAGCCGTCGAGGTTCTTTTCGAGCCACGCCGACAGGACTTCGTGGTCGAAGCTGTGCTGCTGCGAGACCGCACGCGTGCCGATGAAGTTGCTGAAATCTTGTTGTGTCATGTCGCTGTCAAACGTCGGCGTCGGAGATGCGCATCAGCGCGGCACGGTCCAGCACCACGAGGCCGCCCGGTTCGATGCGAATGGTTTCCTCGCGCTCCATCGCCTTGAGTTCCTGGTTGACGCGCTGGCGCGATGCGCCCAGCAGCTGCGCCAACTCTTCCTGCGCCAGGTGCAGACCGATGCGCATCTGGCTGCCGTCCGCGAGGCTCGGCACGCCATAGCTGCGGACCAGGTGCACCAGTTGCTTGGCGAGCCGTGCGCGCAAGGGCAGGGTGTTCAGGTCTTCCACCAGTCCGAAGAGGGTTCGAATGCGCCGGGCCTGCAAGCGCATCAATGCTTCGTACAACTCGACGTGCGCGTTGAGGATCTTCTGGAAGTCGGCTCGCGCCACGTTCAGCGTGGTGGTGTCGCCATGTGCATAGGCATCGTGCGTACGCCGATCTCCGTCGAACATCGCCACGTCGCCGAACCAGATGCCCGGCTCCACGTAGGTCAGCGTGACCTGCTTGCCCGACACGGCCGTCGAACTCACACGCACTGCGCCCTTGGCACACGCGATCCACGTTTCCGGTGGATCGCCGCGGGCTGCGAGCAGCTCGCCGTCCTTGTAGCGTTTGACGAAAGCACATCGAAGAATGTCGTGCCGAAGCGATGGTGAGAGAGAAGAAAACCAGCGACCACTGTTGATCGCTTCACGTTCTTCGATGGTAAGAATGGGGTCGTCCATTGTTCTGTCCTGTCGGCGACTGAAAAGATGAGGGTTGTCACGGGCGTGACCTGCGAGAGGGGCTACCCGTACTGCGGCGGCTCTTTCGCCAGGAAGGCTGCGATGCCGATGGCTGCATTCGCATGATGCAGGTTGCGCACGAAGTGATCGCGCTCCGCGGACAAATGCGACGAGAAGCTCGCCTCACGCGCATCGCTGAGCAACTCCTTGATGCTGGCCAGCGCGTTGGGTGCGCGGCGGTTGAGCTTGTCCGCCAGCGCGAGAGCGCCCGCGAGCGCCTGACCCGTGTCGGTCAGCTGGTTGACCAGTCCGAGCGCATGCAGACGCTCGGCAGCGATGCGTTCGCCGTTCATCAACCATTCGCTAGCAAGCTGCCGCGGCAGCGATTGCGCGAGGTGCCAGCTGAGGCCGCCGTCGGGCGACAGCGCCACGTTGCTGTACGACGCGGCGAACACCGCATCGCGCGCTGCGATCACGAAATCGCAGGCCAGGGCCAGCGAGAAGCCGGCACCGGCTGCAGCGCCTTCGACCGCCGCAATCACCGGCTTGGGAAACGTGCGAATCGAGTCGATCCAGTTGTGGAGGCCTTCGATGCTCTCGGCCTGCACCGCGGGCTCGTGCTCGCGGTTCTGTGCCAGCCGCTGCAGCGAGCCGCCGGCACTGAACCATGCGCCGTCGCCGACGATGACGACGCTGCGCACTTCGTTGCTGTTCTCCGCACCGTTGAGGGCTTCCACGCCAGCGGCATAGATTTCCGGGCCGAGCGCATTGCGTTGCGATGGGTTGGCGAGCGTCAGCACCATCGTGCGGCCCTCGCTGGTGCTCTTGAGTTGTGCAGTCATCGCGTGATGGTCATTCTTCTTCGTGAAGCAGGCTGAGGCCGAGCGCGCCGCGGCGGCGCAGCCAGGGGCTGGGCCGGTAGCGTGGATCGCCGTAGACGGTCTGCAGGTTGAACAACACTTCAAGCATGTTGGTCGGGCCGTACAGGTTGCCCATGGCGAGCGGGCCCTGAGGGTAGCCGAGGCCGAGCTTCACCGCGGTCTCGAGGTCCGCGGGCGAGCACACGCGCTGCTGGCACATGTCGGCTGCAATGTTGACGATCGTGCCGACGACGCGTTGCGTCACGAAGCCGCCGCTGTCGCGGATCACGCTGACCGCCTTGCCGTCGCTTGCGAAGAGTGCGTGCGCTGCGTCGCGAACATCGCGGCGCGTCGCGGGGTTGGTGGCGATGACGCGGCGCTTGGTGGCGGCATCGTCGATCATCATGTCGATGCCGACCGTCCGCGTCGCATCGAGCCGTTCGACCGCGGCCACGGTGGTCACGTCGAAGCCGAGCGGCGCCACCACGATGAGCGCAGCCGGGGAGGGCGTCGCACCGGTCTCGATCTGCGCGCCGAGCGCGTGCACGAGGCGCAGCAGGTCAGGGCGGCGCGCGGCGCGCGGCGAGACCCAGACCGGCGGCAGGACGTCCAGCGTCGGCACCGGTGGCTCGGATGGGTATTGCATTGCGCCGTCGACATAACGGTAGAAGCCTTCGCCGGTCTTGCGACCCAGTGCGCCGGCCGCCAGCCGTTGAGCGGTGATCACGCTGGGGCGGAAGCGCGGTTCGTCGTAATACTGGCGGTAGATCGACTCCATGACCGGATGCGACACGTCGAGCGCCGTGAGATCCATGAGCTCGAAGGGGCCGAGGCGAAAGCCAGCCTGATCCTTGAGGATGCGGTCGATCGTCGCGAAGTCGGTCACGCCTTCGCCGACGATGCGCAATGCTTCCGTGCCGAAGCCACGGCCGGCGTGGTTCACGATGAAGCCCGGGGTGTCGTTCGCCTGCACCGCGCTGTGGCCCATCTGGCGCGCGTAGTCGGCCAGCCGCTGGCAGACCGCCGGATCGGTCTTGAAGCCGGCGATGACTTCCACCACCTTCATCAACGGAACAGGGTTGAAGAAGTGAAAGCCCGCCATGCGCTCCGGATGCGCCATGACGGCGGCGATCGAGGTGACGGAGAGCGACGACGTGTTCGTCGCGAGCGTGGCGGTCGGTGCGACGATCGCTTCGAGTGCCTTGAAAAGCGCTTGCTTGACGTCGAGGTTTTCCACCACCGCCTCGACCACGAGGTCGCAACCCGCAAGCTCCTCCATGGACCCCGCGATGTGAAGACGCAGCGCCAGTGCATCGCGCGCGGCAGCGTCCAGCTTGCCCTTCTCGTGCAGCTTCTGCCATTGCGCCAGCAGCGCATCGCGGCCGCGCTCGGCGGCACCGGCAAAATTGTCGAGCAACCAGACGTCGCTGCCGGCCTGCACCGCGATCTGCGCGATCCCCCGCCCCATCGCGCCGGCGCCTACGATGCCGACCTTGAAATAATTCACAGTCATTTGATAATTGTCTCCAATTGAAGTTTGATGTCAGACGAGCGTGTCAGAATGTGTCAACTTTCGACCGCTTTTTTCAAATCATTTTGCAATCACGACGCATCGCATCCGCCCTGATCCTGATCGGGTTTGCGCTTCCATCGCTCGCTTTGACGATCGGTCGCCCTCAAGGGTCGACCTGGATCGGCAAGCCTGTCGATCTTGTGATTCCGCTCTCGCTGGATGAAGGCGAGACCGGCGATTCACTGTGCCTGGAAGCGGAAGTGGTTCAGGGGGACACGCGTGTCGACGACAAGCGCGTAACTGTATCTCTCGAAACGGGGTCGAATGCCACGGCGCCGCGCATGCGCGTTCGCTCGACCGTGGCCGTCGACGAGCCGGTGGTAACCGTGGGCGTCAGCGCAGGCTGTACAACCAAGTCCACGCGGCGTTTCACGCTTCTCGCCGATGTGCCTTCCGACATTGCCGTCCCTGGCGTGACGTCGTCTGGGCCGCGGGCGCTGCCGTTACAACGGCCGTTCACTGCGTCAACGTCGCCTGGCAGTTCGAGCGACGATGGATTCAGGTCTTCCGGTGCGGGCAGCGACGCCTCCGTACCGAGTTCGGTGAGGCGCAACCGCAACAACAGCAGCCCACGCGTCGCCCAGCGCGATGCCGACGACGCCGCCACGGCTGCTGCTGCACCACGCCGCCCTGCGGTGCCAAAACCAGCAGCCCCGCCACGCCGTGCAACGGTCGCGCAGGCCAACTCGGCGCCGGCAGCCACCGCGCCCAAGACACTGAAGCCCGCGTCGACACCTGTCGACAGTGCGGCCAAAAGCAGCACGCCCGCCGGCCCGCGACTGCAGCTCGACACGCTGGAGCCCGCGCCGGTCAGCGAGGCTGGTTTGCAGGCGTCCTCGTCGCTGGCCGCACCCGCTGTCGAGGATCCAGCCAGGAGAGCCGAAGCCGCCGCGCTCTGGCGCGCGGTCGGTGCGCCGCCGGAGGATGCACAGCGCGATGCGCAACGCATGCAGGCACTCGAGGCGACGCTTGCCGCCCTTCGCGAGCAAACTGCACAAAATCAGCGCACATTGCTGGAAATGCGCAGCGAGTTGGCCGATGCGCGCGAGAGCCGTTATCGCAACCCGCTCGTCTATGCACTGGTCGCGATGCTGCTGTTGGCGTTGATCGGCATGTTCCTGCTTTGGCGTCTTGCGAAGCGTGCAGTCGCGCCGGCATGGTGGGGCGAGCCTCAGAGGCCCCAAGGCAAGGCGCCGGATGGCGATGCCGAAGAGCCGCAGGCCGATCACCAAGCACCTCGCGCAGTGGCGCAGGGCGGCAGTTGGCAGGCGCCAGCGGCGTTCGGCACGTCGCAGTTCGACGAGATCGAGCCTTCGGCCGACAGCGGTGCGACGCGCGCGCCCGAAGGCGTTGCCGCGCGTTCGGTCAATACGGAAGAGCTCTTCGACGTCCAGCAGCAGTCCGATTTCTTCCTGTCGCTTGGCCAGCACGATCAGGCCATCGCCGTGCTGAGCGAGCACATTGCCGACAATCCGGGCACGAGCGCACTGGCATACCTCGACCTCTTGCGGATCTTCCATTCGCTGGGCCGCCGCGACGAATACGCGGGACTGCGCCAGGATTTCGAACGGGCATTCAACGCCGATGTGCCGGAGTTCGACAAGTTCACCGAAGCTGGTCGCGGTCTCGAGCATTACCGCAGCACGCTTGCGCGCATCGAATCGCAGTGGCCCGCTCCTGGCACGCTGGCGCTCATCGAAGAGTTGGTTTTCCGCAAGCCGGGCGGTCATGAAGACGAGGCTTTCGACCTCGCGGCCTACCAGGAGCTGCTGCTGCTTTATTCGGTTGCCAAGGAGGTGATCGACCCGGACAGCGCGCCGCCTGCACCTGTCACCCCGCTGTCGTTCGTCGACACGTTCGGGCACGGGCAGGAGCCGACCGCACCGTCGCCGATCGAACCCCAGATCCCGGCGCATGCGCTGGACACCGCGCCGATGTTGCCGCCGTCGCTCTACGGAGCCATTGACGACGGGATGCAGCACGACACCGTATTGGGTTCGCAATCGACGCCTGTGGAGCCTCCCGCGGCGGTCCGCCCCTCCGCCGGAGCACCGGAAGCCCGCATGGATGTCGACCTTGCGGAATTCGACAAAACGGCGTTTGAGACGATGCCTGCGGAACTCGATCCGGTCAAAACCGTGGCGACCACTGCAGACAACAACCTGATCGACTTCGACCTGTTCGATCCTGCAACCGAGGCGGAGATCGCTCCCAAGCGGCCGCGATGATCGCGCAAGTCCGACTCAGCGTCGGACCTGCAGCGCGCCGGGGTTCACGATGTTGGTTGGATTGCCCTTGATGAAGCTCACGACGTTGTCGAACGCCTGGCCGAAGTACATCTCATAGCTTTCCTGCTCCACATAGCCGATGTGCGGCGTGCAGATGCAGTTCTCGAGCCGCAAAAGCGCATGCCCCTGCAATGGGGGCTCGCTTTCGAACACGTCGATTGCCGCCATACCTGGACGCCCGCGGTTGAGCGCCGCGAGCAAGGCATCGGGCTCGACGAGTTCGGCGCGCGAAGTGTTCACGAAGAGGGCCGTCGGTTTCATGCGCGACAGGTCTTCCAGCGTCACAATGCCGCGCGTTTCGTCGTTAAGACGAAGGTGAACCGAGAGCACATCGGCCGCCATGAAGAACGCTTCGCGGGACGGAGCGACCTGAAAGCCGTCTGACCTTGCCTTCGCGCAACTGGCTTCGCGGCCCCAGATCACCACCTGCATGCCGAAGGCCTGGCCATAGCGCGCGACGAGCTGCCCGATGCGGCCGTAGCCCCAGATGCCCAGCGTCTTGCCCTTCAGCACCGAGCCGAGGCCGAAGTTGGCCGGCATGGAGGCCGACTTGAGCCCCGACTGCTGCCAGGCACCGTGCTTGAGGTTGCTGATGTACTGAGGCAGCCTGCGCATGGCCGACATGATCAGTGCCCACGTCAGTTCGGCCGGCGCCAGCGGCGACCCCGAACCTTCGGCGACGGCCACGCCCTGTTCGCTGCAGGCATTCACGTCGATATGCGCGCCGACGCGACCCGTCTGGGAAATCAGCTTGAGCTTGGGAAGCTTCTCGATCAGTTGACGCGAAATCTGGCTGCGCTCCCGGATCAGCACGATCACATCGGCGTCCTTGAGACGGACCGAAAGCTGACCGATGCCCTTGACTGTGTTGGTGTAGACCTTGGCCGCATAGGCGTCGAGCTTGGCGGCGCAGCGCAGCTTGCGCACGGCGTCCTGGTAGTCGTCGAGGATCACAATGTTCATGGCACATTATTGTGCCTTGCACTCATGTGCTGCGAGCCGCACGGGCCCGCTGTCCGTTCAGTGCACCGTGCGCTGCAGTTCGTTCGCGGCTTCGAGTGCCGCCAGACGGTCCAACTCGGCACACACATCGGCCATGCGCCCCGAAATCACCATCCGTCCGGAAGCGCTGCCACCGCGCTGCGGGTCGACGACGCGCACCACCCGCAACGGCCGCGAAGCGGGAGATACGGCTACAGCCGCAGGGCGTGCGCTGCACGCAGGGCGCACGGCCACGTAGCGCAGGCCTGCGTTGCGCGACAGATGCCGTCCGGGCATCCAGCGGTGGGCGAGCGTTTGCAGCGGCGTGAACAGATCGGCAAGGGTAAGAAGGGCAATTCCCATGTGAACTCCAGGATGTCAGGGGTTGAACACAGGCAGGATTGCTTTGAACGGCCGCGACAGGGTGATGGCTCGTCGCCATACGCCCGCCACCTCTCGCAGCCGGATGATGTGGGAGCGCCGTCTACATCAACATGGTGTTGCGGATGAGGCCCACGGCCAAGCCTTCGATCTCGAACGGCTCGCCCGGCTGCACCACGATCGTGGGGTAGTCCGGGTTCTCGGCATGCAATTCGATGACTTCCTTGGTGCGCTTGAGCCGCTTGACCGTCACTTCTTCGCCGAGCCGCGCCACGATGATCTGCCCGTTGCGGGCTTCCTTGGTCGATTGCACCGCAAGCAAGTCACCATCCATGATGCCGGCGTCTCGCATGGACATGCCCTTGACCTTCAGCAGGTAGTCGGGCTGGCGCTGGAACAGCGTGCTTTCGACGTAGTAAGTCTGATCGACGTGCTCCTGGGCCAGGATCGGCGCGCCGGCTGCGACGCGCCCGACCAGCGGCAGTGCCAGCTGTGCCATGCCCGGCAACGACAAGGAGAACTGGTTGTTTCGCGACTCGTTGAGCGAGCGAAGCACATCGGGACGCAGCCTGATGCCGCGCGATGTCCCGCTCACCAGCTCGATCACGCCCTTGCGGGCCAGTGCCTGCAAATGCTCTTCAGCTGCATTGGCCGATTTGAAGCCGAGTTCGTTGGCGATTTCAGCCCGCGTGGGGGGGGCGCCGGTGCGAGCGATCGCGCTCTGGATCAAGTCCAGAATCTGTTGCTGGCGGGCGGTAAGCTTGACTGCGAACTGCATGGGTACTCCTTGCGACACTGGCTGAATATCCAGTAGCTGTATTTTTAACCAGTTTTCCAAAGTTGGCAAGTATGAACAACAGCTCGAAGCGCATCGTCGTGCTCGGCATGGGCGGCACGATCGCGGGCCGATCGGCTTCCTCCGAAGACAACATCGGCTATACAGCGGCTGAGGTGGGTGTGGCCGATCTGCTCACGGGCATCGATCCGCCCGCCGGCGTCGAGCTGATCGCTGAACAGGTCGCGCAGCTCGACAGCAAGGACATGGATTTCGCCGTGTGGCAGGCGCTCGCGCTACGCTGTGTGCACTGGCTGGCGCAGACGGACGTGGCAGGCATCGTGATCACGCACGGCACGGACACGCTGGAGGAAACCGCGTACTTCCTTCAATCCGTGTTGTCGCCCGCGAAGCCGATCGTGCTGACCTGCGCGATGCGTCCGGTAACCGCGTTGGCACCCGATGGCCCTCAGAACGTGCGCGACGCCATCGTGGTGGCTGCGACGCGGGATGCACGGGGCGTGACTGCGGTGTGCGCCGGCACGATCCACAGCGCTTTGGACGTTCAGAAAGTGCATACCTACCGGCTCGATGCGTTTTCTTCGGGTGACGCAGGACCGATCGGCTATGTGGAAGAAGGCGCGGTCCGTGGAGTACGCCCCTGGCCTGAAGGACCTGGCGCCGCTGCCGGGACCGCGATCGAAAAGATCGCAGCGGTGAGGCAGGCTCCGAGAGTGGAGATCGTGTTGAGCCACGCGGGCGCGAGCGGTGCAGTGCTGGAAAGCCTGATGCACGCGTCAGAGACTTCGGGCCATGCTGACCCGCTTCGCGGAGTCGTGATCGCAACCACCGGCAACGGCACCGTCCATCACCTGCTTGAAGCAGCAGCCCTGCGGGCGCAAGCCGCAGGCATCGCCGTCGTCCGAGCCACGCGCTGCGTTGAAGGGCGCATTCTTCCGCGGGAGGGTGACCCGCTGCGCGATGCCGGTGCGCTCACACCAGTCAAGGCGCGTATTGCGCTAACTCTCGAGTTGCTTGGCGTTCGATAGCGCGCCACTCCGGAACGCCCACGAAAAAGGTCGCCGCAGCGACCTCTGGTTGTGGGCGCAGCCCTGCTCAGCTGCTCAAGGCTGCGAGCGCCCGGCGGGTGATCTCGTCGACCGTGCCCACGCCGCTGATGGCGCGGTACTTGGGCGCCGCAGCGGGTTCGCTCGCCGCCCACTGCGAGTAGTAGTCGACCAGCGGACGCGTCTGCTGGCTGTAAACGTCCAGGCGTGTGCGCACCGTTTCTTCCTCGTCATCCTTGCGCTGGACCAGGTCCTCGCCCGTCATGTCGTCCTTGCCTGCCACCATGGGTGGATTGAACTTGACGTGATAGATCCGGCCCGAGCCGGGATGCGAACGGCGACCGCTCATGCGTTCGATGATGTCGCTGAAGGGCACGTCGATCTCGAGCACATAGTCGAGCTTGACGCCCGCCGCCTTCATGGCGTCCGCCTGGGGCAAGGTGCGCGGAAAGCCGTCGAAAAGAAACCCGTTCGCGCAGTCGGCCAGCGCGATGCGCTCTTTCACGAGATTGATAATCAGGTCGTCACTGACCAGGGCACCCGATTCCATCACGGCCTTGGCCTGCAAACCCAGCGGTGTGCCGGCCTTGACGGCTGCACGCAGCATGTCGCCGGTGGAGATTTGCGGAATGCCGAATTTCTGGCAAATGAAGGCGGCTTGCGTGCCTTTGCCCGCCCCGGGGGCGCCCAACAAAATCAGTCTCATGGTGTCCTCGGAAGATTCTTCGATTTCTGTCGCACCGCGCGCAACCAGCGTTGTACGGGGTGGAGTTGCATCGAGGATAGCACGCAGCTTCGCGCAGAAATGCCGCCTCCGGGACGTGCCGCTTCAGCGTTCGGCGAACAGCGCGCGCACCCGAGCGAGGTCTTCCGGCGTGTCGATTCCAGGGCCTGGCGCGCGCTCTGAAACATGCACCGCAATGCGATGGCCGTGCCACAAGGCGCGCAACTGCTCGAGCGCTTCGATCGCCTCGACGGGGGCTGGCGGCAGCGTCGGGAAGCGGCGGACAAATCCTGCGCGATAAGCGTAGATCCCGATGTGCCGCAGCGGCGCCGGCGTCGGCAACTCGGGAGCCCCGTTCGCGCCGACCCCGTCGCGCCGCCAGGGAATCGGCGCACGACTGAAATACATCGCATGGCCACTCGCGTCGAGCACGGCCTTCACGACGTTGGGGTTGAGAAACTCTTCGAGTTTGTCGATGGCATGTACCGCAGTGCTCATCGGTGTGCCCGGGTGTGCGGCCAGCAGGTCGGCCACCGCGTCAATCAGCGCCGGGTCGATCAGCGGCTCGTCGCCTTGCACGTTGACCACGATGGCATCGTCGTCGAGCGAAAGCAGCGCACAGGCCTCGGCGAGCCGGTCGCTCCCGCTCGCATGGTCCACGCGTGTGAGCAGTGCACAAATGCCATGGGCTTCACAAGCCGAGACGATGGTCGGGTGATCGGCCGCAACCACGACGCTGGTCGCGCGGGATGCGAGTGCGCGTTGCGCCACCCGGACCACCATCGGGATGCCTGCGATGTCGGCAAGCGGCTTGTCGGGGAGTCGCGTGGACGCGAGACGCGCCGGAATCAGGACCGTGAAGTCCGGCTTTGGGACCGTGGGATCAGTCGCCCGCGTCAAAGCCCGAGCTCTTCGTCGGTGAGCACGCGCGCTTCCGTTTCGAGGAGCACCGCGATCCCGTCACGTACTGGGTACGCGAGTCGCGCACTGCGCGACGAGAGTTCCTGCTTTTCAGCATTCCACGTCAAAGGGCCCTTGGTCACGGGGCAGACGAGCAGTTCAAGCAGCTTGGTGTCCATCGCTCGATGATAGCTTTGACAGGTGGCGATCGAGGGCCTCGAAGAATGCCGGCTCGGGTGTGAAGTTCAGGGGCACGGCGAGCGCACCGGGTACCAGCTGCCACAACTTGACCGCATCCTTTTCGGTGCAGAGAAGGCGGGCGCTCGGGTCTGACGGGCGCACCCACCGCTCGAAATCGTGGTGATCGGGCAGGGCGATGGTCTCCACGGGTGTGATGCCGCGCCCGCGGAGCATGGAAAAAAACGTTTCGGGTTTGGCGATGCCGGCGATCGCGATCACACGCTGCCCGACCAACGCCGAGAGCGGGCTGCGCGAGCCGTCGCTGTGAAGGATGTCGTCTGCAAGGGTGCGTTGTGCCGTGAAGCCGTCGAACGCAGGTCGCTCGCCGGTGTGAAGAACGAGATCGCAGCGCCGGGGCCACGCTTCCCGCAACGGCCCGGCCGGCAGCAGCCAGCCGTTGCCGATGCCGCGATCGTCAAACACGCAAATTTCGACATCGCGCGCCAGCGCCAGGTGTTGAAGCCCGTCGTCGCTCACGATGACCTGGGTGCTGGGATAGCGTGCGAGCAGTGCGCGGGCAGCTTCCACGCGGCGCGTTGCAACGAAAACCGGTGCACGCGTGCGGCGGCGGATCAGCGCGGGCTCGTCGCCGACGTCCCGTGCCAGACCGCCGTCGAGAACTTCCCGGCAATCCGTCGTCATCCGGCCGTACCCACGGGACACCACACCGACCTGCAGACCGCGCGATTGCAGATGCTGCACGACAGCGATCACCACCGGCGTCTTACCCGCACCGCCCGCGACGACATTGCCGACGACGACCACCGGGACGCCGACCGTTTCGGGCGCAAGGATGCCGGCGCGGTAAAGGACGAGTCGCAGGGCCGCGAGCGCGCCATACACCAGCGACAGCGGCCACAGGAGCCACGCCAGCGCGCCGCGCTGCAGCCACGCCTGCTGCACCCGCGAGCCACTTCGCAAACTACCGCCTCGCCTGTGCGGCCGATTGGGTGGCGAAGGTGATCTGCATCAGGCCGGCGCGGCGGGCAGCCTCCATCACGGTGATGACCGCCTGATGGGGCGACATGGCGTCGGCGCTGATGATGACCACGTTGTCCTTGGCGCCGCTGCTGGCCCCGGCGAGCGCGGCCGCCACCGTCTCGACGCTGCGATCGCTCAGCACATTCTTGTTGATCGAATAGCGGCCGTCAGACGACACCGCCACGATGATTTCCTTCGGATAGTCGCGCTGCGTGTCCGCATCGGCCACCGGCAGACGAAGTTGCATCTCCGTGAACTTGCTGTAGGTCGTGGAGAGCATCAGGAAGATCAGCACCACGAGCAGCACATCGATGAAGGGGATCAGGTTGATCTCCGGCTCATCGCGTGCGCCGTGGCGGAAGTGCATGCGGCCCGGCTTCATGCGTGGCTCACTTGCGCAACGCGTTCAGGTGGCGCGCGAAACGCTCGCCAGCCAGCTCGAGGTTCAGGAGGTACTCGTCCACGCGCGTGCGGAAATAGCGCCAGAAGATCAGCGTGGGGATCGCGACGATCAGCCCGAACGCCGTGTTGTAGAGCGCGATCGAAATACCGTGCGCGAGTTGCGCCGGATTGCCCGCGCCGACCGCGCCGCCGGCTGGCGACTGCGAGCCGAAGATCTCGATCATGCCGATCACCGTGCCCAGCAGGCCCAGCAGCGGTGCTGCGGACGCAATCGTCGCCAAGGCGGGCAACCAGCGTTCGAGCCTGTGGGCAACGGTGCGGCCTGCGGCTTCCATCGCGGCACGCAGGTCTTCCTCGGTGCAACGCGGATTGGCATTCAGCGCCCGGAACCCGGCAGCCAGGACCTGACCGAGCGACGAGTTCTTCTCGAGCTTGGCGACGACGTCGGGTCCCGGGACCGAGTTCTGCGACACCGTGATGGCTTCGTCCAGCAACTTCGGCGGGAGGATGCGGGCAGTTTTGAGGCTGGTGAATCGTTCGATGACCAGCGCGAGCGCCAGCACGGAACAAGCGAGCAGCGGCCAGATCGGCCAGCCCGCAGCAACTATGATCGAAAACAAAGAACCCTCCGGCCCGTGGATTGCAAATGCGCGGCGATTATCCACCGCCGCTGGGCCGGGTCGAAGGTAAGTTTGCTGTAGGCGGCGGCGCACAGATTCTGTGGATAACTTTGTGACTAACCCGTGGCGCAAGTCGCGCGAAGGCCCGCCCGCCGTGGCTCCCAACAGATCGATCGAATTTTGAGCAGCTCTTTTCCCAATGAGATCAACGACTTGCACGAGAACTCGTGCAGTACGGGCATCTCCGTTCAGGCGGAGAACGGAATGAAGCCTCGCTGTGGAAGAGTTCTCGAGTGCGCGGGTCGTCGGTCGTGACCGAAGCCACGATGTTTTCGGCCCCTGGGCCACGTGTCTGGGCCGTCGGAGCGCTTTGCCATGCCGTGGCAGATGCGCTGGAAGCGCGCTTCAACCCAGTCACGGTGCGTGGCGAGATTTCCGGTTTCTCGCGCGCGGCAAGCGGCCATTGCTACTTCTCCCTCAAGGACGAGACCGGCCAACTTCGTTGTGCCATGTTTCGCCGTGCGGCGAGTCTTCTCGACTTCTCGCCTCGCGACGGCGATCAGGTCGAGGTGCGCGGTCGTCTGGCGGTCTATGAGCCGCGCGGTGACCTGCAACTCGTGGTTGAAAGCTTGAGGCGCGCGGGTCAGGGAGCGCTCTTCGAACAGTTCCTGCAACGCAAGGCCAAGCTGGAAGCCGAAGGACTCTTCGATCCAGCCCGCAAACGCCCGCTACCGACCTTCCCGCGCGTGATCGGTCTGGTGACATCGCTTGGCGCCGCGGCGCTGCACGACGTGGTCACAGCGCTGCGGCGGCGGGTTCCCCACATCGATGTCGTGCTGGCGCCAGCGTCGGTGCAAGGTGCCCAGGCACCCGCCGAGCTCGTGCGCGCGCTGCAGTCGCTCTACGCGTACGCACCACAAGTTGACGTGATCCTGTTGGTGCGTGGCGGTGGCTCTATCGAAGATCTGTGGGCTTTCAACGACGAGACGCTGGCGCGCACGATCGTCCAGAGTCCGGCGCCGGTGATCAGCGGTGTCGGCCATGAGACGGATTTCACGATCGCCGATTTCTGTGCCGATCTGCGCGCGCCGACGCCGACCGCTGCTGCCGAACTGGTGGCCACGACGCAGGCGCTGTGGCTTGGCGCGCTGGATCTGATGGCGGAGCGCCTCGACGATGCGCTGGGCGAGCGGCTCGACGTGCTCGGCCAGCGGCTGGATCTTGCAGCAACCCGATTGGGGCGGCCGTCAGGCGCGGTCGCGCGTCAACGATTGCGGCTCGCTCATCTCGCGCAGCGGCTCCACTATGCGGTGCTCTCGAAGACCGGACGCCTCGCGCACGCGCAGGAGGCGTTGCAGGCTCAGCTGCCCCAAAGATTCTTGGCCACCCTGCAGCAGCGCCGCGATCGCCTTGAGCGTGTGGCATCGCGGCTGCGCCTCCTCGATCCGGCGTTGGTGTTGGAGCGTGGTTATGCATGGCTGACCGACGCCGAAGGGCGCGCTGTGGTGCATGTTGCGGAGCTTGCGACCGGGGACCAGGTGGTGGCCCGTCTTGCCGATGGCAGCGCCGGGTTGACCGTCACGTCAGTCGGGACAACAGGAACGGGTCCGACGCCCCGCACCTGAATCCTTCCTAGAATGTTCAGCTACCCACAACCCACGAGAGAGAAAAACATGGAACATGTTCTGCCACCCCTGCCGTACCCGATGGATGCCCTGGCACCCGAGTATTCGAAGGAAACGCTCGAGTACCACTACGGCAAGCACCACAACGCTTACGTGGTGAACCTGAACAACCTCCAGAAGGGCACGGAGTTCGAGTCCATGTCGCTCGAGGACATCATCAAGAAGTCCAGTGGCGGGGTCTACAACAACTCTGCACAGATCTGGAACCACACTTTCTTCTGGAGCTGCATGAAGCCGGAGGGCGGTGGTGAGCCGACCGGCGCGCTGGCCAAGGCGATCGATGCCAAGTGGGGCAGCTACGCTGCCTTCAAGGAAGCGTTCGTGAAGTCCGCCGTCGGCAACTTCGGTTCGGGCTGGACGTGGCTGGTGAAGAAGCCGGACGGTTCAGTTGACATCGTCAACACGGGCGCCGCCGGAACGCCGCTGACCACCGAAGACACCGCGCTGCTGACGGTCGACGTCTGGGAGCACGCCTACTACATCGACTATCGCAATCTGCGCCCTAAGTTCGTCGAAACCTTTTTGGCCAAGCTCGCCAACTGGGATTTTGCCGCGAAGAACTTCGGTTAAGTCCTCGCCTTGCATCCAGGAAAAAGCCGACCCCGGGGTCGGCTTTTTTCATGTCTGCCGTGGGCCGACTAGCGGGCGGCGTCGAACGGAGCGCCCGATAGCTTCGTGCCCTTCTTGAAATTCTTCTTGGCGAACCAGCCTTGATTCATTTCGAGGACATACCGCACTGGCTCTTCGGAGCAGTGAGATTCTTCGGTTTGCGGCTTCATGTCTGCGAGATTCACGATACGGCCGTCGTCGGCAACGAACGCTGCGGTCAGCGGCAGGAAGGTGTTTTTCATCCAGAAGCACTGCTTCTCGGGTTGCTCGAAGACAAACAACATGCCTTCGGCCTGCGGCATTTCCTTGCGAAACATGAGTCCAACCTGGCGCTGCTGGGGTGTGACTGCCAGCTGGGTGTCGATGCGGTACATGCCGATCGAGAGCGCTGTACGTTGCAGATCCATCTGGGCTTGTTGCGCAGCGGCCGGAAAGGCCAGGCACGCTGAAACGGCAGCAGCGGCAAGGAGGGCGAAAGAGCGCGTGAACTTGAGCATGGGTTCGGACTTTGGCGGTGAAGGGCGCATTTTCGACGGAAACAAAAATGCCCGCAGAAGCGGGCATGTCAGGCTGGGCCTCTCGATTTACATGCGATGCGCAACCTTATGGTGACGGGCGCGATGCACGACCTTGTGATGGTGCTTCTTGACAACGTGGTGGCGAGCATGTGCAACGGCGTGGACCGAAGCCGACGGCACCACCACGGCCGTGGCGGGAGCCTGTGCGAATGCACCAGCCGCGAAGAGGCCGGCGACGAGAGCGGCGAGCAGTTTTTTCATGAGTAATCCTTTGTGATTTTCGATATGGAAGCCTCCCCCCGATGGAAAGGTCAGCTTTCAACGGCGTGCGACTGCGGTGGTTGACAGCTTTCCTCGCGGGCACAAAAAAAGCGCCCCGAAGGGCGCTTTTTTCAGAGTGATCGGCGTGAACCGATTACTTCGGCGTGCCGCCTTGCATGGTGCGGCGCTTGACGCTGCCGTCCTTGTTGCGACGACGCTGGTCGCGCGTCTCGGCGCGTGCTTCGCCAGCGTCGACTGCCTTGCTTGCCGTCACGCCGCCGCTGCCTTCGGCAACCTTGGCCTGATCACCACCAGCGGCCTTGACTTGGCCAGCGGGGCGTGCAGCCACTTTGGCTTCAGCAGCGGCTGCGGGCTTGCCCTTGGCGGTCGGGTCCAGCTCGGCAGGTTTCGTTTGTGCGTAGGCACCAGCTGCAAACAGGCCAGCGATCAAGACTGCGAGAACTTTGTTCATTTGAATATTCCTCTGTGGATGGATGAAAACGCCTCCCGGCCAGCAGAAGGTCTGCCAACAACGAAGGCACGGCGTCTGCGGTTGACAGATCCATCACCTTCTACGGTTGCATCTAAAATTCTAAGTGCATTCAGCCGGCCGAAAACGGACTGTCTCGTTACCACAACTCCCTCGCTTTCGGAACTCCCCGTCCCCATGTCCAGCTATTTGCACATCGCCGTCCCGACCGAGGGTCGGAAGATCACGGTCAACCCCGACAACGCCCTCCTGGTGCCCGATGAACCGATCATTCCGTTCATTGAAGGCGACGGCACGGGGCGCGACATCACGCCGGTGATGCTCAAGGTGGTCGATGCGGCGGTCGCGAAGGTCTACGGGGGCAAAAGGAAGATTCACTGGATGGAGGTGTTCGCGGGCGAGAAGGCGACCACCCTGTATGGACCCGACGTCTGGCTCCCCGCGGAAACTTTGCATGCGGTGCGTGACTACGTGATCTCCATCAAGGGGCCGTTGACCACGCCGGTCGGTGGCGGAATGCGGTCGCTCAACGTCGCCCTGCGCCAAGCGCTCGACCTGTATGTCTGCCTGCGTCCCATCCGCTATTTCAAGGGGGTGCCGAGCCCGGTCAAGGCGCCGGAGAAGACAGACATGGTGATCTTCCGCGAGAACTCCGAGGACATCTATGCCGGCATCGAGTTCGAAGCCGGAAGCGCGCAGGCGCAGCAGCTCATCGGGTTCCTGCAGCGCGAGATGGGCGTGAAGAGCATCCGTTTTCCGGAGACTTCCGGCATCGGCATCAAGCCGGTGTCGCGCGAGGGCACGGAGCGCCTGGTGCGCAAGGCGATCCAGTACGCGATCGACCACGACAAGCCAAGCGTCACGATCGTGCACAAGGGCAACATCATGAAGTTCACCGAAGGCAGCTTCAGGGACTGGGCCTATGGCCTGGCGGCGCGGGAATTCGGCGCCGAGCTGATCGATGGCGGTCCCTGGATGAGACTTCCCAATCCGCGCACGGGCAAGGACGTCACCCTCAAGGACAGCATCGCAGACGCGTTCCTCCAGAAGATCCTGCTGCGTCCGGTCGAATACAGCGTGATCGCGACCCTCAACCTCAACGGGGACTACGTGTCGGACGCGCTCGCTGCCCAGGTGGGCGGCATCGGCATTGCGCCGGGCGGCAATCTCAGCGATACCGTCGCCATGTTCGAGGCCACGCACGGCACCGCGCCCAAATACGCAGGCAAGGACTACGTGAACCCAGGGTCGGAGATTCTCTCGGCCGAGATGATGCTTCGACACATCGGCTGGACCGAAGCCGCGGACCTGATCATCAGCGCCATGGAAAAGGCAATCGCCAGCAAGAAGGTCACCTACGACTTCGCGCGAATGATGGAAGGCGCGATCCAAGTCAGCTGCTCGGGTTTCGGCGAGGTCATGATCGAGCACATGTGAATTCGCTTTGCGGACCTCGCTAGCGCCGTAGAGATGCCGCGAAGGCCCCTGGCCATGGCGGCTTTTTTATCGCGCGATGGCGTGAGCGCGCAGAAACCCTTGATTTGTCGGCAAGGCGCCACCAATTCCACTCACGTCGGCACGGCCCTTGCACGCTCTATAGAATCATTTTTCATGGCAACCAGAATTCCCTCGACCCCCAAAACACCGCCGGCACAGAAGCCGGGGCGGGACGACGGCGACTCGGTCGTCCTCGAGCGGCGCCCCCAGAAAACGGCGCCTCCGCAGATGTACCAGGTCGTGATGCTGAACGACGACTTCACACCGATGGAGTTCGTGATCGTCGTGATCCAGGAGTTCTTCAGCAAGGACCGCGAGACCGCCACGCAGATCATGCTCAAGATCCACCTAGACGGGCGCGGCATCTGTGGGGTCTATTCCCGCGACATGGCGGCCACCAAGGTGAATCAGGTCATGGAGGCGGCGCATCAGGCCGGGCATCCATTGCAGTGCGTGAGCGAGCCGGTTGAATGAACCTGTTGATTTCAGCCAGCTCCGACCCATCTGAGAACATATTTACAGCAAGGCAAAAGGAAATCACATGATTGCCCAGGAACTGGAAGTCAGCTTGCACATGGCCTTTGTCGAGGCCAGGCAGCAGCGCCACGAGTTCATCACGGTAGAGCACTTGTTGCTCGCTTTGCTGGACAACCCGAGCGCCGCAGAGGTTCTGCGCGCATGTTCGGCGAACGTCGACGACCTGCGCGCGTCGCTCACCAACTTCATCAAGGACAACACGCCGCAGGTGGCGGGGTCAGACGATGTGGACACCCAGCCCACGCTCGGTTTCCAGCGCGTGATCCAGCGCGCGATCATGCATGTGCAGTCGACCGGCAACGGCAAGAAGGAAGTGACCGGCGCCAACGTGCTGGTCGCGATCTTCGGCGAAAAGGATTCGCACGCGGTCTATTACCTCCACCAGCAGGGCGTGACGCGCCTCGACGTGGTGAACTTCATCGCCCACGGTATCAAGAAGAGCGATCCGCCGGAAGCCGCCAAGGGTGGCAGCGATGCCTCGTCCAACGAGGGCGAGGAAGGCGGCGGCGAGAAGAACGAGAAGGCTTCTCCGCTCGAGCAGTTCACGCAGAACCTCAACCAGATGGCCAAGGACGGCAAGATCGATCCGCTGATCGGCCGCGAATACGAGGTCGAGCGCGTGATCCAGATCCTGTGCCGCCGGCGCAAGAACAATCCGCTGCTGGTCGGTGAGGCGGGCGTCGGCAAGACGGCCATCGCCGAAGGCCTCGCATGGCGCATCACGCAGGGTGACGTGCCCGAGATCCTCGCCGAAGCGCAGGTCTACTCGCTCGACATGGGCGCGCTGCTTGCGGGAACCAAGTACCGCGGCGACTTCGAGCAACGCCTCAAGGGCGTGCTCAAGTCGCTCAAGGACAGGCCGAATGCGGTCCTGTTCATCGACGAGATCCACACCCTGATCGGTGCGGGCGCTGCGTCTGGCGGCACGCTGGATGCATCGAACCTGCTGAAGCCGGCGCTCTCGAGCGGCCAGCTCAAGTGCATCGGCGCGACCACGTTCACCGAGTACCGCGGCATCTTCGAGAAGGATGCAGCCCTGTCGCGCCGCTTCCAGAAGGTCGATGTGGTTGAGCCTACCGTGCAGGAAACGGTCGAAATCCTGAAGGGTCTGAAGTCGCGCTTCGAGGAGCACCATGGCGTCAAGTACGCGGTGGCGGCCCTGCAGGCTGCGGCAGAACTCAGCGCCAAGTACATCAACGACCGCCATCTGCCCGACAAGGCGATCGACGTCATCGACGAAGCGGGCGCGGCGCAGCGCATCCTGGCGCCGAGCAAGCGCAAGAAGACCATCAGCAAGACCGAGGTCGAGGACATCGTCGCGAAGATCGCGCGCATTCCCCCGGCCAACGTCAGCAACGACGACCGCGGCAAGCTGCAGACGATCGAACGCGACCTCAAGAGCGTGGTGTTCGGCCAGGACAAGGCACTCGAAGTGTTGGCCTCCGCGGTCAAGATGGCGCGCTCGGGCCTGGGCCGTGCGGACAAGCCGATCGGTTCCTTCCTGTTCAGCGGCCCCACCGGCGTTGGCAAGACGGAAGCAGCGAAGCAGCTTGCCTACATCATGGGCATCGAGCTGATCCGCTTCGACATGTCAGAGTACATGGAGCGTCATGCCGTGAGCCGCCTGATCGGCGCGCCTCCGGGCTACGTCGGTTTCGACCAGGGCGGTTTGCTGACCGAGGCCGTCACGAAGAAGCCGCACGCGGTTCTGTTGCTCGACGAAATCGAGAAGGCGCATCCGGACATCTTCAACGTGCTGCTGCAGGTCATGGACCACGGCACGCTGACGGACAACAACGGGCGCAAGGCCGACTTCCGCAACGTCATCATCATCATGACGACGAATGCGGGTGCCGAGACCATGAACAAGGCGACCATCGGCTTCACCAACCCGCGCCAGGCGGGCGATGAAATGGCCGACATCAAGCGCCTGTTCACGCCGGAGTTCCGCAACCGACTCGACGCGACCGTGAGCTTCAAGGCGCTCGACGAAGTGGTCATCCTGCGCGTGGTCGACAAGTTCCTGCTCCAGTTGGAGCAGCAGCTGACCGAGAAGAAGGTCGACGTCACGTTCAGCGACGCGTTGCGCAAGCATCTCGCCAAGACCGGCTTCGACCCGCTGATGGGCGCACGCCCGATGCAACGCCTGATCCAGGACACGATCCGTCGCGCACTGGCCGACGAGTTGCTGTTCGGGCGGCTCACCGATGGCGGACGCCTGTCGGTCGATGTCGACGACAAGGGCGAAGTGCAGCTGGACATCCAGCCGCTGCCGAAGAAGGAAGGCCGCTCCAAGCCTGAGGCCGAAGAAGCCGCCGCAGGCTGATCGTTTTCAGAGCGTAGTGCAAAGGCCGGTAGCATCGCTACCGGCCTTTTTCTTTGTTCCGACACCTTGATCCTCCCCGAACTCAGCCAGGAATGGAAAACGGGCCTCTCGTTGGCCTGGAGCGGCTACATCGCTGTGTTGTCCATCTGGATCGTGATGCAGCGTCGTGCGCCGGTCTCGACGATGAGCTGGATCCTGTCGCTCGCGCTGCTGCCGTTCGCCGGCTTCGTTGTCTATTACTTCCTCGGTCCGCAGCGCCTGCAGAAGCAGCGATTGAAGCGGCTGCGCAGTCGGGCCGGCGCGAATGCGTCTGCCGATGTCGCGTTGCTGCGGGAGGCGGGCGCGACCGCGCCGCCTTCGCTGCGCCAGATGGCAAGCCTGGCCACCGCGGCCTGCGGCCTGCCGGTGTCGAGTGCGACCGGAGTCGAGCTGCTCTCGGGCGGCGCACGCACCTTCGACTCGATATTCGAGGCGGTCCGCGACGCGCGTGACCACGTCCACCTCGAGTACTACATCTTCGAGCCCGACCGGATCGGCACCGCGTTGCGCGACCTGCTCGTGCAGAAAGCCGGGGAGGGTGTCGCCGTGCGGCTGCTGCTCGACGCGCTCGGCTCCAAGCGCATCGGTCGCAAGTTCATGGCGCCGATGCTCGCGGCAGGCGTCAAGGTGGCGCTGTTCCACGACACCCGCATCGGCCGACGCCTGCGGCCGGTGACCAACTACCGCACCCACCGGAAGATCGTCGTATGCGACGGTCGCATCGGCTTCACCGGTGGCGTCAACATCACCGACGAAGAAGACAAGCGCACGCGCGACGACGCCTACCACGACGTGCATCTGCGCATCGAGGGCAGCGCGGTGCGATGGCTGCAAACGACCTTCCTCGAAGACTGGACCTACGCGAGCGGCGAAGACCCGCGCGGCATGGACGGCACGCTGCCGCACCTGCTGCCGCGCGTCACGGCCGGCGACATCCCTGTGCAGATCGTGACCAGTGGGCCGGACAGCCCGCTCGAGGCGATCCACCGTGTCCACATCTCGGCGATCAATTCGGCCAACCACCGCGCCTGGCTTACGACGCCTTACTTCGTGCCTGGCGAGCCCGCGCTGATGGCACTCACCAGCGCAGCGTTGCGCGGCGTCGATGTGCGCCTGCTCGTGCCGCGCCGCAGCGACAGCCTGGTCGTGAGTGCGGCCGCGCGGTCGTATTACGACGAGCTCATCGCCGCGGGCGTGAAGGTGTGGGAATACAAGGCGCGCATGCTGCACTCCAAGACGCTGGTGGTCGACGACAACTGCGCGATGATCGGCACCGCCAACTTCGACAACCGCAGCTTTCGTCTCAACTTCGAAGTGATGGCGGTGGTGTACGGTCCCGAGCTCGCCCGGCCGCTCGCTGTGCAGTTCGAAACCGATCTGCACAGCGCGGCCGCCGTGCGTGGCCACCGGTCACAACCTTTTTTTCGGCGGCTCTTCGATGCCGTCGCGCGCCTCTTTTCTCCCTTGCTCTGACCCATGTCCCACACCTTTCTCTGGCACGATTACGAGACCTTCGGCGCCGTGCCACGACGCGACCGTCCCTCGCAGTTCGCCGCGATCCGTACCGACGCAGACCTCAACGAAGTGGGCGAGCCGCTCATGGTCTATTGCAAGCCCGCGCCGGACTACCTGCCCAGCCCCGAGGCGTGTCTCGTCACCGGCATCACGCCGCAGCTGTGCCTGGAGCGCGGCATTCCCGAGCACGAATTCGCCGCGCAGATCGAGGCTGCCTTCTCGCAACCGGGCACCGTCGGCGTGGGCTACAACACGATCCGCTTCGACGATGAGGTCACGCGGTTCCTGTTCTGGCGCAACCTGATCGATCCGTATGCGCGCGAGTGGCAGAACGAATGCGGCCGATGGGACCTGCTCGACGTGGTGCGCCTGACCTACGCGTTGCGACCCGAGGGCATCGTGTGGCCGAAGAAGGCCGACGGCAGCCAGAGCTTCAAGCTCGAAGACCTCGCGCGGGCCAACGGCTTGCTCCATGAGTCGGCGCACGATGCGCTTTCCGACGTGCGCGCCACCATCGCGCTGGCCCGGCTCATCCGCGACAGGCAACCCAAGCTGTTCGAATTCGCGTTCGGCCTGCACAGGAAGGACCGCGTCGCGCGCGAGCTCGGCCTGCCGTCCACGCGCGAAACGGCCAAGCCCTTCCTGCACGTCTCCGGCATGTTCCCGGCAGACCGCGGCTGTCTCGGCGTGATGTGGCCGCTGGCGAGCCACCCCACCAACAAGAACGAACTGATCGCCTGGGACCTTGCGCACGATCCGAGCGAATTGCGCGACCTGGACATCGACACCCTGCGCCTGCGCCTGTTCACCCGCAGCGCCGACCTGCCCGAGGGCGTGACGCGCCTGCCGGTCAAGGGCATCCACCTGAACAAGTCGCCGATGGTCGTCGGCAACCTGCGCACGTTGAGCGACGCGATGGCCGCGCGCTGGAACGTCGATCTCGAGACCGCCATGCGCCACGCGGCGATCGCGCGCGACCTGCCCGACATGAGCGCGATCTGGTCGGAGGTCTACGCCCGGCCGAAGGAGGCCACGCCCGACGTCGATGAAGACCTCTATGGCGGCTTCATCGGCACCGCCGACCGGCGCCGCCTGAACCAGCTGCGCGGCCTCGGCGCCGCCGAGCTGGCGCGCGACCGGACCGGCTTCGACGATGCGCGGCTCGGCGAGCTGCTGTTCCGCTACCGCGCGCGCAACTGGCCCGAGTCGTTGAACCCCGGAGAAGCCGAACGCTGGGAGGCGCACCGCGCGGCGCGCCTGCTCGAAGGCGAAGGCGGCGCGCGCAACGTGGACGTGCTGTTCAGCGAGATCGATGCCCTGTCCGAAACCGCCGACGAACGCGGCGAGGAGCTGCTCGGCGCGCTCTACGAATACGCCGAAGCCATCACGCCGGAGCGCTGAGCGCGCTACATCACGGTCGCATGCGGGTGCAGCGGATGCGCCAGCGTGTCGGCGATGAGGCGCAGCGCCTGGTCGCACTCGTCGCGCGACATCGGTCCGCCCAGGCAGATGCGCACCGCCTCGGGCGGGACTCCATCGGTCGAGAAGGCGGCACTCGCCACGACGCCCACGTTCTGCGACCGCAAGTACGAGGCGAACTCGACCGTGCTCCAGGCCGACGAGAGCGGCAGCCAGAGGTGAAAACTCTCGCTCGGCGCGGCGATGCCGTAGGCGCCCAGGTGCCGCATCGCCATCGCCATGCGCACGTTCGATTCATTGCGTACCGCCTGCAGCATCGCATCCGCCGTGCCGTCTTCGACCCACAGCGTGGCGAGCGCATTGGTGATCGGCGATGCCATCACCGTGGTGGCGCGCAGCGCGCCTGCGAGGCGCTGCGACTGGCGTGCGCTCGGTGAGCGCACATAGGCATTGCGCAGGCCCGCGCCCAGCGTCTTGGAGAAGCCGGTGATGTAGTAGGTGAGGTCGGGCGCCAGCGTGGCGATGGTAGGCGGCATCTGGCGTGGCAGCAGGCCATAGGCATCGTCTTCGATGATGGGGATGGCGTAGCGCAGCGCGATGTCGGCCAGCGCTTCGCGGCGCGCACGCGAGATGGTGGCAGTGGTCGGGTTGTTGAGCGTCGGGTTGACGTAGAGCGCTTTCGGCTTGAGCGTCTTGCAGGCGTGCTCGAAGGATTCGCCCATCGGCCCTTCTTCGTCGAGCGGCAGCGCGTGCAACTGGATGCCGAGCTGCGTGGCAATCGCCTTCACGCCCGGATAGGTCAGCGCCTCCACGCAGACCAGTTCGCCCGGCCGCGCGAGCTGCGAGAAGAGCGCGGCCAGCACGCTGTGGATGCCGGGGCACACCAGCATCTGGTCGAGCCGGCAGTCGGGCACGCGCGGCCGTATCCACGCCATGCCGGCCTCGCGGTCGCGCACCGTGCCGCCGAAGTCCTGGTAGCGCAACAGGTCCCACAGGTCGGAGTCGGCCATCACGCGCGCCGCGCTTTCGCGCATGCGGTCGAGCAGGGGGGAATCCTGTGGCTCGGGCGGAAGGTTCATCGTCATCTCTGCGCCGCCACCGCCGCGCAGCGGCACGGCCGGGCTGGTGCCGCGGATGAATGTGCCGGTTCCGGCGCGCGAGTCGATGAGTCCGCGCTTTCTCGCTTCGGCATAGCCGCGCGCCACGGTCGTGTAGTTGAGGCGCAGCTCGATCGCCAGGTCGCGCAAGGTGGGCAGCTTGTCGCGTGCGCCGAGGCGGCCGGAGCGGATGTCTTCGGCGATCAGGTCGGCCAGCAGCAGGTATGCCGGCTTGTCGCTCGATTCGAGGCGCTTGCTCCACTGCTGTGTGTTCTTGTTCATCGAAAGTTGATGGCATCCATTGATTGCATCTGGGTCATTCGTTGGACGCATGAAACATGCCGGGCGCAGGGTGGCGATTCGCATGGAATGTGTGCATTCATGTCGATTGATCGGGTGCATTGATCGCATGAAAAGCGCATCAATCGAGTGCAGCGCGGCGAATGAAATTACCGCCGCGCGAAAGCAAATCACGAACAGAAAAATTTACATCGGGGCGCATGGCGCGCGCGGGCTGCTTGATCGCGCATTGATTGCATCCCGGCCGAAGGCGCGTGGCACAGCGCATGCGAAAGGAAAGGGCGCGCAACCCTTCCATTCAACGTTTCCTACCGGAGCCCTTCATGCCCAAAGTCACCAAAGCACCCAACGTTACCGGCGACCACCTCGTCGACTACGAGGAAAAAGTCTTCGAAGACGTCAAGGCCGAGCCTGGCGAAAAAGCCCTGGTCACCTTCCACACAGTCGCCTTTGAAGGCTCGATCGGCTTCGTCAATCTGCTGCAGGCCACGCGCCTGAAGCGCAAGGGTTACGACACTTCGGTTCTCTTGTACGGCCCTGGCGTCACGCTCGGCGTGCAGCGCGGCTTTCCGACGCTGGGCGACGAGGCCTTCCCCGGCCACCAGAACTTCAACAAGCAGATCAGCAAGTTCATGGAAGAAGGCGGCAAGGTCTACGCCTGCCGCTTCGCGCTGCAGGCGCTGTACGGCCATGGCGAAGGCTCGCTGATCCCGGGCATTACCCCCATCAGCCCGCTCGACGTGCTCGACATCGTGCTGCTGCACAAGAAGGCCGGCGCGGTGATCATCGACACCTGGACGCTCTGACATGAGCCGGATCGTCCGCGCCGCCGCAGTCCAGATCGCCCCCGACTTCGAGAACGTCGACGGCACCCTGAACCGGGTGTGCGCGGCGATCGACGAAGCCGGCGCCAAGGGCGTGCAGCTGATCGTCTTCCCGGAGACGTTCCTGCCGTACTACCCGTACTTCTCGTTCGTGCAGCCGCCGGTGCAGCAGGGCCCGGCCCACATCCGCCTGATGGAGCGCGCGGTGGTGGTGCCGGGGCCGGTGACGCTGGCGGTGGCCGAACGGGCGCGTGCCAACGGCATGGTGGTCGTGCTCGGCGTGAACGAGCGCGATCACGGCAGCCTCTACAACACGCAACTGGTGTTCGATGCCGACGGGACCCTGCTGCTCAAGCGCCGCAAGATCACGCCGACCTACCACGAGCGGATGATCTGGGGTCAGGGCGACGCCGCCGGCCTGAAGGTGGTCGACACACAGGTCGGCCGCGTCGGCGCACTGGCCTGCTGGGAACACTACAACCCGCTGGCGCGCTATGCGCTCATGGCGCAGCACGAAGAGATCCACTGCGCGCAGTTCCCCGGCTCGCTGGTCGGGCCGATCTTCGCGGAGCAGATGGAAGTGACCATCCGCCACCACGCGCTCGAATCGGGCTGCTTCGTCGTCAACGCGACGGGCTGGCTCACCGATGCGCAGATCACGGCGATCACCCCCGACACCGGCCTGCAGAAGGCACTGCGCGGCGGCTGCCACACGGCCATCGTGTCGCCCGAGGGCAAGCACCTCGCGCCGCCGTTCACCGAAGGCGAGGGCATGGTCATCGCCGACCTCGACATGGCGCTCATCACCAAGCGCAAGCGAATGATGGATTCGGTCGGCCACTACGCGCGGCCAGAGCTCCTCAGCCTCGCCATCAACGAACGCCCGGCCGCAACTACCTTCGCGATGCCGGCGGGCGCATCTCTTTCCACCACCTCCATCGGGAGCACCCACCATGACCACGCCCACGCAGATCTCGAGCCGGCAGCTGATGACCGAGTTGCAGTCCTTCGGGTTGCGGCTGGTTGATCCGAGCGCTGGCGTCGCCAGTCGACGCGGCGGTGCCGGGCCGTCCGACCACAAGGCGGTGACCGTCGACGGGCACACGATCATGGTGCCCGTCCACACTTCCACCGCGTGGGAGTCGCCCTTCGTGGCGCAGGCACCCGATGGCATGGGCCGCAGCACGGTGATGCGCGGTGCGATACCGATCGCGAGCATCACCTTCCCGAAGCAGCCGCGCTTCTATGCGATGCAGACCTTCGACGGCGTGCCGTACTCGCACATCGCCACGCTGCATGGCAGCGACGTGCTGGCCACCACCGTGCTGCAGACCTGCATCCGTTACGAGAGCCGCAAGAAGACCTGCCAGTTCTGCGCCATCGGCCAGTCGCTCGCGGCCGGCCGCACCGTCGCGCGCAAGACGCCGGAGCAGCTGGCCGAAGTGGCGCGCGCCGCGGTGCTGCTCGACGGCGTGAAGCACATGGTCATGACCACCGGCACGCCGAACGCGACCGACCGCGGTGCGGCGATCCTGTGCGAGAGCGCCTTCGCGATCAAGGCCGCGGTCGACATCCCCATCCAGGGCCAGTGCGAGCCACCGGACGACGACCAGTGGTTCCACCGCATGAAGGCGGCCGGCATCGACACGCTGGGCATGCACCTCGAAGTGGTGACGCCCGCCGTGCGCCAGAAGATCATGCCCGGCAAGGCCAGCGTGCCCATCTCGCGCTACATGAGCGCCTTCGAGGCGGCGGTCGGCGTGTTCGGCCGCGGCCAGGTCAGCACGTACATCCTGGCGGGCCTCGGCGACACGCGCGAAGCCGTCCTCGAGATCTGCGACCGGTTGCTCCTGCTCGGCGTGTACCCGTTCGTGGTGCCCTTCGTGCCGATCAGCGGCACGCCGCTCGAAAGCCATGCGGCACCGTCGCCCGACTTCATGAAGTCGATCCTGGAGCCCCTCGGCAAGAGCGTGGCCGCGAACAACCTGCGCTCGGCCGACATCAAGGCCGGCTGCGGCAAGTGCGGCGCCTGCTCGTCCTTGTCGGTGTACGAGGCATGACCACGCCCAGCCTCACCGAGGCACCGGTCGAGTTCATCGTGCGTGGGGCGACCGTTGGCTGGGAGCGCGACGAGGCGCATGCGCTGCGGCGCGCGGTCTTCTGCATCGAGCAGGGCATTTTCGTCGGCGACGACCGCGATCCTGTCGACGACCACGCGCAGTTGCTGGTGGCGATGTCCTGCATCGGCGGCATGCCCGACCAGGTCGTCGGCACGGTGCGCATTCACGAGGCGTCACCCGGTGTGTGGTGGGGTTCGCGGCTGGCCGTGCATGCGGCGTTCCGCAACCAGGGCCATCTCGGCGCGACATTGATCCGCCTGGCGGTCTCGCGCGCGAATGCGCAGGGTTGCCACACCTTCATGGCGCACGTCCAGCAGCAGAACGAAGCGCTGTTCCACAAGGTGCACTGGCGCACGACCGGCGCTTTGTCGATCCACGGCCGCCCGCACGTCGAGATGCAGCCCGATCTTGCGCATTTCCCGCCGTGCCACGATGCCGCCAGCGGCTTCGTCTCGCGCGGAAGGCGTACGCCATGAGTCTTGCCGACATCGTCACCGCCCTGCGCGATAGCCGCGGATTCGCCCACAAGCGCGACATCAGCGACATCGTCACCGCGCTCGGCGCGGCCTTGCCGGGCGGCGCAAACGACCTCGCGCAGGCCGTGCCCGTGGGCGACGACTGCGCAGCCATCCCGGACGGGCAGGGCGGCTACCTGCTGTTCGCCATCGAAGGGCTGGTGGAAGACTTCATCGAACGCATGCCCTGGTTCGCCGGCTACTGCAGCGTGATGGTCAATGTGAGCGACATCTACGCCATGGGCGGGCGGCCCACCGCCGTGGTCAACGCGATGTGGAGCCGCGGCATGGACCCGGCCGCCGACATGCTCAAGGGCATGGCCGAAGCCTCCGCGCGGTACGGGGTGCCGATCGTCGGCGGCCACAGCAACAACCGGAGCGAGCGGCCGCAGCTGGCGGTGTCGATCCTCGGGCGCGCCCGCAAGCTCCTCACGAGCTTCAATGCGCGGCCGGGCGACCGGCTGGTGATGGCGGTCGACCTGCGCGGCGCCTACGAAGAACCTTTTCCGTATTGGAACGCGTCGACCACGGCGCCGCCCGAACGCCTGCGCGGCGATCTCGAACTGCTGCCCGCCTTCGCGGAGGATGGCCTGTGCGACGCCGCCAAGGACATCAGCATGGCGGGTGCGATCGGCACCGCATTGATGCTGCTCGAGTGCTCGGGCGTAGGCGCGACGATCAACCTCGATGCGGTCCCACGGCCGTCCGGCGTGCCGATGTCGCGATGGCTCGGCTCCTTCCCGAGCTACGGTTTCGTGCTCAGCGTGCGGCCGTCGGCGGTCGATGCGGTGCTGGCGCGTTTCGCGGCGCGCGGGCTCGCCGCCGCGACGGTTGGCGAGGTGAACGACACGCGCGAACTCGTGCTCGCGCAGGCAGAGGAACGCGCGCTGCTCTGGGACCTGAACCGCGATGCGTTCATTTGCGACGCCGCCTCGCCGGAGGTGCGCCATGTTTGAGCCGCCACGGCACGCCAGTGCACCGTCGACCGTCGCACCGCTGCGCATCGGGTTGCTCACGCATTCGGTCAATCCGCGCGGTGGCGTGGTCCACACGCTCGAACTCGCGCAGGCGTTGCACGACGCCGGCCATTCCGTCACCGTGATGGCGCCGGCGGCGCCTGGCCAGACCTTCTTCCGGCCCCTCCAGTGCGCCGTCGAACTCGTGCCGGTTGCACCGGCACCGCGAGACCTGGTCGCGATGGTGGGCAGCCGCATCGACGCCTTCACCCTGCACCTCACGGCGTTGCTGCAACGACGTTCATTCGACGTGCTGCACACGCACGATCCGATCGGCGGCAACGCGCTGGCGACGCTCACCGGGCATGGGCTCATCGACGGCTTCGTGCGCACGGTGCATCACCTCGAAGAATTTCCGCAACCTCCACTGATGCACTGGCAGACGCGCGGCTTTCGCGCCGCGCGCCAGGTGTTCTGCGTGAGCCGCCTCTGGCAGCAGACGCTGGCGCGCGAGCACGGCGTGCAGGCGTCCGAAGTGTCGAACGGCGTCGACAGCGCGCGCTTCTCGGACATCGCGCAGGCGGATGACGCCGCGCTCGCACGGCGCCTCGGCATCCACGTCGGTGCGCCGGTGGTGCTGGCGGTCGGCGGCGTCGAAGAGCGCAAGAACACGCTGCGCTTGCTTGAAGCCTTCGTCGCGTTGCGGCGGCAACGGCCGACCGCGCAGCTCGTCGTCGCCGGGGGCGCAAGCCTGCTCGACCATGCGCAGTACGGGCGCGACTTTCATGCGTTCGCCCAGGCCAGGGGCGTTGCGATCGGCCCGGGCCAGCCGCTCGTTCTCACGGGCCCGCTGGCCGACGCCGACATGCCCGGTCTCTACCGGCTGGCCGACGTGGTCGCGATGCCGTCGGTCAACGAAGGCTTCGGCCTCGTGGTGCTGGAAGCGCTCGCGAGCGGCGTGCCGGTGGTGGTCTCGCGCATCGCACCGTTCACGGAATACCTGGGCGACGAAGACTGCCACTGGGCCGATCCGTACGACCCGGCTTCCATCACGCTCGCGCTCGCGGCCGCCATCAACGGCCGCTCCCCCGAGCGCATCGCGCGCTCTGCTGCGCGGCTGGCTGCGCGTTTCAGCTGGGCCGTCTCGGCGGCTCGCCATGCGCTGCTGTACCGGCAAGGCCTGGAGGCGGCGCACGCCGCCGACCGCAAGCTGGCCGCCATCCACTGAAGGAAACCCCCGCCATGCCCGTCATGCACTTTCGCGTTCGCTGGCCCGACCAGACCGAGTCGCGCTGTTATTCGCCATCGCTCGTCATCGAGGATTTCCTCGCGCCGGGCACCACCTATGCGCTCGACGATTTCGTGGCGCGCTCGCGCGAGGCGCTCGGCATCGCATCGGAGCGGGTGAGGGCCAAGTACGGCTTTGCCTGCTCGCAGGCGTTGGACCAGCTCGACGAGATCGAATCCACCGCGCGGCGCTTCGCGGACCTGCCCGATGCCGCAGTCGCCGTCATCGCCTTCGACTGAATCCAAACCGGAATCCACCATGTCCAAACTGTCCAACGTCGATCCTTCGGTTACCCACTACAGCGTCGTCATCGTCGGCGGCGGCCAGTCGGGCCTGTCGCTCAGCCACTGCCTGCAGCAGCGCGGCATCGACCATCTCGTCATCGAGAAGCGCAGCCTCGTGCACTCATGGCGCAGCCAGCGCTGGGATTCGTTCTGCCTCGTCACGCCCAACTGGCAATGCAACCTGCCGGGTTGGTCGTACACCGGCAACGATCCGCACGGCTTCATGGTCAAGGACGAGATCAACGCCTGGCTGGCCGGCTTCGTCGAGCACGTCAAGCCGCCGGCGCTCGAAGGCGTCACGGTCGACAAGGTCTCGCGCGCCGGGGAAGCGGACCGCTTCACCGTCGACACCAGCGCCGGTCGCTTCACCGCAGGGCAGGTCGTCGTCGCCTCGGGCGGCTATCACAAGCCGGTGGTGCCGCGCATGGCCGAGCGGCTGCCCGCATCGATCACGCAGTACCACTCTGCGCAGTACAGGAACCCGGCGCAACTGCCCGAGGGCGCGGTGCTCGTCGTCGGCTGCGGCCAGTCGGGCGCGCAGATCGCCGAGGACCTCCACCTCGCCGGTCGCAAGGTGTTCCTGGCCACCGGCAACGCACCGCGCTGCGCGCGCTTCTACCGCGGAAAGGACGTTGTCGACTGGCTGGCCGACATGAACTACTACGACATGCCGGTGACCGCGCATCCGCTGCGCGAAGGCGTGCGCGACAACACCAACCACTACGTGACCGGCCGCGACGGCGGGCGCGACATCGACCTGCGGCGCTTCGCCGCCGAAGGGATGGAGCTGTACGGCCTGATGACCGGCCTCGATGGCGACACCCTCGAATTCCAGCCGAACCTGCGCGAGAACCTCGACCATGCCGACCAGATCTTCAACGGCATCAACGCATCGATCGACAGGTTCATCGAGGCGAAAGGCATCGATGCGCCGCCCGGCGGCCCCTACGTTCCTGTGTGGCAACCGCATGAAGAGCGCACGACCCTCGGCCTGCGCGCTTCGGGCATCACCAGCGTGGTGTGGTGCATCGGCTTCCTGCCCGACTTCGGCTGGATCGATGCGCCGGTGTTCAACGGCCGTGGCGAGCCGGTACACCTTCGCGGCGTGACGGGGCAGGGCGGCCTTTATTTCCTGGGCTTGCCCTGGTTGCACACCTGGGGCTCGGGCCGATTTTCGGGCGTGGCGCGCGATGCGGAATTCCTGGCCGACCGCATCGCCGAGCGACGCGGTTCTGCCACGGCGGAAGCCATCGCGGCCGCACCGCTCGCACTGGCTGCCTAGCGCCGGCGCGGATTGCGGCGGGCACTTATGCTCGTCGCATGGATGCTTCTTCAGACGCTTCGGACCTGCTCGCGGAGTTCGCCAGCCGCCACCGCAAACTCTTCGTGCTGACAGGCGCCGGCTGCAGCACCGACTCCGGCATTCCGGACTACCGGGATGCCAATGGCGAATGGAAACGACCGTCGCCGGTGACTTTGCAGGCCTTCACCGGCGAGGATGCGACACGCCGCCGCTACTGGGCGCGCAGCCTGGTCGGCTGGCCGACGATGGCCTTTGCGCGTCCTGGCGCTGCGCACCGCGCGCTGGTCGATCTTGAAAAGGCCGGCCGCATCGGCTTGCTGCTCACGCAGAACGTCGATGGCCTGCATGAGGCCGCGGGCAGTCGTCACACCATTGACCTGCACGGCCGCATCGACACCGTGCGCTGCCTGGGCTGCGAAACCCGCACCCCGCGCGCCGAATTCCAGACCGAGCTGCGGCGCCGCAATCCGCGGTGGGCCGAACTCGAAGCGCGCGCCGCGCCCGATGGCGACGCCGATCTCGAAGGGCTCGACTTTTCCGCCTTCGACGTGCCCGCGTGCCCCCTGTGCGGCGGCATGCTCAAGCCCGATGTGGTGTTCTTCGGCGAGAGCGTGCCGCGCGATCGCGTCGCCGCCGCGTTCGCCGCGCTCGAGGAAGCCGACGCCGTGCTGGTCGCGGGGTCCTCGCTGATGGTCTACTCGGGCTTTCGATTCGTGCAGGCGGCCGCAGCGGCCGGCAAGCCGATCGCGGCGGTGAACCTGGGGCGCACGCGGGCCGATCCGTTGCTGACGCTCAAGATCGAACGGCCCGTGGGCGAAGCGCTCGCCGACCTGGCCGCGCGCAGTCTTTCCGAAGGAACCACCGATGCCGCACAAGACGATCACGCCTGAGCATGCGCTTGGCCTGCTGTGGCAGCAGGCGCCCGACTTCGCCTTCGTGCTGCTCGACGCGGGCGGCACCGTCATCGGCTGGCGGGGCGCGGCCGAGGCGATGTTCGGCTATACCGAGGCGGAAGTCATCGGCCAGCCGCTGGAACTGATCTTCACCGAACAGGATCGCGCGCTCGGACTTCACATTCTGGAGCAGCAAGTGGCGGTTGCGACAGACCGCTCCGAGGACGACCGCTGGCACGTGCGCAAGGACGGCATGAAGATCTGGATCGCCGGCAGCCTGGTGGCGCTGCGCGAAGACGGCGTGCATGTCGGCTTCGCGAAGGTCATGTGCGACCGCACCAACCTGCGCGCGCAACTCGACACCACTGAAAACCGGCTGGCCCATGCCCATGACGCATTGCGCGGCCGTGATGTGTTCTTCGGGCGCCTGACGCACGAAGTGCGCAATGCGCTCGGCCCGATCCGCAGCGTGACCCAGCTGATCGAGCGCAAGGGGCTCTCAACCGGTGACCTCCAGATGCCGGTCAGCATCGTGAAACGGCAGGTCGGCCAGATGGCGCGGATGATGGACGACCTGGCCGAGGTGGTCCGCTTCGGTGCAGGCAAGCTGCGTCTCGAAAAGCAGTCCTTCGAGCTCGGAGGCGATCTGAAGGAGATCGCCGAGACCGTTCGCGCCGAGTGCGACCAGAAGCTGCAGCGGCTCGAGGTGCTGGTGCCGCAAGCGCCCTTGATGATCCATGCCGATCGCGAACGGGTTCACCAGATCGTCTTCAATCTCCTGCACAACGCGAGCAAGTACACGCCGCAGGGCGGTCGAATCTGGCTGCAATGCACAGTCGAGATCGACCAGGCGGTCATCAAGGTGGAAGACACGGGCATCGGTGTGCCCGCGTCGCTGCTGCCGGTCATCTTCGAGCTCTTCACGCAGGAGAACCCGCACCAGTCCGGTGGCGGGTTCGGCGTCGGCCTCTCTTTGGTGAAAGACCTCGTCGATGCGCACGGCGGCTTCGTCGAGGTGCGCTCCGCGGGCAAGGGGCAGGGCAGCGAGTTTTCGGTTCGGCTGCCGCTGCGCGCGGACGGGCGGTTGATTCCGCCCGAGCCGGTCGACTTCGCGGCCTAGGGCGTCAGGAAGGCCGCTTCATCACGCAGCTGGTCGGCGTGCTCGCCACGTAGGGCTCCAGGCGCTTGACCGGCGCAAAGGTGTAGCCGGTGTTCTCCACGCTGTAGGGGTTGGTCTTGTCGACCTTCTGCCACTTGGAGATGAACATCGCCTGCTGCATCTGGTGGTCGGACTTGCGCATCGTCGCCTCGCCCGCGAAGCTCTTGATGCTCATGCCTTCCATCGCTGCGGCCACTTTCGCGGGGTCCGTCGACTTCGCCTTGGCCATCGCGTCGCTCAACAGCACGATGCCGTTGTACGACGTGTACATGTAGTAGTCGTCGTTGAACTTCTGCTTGAAGCCGGCCGAGAGCGCGCCCACTTCGCCCGTGTGGTTGTTGTGATTCGGCGAGATGATGTAGACCTCGCTGTCGCCGCCCGCAGCCAGCGCGGTGGGCGTGCCCGAGACGTTGGCGTCGTTGGTGTACATGCCGATCTTGAGGCCCGCGTCGTTCATCGCCTTGACCAGCAGCGTGAGGTCGCTGCCCCAGTTGCTGCTCACGATGGTGTCCGCGCCGGAAGCCTTGATCTTCGCCACGTAGGGCGAAAAATCCTTCACCGTGCCGATGGGGATCAACTCCTCGCCGACGATCTGCACGTCGGGCCGCTGGCGCGCGATGCCTTCCTTGAAGAAGCGCACTGTCTGCTGGCCGTGGGAGTAGTTCTGGTTGATCAGGAAGATCTTCTTGATCTTCGGCTGGTCCTTCATGAACGCGGTGACCGCTTCCATGCGCACGGTCGTGTCGGCGTCGAGCCGGAAGTGCCAGTAGTTGCACTTCTCGTTGGTGAGCGAAGGGTCCTTGGCCGAGTAGCTGAGGTACACCACTTCCTTGCCGGGATTGCGCTCGTTGTGCTTGGCCACGGCCTCGAGGATGGCGAGCGCCGCGCCCGAGCCGTTGCCCTGCGTCACGTAGCGAAAGCCCTGGTCGATGGCGGCACGCAGTGCACTCAGGCTTTCCTGCGGCGAACCCTTGTTGTCGAAGCCGGCGACCTCGAACTTCACGCCGGCCGGATTCTTCGCGCCGCTCATCTGTTCGGCGACGTACTGCCAGCTCTTGAGCTGGTTGGCGCCGACGTTCGCGAACGCGCCCGAGAGCGGATCGATGAAGGCGATGCGAACCGTCTCGCCCTTCTGGGCGAAGGCCGGGATGGCGAACAGCGCGCCGAGCGCGAAAGCCGTGACTGTTTTCTTCATGCGGTTGTCTCCTTCTTTGGTTGCCCGGGAGTGTGATCAGAGCGGTCTGCGCGCAACGATCACTTCGGCGACTCGGCAGCGACTTCCGCGTACAGCTCCTTCTTGGACAGCTTGCCGACCGCCGTCTTCGGCAGCTCGGCGCGCGCTTCCATCGCGTGCGGCATCTCGTGCTTGCCGAGGTAGTCGGTGAGAAAGCTGCGCAGGGCGTCGAGCGTGAGCGGCTCGCTGCCCGGCTTGAACTTGATGAAGGCCTTGGGCGATTCGCCGCGGTAGGCATCCGGCACGCCGATGACACTCACTTCCTCCACCGAGGGATGGCGATAGATGGCTTCCTCGATGTTGCGGGGGTACACGTTGAACCCGCTGCAGATGATCATGTCCTTGGTGCGGTCGACCAGGTAGATGAAGCCGTCGTCGGACATGTAGCCCACGTCGCCGGTGCGCAGGAAACCGTCGGCAGTCGTCACCTCGGCCGTGGCGGCCGGGTTGTTCCAGTAGCCCTTCATGACCTGCGGGCCGCGGATGCAGATCTCGCCGCGCTCGCCCAGCGGGAGGTCGGCGAGCGTCGCGAGGTCGATCACCTTGATTTCCGCACCCGGAACCGGGATGCCGCAGGTGCCCGGTGCCGGGTTGCCGACGCCGGTGGTCAGTGTGCCGACGCCGCAGATTTCGGTCATGCCCCAGCCTTCGAGCAGACGGCAGCGCGCCATCCGCACGAAATTGCTGAATACCTCACCCGCGATCGGCGCGCCGCCGGAATTGCACCACTTGAGCGACGACAGGTCGATGCGCTCGATGTCCGCATGACCGGTGAAGCCGACGTACATGGTCGGAACGCCCATGAACACGGTGATCCTGCTGTCCTGGATCTCGCGCAGCGCCGTCGACAGGTCGAAGCGCTGGTGCAGCACCAGCTCGGCACCGATGGCGAAGCCGAAGATCATGTTCAGCACCATCGAATAGACGTGGAACAGCGGGAGGACCACGAGAAAGCGCTCCGCGCCGGGCTGCAGCGTTCCCGCGTTGACCACCATTTCCTGCAATTGCGACACGGCCATGCTGAGGTTTTCGTGCGTGAGCATCGCCCCCTTCGGGTGGCCGGTCGTGCCGCCGGTGTACTGCAGCACCGCGATGGCCGAGACGTCGGGGACGGCCGCCTCGAAGCGCTCGTCGCCTTCCGCCAGCAGGTCGGCGAAACGCACGCGGCGCTCGTCCCATCGAACGTCAGTCGCGCCGCGCGTCTCGCCTGCGGAGAACTCGCCCGCCGACCCGACCACCAGCGTCTTCAATCGCGTGGTGTCGAGGTAGCCGTTCATCTTGGAGAAGAGCTCGGGCGTATCGAGCGTGACGATCACGTCGGTGTGGCTGTCGCCGATCTTGTGCTGCAGCACCGCGCCGGCATCGAGCGGCGAGTAGTTCACTACCACTGCACCCGCCTTGAGGATGGCGAAGAACGCGATGAAATAGTGCGGCGTGTTCGGCAGGTAGAGCCCGACGTGCGTGCCCGGGCGCACGCCGATGCGCTGCAGGCCCTGTGCCATGCGATCGGTCAGTGTGTCGAACTCCGCGTAGCTGAAGGTGCGGCCTTCGAATCGCAACGCGGACTGCGCCGGCCACCGGGCTGCCGCATCCGAGAGCAACTTCTGGACGGGCATGGCGTGCAGCGGTGCGTTCCAGCGAGAGCCGGGTGCATAGTTCTGGGTCCAGGGGTGGGCGCTCATGGGCATCGGATGTCTCTTTGTTGCTTGTGGTCGGTGGCAGGGCTCCGCGGAGTGGAGCATTGGCCCGCGACAAATGCAGTCAACCGCGCGACTGCTATGAGCGCGATAGAAACGCCGGGCTGGCTTGAGCGCGCGTTGCTGAATAGCATCCGGCCATGAACGCAAAAAACGACGCCTCACGCATCGCACGCGCAGTGCGCACCTCGGTCGGTCTGCTGATCAGCACGGGCGGGCTTGTCGTTGTTGCCGGCGAAATCGCGAGGTCTCTCTGATGAAGGCCAGCACGGCGCCCTGGGCGAAGGCCTCGTCGAGCTTCGATGAGTTTCATGGTGCGGCCGTCGCCGCGGGTTTCGACGAAGCGCTGGTGCGCGACTGGCTGCCCGGGCAGGTCGTCGACGATCACTCGCATCCGTTCGATGCCGAAGCGGTGGTAGTCCAAGGCGAGATGTGGCTCACAGGCGATGAAGGTACACGCCACCTGTCGATTGGCGACACCTTCGCGTTGCCCGCGGGCACCGTGCATTCCGAACGCTATGGCCCGGTCGGCGCCACCTACTAGGTCGCGCGACGCAACACACGCTGAACTTCAGCGTGGCGGCATGAACGAGGTCGTGCCGGAGCGGCCGGGCACATGCAGGCTGGCGGTGGTGGCGGGCGACTCTGCCAGCAACCGGCCCTTGCGGAAGACCTTCAGGCGGGTCGCCCGCAGCCGGATCGCCTCGACCGGATCGCGCGCCTGCAACAGCACGAAGCTGGCATCGCAACCCGCCGCAAGCCCGTAGTTCTCCAGGTGCATCACGCGTGCGGCGTGGCTGGTCACCGCTTCGAAGCACTGGCCGATGCCGGTCTGGCTCGTCATCTGCGCCACATGCAGGCCCATGTGCGCCACTTCCAGCATGTCGCCCGAGCCCATGCCGTACCAGGGGTCCATCACGCAGTCGTGACCGAAGGCGACGGTCACGCCGGCGGCCATCAACTCCGGCACGCGCGTCATGCCGCGACGCTTCGGATAGGTGTCGTGGCGACCCTGCAGCGTGATGTTGATGAGCGGATTCGCGATCACGGCGACTCCGCTCTCGGCGATGAGCGGCAGCAGCTTGCTCACGTAGTAGTTGTCCATGCTGTGCATGGATGTGCAGTGCGATCCGGTCACGCGGCCTTGCAGGCCGAGGCGCTGCGTCTCGAAGGCCAGCGTCTCGATGTGACGCGACAGCGGGTCGTCCGATTCGTCGCAGTGCATGTCGACCAGCTGGCCGCGCTCGGCCGCCAGTTCGCAGAGCAGCTTCACGCTGGCGGCGCCATCGGCCATCGTGCGTTCGAAATGAGGAATGCCGCCGACCACGTCCACGCCCTTGTCGAGCGCCCGCTTCAGGTTTTCCACGCCGCCCGGCGAGCGCAGCACGCCGTCCTGTGGAAACGCGACCAGCTGCAGGTCGATGTACGGCGCGACCCGGCGCTTCACCTCGAGCAGGGCATCGACCGCGAGCAGGCTCGGATCGCTGGTGTCCACGTGCGTGCGGATCGCCAGCAGCCCCTTCGCCACCGCCCAGTCGCAGTACGCCAGCGCCCGCTCGATCAGCGCCTCCGCTTTCAGCAGCGGCTTGAGCTCGCCCCACAGCGCGATCCCTTCGAGCAAGGTGCCGCTCTGGTTGACGCGCGGCAGCCCGTAGCTCAGCGTCGCGTCCATGTGGAAGTGCGGATCAACGAAATGCGGCGCCACCAGAAGACCACCCGCATCGAGCGTCTCGTGCGCGGGCACGTCGAGTGCGGCGGTGATTTCGGTGATCCGGCCGTCCTGCACTGCGATCGACATGTCGGTGCGGCCGTCGGGGAGGTGGGCGTGGGTGATGAGGAGGTCAAGCATCGTGTGGGAGATCGAGAGAGGATCGGTATTTTCAGCACATGCTCATCACGAGCGTGCCCAGGTGCACGGGGTGTCGGGCACTTCCCCAGCGAAATCAAGGAGGAGCGAGGCGGGGGACATTCGCGGAGGGGAGTGCCCGGCGCCCTGTGCGTCCACACCAAACGAATCCGCTTCGCAGGGCAGTCCGGCAGAAGTCGCGCCAGTCACCGTTCCCCCTTGCGGTAAGGCTTCATCAGCGCCTGCGGATAGCTCGCCTTGCGTGCCACCAGCACGAGCGCGAGGATCGACAGCAGGTAGGGCAGCATCAGGTACAGCTGGTACGGCAGTACCGCATCGCCCGACTGCTGAAGCCGCAGTTGCAACGCATCGAAGAACGCGAACAGCAGCGCACCCAGCAGCGCCTTGCCCGGCCGCCACGAGGCGAACACGACCAGCGCCACGCAGATCCAGCCGCGCCCATTGATCATGTTGAAGAAGAAGGCATTGAACGCCGACAGCGTGAGGAAGCTGCCCGCCACCCCCATCAGCGCCGAACCCGCGACGATCGCGCCGGTGCGCGTGGCCGCCACCGACACGCCCTGGCCCTCGGCCGCCTGCGGGTTCTCGCCGACCATGCGAACCGCAAGCCCGAGCGGCGTGCGGTACAGCACCCAGCCGATGAACGGAACGAGCAGCAGCGCCAGCAAGGTGAGCGCGGTCTGCGCATTGAGGATCGGAATCGGCAGCCACTCCATCGGCGCGAAAGGCGTCACCGTCGGCGGCGTGTTCACCTTCGGGAAACTCACGCGATAGCCGTAGTAGCTCAGCGCCGTCGCCAGCAACGTGATGCCCAGGCCCGACACATGCTGCGACAGCGCGAGCCCGACCGTGAGCCCGGCGTGCAACAGGCCGAACACCGCCCCCGTGGACGCCGCGACCCCGACGCCGACCCACAGCGGCGCGCCCGCGTACACCGCGAGCCAGCCGGTGAAGGCGCCCGCCACCATGATCCCCTCGATGCCGAGGTTGAGCACGCCGGCGCGCTCGCACAGCAGCACGCCCAGCGTGCCGAAGATGAGCGGTGTCGCAATGCGCAACACCGCGACCCAGAAGGCCGGGTTGACGAGGATGTCGAGAAGGTCGGTCATTTCAGACGCACCCGGTACTGCGTGAGCAGTGTGGCGACCAACACCGAGATGAGCGACGCCGCCACGATCACGTCCGCAATGTAGGTCGGCACGCCCACCGCCCGGCTCATCGTATCGGCGCCGACCAGCACGCCCGCCACGAACACGCCTGCTGCCACCACGCCCAGCGGATGCAGGCCCGCGAGCATCGCGATGACGATGCCGGTGTAGCCATAGCCTGGCGACATGTCCAGCGTCGCATAGCTCGTGCGGCCTGCCACCTCGATCGCCCCCGCCAGGCCGGCCAGCGCGCCCGAGATCAGCGCCACGCTCACGACCGTGCGCGTGACCGGCACGCCCGCGAAGGCCGCGCCGCGCGCATTGGCGCCGACCGCCCGGATGTCGAAACCGAGCACCGTGTATTTGAAGATCGCCCAAACCATGAACGCCAGCGACACCGCCCAGGCGAGCCCGGTGTGCACCCGCGTCTGCGCGACGAGCTTGGAGAGTTCGAGGTCCGACTGCAGCGCCACGCTCTGCGGCCAGCCCATGGCCGTCGGGTCTTTCATGGGGCCGTCCAGCATGGCGCCGACGCCGAGCAGCACGATGAAGTTGATGAGCAGCGTCGTCACCACCTCATCGACGCCGAGCCTGTTCTTCATCAGCGCCGGCCCGAGCAACAGCAACGCGCCCGCCACGGCCGCCGCCAGCATCATCAGCGGGAAGAGCAGCCAGGGCGACAGCTCCAAGCCGCTGCCGCCATGCATGCCGCCGACCGCGATGGCCGCAAGCGCACCGGCGTAGAGCTGCCCCTCGGCGCCGATGTTGAAGAGCCGCGCCTTGAACGCGACGGTCGCGGCCAGGCCGGTCAGGATCAGCGGGATCGCGCGCGTCAGCGTCTCGCTCCATGCGAACACCGAGCCGAAGCCGCCCTGCAGCAGCAGCGCGTAGGTGCGGCCGACCGGTGCGCCGGCCCACAGCACCAGCAGCGCGCTGATCGCCATCGTGAACAGCACGGCGCCGATGGGCGCGAGCGCGAGGGCGGTGCGCGAGGTCTCGTGGCGGCGCTCCAGCCTCATGCGGACGCTCCGGCCATCGCGAGCCCGATCGCTTCGCGCGTCCAGGCCGTCGCGGCACGCGCTTCGCCGAGGTGGCCACCGTGCATCACCGCGACGCGGTCGCCCAGGGTCAGCACTTCGTCGAGGTCGTCGGAGATCACGAGGACTGCGGCGCCGGCATCCCGCGCCGCGATCAGTTGCTGCTGCACATACGCGACCGCGCCGATGTCCAGGCCCCAGGTCGGCTGATGCGCGACGATCAGGCGCGGCGGCTTCGTCTTGCCGTCGTCCTGTTCGGGCGCCATCAGCGCACGCCCGAGGATCAGCTTTTGCATGTTGCCGCCCGAGAGCGAACGCGCCGGCGCCATGAGGCCCGCCCCGCGCACGTCGAAGGCTTTCTCGATGCGTTCGGCGTGGCGCCGCGCGGCAGCGCGCCAAATCCACCACCAGCGCGAGAAAGCGGGGCTGCGCAGCCGTTCGGACACCGCGTTCTCCCACACCGGCAGATCGCCGATCACGCCCACGGCGTGCCGGTCTTCGGGGATTCGCGCGACGCCGCGCTGCACGAGTCGGGCGGGCGAGGGCGGCAAGGCGCGGCCCATCAGCGTGACCGCGCCGGCGGCGGCGCGGCGCGTTCCGCTCAGCAGCTCAGCCAGCGCGACCTGTCCGTTGCCCGAGACGCCGGCAATCGCGGTGATTTCCCCCGCGCGCAGCGTCAGCGTGACGCCGTTCAGCCGATCGTGTCCGCCCCCCGCCGTGCTCACATGGTCGAGGACGCAGACGGCATCGCCGACCGCCCGGGCCGGCCGTCGCGCCGGCGGCTCGACCGCGTGGCCGACCATCCACAGCGCGAGCTGGGCCTGCGTGGTGTCGGCGGCGGGGGCCTCGGCCACGAGCTTGCCGCCGCGCAGCACCGCGATGCGATGCGACACGCGCAGCACCTCGGCCAGCTTGTGACTGATGAAAATGACCGACAGGCCCTGCGCCACCATCTGTGCGAGCGTGTGGAACAGTGCTTCGCTTTCCTGCGGGGTGAGCACGGCGGTCGGCTCGTCCAGGATGAGGATGCGTGCGCCGCGGTACAGCGCCTTGAGGATCTCCACGCGCTGGCGTTCCCCGACCGAGAGGCTGCCGATCGTCGCCTCCGGCTGCACCGGCAAACCGAAGCGTTGCGCGACCTCCAGCAGCTTTGCGCGCGCCGCTGCACGCCGGGATACGGGCTGCCACAGCGGCTCGGTGCCCAGGAGCACGTTGTCGAGCACGCTCAGGTTGTCGGCCAGCGTGAAGTGCTGGTGCACCATGCCGACCCCTGCCGCGAGCGCCGCCTTCGGGTTGCCCGGCGGCAGAGGCTGTCCGAACACCTCGATGCGTCCGGCGTCGGCCACGTAGTGGCCGAACAGGATCGACATCAGCGTGGACTTGCCGGCGCCGTTCTCGCCCAGCAGCGCGAGCACCTCGCCCGCCTGGAGCGTGAGCGAGATGTCGTCGTTGGCCGTCAGCGCACCGAAGCGCTTGGTGATGCCGTCGAGCCGCAGGACGGTCGGCGACGCGTTCTCCACGGTCGCTTACTTGGCGGTGGACTTCGGTTGGGAGTCGTCGACCTTGACGGTCGCCTTGCCCGAGAGGATGTCGGCCTGCTTGGCCTTGACCTTCGCAACGATCTCCGCAGGCACCTTCTTCTCGAAGGTACCGAGTGGCGCGAGTTCGGCGCCCTTGTATTTCATCGTCGAGTAGATGCCGTAGTCCTCGGCGGCGAACTTGCCTTCCTTCACCAGCCTGATCGCGCGATCGGCCGAGGGCTCGAAATTCCAGAGCGCGGAAGCGACCACGGTGTCCGGGTATCGCGCCTGCGTGTCGATCACGTTGCCGATGGCGAGCTTGCCCTTTTCCTTGGCCGCGTCGCTCACGCCGAAGCGCTCGGCGTACATGATGTCGGCGCCCTTGTCGATCATCGCGAAAGCGGCTTCCTTGGCTTTCGGCGGGTCGAACCAGCTGTTGATGAAGCTCACGCTGAACTCCACTTTCGGGTTGGTTTCCTTGGCACCCGCCATGAAGGCGTTCATGAGGCGGTTGACTTCCGGAATCGGAAAGCCGCCGACCATGCCGATCTTGTTCGTCTTGGTCATGCCGCCCGCCACCATCCCCGAGAGGTACGCGGGCTCCTGGATGTAGTTGTCGAACACGCTGAAGTTCGGCGCCTGCGGCTTGCCCGAAGAGCCCAGCACGAAAGACGTCTTCGGAAAGTCCTTGGCCACCTTGCGCGCCGCCGCTTCGACCGCGAAGGCCTCGCCGAAGATGAGCTGGTTGCCGGCCGTCGCGTACTCGCGCATGACACGTTCGTAGTCGGCGTTGGAGACGTTCTCGGTGGCCTTGTATTCGATCTCGCCGCGCGCCTCCGCCGCCTTCAGCGCCTTGTGGATGCGCCCGACCCATTGCTGCTCGAAGGGCACGGTGTAGACCGCCGCCACCTTGAGCTTGGCCTGCGCCAGCGCGAGACCGGGGGCGCCGGCCGCGAAGGCGGCCGCGAGGGCGATGGAGCGGGCGATCAGTTGGCGACGTGCATGCACGGTGTTTCTCCTCAGGTTATGAATCAATGGAACTGGAAACAGGACGCTGCACGCGAAACATCGCGCAGCTGGGGGCGAGCCTTATTTCGTGCCGAAGATGCGGTCGCCCGCGTCACCGAGGCCCGGCAGGATGTAGCCGTGGCTGTCGAGTTCGCGGTCGATCGCGGCCGTGTAGATCGGCACATCGGGATGCGCCGCCTGCAGCGCCTTGATGCCTTCGGGGCAGGTCAGCAGGCAGACGAACTTGATCGACTTCGGGTTCATTTCCTTCAGGCGCTCGACTGCGGCGATGGCAGAGTTGCCGGTCGCCAGCATCGGGTCGACCACGACGATGTCACGGCTCTCCATCTCGCTCGGCATCTTGAAGTAGTACTCGACGGCGGTCAGCGTCTTGGGGTCGCGGTACAGGCCGATGTGGCCGACGCGTGCGCCCGGCACCACGCTCAGCATGCCTTCGAGGATGCCGTTGCCCGCACGCAGGATCGACACCAGCACCAGCTTCTTGCCGTCGATGACCTTGGTCGTCATCGTCTCGAGCGGCGTCTCGATCTCGATCTCCTGCATCGGCATGTCGCGCGTGACTTCGTACGCCATCAGCATGCTGAGCTCGTTGAGCAGGCGGCGGAAGCTGTTGGTGGAAGCGTCCTTGCGGCGCATCAGTGACAGCTTGTGCTGCACGAGGGGGTGGTCGACGAGATGGACGTTGCTCATTTGTTGTGACAGAGAGATGAAAAGAAGAGAAGTCTAGAAGACCGTGCCGTCGCTCTCGATCAGAAGGGGAGGCGAACCCCCACGCAAGCGCTGTGCCATCGCGCGTCCGGCGGCCCAGGTGCCGCCTTCGAGCACACAGGCCAGCGGCATGGCTTCTTCGCTGCGCCCGAGGATCTTGCGCACCCGCGGCGCCAGTTCGTCGAGCAGCGCCACGGTGAGCGCGCGCCACTCGACGATGAACTCGTCGCCGACCTTCCAGGTGCGCGCGAGCGACGCCGGGCTCACCGGCACGATCACGCCGCTGTCGAGCAGCAGGCCGCCGTTGCGGTACTCGGGCAGGGCGGTCAGCGCATCGAGCTTGCGAACCTTGACGCCGGCCCAGTCGAAGGGCTCCAGCAGCGAATATGTGAGCCATTGCGACAGCTTGTGGAAGGGCATCCAGCCGTTGGTGAGGCCCGGGCCGCGCACCGCGCTGTGCCGCCAGCAGTCGCCCAGCGCAAAGTCCGGGTTGCCCGATCCGATGCCGCCCGGCATGTCGCTGCCGTCGGCGGCGATGCTGTCGACCGAATTGGCTGCAGGCCAAATGCGCGACAGCGACATCAGCAAGAGCGACAGGATCTCGTGCGCCGTCACTTCGGCCGTCGGCGGCACGGCCGGACCATAGGGCCCGACCAGTGCATCGAAAAGTTTTCCCGGCCGGCCGTCTTCGCCGAACACCTCTGGCTGCTCCTGCAAGGCCTCGCCGAGTCGTCGCAGCAGCGTGGTGCGGCCTGCGAGGCCGACCAATGGATTCGATTCGCTCACCTGAAAGGCGGCGGCGAGCCGGTCGGTGACAAGTGCGCGCAGCCCGGCGGCATCGGCCTGCAACGGGCGGTCCGGATTGGACGAAAACAGGCCGCTGGTGAAGGCGTGGAAGCTGGCAACGCCCAAGCCTTCGGAGCGCGAGAAGCGCTGGCCGTTCGAGGCCTCGACGTAGTGCCAGTCGGCTCCCGCGCCGGCGTCGAGCAGCACGCTCACGAGCGCGAGGTCGATGTGGATGCGGGCGCGCTCGCGCGCCGTCACGTCGTCGCCGATCAACGCGTTGAGCTCCGCAAGGCGGTCCACGCCGCCAGCCTCGAAATGGCGCCAGCGGCTGTGGTACGGGATGGTGTCCCACGGATAGCGCTCGAGCGTCACTTCGGCCACGGCGCGTGCGGCGTCCTCCACCGTGGTGTCGTCGCCGATGGTGAACCACTGAGATTCACCGCGGCGCGCCCTTGCCAGCAGGAAAGCGGCGCGCTCGCGCACTGCCGCCGTCGTGCGCAGCAGATCGGCGGCGCCGGATGGCGTGCCGGTGTTCCCCGTCAATTCGATCATCGGGTCCACGCGGCCTGCGGCATCGGCGTCACGGACGGCGGGGTTGTGCGTCGGCTGATCAGGGTCGATGCCGTAGTTGTCGGTGCTCATTCCGCAAGTCCCCGGCCTTTGGCCACCTTGAGTTCTTCGGCATCGGGCACGTGCCCGGGCGTGAAATAGCCGGCGGCCTTCTTGGCGTCCATCTCGACCTTCGCGTCCTCGGGAATCAGTTCGTCGGGAATGTTCACCCGCTCGCCGATCTCGATGCCCGAGCCGGTGATGGCGTCGAACTTCATGTTGCTCATCGAGACGAGGCGGTGGATCTTGGTGATGCCGAGCCAGTGGAAGACGTCGGGCATCAGCTCCTGGAAACGCATGTCCTGCACGCCGGCCACGCATTCGGTGCGGGCGAAATACTGATCGGCCGTGTCGCCGCCGACCTGGCGCTTGCGGGCGTTGTAGACCAGGAACTTCGTCACCTCGCCGAGCGCCCGGCCTTCCTTGCGCGAGTACGCCACGAGGCCGACGCCACCGCGCTGCGCGCCCATGATGCATTCCTCGATCGCGTGCGTGAGGTAGGGGCGACAGGTGCAGATGTCGGAGCCGAACACGTCGGAGCCGTTGCACTCGTCGTGGATGCGGGCCGTGAGTTCGACCTCGGGGTTCGCCAGGTCGCGCGGGTTGCCGAAGATGTAGAGCGTCTGCCCGCCGATCGGCGGCAGGAACACTTCGAGGTCGGAGCGCGTGACCAGTTCCGGGTACATGCCGCCGGTCTCCTCGAAGAGCGTGCGGCGCAGGTCGGTCTCCGAGCAGCCGAAGCGCTTGGCGACTTCGGGCAGGTACCAGGCCGGCTCGACCGCCACCTTGGTCACCATCGCGGCGCCGCCTTCGGTCAGGAAATGGCCATCGGCCTTGAGCCGGCCGGTCTGCAGCGCCTCGATCACCTCGGGGAGGATCACGTGCGCCTTGGTCACGGCGATGGTCGGACGGATGTCGTAGCCGGCAGCGAGCTCGGTCGAAAACACGTCGGCGACGATGGCGCCCCACGGGTCCAGCGAGACGATGCGACCCGGCTCGCTCCACTGCGGATAGGGCCCGATCGCGTCGGTCGGCGAGGTGTTTGTGAGGTCGGCCTTGTGCTCGCGCTTGAGTGCGCCGGCGGCCACGGCCAGCGCGCGGTACACGCTGTAGGAGCCGCTGTGCGTGCCGATCACGTTGCGGTGTGCCCGCGAGGTGGTGGTGCCGACGATCGGCCCGCGTTCGGCGGCCGTGGCCGCGCCCCACTGGATCGGAAGGGCACCGAAGCCGCCGCTGTGCGACGTGAGCCGGATGTGCCGCGGTGCGGCCGGTGGTTGGAGGGCAGGGGAGGCTGGGGAAGGAACGGATGGATCGGGAGAAGTCGAAACGGCGTCAACTGACATTGCAGGCCCTCAAAAACAACAATGTAGCGATGGCCCCTGCAACTGGCAAGCAGCTTGCGAGCCGACCGTGAGGGCTTGCCGTACGCCATCGGTCGTACCCGCCGTCCATGGCATCGCACAATCCGGCGACATTCTTTTTTTGACGACGCTGTAACCCATCGCCCCGATGCCACGAACAACCATGGAGAGCCCGAAGCACGCGAGCGATGCCGAAATGGCGTTGCGCGGGCTGTTCGTGAAAGGGCTCGACGGCGACAGCGCGGCCTATCACGCGTTTCTGTCGCGACTGAGCGCGCACCTTCGCGCGTTCCTGGGCAAGCGCCTGTTCGGCTGGCCCGACGAAGTGGAAGACCTTGTCCAGGAATGCCTGATCGCGATGCACAACCAGCGACATACCTACCAGCCCGACCAGCCGCTCACCGCGTGGGTGCACGCGATTGCGCGCTACAAGATGATCGATCTGCTGCGCGCGAAGTCGGTGCGCGAGGCGCTGCACGATCCGATCGACGACGACCTCGAGATCTTTGCCGACTCAGCCACCGACGCGAGCGATGCGCGCCGCGATCTGGGCGGCTTGCTCCAGACGCTGCCCGACCGCCAGCGCCTGCCGATCGTTCACGTGAAGATTGAAGGCCTTTCGGTGGCAGAGACCGCCTCGCTTACCGGCATGTCGGAGTCGGCCGTGAAGGTCGGCATCCATCGCGGACTCAAGGCGCTCACGGCGCGCATGAAGGGCGCCGCGGCATGAAGACCGACGAACTCGTCTCGATGCTGGCGACCGGCGTTGCTCCGGTGCCCCGGCGTGCGGCCCACCGCCGGCTGGCGCTGGCCGTCTCGCTCGGGTTGCCGCTGTCGCTGTTGATCCTCCTGGTGGACTACGGCGTGCGACGCGACCTGGTACAGGTCATGTTCTGGCCGATGTTCTGGGTGAAGGTGTTGTTCCCGGCGTGCATCGCGGTGTCCGGCTTCGTGATGCTGAACCGGCTTGCGCGGCCCGGTGTGCGGGTTCATCAGTCGTGGCTCGGCTCGGCGTTGCCCGTGCTGCTGGTCTGGGCGCTGGCAACCATCGCCTGGTCGCATGCACCGCCGGAGGCGCGCATGCCGATGCTCATGGGCGCAACCTGGAAGAGCTGTGCGTTCAGCATCTGCTGGATCGGGTTGCCGGTGTTCGTGGCGGCGATGGTGGCGATGCGCAGTCTGGCGCCGACCCACCCCGCGCTGGCGGGAGCGGCGGTGGGCGCGCTGGCGGGCGGCGCCGGAGCGGCGGTGTACGCGCTGCACTGCATGGAGCTGGCGGCGCCGTTCCTGGCTGTTTGGTACGTGGGCGGGATCGCGCTCGCGGTGGCGATCGGGGCGGCTGTGGGGTCTCGCTTGCTGCGCTGGTGAGTACGCCAGGGATTGACAAGGAATATGAGCCGATGCGGATTCTTCACACCTCTGACTGGCATCTCGGCCAGCATTTCATGGGCAAGAGCCGCCAGGCGGAACACCAGGCGTTGATCGACTGGCTGCTGGCGCAAGTCGACGCGCATGCGGTGGATGCGGTGCTCATCGCCGGCGACATCTTCGACACCGGTTCGCCGCCCAGTTATGCGCGCGAGCTGTACAGCCAGCTGGTGGTTCGGCTTCACGGTGCAGGGGTCGCGCTGCTCTTGCTCGGAGGCAACCATGATTCGGTCGCGACCCTGGGCGAAAGCCGCGGGCTGCTCGCCTGCCTGAGCTCGACGGTGGTCGCCACGGTGGACGATCCGGCGAAACAGGTCGTCGTGTTGCCATTGCGAGGCGGCAAGGGCGAGGCGGGCTGCATCGTCTGCGCGATTCCGTTCATTCGCCCGCGCGACGTCCTGCAAAGCCAGGCCGGCCAGAGTGCCGATGAAAAACAGCAGTCCATGCGAGCCGCCATCCAGGCCTACTACCGATCGGTCTACGAGGCAGGCCGTGCACGGCAAGCCGAGCTGCAAGGTCAGCTGGGTCGCGTCGTGCCGCTGATCGCCACCGGGCATCTCACCACCGTGGGCGCCAGCAGCAACGAGTCCGTGCGCGAGATCTATGTGGGCTCGCTCGATGCCTATCCCACCGCTGCGTTTCCACCCGTGGACTACATCGCGCTGGGGCACATCCACAAGCCGCAAAAGGTCGGCGGACTCGATCACATCCGCTACTGCGGCTCACCGATCCCCCTGGGCTTCGACGAAGCGAAGCAGCAAAAAGAGATGTTGCTGGTAGACCTGAGCGCGGACGGGCTGGCAGCCATCACGCCGCTGGTGGTGCCGCGCTTCCAGTCGTTGATCTCTGTCGGTGGCAACTTGACGGCGCTGGCCGGCGCCATCACCGCGGCCGCTCTCGAAGGGTCGGTTGCGCGGCCGGTGTGGCTGGAAGTCACCGTTGCGGAAGACGACTATCTGGCCGACCTGCCTGCGCGCATCGAAGCCATGACGCAGGGCTTGCCCGTCGAGGTTTTGAGGGTGCGGCGCCAGCGCGGCAATGCAGCGGCCAGCATGGTTGGCGAGATCACCGAAACCCTGGATGAACTCAGTCCCGACGAGGTGTTTGCGCGCCGGTTGGCGCAAGAAGAGCTGGCGCCTGAACTGCAGTTGGCCCTGAGCCAGCGGTACCGCGCCGTCGTGACCCGGCTCGTGGAAGGCGCGGAATGAAAATTCTCAGCCTACGCCTGAAGAACCTCAACTCGCTCAAGGGTGAGTGGGCGATCGACTTCACGAAATCTCCGTTTACCGACAACAGCCTCTTTGCCATCACCGGCCCCACCGGCGCTGGCAAATCGACCTTGCTCGACGCGATTTGCCTGGCGCTGTATCACGAGACACCGCGACTCAAAAGCATCTCTGCGTCGGCCAACGACATCATGACGCGCCACACCGCCGATTGCCTGGCCGAGGTGGAGTTCGAAGTGAAGGGCGCCGTGTACCGCGCGTTCTGGAGCCAGCGCCGCGCCCGCGACAAGATCGACGGCGCGTTGCAGGCGCCCAAAGTGGAACTGGCCAGCGTCGATCGGACCAGCGGCGCAGGCACGATCCTGACCAGCCAGAGCAACGACAAGCTCAAGCGCATGGCCGACATCACCGGCCTCGACTTCCCCCGCTTCACCAAGTCCATGCTGCTGGCCCAGGGCGGCTTTGCCGCATTCCTGAACGCCAGTGCCAACGACCGGGCCGAGTTGCTGGAGGAACTGACGGGCACCGAAATCTACGGCGACATCTCCCGGAAAGTATTCGACGAGGCGCGGCAAGCCAGGCAGCAACTGGAGCAACTCAAGGCTCGCGCAGACGGCGTGGAACTGTTGACCGCACACCAGCGTGACGGCATGCAAGGCGATGTGAAGCGTTGGAGCGATGAGCTGCTCGGCGTGCACGCGGCCCAGCGGACCGCCCAGGCGCAACGCCAATGGCAAATGAGCCTGGCGCAGAGCGCGCAAGAGGTGCAGACCGCGGAGGCCGAGGGCATTGCTGCCGCCGTCGCGCTGGACACCGCCGCACCCGAACTTCGCCGCCTCGCCGACAGCGAGCCTGCGCAAGCGCTCAAGCCGATGCACCACGCCTGGCTACAAGCTCGAGCCGCATGCAGCAGCAGTGAAGCCGTGCTGGCAACGCTGCATACGGAGCGGCAGCGCGAGACCACTGCGCACTACCAGCAGCACCACCTCGCCCAAACATTCGCCAACCGGATCGCGCAGCATGCGCAGGATCAGCTCGCGCTGAAAAACGGCCAGCACAAGCAGCTCACCGACTTTTGCGAGGCTCACCCGCAACGCGCAGCGCTTGGTGAGCGCCTGGGAGGTTGGCGTCAGCAGTTCGAGCAACGCCAACGGCTGCAACTGGCCCTGGCCACCCAGAAACAAGCGCTGCAGACGATTCAAGAAGAGCAAGCGGTCCGCAGCCGCAAGCTCAAGGCACAGAGCGACCAGGTCGATGCAGCAGCGCAGGCACACCGTGCATCGGCAGCCGCACAGCAGTCGGCACAGGCGGCGCACGACCGACTGTTGGCGGGGCAGACGCTTGCCGGTTTGCGCGGGAAATGGAAGGCCGAGCAGGGCCACCTCGGTCGCTGGCAACAACTGGAATCCCTGGCCAAACAACGCCGTGAACTGGCGACCCAGCAAACCACGCTGGCCGCCGCCGTGCTACGAGGCGAGGTGACGATCGCTGAACAGACTGCCACGGTGGCGGCGCTCCGCGAGCAGCACAGGGCGCTGAAAGAGCAGGTGGCAGACAAGCAAAAGCTGCTCGACCAGGAACGCCGCATTCAAAGTTTGGACGCGCACCGCCGGGCGCTGCAGCCGGGTGAAGCCTGCCCCTTGTGCGGTTCGGTGGAGCACCCCGCGATCGAGGACTACCACGCACTCGACGTGTCAGCCACCGCAGCCGCGTTGCAGCACAAGCAAGACGCGCTCGATCAGCTCGTGACGCATGGCCAAACCGCCGCCGCTGCTTTGGCGGCAAGCAAAGCCAGTCAAGACGAGCGGGCGACCCACCAGAAGGAAACGGCCCGACAGGTCGGCCAATGGCAAACCGAGTGGGTCGCGGCCGTCAGCCAGGTGAACGCCACGCCATCGCTGACCCTGGACGATTGGCAAAGCGTCAAGCAGCTGACCGGCGGGCATGAGGCCGCTGCGCAGGCGCTCGCCAAACTCACCAACGATCTGCAAGCCGCCGAGACGGGCGAACAGGCGATTCAAGGCGCCCAAGCCGCCGCCAGCCTGAGCGCCCAGGCGGTGCAGGCTGCACATGGCGAACTGGCGTTGCTGCAACAGGCAGCCCAGGAGTCGCAAGTGCGGCAAGCGACGCTGGTGAAAACCGGCCGAACACATCAGGAAGAGCTCGCGACGCTGGAGTCGCTCCTGCAAACGGCACTGGCCGAGGCCGGTCATGCGCTGCCGACCGAGCCCGGACCCTGGCTGCAAGAGCGAGACGGTGAATGGCAGCACTGGCAGCAGACCCAGCGCCAACTGCAGGAATTGGCACAAGCCATCACCCGCCAGCAAGCACAGTGCGACTCAGCGCAGACCGAAGCGAGCCTGTGGGCAGCGCGTTGGACTGCCCTGCATGCCCGTGCGGATGACCCCACGGTAGCGCTGCCCACGCCGAAGGTGGTGGCGACCGACGAGCTGCCGTCTGCTTTCGTCGCTTGCGTCGACGACATTGCGCGTCTGGCCCAGACCATCGCAGCGTTGATCGGCCGCCACGAGCAAGCCACTACAGCCCTTGCGCATCAGCGCACTGCTTTGCGCGAGGCTGAAGCCGCATGGCACGCCGCTCTGCACGCCAGCCCTTTCGCCGATGCGCCAGCCTTCGAAGCCGCACTGGTGCCTGAGCCCGAACGCCATCACTTGAGCGCGCTGAAAGAATCACTGCATGCCGTGCAACAACGGGCCGGCGCACTGCTGCAAGCGGCACGTGAAAAACAGGCGCGGCTGGAAGCACAGGCGCTCACGTCACTGGCTGCCGAGGAAATCGCCGAGCAGCTGGAGGCGCTGGAAGCACAGCGCACCACCCTGAGCGAACACATCGGCGCCCAACGCGCCTTGCTCGCGAGCGATGCGCAGCACCGCCAGAACCAGCAGGCCCTGTTTGCGCAAATCAGCGAACAGACCACCGAGGCCGATCTCTGGCAACGGCTGGATGGCTTGATCGGCTCGGCCAAAGGCGACAAGTACCGCAAGTTCGCCCAGGGGCTCACGCTCGACCATCTGCTGCACCTGGCCAACCGGCACCTGGTGCGCCTGCACGGCCGCTACCTGCTGAGCCGTAAGCCCACCGGGGAACTGGAGCTGGACATCGTGGATGCGTGGCAAGGCGATGTAACGCGCGACACGCGCACCCTGTCGGGCGGCGAAGCTTTTCTGGTCAGCCTGGCGCTGGCCCTGGCGCTGTCGGACCTGGTGAGCAACAAGACGTCCATCGATTCGTTGTTCCTCGACGAAGGCTTCGGCTCGCTCGACGGCGACACGCTGGAGGTCGCGCTGACGGCGCTCGATTCACTGAACGCCAGCGGCAAGATGATCGGCATCATCAGCCACGTCGAAGCGCTGAAAGAGCGCATCCCCGCGCAGATCCGGGTGGAGAAGGGCGGGGGGATTGGACATTCGCGGCTGGTGGTGTAGTGCTGCAAGCGCAGCATTTGCCGCAATTTAAGAGGTCAGTACGCACCCATGAAGTCGCGCTTGCCAATGGGCAACCCGTTGTGGCGCAGGATGTCGTAGGCCGTCGTCACATGAAAGAAGAACTGCGGCAGACCGTAGTTCGCCAGGTAGGTCTGCCCACTGAGCTTCTTCTCTTTGGGTGTGCCGGGGCGCAAGACGATCTCGGCGCTTTCCTTGCCTTCGAACTGCGACGCGTTGACGCTGTCCAGAAACGCCAAGGTTTGGGTCAACAACACATCCAGATCGGCAAAGCTCTTCTCCTGGCCTGCGAAGGTCGGCACCTCCACCCCGGCCAGACGCGCCGAAACGCCGCGTGAAAAATCGGCGGCAATTTGTACCTGCTTGAGCAGTGGGAACATGTCGGGCGCCAAGCGCGCTTGCAAGAGGGCATCGGGCTCGATCGACTTGCTGGTGGCGTGCTCACTGGCCTGGGCAAGGATGGTTTTCAGCGCCGTCAGCATCTGCTTGAAGACGGGGACGGAGTGGGTGTACATGGAGCTGGTCATGGGAGTGTCAGTGGGTATGCGGAGGGGGAGGCGGTAAGGGGTGACCGCGAATCGGGTCAAGCGCTTTCAGGCGTTTGTGACCTCGGGTCGGACAGCTTGGGATGAGGCGCCTGGGTTCGCGGCTGCGATGGCGTCGCCGGGCACTGTAACCCTTCGCTGCGCGAGTACGGCCCCGCAAGGCTTCAGGGTGAGAACTCAGAGGGACTGCCAGAGCCGCTGCCAAGTCGCCGCCAACTGTCGCTTCGCATTCCGCGGGCCAGAGATCATGGTGACCGGGGTCGCTCGCCAGCCGGCGCCGTCGCGCACCGCGACCTGGTAGCGGAAGGTGTAGTCGGGCTCCGCACCCATGCGCAGATCGGACAGCACCAGGCGGTCACCATCACCCTGTGCTTTCATGAAGCCGCTGGTGAACCACAGCAAGCGCGCCACCTCGGGTGTACCGCGCAGTGCATCGAGCGAAGCGGTGTCACTTCGATTCGGCACGAAAGTCATCGGGCCCTCGTCGGCCACAAGCGATCGGTAGCCCTCCATGAAGCCGTCGGGCGTCAGCACCACCACACGCCAGAGCAGGGTGTTCAGCGGCATCGGCACCGAGAAGCGCGGTGCACCGGCGAGGCCTTGCGCGGCCAGCGCAGATTCCGCCGCGCGGTTCACCACCGTCTTGGCGACGAGCGACCAGCCCAGGTAAAGGCTGCTCAGCATCAATCCGCCCAGCACGAAGTGCCGCCCGATGGGTCGCGCGCCGACCCACAGCGCCACGACGAAGGCGATGAGCAACGGCAGCGTGTACCCGGGGTCGATGATGAAAAGGCTGGACCACATCACCGGATTCGACGGCCAGGGCCACAGCAGCTGGGTCCCGTAAACGGTGAAGGCGTCGAGCAACGGGTGCGTGACCAGGGCCAGCCAGATCGCCGCCAGCCAGGGCCGGGGCGATTCGCGAACGGGCGCCCACCAGCGTCGCAGCATCCCCCACAGCACCAAGGCGACCAGGGTCAGAACCGGCAGCGAATGCGAAGGGCCGCGGTGCCAGGTGACGGAGGTCACCGCATCGGCGCCGATCAGCGCCAACGCAATGCCGTCAAGGTCGGGCAGCGTGCCGAGGACTGCGCCGGCGACCAGCGCCCGACGCCGGTGCGCTGCGGGCACGACGGCCGCCGCCACGGCGCCGCCGAGAACGATTTGGGTCAGCGAATCCACGAGGTGGTGCCTCTAGCGCTTCTTCGCCCCGAAGATTCCGCCCAGCACGCCACGCAGGATTTCTTTCCCGACGCTCGTGCCCATCGTGCGCACCGCAGAGCGCGCCATGGTCTGCGCCAGGCCGTCGCGCTTGCCGCCGCGCGGGCCGGTGCTGCCGAACAGCAGATCGTTGAGCCCGCCCATCAGGCCGCCACCGGCCTCTGCGGGCGCGGCGGCGCCTGGTTTGCCGCCCGCGGCGGGCGGTGCATCCGGTGCGGTGGCCGCGCGGCCCTTGAGCTTCTCGTAGGCCGATTCGCGGTCGACGGTTTTTTCGTACACACCGGCCACCAGCGAGTTGGCGATCAGAGCCTGCCGCTGCGCCGGCGTGATCGGGCCGAGCTGGCTGGCGGGCGGCAGCACGAACACGCGTTCGGTGAGGCTCGGCCGGCCTTTGGCGTCCAGCAGGCTCACCAGCGCCTCGCCAACGGCAAGTTCGGTGATGGCCGCCTCGATGTCCAACCCCGGCTTCGGGCGCATGGTCGTTGCGGTGGCCTTGACGGCCTTCTGGTCGCGCGGCGTGAAGGCGCGCAGCGCGTGCTGCACGCGGTTGCCGAGCTGCGCAAGCACCGAATCGGGGATGTCCAACGGGTTCTGCGTCACAAAATACACGCCGACGCCCTTGGAGCGCACGAGCCGCACCACGAGTTCGATGCGCTCGACCAGCGCTTTCGGGGCGTCCTTGAACAGCAGGTGCGCCTCGTCGAAGAAGAAGGCCAGCTTCGGCTGGTCGGGATCGCCGATTTCGGGCAGCTGCTCGAAGAGCTCCGACAGCATCCAGAGCAGAAAGGTCGCGTAGAGCCGCGGCGAGTTCATGAGCTTGTCGGCCGCGAGGATGTTGATCACGCCCTTGCCGCCGACGGTCTGCATGAAGTCCTGGATGTTGAGCATCGGCTCGCCGAAGAACTTGTCGCCGCCCTGCGTCTCGATCTGCAGCAGGCCGCGCTGGATGGCGCCCACGCTGGCCGCGCTGATGTTGCCGTACTCGGTCGTGAACTGGCTGGCGTTCTCTCCGACGTGTTGCAGCATCGCGCGCAGGTCCTTGAGGTCGAGCAGCAGGAGGCCGTTGTCGTCCGCGATCTTGAAGACGATGTTGAGCACGCCGGCCTGCGTCTCGTTGAGGTCGAGCATGCGGGCGAGCAGCAGCGGTCCCATGTCGGAGACGGTGGCACGCACCGGGTGACCCTGTTCGCCGAACACGTCCCACAGCGTGACCGGGCACGCCATCGGCGCCGGTGCCTCGATGCCGCGCTCCTGGAGCGTGGCGGCCAGCTTGTCGCCGATGTGGCCGGGCTGGCTGATGCCGGTGAGGTCGCCCTTCACGTCGGCCATGAACACCGGCACGCCGATGCCGGAGAGCTTCTCCGCCATGGTTTGCAGGGTGACCGTCTTGCCAGTGCCGGTCGCGCCGGTGATCAGGCCGTGGCGGTTGGCCAGTGCAGGGAGGAGGGCGCACTCGACGGTGTCGTGGCGGGCAATCAGAAGAGGGTCGGCCATGGGCACTCCGGGTCGTGTCGGTGCGACAGTCTAGCGAACCGGCCCTCCTATAATTGGCGGCTCTTTCGTCTGTTCCCGAATCGTTCCGGAGTTCCTGTGTCCTCGACTGCCCAACCATCCAATTCCGCCGTTGGCGATGCCCCGGAACAGACGCCGCTCGAAGCCGAACTGGCCGTGTTGCTCGTCGAATCGCTCAATCTCGAAGTAGCCCCGGCCGACATCGCACCCGCCGCGCCCCTGTATGGCGATGGCCTGGGTCTCGACTCGATCGACATTCTCGAAGTCGCGCTCGAGGTGTCGCGCAAATATGGTTTCCAGCTGCGCTCCGACGACGAGCGTAACCAGCAGATCTTCGAATCGTTGCGCAGTCTTGCGGCCCACGTCGCAGAGCATCGCAGCGCCGCCTGACGCATGACCCGCTCGCGCCTGGCGCTCCTGTTGATTGCAGGGGCCGGCTATGCGGTGCTTTCCCACTGGATGATGCTCTACCACGCCACGGCGCCGTGGGCGATCGCGGTGCTGCTGGGTCCGTTGTGGCTTACCGTCCTGGGCATGGCCGGCAGCCGATTCGGCGCCTGGGGGATCGCTGCTACCGCCGTGGCGGGCATCGTGGTTTTCGCCCTCATCCTGCGCGGTGACGCAGGCGATCCCGACCGGCTCTATGTGTTGCAGCACGTCGGCATCAACGCGGTGCTGTGCGGCTGGTTCGGCCTGACGCTGCGCGGTGAAGGGCTCTCGCTGATCGGGCAATTTGCCGAGCGCATCCATCACGTGACGCCGACGATGCGGGTCTATACCGCGCAGGTCACGGCCGTGTGGACCGCGTACTTCGCGATCATGGCCATCGGTTCGCTGGTCGTGTATCTCACGCTGCCGTTCGCGACGTGGTCGTTCCTGTCGAATCTTGTCGGCCCGATCCTGGTGGGTGTGCTGTTCGTCGGGGAGCATTTCGTGCGTTACCGAATCCATCCGGAGTTCGAGCGCGTCCGCATCATCGATGCGGTGCGGGCGTTTTCCGCGCCACCGGTCGATCGCACCGCGGAACGATGACGACTCTTCCACTCCTTTCCGACCGCGACCTCGACGCGCCACTGGCCTGGCGCCAGGGCGTGCCGGTCAGCGGCCATGCGTTCCTGGCCGATGTGGTGCAGCAGGCCGCCCGGCTGCCGGCCGACGGTCCGGCGGTCAACCTGTGCTACGACCGCTACGCGTTCGCGGTCGCCGTTGCCGCGGCGCTGGTGCGCGGGCAGCCGAGCCTGCTGCCGCCGGATGCACGGCCCGACACGCTCGAGCGCCTGATCGACACCGGCGGCCACACCTTCGCGATGGCCGACGTGCCGGACCTGCCCACCGCCGGGATGCAGCGCGTGATGGTCGAGGTGCCCGAGGTTTCCGAAACCTCGCAGCGAGCTGTATCGATCCCGCAGATCGCCGCCGGGATCCACGCGGTCAGCCTGCTGACCTCAGGCTCCACCGGTGCGCCGCAACCTCACGCCAAGCAATGGCGCACGCTGGTCGGCGACATCGCGTCAGTGGTCGATCGCCTGTCCGAAGCGATCGGGCAACAGTCGCTCGTGGGGCTCTCGCTGGTCGCCACCGTGCCGCCGCAACACAGCTACGGGCTCGAGTCGTCGGTGCTGCTCGCGATGCTGGGCGGGGCGGCATTCGACAGCAGCCGGCCGTTCTTTCCCGCGGACGTGGTGCGCTCGCTCGCCTCGGTCCCGCGCCCGCGCGCGCTGGTGACGACGCCGTTCCACCTCAAGAACCTGCTGATGGCGGGCATCGAGTTGCCGCCGGTCGACCTCATCCTCTCGGCCACGGCGCCGTTGTCGCCGCAGCTCGCGGCCCAAGCCGAGCAGGCGCTGGGCGGCGTGATGCTCGAGATCTACGGAAGCACCGAGTCCGGCCAGGTGGCTTCGCGCCGCCCGACGCAAAGCGAGGTCTGGGAGACCTTCGGTGAGATCCGCGTGCGAGCCGAAACCGCGCCCGACGGTGCCGAACGTTTCGTCTTCGAGGGCGACTACGTGCCCGAGCCGACGCCGATGGCCGACATCCTGGAGTTGCTCGACGAACGCCGTTTTCGACTGCTGGGCCGCGCCAACGACCTGATCCATGTGGCCGGCCGCCGCAGCTCGCTGGGCCACCTGAACTACCACCTCAACAGCATCACGGGCGTCGAGGACGGCGCGTTCTGGTTGCCGGACGACGTGAGCGACGGCGTGGTGCGCCCGGTGGCTTTCGTGGTGGCGCCGACGCTCGGAGCGGCCGATGTGATCGCCGGTTTGCGGCAACGCCTCGAGCCTGTCTTCGTGCCGCGCCGCGTGGTGCAGGTGAAAGAGTTGCCACGCGAAGCGACGGGCAAGCTCACCGCGCGCGCGCTGCGTGAATTTGCGATGGCCCAGCTGGCGACCGATGCGACCGCGCTGCACTTCACGCACGAAGTGCCGGTCGACCATCCGGCCTTCGCGGGGCACTTTCCGGGTCAACCGCTGCTGCCGGGCGCGCTGCTGCTGTCCGAGGTGCTCGAGGCGGTGCGGGGCGTTCCTGCTTTCGTGGCGAGGCTCGGCGCGCAGCCGACGTTGGCGGCTGCCAAGTTTCTCGCGCCGGTGCGGCCGGGCGATGTGTTGACCATCAAGCTGGAACCCGAAGCCGGCGCTTCGCGAGGCGTACGCTTCGAAGTCTGCTGCGCGAACACCGTGGCAGCCAGCGGCCGCTGGACGCCGGGCTGAGCACAGGGACACGCAATGAAGCACACAGACGCAGAAGTGCGGGCCGTCGACACTGCCTCCGCGCGCCCAGGCAATTGGGCCAAGGCGCCGGAGCGCAGCAACATGCTGGCGCTGCGCATCATCTGCTGGATCGCGCTCAAATGCGGGCGGCCGGTTGCACGGCTGGTGCTGCATCCGATCAGCCTCTACTTCCTGCTGTTCTCGCCGACACCCCGGCGGCACATCCGGCGTTACCTCGAACGCGTCATCGGACCCGCGGCCGGTTGGGGCGACGGCTACCGGCTGCTGCACGCCTTTTCTTCGACGGTGCTCGATCGCCTTTATTTCATGCGTGGCCGACTCGACCTGTTCGATGTGAAGGTGCGTGGCAACGTGCCGGTCTTGGCCGATGCACTCGAAGGGCGCGGCGCCTTCCTGATCGGTGCTCACGTGGGCAGTTTCGAGGCGCTCGGCGCCTGCAAGCACCAGAGCGAGGACCGCCACGACCTGCGGCTTGCGATGCTGATGTACCCCGACAACGCGCAGCGCATCACCGAGATTCTCAATGCGATCAGCGTGCCGGAAGCGCGCCCGCACGTGATCGCGCTCGGCCGTCCACACTCGATGCTGGAACTGCGCGACTGGCTCGATGGCGGCGGTGTCGCCGGTCTGCTGGCCGACCGCACCCTGCCGGGCAGCGACGAGCAGCCCGCACAGCAGCGGGGCACCATCCTCGAAGTGCCGTTTCTCGGCAAGCCTGCGCGCTTCAACGACGGGCCGTTCCGGCTGGCCTCGCTGCTGCGCCGCAAGGTCTACTTCATGGCGGGGCTCTACCAAGGAGGGGCCCACTACGATGTCCGCTTCGAGCCGCTGGCCGATTTCACCGAGCGTGTGTCAGACCCTGTGGAGCGGGAACGCCGCATCCATGCGGCGGTCGAAGCTTACGTGGCACGCCTCGAGGCGCTGTGCCGCGAGTACCCCTACAACTGGTTCAATTTCCATGATTTCTGGCTCGAAGATTCGCATTGATCGCTGGTGCCGCGCGCTGTTGATCGCGCTCGCCTGCACCGCTTCGTCCGCCTGGGCATTCGACCTGCCCGAGCTGATGGCGCAGCTCGGCAAGCAGAAGAGCGGCGAGGCCCGCTTCAACGAGCAGCGCTTCGTGCGCGGTCTCGAGGGACCGCTCGATTCCAGCGGCACCCTGAGCTTCACGGCGCCCGACAAGTTGGCCCGACGCACCCTGAGCCCGCGCCCGGAGAGCATGGTGGTCGACGGCAACAACCTGACGCTGACGCGCGGGAGCCGCACCCGCACCCTCACGCTGGACAGCATGCCCGAGCTCGTCGGCCTGGTCGAAGCGATGCGCAGCACGCTCAGCGGCGACACCGCCACGCTCAAGCGCTATTTCCGCACCACCGTTTCCGGCGCGCCCGAGCGCTGGACGCTCGACCTGTTGCCGATCGAGGATCGCCTCGCCGCGCAGCTGCGCAGCGTGCGCATGACGGGGCGCGCCGGTGACGTGCTCGGCATCGAGATGGAATTCGTGGGCGGTGACCGTTCGATCATGACGATCATGCCCGCCGCGCCGGCACGGGCAACGCCGTGAGCACGCGCCCCACCGCGCCCGCCGCACCCGGCCTGAGCCGCTCGCGCCGCATCGCGGTGATGCTGATCTGGCTGCTGGCGATCGTGGCGGGCGTGGCCTGGATCGCGCGCTCGCAGTTCAACGCCGACCTGTCGGCCTTCCTGCCGAAAAGTCCCGACGCGCGGCAGCGCGTGCTGATCGACCAGCTGCAGAGCGGCGTGGCGTCGCGCACTATCCTGATCGGCATCGAAGGCGGCACCGATGCCGCCCAGCGCGCGACGGTCTCGCGTGCCGTGGCCGGCGCCATGCGCAGCAGCGGCATGTTCGACCAGGTGCAGAACGGTGACGCTGCCGACTGGACCGCCGCCGGCACCTGGATCTTCGAGCACCGCTACAGCCTGTCGCCGGCCGTCGGCCCGGACCGCTTCACCGTCGATGGCCTGCGCGATGCCATCGTCGACACGCTGTCGCTGCTCGGCACGCCGGCGGGCAATCTCGTCAAGCCGCTGCTCGACCGCGATCCGACCGGCGAGACGCAACACATCGCCGAAGGCCTGATCCCGGCCAGCGCGCCTCGCACGGAGGAGGGCGTCTGGGCCTCGCGCACCGCGCCGCGCGCCATGCTCCTCGCGACCACCAAATCGGCGGGGGGCGACCTGGACACGTTGTCCCTCGCGATCGGTCGCATCCAGAGCGCGTACGACACCGCCGTCAAGGACATGGGCACCGCCGCGCCGCGCCTGCTGATGAGCGGCACGCCAGTGTTCTCGGTGCAGAGCCGTGACCAGATCAAGCGCGAAGCCACTCATCTGGCGGCGGTCGGCGGGCTCGTGATGGGCGGATTGCTGCTGCTGGCCTTCGCCTCGCCGCGTGCACTCGTGCTCGCCTTCCTTCCGGTCGCGACGGGCGTGGTGGGCGGCACTGCAGCGGTCAGCCTCGCGTTCGGCAGCGTGCACGGGCTCACGCTCGGCTTCGGCAGCACGCTGATCGGCGAGACGGTCGACTACGCGATCTATTACCTCATCCAGGCGCGCGGGGCTGCCGTGCCCGGCACCGGCTGGCAGCGCTGGCGCGATCTCAACTGGCCCACGGTGCGACTCGGCCTGCTGACCTCTGTCTGCGGCTTCGCGGCACTGCTGTTCTCTGGCTTCCCGGGGCTGGCGCAGCTCGGCGTGTTCTCGATCGCGGGTCTGGTCTCGGCGGCCTTTGCCACGCGCTACGTGCTGCCCGCGCTGGCACCGGACGGCGCCACCGGCATGGGCATGCGCCGGCACATGGCCAGCGTCGCCGGCGCCATCGTGCGCGGCCTGCCCCGGTTGCGGCTGCCGCTCTACGCGCTCGGCGTGGCGGCGCTCGCGCTGGTGCTCTGGCAGGGCGCCGACCTGTGGCGCGCCAACCTGAGCGCGATGAGCCCGGTGCCGAAGGCCGCGCAGCTGATGGACGAGCAACTGCGCGCCGACATCGGCGCCAGCGACGCGAGCACCCTGGTGGTGGTGCAGGGTCCGGACATCGAGACGGTGTTGCGCAACACCGAAGCCGCCGGCGCACGACTGGAGAAGCTCGTCGACAGCGGTGACCTCACCGGCTTCGAGACCGTCACGCGCTTCCTGCCGAGCGAGGCGGCCCAGAAGGCGCGTCTCGCCAGCCTGCCGGACACCGCGACGTTGCGCGCCCGCCTGGCAGAGGCCACGGCCGGCACGCCATTGCCTGCGAGCCGTCTAGAGGCCTTCATCACCGATGTCGACAAGGCGCGCAGCCAGCCGATCGTGCGGTACGCAGAGCTGTCTGCCGGCCCGCTGGGTGCGGTCGTCAACGCGCTGATGTACCAGCGCAGCGGCGGCGGCTGGGGCGCCCTGATCGCCCTGCACCCCGGCACGACGTTCGAAGCGCAGCGGCTCGAAGCCGCCGTGGCCGGGATTCCCGACGTCCAGGTGGTCGATGTCGGCCGAGAGCTCGGCTCGCTCTACCAGCGTTATCTGCACGAGGCCTTCCTGCAGGTGTTGCTCGGCGCGCTCGCGGTGGTCGTGCTGCTCGCGGTCTACCTGCGCTCCGGCCGCCGTCTGCTGGCCGTGTGCCAGCCACTGGTGTTCGCTGTGCTGCTGACCCTGGGCGGCCTGGCGGTGCTTCAGGTCGCGCTGGGCATCCTGCACCTGGTCGGGTTGCTGCTGGTGGTCGCGGTGGGCTCCAACTACGCGCTCTTCTTCGACCAGCTGCGCGAGACCGGTCGCGCCGACGAAGACACGCTGGCCTCGCTCATGCTGGCGAACCTGACGACGGTGATGTCGTTCGGCCTGATTGCGATCTCCGACATTCCGGCGCTCTCGGCCATCGGCCGCGTGGTCGCGCCGGGGGCATTGCTCGCACTGCTGCTGTCGGCGGCCTTTGCGCGTAGCGCGGTGGCGCAGCGCGGTGCGCCGACCACGCAGTCCTGATGAGAGATGATTCGATGTCCACACTCGCGCTGAAGACTGAATCGCGTGCCTGGCCCGTCATGCCGGCAAGCATCGGGTTGCACGTCGCGGCGCTTGGCGCCGGTCTGTTCATTCCCGGGGCGGTGCCGTGGGCGATCGGCGCGGTCGTGCTGAATCACGCGGCCATCGTCGCCGCAGGGCTGACACCGCGCAGCAGCGTCCTCGGCCCCAACATGACGAAGCTGCCGCTCGCGGCTGCCGGTCGTCGCGAGATCGCGATCACCATCGACGACGGGCCCGATCCGGCGGTCACGCCGCAGGTGCTCGACCTGCTCGACGCCCACGGGCAACGCGCCACCTTCTTCTGCATCGCCGATCGCGTGCGCGCGCATCCCGCGCTGGCGCGCGAGATCGTGGCACGCGGCCACAGCGTCCAGAACCACACGGCGCGCCATCGGCACAACTTCTCGTTGCTGGGCCCACGTGGCTTCCTGCGCGAGATCTCGCGCGCGCAGGATGTGCTGGCCGAGGTCACCGGCGAACGCCCGACCTGTTTCCGCGCGCCTGCGGGCCTGCGCAACCCCTTTCTGGAACCGGTGCTTCGGCACCTCGGCCTGTCCCTGGTGACCTGGACGAGGCGCGGTTTCGACACGCGCGAGAACGACCCGGCCAAGGTGCTGGCGCGGCTCACGCAGGGCCTGGCGGCGCGCAACATCCTGTTGCTGCACGACGGCCACGCAGCACGCACGACGAGCGGCCGACCGGTGATCGTCGAAGTGCTGCCGTTGCTGCTCGAACGTGTGCGTACCGACAAGCTGCGCGCCGTCACCCTGCCTGAAGGAATGAAAGAGACATGAGTGCTGTTCTCACGACACCCGACGATGCCTGGCGCGAACTGCACGAGGCTGCCACGCTGCCCTACAAGCAGGCCGGCCAGTTCGCCTGGCATTTCGCGCGCGGCAAACTCGGGCGCGACCCGGTGTTCCGTGGCCTCATCGAACGCGGCCTGATCGGCCCTCAGCATTGCCGCGTGGTCGACATCGGTTGCGGCCAGGGCCTGTTCGCAAGCCTGCTCGCCTCGATGAGTGCGATGCAGCGAAAGGGCAGGTGGCCGGCGGCCTGGCGCGCCACGCCCGCCGCGGCCGATTACACGGGCATCGAACTGATGCCGAAGGACATCGCGCGTGCGAAGGCGTCCATCGGCCACCTGCAGCCCTCGCCGAACATGGTCTGCGGCGACATGTGCAGCGCCAGCCTGCCGGGCTGCGACCTCGTCGTCATCCTCGACGTGCTCCACTACGTCGACATCGCGGCGCAGGACGGCGTGCTGCGCCGCGTGCGCGATGCGTTGCAGCCCGACGGGCGCCTGCTGCTGCGCGTGGGCGATGCCTCCAGCCGTCGCGGTTTCGCGATCAGCCAGTGGGTCGATCGCACCGTGACCCGGATCCGCGGCCACAAGGTATCGCCCACCTGGGGGCGCACGCTGGGGGAATGGATCACCACGCTGCAGGGCATGGGCTTTCGGGTCGAGAGCATCCCGATGAGCGAAGGCACGCCCTTCGCCAACGTGCTGCTCGTGGCCGACCTCGGCGGCGCCGCATGACGCCGCAGACGCTCGATCGCGCCGGCATCGCGGCGCGCATTCCGCACACCGGCAGCATGTGTTTGCTGGACCGCCTCGAGCGCTGGGACGCCGAAGCGATCCATTGCACGAGCCGCAGCCACACGCAGGCCGACAACCCGCTGCGTACCGCGGGCGGCTTGCTCGCACCGAATGCCATCGAGTACGCGGCGCAGGCCATGGCGCTCCACGGCGGCATGCTGGCAACGGCGGGCAGCACGCCGTCGGCCGGCTTCCTGGCGAGCGCACGCGGTGTCCGTTTGTCGGTCGCGCGGCTCGACGAGATCGACGGCGCGCTGCACGTGCACGCGAGACGCCTGTCGGGCGACGACACGCAGGTGCTCTACGAATTCGCGCTCCGAGACGAGCGCGGGCAACCGGTGGCCGAAGGCCGCGCGGTGGTCGTCCTCAACACACCCTTGTCCATGGAATCAGCGGCATGACGCTCGAAGGCAAACGCGCATTGATCACCGGCGCCAGCGGATCGCTGGGCGCTGCCATCGCCAGACGCCTCGCGCGCGACGGCGCCACGGTGCTGCTGCACGCGAATTCGCGGCCAGAGTCGGTCGAAGCCCTCTCGACGGAGATCACCTCGGCGGGCGGCCGAGCCGAATGCGTGGTGTTCGACCTGCGCAGCGACGAAGCCGCCGCAGCGGCCTGTGCGCGCATGCTCGAAGCCGGCCCGGTGCAGATCATCGTGAACAACGCGGGCGTGCACGACGATGCGGTGCTGCCGGGCATGCGGCCCGAGCAGTGGCACAAGGTCATCGACATTTCGCTCAATGGCTTTTTCCGGGTGACGCAGCCGTTGTTGCTGCCGATGCTGCGCACGCGGTGGGGCCGCATCCTGAACATCTCGTCGGTCGCATCGCTCACCGGCAACAAGGGCCAGGTCAACTACGCCGCGGCCAAGGGCGCGCTCAACAGCGCGACCAAGGCGCTGTCGCTGGAAGTGGCGGCGCGCGGCGTGACGGTCAACGCCATCGCGCCCGGGATCATCGCGTCGCCGATGGCCGATGCGGTGTTCGATCCGGCCGTCATCCAGCAGATGGTCCCTGCCAAGCGCGCTGGAACGCCGGAAGAAGTCGCTTCATTGGCCGGTTTCCTGGCCAGCGCCGAAGCGGCCTACATCACGGGGCAGGTGATCTCGATCAACGGCGGAATGATCTGATCCGCGCAGCGTCGCCGCGCGCGAACCGGCGCGAATCGGCGCTCAGCAGCGCTGGAAAAGCAGTGCTGAATTCGTCCCGCCGAACGCAAACGAGCTGCTGATCGCCGCTTCCAGGTGAGGCGCCGTTTCGCCCGACTGCAAGACGAGGTTCAGCGCGCACGCCGGGTCGACCGAAGTGCAGTTGGCGTTCGGCGGCAGCCGGCGTTGCGACAGCGCCATCACCGTGATCACCGCCTCGAGCGCGCCGGCCGCGCCCAGCAGGTGACCGTGCAGCGCCTTGGTGGAGCTCACGCGCAGACCATCGAGGTCCGCGCCCCACACTTCGGCCAGCGCATCGCGCTCGACGACATCGCCGATGCGCGTCGCCGTCCCGTGCGCATTGCAATAACCCACGTCGCGCGGGCTCAGCCCGGCGTGGCGCAGCGCCTGGCGCAGCGCGCGGACCTGCCCCGCGACGTCAGGCTTGGTCAGGTGGGTGGCGTCGCAACTGCTACCCCATCCGGAGAGCAGTGCGTGCACGCGGGCGCCCCGGGCGCGCGCGCGCTCGGCCGATTCGAGGATCAGGAATGCCGCGCCTTCGCCCAGCGCGAATCCGCTGCGATCGGTGGCGAACGGTCGCACGGCGCGGGCCGCTTCGCCGGGTTCGAATCCGGCGAGCGTCTGCATCGCCTGCCAGGCCAGCATCACGCCCGGCACGATCAGGGATTCGCTTCCGCCGGCAATCGCAATGTCGACATCGCCGCGCTGCACGGCCTTGGCGGCTTCGGCGATGGCCAGAGACGAGGAAGCGCAAGCCACCGAATAGGTCAGCACCGGCCCATGCACGCCCTGGCGCATCGCCACGTGCGATGCCGGTGCGTTGGGCATGAAGGCCGGGATGGTCAGTGGCGGGACGCGGCCGTTGCCGCGGTAGGCCGCTTCGAGCGCGGCGGCGCCACCCATGCCGCAACCAGCGAACACGCCGATGCGCTCGGGGTCGGCGGTGCCGGTGGCGCCGGCGTCCTGCATCGCGAGGTCGGCGGCGGCCACAGCCAGTTGGCTGACCCGGTCGACGCCCGCGAGTTGCAATTTGGTGAACCAGCGCAGCGGGTCGAACGCCGCGGTCGCGGCGGCCGCGGCCTTGGGTAGCTCAGGGAAAACGGGCGCCACCGCAGACTCTGCCGCCATCAAACGCTCGAACAGGGTGTCGAGCTGATCGCCGTGGGGTGCCACGGCACCGAGTCCGGTGATGGCGACCGGGTTCACGCTGTCTTCGCGGCCAGGACCTTGTCGACCAGCGCGGCCAGTTCGCCGAGGGTGTCGATGTTCGGGTTGTCGTCGGGCAACACGATGTGAAAGTGGTCTTCGATGGCGAAGACGAATTCGGCGATGGAGAGCGAGTCGAAGCCCTTTTCACGCATCGAGACGTCGGGGTCCAGGCTGGCGGCCTCGAGGCCGTACTTTTCCTGGATCAGATCCTGCAATTCTTTCAGCGAACTCATGGCTTGTTATGCGTTGTCGCGCCCGTTGAGAGGACGGCTTCTGGTTGGATCGGCGATCGATGATAGCTGCAGGGGCCGGGGACGCCAGCGCAAAGATGCCCAGGCGAAGACGATGCCGAGCACGCTGCCGCCCACCACATCCAGCACCACGTGCTGCCGGATTGCAAGGGTCGACCAGGCGATGGCTGCGAACCAGAGGAGGTTCACCCATCGGAACAGCGCGGGCGAGCCGGTTTCCCGAAAAAGCCCTTCGAGGCGAATGAGCGTGAACATCGCGATCGCCACGTGCATCGAGGGAAAGGCGTTTCCCCGTGCGTCCACGCCGTGCAACGCCGCGAAGCCCGGAAAACCGGAGACGTCGATGGTCAGGGGCGCGACGGCCGTTGGCCAGAAATAGAAGACCGCGAGGCCGACCGCCGACATCGTCGCCGCCCACAGCCCGTACACGAGGAGCGCCATGAAGTTGCGCTGCAAACCGGGCCCGAAACCGACGTACAACCACAGCGACAGGTAGGCGTAGAGGAACTGCGGCTGGAACGGGATCCAGTGGTCGAGCGCTGTGAGCGGCATGACCAGCGGCGGCTGCGCGGGGTTGCGCAGCAGATAGAAGTAGCCGATGAAAAAGAGCCAGATGAACGCCGTGGTGCCGACCAGCTTCAACACGAAGAGACGCCGCACGCGCAGGCCGATCTCGGACCGCCAATCCTGCGAGGCGGCTTGGAGCCCGTCCGATGGGGTCGACTGCACGTCCGAAGGATTCAGCATGCCGGTATTCAGCGCTGGAAGGGCGGTTGGCGGCGCAGCCGACGCCAGATCAGCTGGGGCAGGCGCAGGACGAACTCGATCATCAGCCGGGTGTGCATCCAGGTCAGCAACACGTTGTCGCGCCCGTAGCGGAAGTGCGAGACGCCGCCTTCGTCGGCAGTCAGGTACTTCACCGGCGCGTCGATGTTGAGCGGCTTGACACCGCGCCACGCGAGCCGCACCACGGCCTCGGTGTCGAAGTCGAAGCGGCGCATCCAGGGCTGCCGCGCCATCACGGCGATCAGGTCTGGCACGGGATAGACGCGAAAGCCGTAGAGCGAATCGCCGATCCCGGCGAAGAGCGTTTCGAGCTGCGTCCAGCCGTTCGAGACGCGCCGGCCGCGCACGCGCAGCATCGGTGCGCTCGCGTCGAACACGGGGCGGCCCAGCACCATCGTGTCCGGCCGAGTCTGCGAGGTGGCCATGAACGCCGGAATGAGGTCGGCCGGATGCTGCCCGTCGGAATCCATCGTGAGCGCGTGCGTGAAACCGGCGGCCTGTGCTGCCCTCAGGCCCTCGAGCACCGCCGCGCCCTTGCCCTGGTTGTGCGGCAGGACGTGGACGCGCAGGCCGGGATCGGAGGCCGCCATGCGCTGCAGGCGTTCGCCGGTGCCGTCGGTGCTGCCGTCGATCACGACCCACACCGGGTTCCATTGGGCACGCGCCGCGCTGACCGTCGAAAAAAGGCGTTCGCCGGCGTTGTAGCTGGGAATCAGGACAAGGTGTGTGCGCGAGGCGTCTGGCATTCTTCTGGCGCGTCGGGCGCGCGCTGTTCCATGTGTTGGCGAAAGTAGGTTTCGAGTTGCGAGAGCAGCGCGTCGCTGTTGGACGTCGGCTCGAAGCGTTGGCCCAGCCGGAGCGTGAACGCGACCGGCAGCGGCGGCACCCGCCAAAGCGGCCAGCCTTTGCCCAGATAGGGCGAGTCGGTATCGATGAAGACGGTCTGGATCGGCGCCCTCGCCAGTTTGGCGATCAAGGTCACGCCAGGGCGGAAGGCGTTGAGCCTTGGCGCAACGGTGCGGGTGCCTTCCGGAAAGATCACGAGCTGGCCGCCTTGCTTGAGATCGTCGACGGCCAGTCGGACCATGGTGCGCGCGGAGTCGTTGCGGATGTAGCGCGCCAGCCGCGCTCCTGCGCCGATGAAGATGTTCTTCATCAGCGATGCCTTCATGATGCATGCGCTCCGCGGCAGGTGTGCAACGAGGAGCACGGCGTCGAGCATGGTCGGATGGTTGGCCACGAAAATGACGCCCGGTTCGTCGCGCAGGGCATCGAGGCAGCTCGCCTCGATGCGCATCATCCGGCAGGCCGATGCCAGGCGCCAGAACACGCGGTAGCCCCTTGAAATCGCTTCACGACCCACGCGCAAGCCCAGGGGCGGCGACAGCAGCGGATGCAGCACCATCGCCAGAAGGTTCCAGCCGAGCGACATCGCGCCCAGGAAAACCAGCAGCGCGTAAAGCAGCAGCGCCGACGGCAACGTCGCGATCCATCGCAGGGCGCGGGTCATCGCGGCGACGCCCTATGCATGCAGACGGCCCGCCGAGAACGCATGTGCTTCGATCTCGACGAGCAGGTCGCTGCGGCAGATGTCGGCCTGGAGCACGACAGCCTGGCGGACGAAATGGGATTCCGCGCCGAGCACCTCATCGATGACAGACATCACAGAGGCGACATCGCCGGGGTGACGCACGTAGATCACGCAGTCGAGCGCGCCCACGGAGAAACGGGTACCGCCGGTCGCGTTGGCGGCTGCGACGACCGCCTCCAGATTGCGCAGCGTCTCGCGGGTCTGCTCCCGGACATCGTCCGCGTGCTGCGTCTCGTGGCCGACGATGCTGGCGGTGCCCGAAACAAAGAGCGCGACCTCGCCGCCGACATCGGCCAGCGCCGCACGAGAAAAGGTCGGCGCGCGTGGACCGTAGGTCTGCGGGTAGCGGTAGGCCGAGACCTGACGCGGGTTCTCGATCGGCACGGGCGGCTGCTGACCCGCAAGGAAGCGGATGCACAGCCCGCCCTCGCGAATACCGAGCGCGCAGGCGGCCGGCGCGCCGTCGAAGGCGGCTTGCCCGGCCTCGATGAAAGCCTGCTGCCGGCCGTGATTGAACTGGCGATAGCGCTCCAGCCCGCCTCCGTCGGCGTTGATCTGCGGGAGGTAGTTCCAGATGCGCAGCAGGTGCGGCGTGTTCGCCAACTCCAGCGTGCGGAAGAGGTCGCTGTAGGCGCGTTCGGCCAGTTCGCCAAGATCGCGTGCATCCGCCGTGGTTTCGTCGAGGTCGATGGCACCCCACAACCAGTGGCCATCGGTACGCCAGTGCACTGCGCCGGTGGTTCCGGTTGTGATGCTGGCGTTGGCGTCACCGTGCCAGAGGTCGACCTTCTGCTCACCGGTTCCCAGCGGGGTGGCATCGATCACCGACAGCCACGGCGGCGCAACCGGTGCGCTGGCGTAGCAAAGCGCGGCCAGCGGAGCAGGGGAGCCGGACGCGAGACGCGTGCCGTCGGAAAATGATGAGCGCTCGACCCGCAGGCGCGACGCGGCCACTGGAATGCGCAAACCGCCGGACGCCGGCACCTTCAGCGGGCCTCAGCGGTGGGGGAAGCGACGAAGGAGGTTTTGGCGGGATGGCTCATAGGGCTGGATTATCCCCAAAAGCACCCCTGATCCGGCCGTAGCGCGCCCGGCGTTGCGCGCGACGGACAGTAAACTCGGGGGCTTGCTTTGAACCCCGAAGCTTGCTTAGAAAACACACGAGAGCGAGAGAAAGAGCCATGGCCGGACACAGCAAATGGGCAAACATTCAGCACCGGAAGGGCCGGCAGGACGACAAGCGCGGCAAGGCCTGGACCCGTGTGATCCGCGAGATCATGGTCGCTGCGCGCCTGGGCGGCGGTGACCTGGGCATCAATCCGCGGCTGCGCCTGGCGGTCGAAAAGGCGAAAGCCGTCAACCTGCCGATCGACACCGTCAAGCGCAACATCGACAAGGCCACCGGCAACCTCGAAGGCGTGAACTACGAGGAAATCCGCTACGAGGGCTACGGTATCGGCGGCGCGGCGATCATCGTCGACACCATGACCGACAACCGCGTGCGCACGGTCGCCGAGGTGCGACACGCGTTCAGCAAATACGGCGGCAACATGGGCACCGAAGGCTCGGTTGCGTTCCAGTTCAAGCATTGCGGGCAGATCGTGTTCGCGCCCGGCACCAACGAAGACAAGGTCATGGAAGTCGCGCTCGAGGCCGGCGCCGAAGACGTCGTGACGGATGACGACGGTGCGATCGAGGTGCTGACCGCGGTCGGCGACTTCGAGACCGTCAAGAACGCGCTCGAGGCGGCGGGCTATAAGGCCGAGGTGGCCGAAGTCACGATGCGCGCCGAGAACACCGTCGACGTGAGCGGCGAGGAGGCGGCGAAGATGCAGAAGCTGCTCGACGTTCTCGAGGACCTGGACGACGTGCAGGAAGTCTTCCACAACGCGGCGCTCTCCGAATGAAAGTCCTCGTCATCGGCAGCGGCGGCCGCGAACACGCACTCGCCTGGCGCCTTTCGCAGGCCACGCGCGTCAGCAAGATCTATGTGGCTCCGGGCAACGGCGGAACCGCGACCGATTCGCGCTTTCATGGCATCGACATCACCGACCCTGTCGCGCTGCGCGAGTGGGCGGCGACAGAGAAAATCGCGTTGACCGTGGTCGGCCCCGAAGCACCCTTGGCGGCGGGCGTCGTGGACGAGTTTCGCGCCCACAACATGCGCATCTTCGGCCCGACCCAGGCGGCGGCGCAGCTGGAGAGCTCCAAGGCGTTCTCCAAGGCTTTCATGAAGCGCCACAAGATTCCGACGGCCGAGTACGAGGCCTTCACCGACGCGACTGCAGCCCATGCGTACATCGATGCCAAGGGCGCCCCGATCGTCGTCAAGGCGGACGGGCTCGCAGCGGGCAAGGGCGTGGTGGTCGCCATGACCGCGGCCGAGGCGCACGAGGCCGTGGACTTCATGCTGCTCGACAACAAATTCGGGGTCTCCCACAACGAGGGCGGCGCGCGCGTGGTCATCGAGGAATTCCTGCAGGGCGAGGAGGCCAGCTTCATCGTCCTGTGCGACGGCAAGAACGTCACCGCGCTCGCGACCAGCCAGGACCACAAGCGTCTGCTCGACGGCGACCAGGGGCCGAACACCGGCGGCATGGGCGCCTATTCGCCCGCGCCGGTGGTCACCGCCGAGGTGCATGCGCGCGCCATGCGAGAAATCATCCTGCCCACCATCCGAGGCATGGAAAAGGATGGCATCCCGTACACCGGTTTTCTCTACGCCGGATTGATGATCGACGGCAAAGGCCAGGTCAAGACGCTCGAATTCAACTGCCGCATGGGCGATCCCGAGACGCAGCCGATCATGATGCGGCTCAAGTCGGACCTGTTCGAAGTGTTCTGGCATGCGACCGACGGCACGCTGGACCAGGTCGACCTGCAATGGGACCGCCGCGTCGCGCTCGGGATCGTGATGGCGGCGCATGGGTATCCGCTGTCGCCACGCAAGGGCGATCGCATCGAAGGCATCCCCACCGAAGCGCCGGATGCCGTGGTGTTCCAGGCCGGTACGGTCCTGGAAGATGGCGTGCTCAAGACCAGCGGCGGGCGCGTACTGTGTGTCACCGTGCTGGCCGACAACGTCAAGCTGGCGCAGCAGCGGGCGTACGAGGTCGCGGCGCGGGTGCGTTTCGACGGCGCGCAGTACCGCAAGGACATCGGGTTTCGTGCCCTGCAAGCGCGCGACGCCGGCCACTGATGCGCGCCCGACCTGAAGCCGTCGGCGACTTCCTGCGCGGATTGCAGGAGCGAATTGTCTCGGCGGTGGAAAGCGCAGACGGCGGCGTCGCGGTGCGCGACGCCTGGCAGAAGGAACCGGGCGAACTGCTGCAGGGCAGCGGCCTGACGTGCATTCTCGAAGGCGGCACATTGTTCGAACGCGCGGGTTGCGGTTTCTCGCAGGTGCGCGGACCGAGGCTGCCCCCCTCGGCGACGCAGCACCGGCCCGAACTGGCCGGCGCGCCCTTCGAGGCGATGGGCGTGTCCCTCGTCTTCCATCCCCGCAACCCGTATGTGCCGACGGTGCACATGAACGTGCGCATGCTCGCCGCGCTGCCCGAAGGCCGCGACCCGGTGTGCTGGTTCGGTGGCGGGATGGACCTCACGCCGTATTACGGTTTCGAGGAAGACGCCAGGCACTTTCACGCCACCTGCCGCGACGCGCTGGCGCCTTTCGGCGACGACAAGTACCCGCGCTTCAAGCAGTGGTGCGACGAGTATTTCTATCTGAAGCACCGCAACGAGCAACGTGGCGTCGGTGGCATCTTCTTCGATGACTTCTCGGAGTTCGATTTCGAGGGCAGCTTCGACATGATGCGATCGGTCGGCGATGCGTTCCTGCCGGCTTATCTCCCATTGGTCGAACGCCGCCGCGATACACCTTACGGCGAGCGCGAGCGGGACTTCCAGCTTTACCGGCGCGGGCGCTACGTCGAGTTCAACCTGGTGTGGGACCGCGGCACCCACTTCGGCCTGCAGTCGGGCGGGCGGTCGGAATCCATCCTGCTCTCGATGCCGCCGCTGGCGAGTTGGGCCTATCGGCAAACGCCCGAGCCCGGCACGCCCGAAGCCGCGCTCTACAACGATTTCATCGTGCGCCGCGAATGGTTGTGAACGCCACGGCGCCGCGCATCGGCGTGTTCGGTGGCGCCTTCGACCCGCCGCACAACGCCCACCTGGCGCTCGCCGCTGCCGCGCTCGCGCAGTTGGACTTGAGTGCACTCACGATTTTTCCCACGGGGCGGGCGTGGCACAAGACGCGCGAGCTCACCGGCGCCGATGATCGCCTCGCGATGAGCCGACTCGCATTCGGCGAACTGGCGGGCGCGGTCGTCGACGCGCGCGAAGTGTTGCGCGACGGCCCGACCTACACACTGGACACGCTGCGCGAGTTGCAGGTCGAGAATCCAGCCGCGCAGCTGGTGCTGATCATGGGCGCCGACCAGGCGGCCGCGCTGCCAAGCTGGCATGGCTGGCAGGTTATACTCTCCATTGCTATCATTTCTGTAGCGCATCGCGCAACCCAGACGGGCAACACAGCCCGATTTGATCCCAAAAGCTTGCCCGGCCTCCCGGCCGGCGCGCGGTTCGAAAGCCTCGAACTGCCGGCCATGGACACCAGTGCCACCGACATTCGCCAGCGCGTCGCGCGCGGCGAAGACGTTTCTGCGCTGGTTCCGCCCGCCGTTGCGCGCTATATTGACCAACACTTCCTCTACCGCCCCGCCTGATGACCACTGAAGCCGCCGCCAAAAAAGACACCCAGAAACTCCAGCGAGCCATCATCGACGGGCTCGAAGACGTCAAGGCGCAGGACATTCAGGTTTTCGACACGGAGCATCTGTCGCCGCTTTTCGAGCGTGTGATCGTCGCCTCCGGCACGTCCAACCGGCAGACCAAGGCGCTGGCCTCCAGCGTGCGCGATGCGGTGCGCGAAGCGGGCTTTGGCAAGCCGCGCATCGAGGGCGAAGACAACGGCGAGTGGATCATCGTGGACTGCGGTGCCGCCGTCGCGCACATCATGCAACCGGCAATTCGCCAGTACTACCACCTCGAAGAGATCTGGGGCGACAAGCCGGTGCGCGCCAAGCTCGGCGGCAGCAAGCCGGCCACCGCCAGCAAGGCGCCGGCTGAAGAGGCCAAGAAGCCGGCCGCCAAGACCGAAACCACGCTGCGCCGTTCGAGCGCGGCCAAGACCGCCATTCGCGCGGCCGAGCAGGAAGCACGCGACGCCAAGGCCAAGCCGGCACGCAAGGCGCCCGCCCGCAAGACCTCGACCACCGCGCGCACGCCGGTGAAGGTCGTTGGCAAGCCGGTCGCCAAGAAAGTGGCGGCAAAGTCGGCCGCACGACCCGCTGCCAAGAAGCCCGCACGCAAGGCCGCTCCGAAGAAATCATGAAGCTGCTGGTGGTCGCGGTCGGGCAACGCATGCCCGACTGGGCGCAGACCGCCTGGGACGATTACGCCAAGCGTTTTCCGCCGGAGCTCAAGCTCGAGCTGCGAGCTGTCAAGACGGAGCCGCGCGGCTCGAAGTCACTCGAGACGCTCTACGCCGCCGAGCGCGAGCGCATCCAGGCGGCCATTGCCAAGGGCATGCGTATCGTGGTACTCGACGAGCGGGGCACCGCCCTCACCACCAAGGCCCTGGCTGCGCGCCTGCAGGCATGGCAGGGCGAGAGCGACGACGTCGCGCTGGTGATCGGCGGCCCGGACGGGCTCGACCCCGCCTTCAAGGCCGCCGCGCACGAGCGCATCCGACTGTCCGACCTGACCCTGCCGCATGCGATGGCGCGCGTGCTCCTGGTCGAGCAGCTCTACCGGGCCTGGTCCGTCAACGCCGGTCATCCCTATCACCGCGAATGAGCGATTCCTTCATTTACCTCGCATCGCAGAGCCCGAGACGAGCGCAACTGCTCGGGCAACTCGGCGTGCGCCACGAGTTGTTGCTCGCCGGGCCGGAGGAAGACGCCGAAGCGCTCGAGACCGTCGGGCGCGGCGAAGCACCGGCTGCCTACGTACAGCGCGTCACCGAGCTCAAGCTCGACGCTGCGGTGGCGCGGCACCAGCGCGTGGGCCTTGTCGCAGCGCCGATCCTCTGTGCGGACACCACGGTCGCCATGGGCCGCACCATTTTCGGAAAGTCGGACGACGCACGCGATGCCGAGCGCATGCTGGCCTTGCTGGCGGGCACGACTCACCGCGTGCTGACGGCCGTTGCCGTGCAGGACGGACGCCGGCGCCATGCCGTGTTGAGCGAATCGCGCGTGCGCTTCGCGCCAATGACCCGACAGCAGATTGCGCGTTACGTGGCGGGCGGCGAGCCGCTCGGCAAGGCCGGGGCGTATGGCATCCAGGGGTCGGCGGCCGCCTTCGTGGAACACATCAGCGGCTCCTATTCGGGCATCATGGGACTGCCGATGTTCGAGACCGCAACGCTGTTGCGCCGCGCCGGCTTCAAGATTTAGGTCCCATGCAAGACATCCTGATCAACTGGTCCCCGCAAGAGACCCGCGTCGCCGTGGTCGAACATGGCGCAGTACAGGAATTGCACGTCGAGCGGACGCTGGAGCGCGGGCTGGTGGGCAACGTGTACCTCGGGAAGGTGTCGCGGGTGTTGCCGGGCATGCAGTCGGCCTTCATCGACATCGGCCTCGAACGCACCGCGTTCCTGCATGTGGCGGACATCGTTTCGCCATTTACACCGGGCTCGCGTCCCAGCACCCAGGCACCCGAGCGCGACCATCGCAATCAAGGCCCGATCGTCCCGATCGAGAAGCAGGTCTTCGAGGGGCAGTCGCTGCTGGTGCAGGTCATCAAGGACCCGATCGGTACCAAGGGCGCGCGGCTGTCGACGCAGATCAGCATCGCCGGACGCCTGCTGGTGTTCTTGCCGCAGGACAATCACATCGGGGTGTCGCAGAAGATCCCGGCTGCGCAGCGCGACGCGTTGCGCGCCCGCATGCAGACCCTGATCGAGGCCGCTGCCGCCGCCGACAGCGGCGGCGTGGTGCCGGCCAACACCGGCGGCTTCATCCTGCGCACCAATGGCGAGGATTCGAGCGATGCCGAGCTCGCGGAAGACATCGCCTACCTGCGCAAGACGTGGTCGCGCATCCGTGATTCCTCCTCCAGATTGCCAGCGATGTCGCTGTTGCACCAAGACTTGAGCCTGCTGCAACGAGTCTTGCGCGACATGACCATCGAAGAGACGCAGAGCATCCGCATCGACTCGCGCGAGCAGTTCGATTTGCTGGTCAAGTTCGGGCTCGAGTTCATGCCGCAGGCCGTGGGCAAGCTGCAGCACTACAAGGGCGAGCGCCCGATCTTCGACCTCTATTCGGTGGACGAGGAGATCGCGAAGGCGCTGGGTCGCCGCGTCGAGCTCAAGTCGGGCGGTTACCTCGTGGTCGACCAGACCGAGGCGCTGACCACCGTCGACGTGAACACCGGCGGCTTCGTCGGTGCCCGCAATTTCGACGACACGATCTTCAAGACGAACCTCGAAGCGGCGCAGGCGATCGCCCGCCAGTTGCGATTGCGCAACCTGGGCGGCATCGTGATCGTCGACTTCATCGACATGGCGCGAGACGAGCATCGCGAGCAGGTGCTCGGCGAGTTCCGCAAGCAATTGGCGCGCGACCGCGTCAAGACCACGGCGGGCGGCTTCTCCCAACTGGGCCTGGTCGAAATGACGCGCAAGCGCACGCGCGAATCACTGGCGCACATGCTGTGCGAGCCGTGCCTCGCGTGCAACGGGCAGGGCATCGTCAAGACCGCCCGCAGCGTCGCCTACGACGTGATGCGCGAGATCCTGCGAGAAGCGCGGCAATTCACGCCGCGCGAGTTCCGCATCGTCTCGTCGCCGCAGGTGATCGAACTGTTCCTCGACGAGGAAAGCCAGCATTTGGCGGGGCTCAGCGACTTCATCGGCAAGCCGATCTCGTTGCAGTCGGAGCCCGCCATCGGACAGGGTCAGTACGACATCGTTCTGCTCTGAGAGGCTGACGTTCAAAGCGTCGGGGCCTGGCCCTCGGGCGCCGTGCGAACGGCATTCGTCTGCAGTCGCGCGTAGAGCCCGTCGAGCGCCATCAGCTGCGCATGGCTGCCTTGCTCGGCGACGCGGCCGTGCTCCATCACCACGATGCGGTCGGCGTGCTGGATGGTCGACAGGCGGTGCGCGACGATCAGCGTGGTGCGGCCTTGCATCAGGCGCTGCAAGGCGTCCTGCACCAGGCGTTCAGACTCGGTGTCGAGAGCCGAGGTGGCTTCGTCCAGCAGCAGGATCGGCGCATCCTTGTAAAGCGCACGCGCGATCGCCAGACGCTGGCGCTGGCCGCCCGACAACTGCGTTGCGTTGTGCCCGAGCACCGTGTCGATGCCTTTCGGCAGGCTGTCGACGTGCGATTGAAGGTTGGCAGCGGCCACGCACTGCATCACGCGCTCACGGTCGACATCTGCGCCGAGCGCGATGTTCTCGGCCAGCGTGTCGTTCAACATCACGACGTCCTGGCTCACCATCGCGAACTGCGCGCGCAGGCTCTTGAGCTGCCATTCGCGGATGTCGTGGCCATCGAGCAGCACCGTGCCGGCGCTCTGCAGGACGAAGCGCGGCAGCAGATTGACCAGCGTCGTCTTGCCGGAGCCCGAGGGTCCGACGAAGGCGACGATCTCGCCGGGTTCGATGGTCAACGTCACGCCATCGAGCGCTGCGGCTTCGTCTTCGCCGCGGTAGGTCACGCGCACGCGCTGCAACTCGATGCGGCCGCCCGAGCGGGCGGCGACGTGCTGGCCTTGCGGCTCCGAAGCGACATCGTCGATCAGTGCCAGGCCACGTTCCAGCGCCGCCAGGCCACGGGTGATCGGGTTCGCCATGTCGGCAAGGCGGCGAATGGGTGCGATCAGCATCAGCATCGCGGTGATGTACGCGACGAAACCGCCCACTGTGAGGCCCTGTTCGCCGCTTTGCCACAGCGCGATCATCACGACGATAGAGAGCGCGACCGAGGCGAGCAATTGCGTCAGCGGCGTCATGGCGGCCGAAGCGATGGTCGATTTCACGGCGAGCCGGTTCAGGCTCTGGCTCAGGCGCTCGAAGCGCTCGGCCTGGCCGGCCTCGGCACCGTGCAGGCGTACCACGCGATGTGCGAGCACGTTTTCTTCGACCACGTAGGCCAGGTCGTCGGTGGCCTTCTGCCCGAGGCGCGTGAGGTGGTACAGGCGCTTGGAGAGCACCTTCATGATCCAGGCCACGCCCGGCACGAGGGCGCCCACGATCAGCGTGAGTTTCCAGTTGAGGTAGACGAGATAGGCGAGAAGGGCGATCAGGGTGAAACCGTCGCGCGAGAGCCCGAGCAGGGCCTGCACCAGCAACATCGCGCCGGTCTGCACTTCGTAGACCACGGTGTTCGACAAGGCGCTGGCCGACTGGCGCGAGAAGAGGGCCAGTTCGGCTGCCAGCAGACGCTGGAACAACACGCGTCGCAAGCGCTGCATGCCTTCGTTGGCGATGCGCGCCAGCGCGTACTGGGAGACGAACTGCGCCAGACCGCGCACCGCGAACAGCATGATCACGGCGGCCGGCACCATCCAGAGCGCGAGTTGCCCGCGAGAGAAGCCGCGGTCGAGGAGGGGCTTGAGCAACGCAGGCATCAAGGGCTCGGTGAGCGCTGCGACCACGGCGGTCAACAGGCCGATGGCCCACCACCGCCTCGAATCGCCGAACCAGGTCATCAGCCTGGACAACCGGTGCATCAGGGAACTGCGCACGCTGGCGTCGGGGGCGGGAGACTGCATAGGCGGCGGATTCTACGGGCGGTCGTTGCGGGCGCCTGCGCAAGGCCGCTCACGTTTTGTGACGTCGCTTCGGGGCGGTTGTGTAACATGTGGCCTTGCTCCGATCGGGGAAACTTTTGCCCCGGAAACCTCTCCGAATTGAATGAACAAGCCGTTGACAGACCTTTTCCCGACTTCTTCTTCATCGTTCACCGCCCGCCGTGCACTGATCGCGGCACTCGCCGCATCTCCCGTGGTTCCCGCGCTGGCCCAGTTCCGCGTCGAGGTATCGGGCGTGGGCCTGACCCAGCTGCCCATCGCGCTGGTGCCCTTCAAGGGCCAGGACGCATCGCCGCAAAAGATCTCGGCGATCGTGCAGGCCGACCTCGAGCGCAGCGGCCAGTTCCGCGGTGTCGATGCTTCCGGGCAGGCGCTCGATGAATCCTCGCGTCCCGATCTGACCCTGTGGCGCCAGCGCGCAGCCGACTCGCTGGTGGTTGGCAGCGTGACCCGTCTGGGCGACGGCCGCTTCGATGTGCGTTTCCGCTTGTGGGACGTTGTCAAGGGCCAGGACCTCGGTGGACAGAGCTACACGGTCCCCCAGGGCGACCTGCGGCTCGCTTCGCACCGTATTGCCGACTACGTCTATGAAAAGCTCACTGGCGAGAAGGGCATCTTCTCGACGCGCATTGCCTACGTCACCAAGGGCGGCAGCCGCTACAGCCTGTGGGTTGCGGATGCCGATGGCGAGAACGCTCAATCTGCACTGGCGAGTCCCGAGCCGATCATCTCGCCGTGCTGGTCCTCCAACGGTCAGCAATTGGCTTATGTGTCGTTCGAGTCGCGCAAGCCCGTGGTCTACGTGCACAACGTGGCCAGCGGTCAGCGACGCCTGCTTGCGAACTTCAAGGGTTCAAACAGTGCACCGGCCTGGGCGCCGGACGGCAATTCGCTGGCCGTCACGCTGAGCCGCGACGGCGGTTCGCAGCTCTACACGATCGCCGCCAGCGGCGGCGAGCCGCGCCGCCTGACACAGAGCAGCAGCATCGACACCGAGCCCGTCTATTCCGCCGATGGCAGCACGATCTACTTCGTGAGCGATCGCGGAGGCGCTCCGCAGATCTACAAGATGGGCGCCAGCGGAGGCAATCCGACGCGCGTCACCTTCAGCGGCACCTACAACATCTCGCCGTCCATCAGCGCCGACGGCCGGTGGTTGGCCTACATCTCGCGCGTGGGCGGTGCATTCAAATTGCATGTGATGGAACTGGCAACAGGGAATGTCAGTGCCATCACAGACACGACGGCTGACGAAAGCCCCAGCTTTGCGCCCAATAGCAAACTGCTCGTCTATGCAACGCAACTCCAGGGTCGCGAAGCTTTGATGACAAGTACGCTTGACGGAAAGATCAAGGCGCGGCTTGCAGGGCAGGCGGGAGACATTCGCGAACCGGACTGGGGTCCGTTTCAAAAGCAATGATTTACTTGAGGAGTTTGATATGTTGAAACGCACGATTTATTCGCTGGCCATCGTGGCCCTGATTGCCGGTTGCTCGTCGGGCACAAAGCTCAACGACGCACCGGTCACCGACCGCACGGGCGGTGCAGGCTCGCAAGGTGCTGCAAGTGGCGTGGCACCGGTCACCATCGATCCCAACGCCATGAATGCTGCGGGCCCTGCCGGTGTCGCACGCATCGTGTATTTCGACTACGACAGCTACACCGTCAAGCCAGACTTCCAGTCGCTCATCGACGGACATGCCCGTTTCCTGAAGGCCAGCCCGAATCGTCGAGTGTCAATCGAAGGTCACACCGACGAGCGCGGCGGTCGCGAATACAACCTGGCGCTTGGCCAGAAGCGTTCGGAAGCCGTTCGGCGCGCTTTGACTCTGCTCGGCGTGAACGACGCTCAGATCGAGGCCGTGAGCTTCGGCAAGGAAAAGCCGGCAGCCACAGGTGGCGGCGAGTCCGTGTGGGCTCAGAACCGCCGCGCAGAAATCAGCTACCGCTGATGACGGGGCGATTCGCCATTCGGCACGCGGCAGTGGCCGTTGCCGTGGCGTGCGCATCGTTCGGTGCGCACGCGGCCCTGTTTGAGGACGACGAAGCTCGCAAGGCGATTCTCGACTTGCGTCAGCGCGTCGAAGCGATGCGCGAAGGCACCAACCAGCGCATTGCCGACGAGAACGGTCAGCTTCGTCGGAGCTTGCTCGACCTGCAGAACCAGATCGAAGCGCTGCGCGGCGACATGTCTCGCATGACAGGACAGAACGAGCAACTCACCCGTTCGATTTCCGAGATGCAGCAGCGTCAAAAAGAAGTCGACGACCGGATGAAGAAAAGCGAGCCGTCGAGCGTTTCGGTCGACGGTCGCGAGTTCGCTGCCGACCCGCGCGAGAAGGCGGAATTCGATGCGGCGCTCGGGGTGTTCCGGTCGGGTCAGTTTGCTCAGGCGCAGACCGCTTTTGCGACATTCGTGAAGGCCCACCCGCAAAGTGGCTACAACCCCTCGGCGCTTTTCTGGCTCGGCAATGCGCAGTACGCAACGCGCAACTACAACGAAGCGATCGCCAATTTCCGTTCGATGCTGTCCTTGGCGCCCGATCATGCGAAGGCGCCTGAAGCCGTGCTGTCGATCGCCAATTGCCAGATCGAACTCAAGGACACCAAGGCCGCCCGCCGGACCCTGGAAGACCTGACCAAGGCTTATCCGCAATCGGAAGCCGCGTCAGCTGGCCGCGAGCGGCTGGCCCGCCTGAAGTAACTGCAGCATCTTGACCGCTGAGCCGCTTGATCCGTCGGCCGACGCCGACCTGGCGCGGCGCTTCAGCGGGCTTGATCGCCTCTATGGCACCACGGGTGCAGCACGCATTCGGTCCGCACATGTCGTCGTTGTCGGTATAGGAGGCGTTGGCTCCTGGACAGCCGAGGCGCTCGCGCGAAGCGGGGTTGGCGCGCTCACGTTGATCGATCTCGATCACGTGTCCGAGTCGAACATCAATCGACAGATCCACGCCCTCGAATCCACGGTTGGCCAAGCGAAGGTAGAAGCGATGCGCGAGCGCATTGCGCTGATCAATCCTTCCTGCAAAGTTCTCTGCGTTGACGAGTTCGTGGAGCCGGACAACTGGCTTGCTCTCATCGCGTTGGCAGAGCAGCGACAGGGCGTGATCACCGCGCTGATCGACGCTTGCGACCAGGTGCGGGCGAAGGTGTCGATGGCGGTATGGGCACGTCGTCACCGGAAAGTCGCGTTCATCAGTGCAGGCGCGGCTGGCGGTAAGCGAATGGCGCATCGTGTGGATATCGACGATCTCTCGCAAGTCACGCATGACCCGTTGCTGGCGCAGCTGCGTCAGCGCTTGCGCAAGGAACACGCGGCGCCCCGCGATGGCAAGAAGATCGGCGTCACGTGCGTGTTCAGCCGCGAAAGCGTCGCGCCACCCGATGCGTCGTGTGCCATCGAGGATACCGACGGCACGCTCAACTGCCACGGTTACGGTTCGGTAGTCGCAGTGACAGCGACGTTCGGACAATGCGCAGCCGGTTGGGTACTCGACCGAATTGCGTCGCGAGAGGACGCTATAATTTGAGGCTTTGCTGGACACTGCTTCCAGCAAAGACGGGACGTTAGCTCAGTTGGTAGAGCAGCGGACTTTTAATCCGTTTGTCGTGGGTTCGACCCCCGCACGTCCCACCACTACAAGCCTCTTGGCACCTGGATACCCCGCTATCGATTTGATAGCGGGGTATTTTTTGATGGTGCCTTCGCGGACCTGTAGCCGCTTTGCACTTCAGTCAACGGCCAGTGGCATCTTGGGACTTGGTTTATTTTCGCGTGGTGTTGGCAAGATGCGCCTCCCGCACTGCAAAGAAGGTGATGAACGTTCAGGCAAGATTCTGCCAATACGGTCTCACAAAGCGTCAGTGAACGAGTGAACCTGAATGCGACTTGCACCGGCGCTCTCCACCGCGACGTGCTTGTCGATGTGCCCGTTGCTTTTTGCCAGTTACCAAGGAATCCCATGTCTCGTGATCAATACAGCTTCACGAATCCGGTAGAGCAATACGCGCGTGTGGAACCGCCCGTGCAACATCAGCCGGTCCCGGGCGTTCAGGCGCGAATGACGCCAGTGCCCGATCTCGGTGAGACGACCTATCGCGGCAGCGGACGCCTCGCGGGGCGCAAGGCGTTGATAACGGGCGGCGACTCCGGCATCGGCGGTGCGGTCGCCATCGCATTCGCGCGCGAGGGCGCCGATGTCGTGATCGTGCATTTGCCGGCCGAGCAAGAGGATGCCGGGCACATCCTCGGCCACATAGAGAAGGCCGGCAGGAAGGGACACGCGATCGCCGCCGACATCACCGACGCCGATCGCTGTCGCGCGCTCGTCGCGGAAGCCGTTGGCGTGCTTGGTGGACTCGACATCCTCGTCAATAACGCCGGCAAGCAAGTGGCGGTTGCGCGAATCGCGGATCTCTCCGACGAACAGTTCGAGCTCACGTTCCGCACGAACGTGTTCGCGAATTTCTGGATCACCAAGGCGGCGCTGGCACACATGTCGGCGGGTGCCAGCATCATCAACACTGCCTCACTGGAGGCCTACAAGCCGTCACCGGAACGACTGGATTACGCGGCCACCAAGGCAGCGATCAACAACTTTTCGAAGGGCCTCGCGCTGCAGGTCGCTTCGCGCGGCATCCGGGTCAACGTGGTCGCACCCGGGCCGGTGTGGACTGCGCTACAGGTGTCGGGCGGTGTGTCTGACGAGCAGATGAAGGCCTTCGACGACGAGAGTACTTACAAGCGTTCCGGCCAGCCCGCGGAACTCGCGCCGGCCTACGTGTTCCTCGCCTCCGCAGAATCGAGCTACGTCTCGGGCGAGACGTTGAACGTCAACGGTGGCATGGTAACGCCGTGACCGAACAAAAGTGCACCGTCTTCATTCACGACGGATTGAGCTATAGGCGCTGCTCGGCTGATCCGCTCGTTGCGGCGCTGAGCATGCGGTGTGATTCGTCCGCTTCGCGAATTGGCTTTGGACTCGCGTAGCCACTTCAACTCGAGTGCCTGGAGGGCAGCATCCGTCGAAGTGTCCCATCGCGCCGGACGTAGTGGTGAAACAGGCCACCGGCCACGTGCAACGCGATCAGGTAGTACCCCACGACACCCAGCGTCTCGTGGATTTCCTTCAGCTTGTGCGCCAGCATCTTGTCCGGCCAGACCAACGCCGGCAAATGCGCACCGAAGAACGGAATCGGCTCACCCGATGCACTCAAAGTGAGCCATCCGAGGATGGGCATGGCGAGCAGCAGGACATACAGCGAGAGGTGCGTGGCGGCGGCCAGCATTGTTTGCCAGCGCGGCGTGCCCGCCAGCGGGCCGGGCACCACACCCCACAGCCGGTTGGCCAGGCGCAGCACGGCGACCACCAGCACCGACAGCCCCAGCATGTAGTGCCACATCAGCAGCATCGCGCGCGGGTCGCTGTTCTTCGGATATAGGTCGGTGAGGTTGATGCAGGTGTAGACGCCCACGAGCTGCAGCACGACCAGCCAGTGGAACGCGATCGACAGCGCGCTGTAGCGTTGGGGAGTGAGGTCGACGGCGCTCATGGCTGCTGTGCCCCGTTTGTGCATAAGGCGGGCATCGCGCCCGCGGCTGTCCGTCGCAACACCGTTGTGTGGGTGGAATCAATCATCTCGAACCTTTCGACCAGAAAACAAGGAGCCTCCTCGCGTATGCGGGAAGCAGGAAGGTCGACGTCGTGCGACGTCGCTTGTCAGGTCGTCAGGGGAGGGGCGGTGTGCGGCGGTCGCATCCGCCAGAGCACAGGGGGCGGCGGGGCCCCGCTCGCATGGGCCGCGCGCTCGGCGAGCACGCGTTCGATGGGCATTCTCAGCCGGAGGAGCGCCACCGCCAGCGGCGACAGCAATGCGACCAATGCCATGAGCACGTCGAGGCCGCGCTCGAAAGCGTGCGGCACATCGGTGTGCGCAGCAGCGGGCGCGTAGAGCGTGGTTTCCAGTTCCTTGCTGTGATCTTTGCGCTCATCGGGTGTGAACTGCGCCGTGGCCTCGACGCTGCGCACCCGAAAGCCGGGTTCGTCCTCCCAGCCGTCCTGACGGAAGTGGGTGAACAAAAAAGGCTGGAGCGCCGCGAGGACGAGGGCCACCGTGCACCACCACCAGAGATGTTCCTGGATCCGGGGGTGGCGACGGGGAAATGGCACCGGAGGATTCTATGGGGCACCTCGCTTCGCTACCTGAACATCCTGTTCAGCTTTGGGATGCGCTTGCATTGCTGCGCAATTGCGGTCGACCATGGACTTCAGATTGCTCGAATTTTGTCGATATGGGATACAACGAAGACTCCCGCCTGCTTCCTTCGCGGGCCTCGCATGACCGAGCGCGCTCCTACTTCGCTATTCCGAAAGACATGATTGAGATGACCACAGTCGTCAATGCCGAATTTGCCACCCCCGACTTGATGCAGCGCCTGGAAGCAGGCACCGATGGTCAACTGGATGAACTCGCGTTCGGCGTGATCGGCTTCGATGCCGATGGCATTGTCCGTCGCTACAACGCCTTCGAGTCCCGGGCCGCCGGCCTGTCCACGCAGCGCGTTATCGGACACGACCTGTTCACCTCGGTGGCGCCGTGCATGAACAACTACATGGTCGCGCAGCGCTTCGAGGACACCACAGCGGCGAGCGAGCCGCTCGACGAAACCATCGGCTATGTGCTGACCTTGCGCATGCGGCCGGTCAAGGTCGAATTGCGGCTCCTCGCCGCGCCCGCTGCTGCCCTGCGTTACGTGCTCGTGAAGCGCCCCGTCTGAAGGCCCGGCATGGTGTTCTCCCTCGAAGAAGACTACGAAGCGCTCACGCAATTCCTGTACATCGCGCCGATCGGCCTGATCCAGGCCAGCGCGGATGGCGAGATCGCGATGGTCAATCCGGTGTGCGCCCAACTGCTGATGCCGCTGTCGCGTGACGGCGAGTTGACCAATCTCTTCACCGCGCTCGAGGGCGTCGCACCGGACCTGCGACAGATCGTCCGGGGCTTCACCGCAAGTCACGGCATGGTCTGCGATGCGCTGCATCTGCAGGTCAACGCGGGCAGGGCCGGCCGCAAGGACGCGCAGATCCTGTCCTTGAGCCTGCTCAAGCTGGACGACCAGCGGCTGATGGCCGTGCTGAGCGATGTCACCAAATCCGTGAAGCGCGATCGGGAGCTGCGCCAGAGTTCCGCCTGGATCAACACCATCGTCACGGGCCTGACGGACTACGCGCTGGTGGCGCTGGACGCCGAGGGGCGCGTACTGCGCTGGAATCCGAGCATCGGCCGCGTCGCGGGCTTCGCGAGCGAAGGGACCGCCGGGCACTCCTACGCAATGTTCTATCCGTCGGAGGGGATGTCGGCGGAGCGCGCCCTGGACAGACTGCATGAGGCGGACGACAGCGGATGGAGTCTCGACGAAGGCTGGCGCGTCCGTGCGGACGGCACGCGCTACTGGGGCAGTTGCCTCATCGCGCCGCTGCATGCCATGGGCGACGAGCCTCGGCAGGCCCATGCGTCAGGGCATGTCTACAGCCTGATCATTCGGGATGTTTCCGAGCACCGCGAGGCCACTGAGGCGTTGCGACAATCCGTCTCGAACGACTACCTCACCGGTCTGGCGAACCGTCGCACATTCTTCGAAGCGGCCAGCCTCGAGCTGCAGCGCTGGCTGCGCATGCCGAGACCGCTCTCGCTGGTAATGATCGACGCGGACCACTTCAAGAAGATCAACGACGTCCATGGCCATGCGGCCGGCGACGCCGTCCTGCGACACCTCGCTGCCGGCATGTCGTTCACCTTTCATGCAATGGATGTGGTCGCCCGTCTGGGCGGCGAAGAATTCGTGGTCCTGATGCCGGGCATCACGATCGACGAGGCCGAAGCGGCCGCTCAACGGTTGTGCCGGAGCATCGAGGCACAGGTTGTCGAGGTGGACGGCACACTGATCCATTACACGATCAGCGCGGGCGTGGCGACGATGGAAGAGGGCGTCGAAGGGGTGGACGAACTCCTCGAACGCGCGGATCGGGCCATGTACGCTGCGAAAAAGCACGGACGCAATCGTGTCGAGCGCTGGGTGGCTCCGCGCGAGGAAGCGGTGCCCCTCCAGGCAGTGGACCGCGCCCTCGTCGCTCAAAAGGACTGAGCGCCCGAGGGGAAAAGGCAACGCAACGGATCAGGGCTCGCGAGACGGCCCGAACCGCGTGCGGATTTCGTTTTCAAGTGCGTTGGTATAGGCCCGTGCACTCCGAATGCCACTCATCACGCGGCGCCGCCATTCCAGCGAAAGTGCCAGCAGCGCCTCGTCGGGGAGATCTTGCGGCCTGGTCATCGAATCCGAATCATTTCTGCAAACAAGCTTCATGCGGCAGTTACGCCGCCCACCGCCTTGCAGATGTGAAAACTACACAGGCTTACTTTCTTTGCCTGGCGCTTAACTTAAACGGCGTCTGCACCGGGCAAACTGTGTGTGGGCGAGGCAATGCTGGTCAGCAACCCGATCGCGCTGGCGCGCAGCAATTCCGACCGCATGGAGGCTTCAAGCATGCTGCGAGCCGTTTCCGGCTGATCGTGGTCGTATTCATCGTCCAGTTCGCAGTGGAGGTAATAGTCGACGCGTGCCATCAATCGTTCGATGGACGCGGCCATGTCTGCCTCGTTCATTTCGTTCGTCCCGTTGGAACTGCCATTGAAGGCTCTGCTGCTCCCTGATGTTTCGTTTGAACCGTTGTCTCGCGGCTTGTTGCAGTTTAGACGCTGCAGGCGCCGTCCGAGCAGCGGACGGAGTACACCTGTCGCCGACGTGGCTCAACCGGGCCTGAAGCGGCCGAGGAGGCGCCGGATCGGGTTCGATTTCGAAGGGTCGGCGCGCAGCACGTCGACGGGTGGCAGTGCGTCGGATGATGCGGGCGCCGGCAACTGGTGGTTCACCGCACGGGCCACCTTGACGCAATCCTTGATGTGCTGCTCGCCGAGCGCCCGCAGCGCGGCATAGCCCAACGCGGCCGAGACGACCTGCCCGGCCAGCGGCACGTATTTGGTGGCCTGCTTCGCGGTCAGCCGCATGCCCGCATGCTTCGCCAGGCGCAGCAACAAGTCCCGCGTGACCAGTCGGCCCACCAGCAGCGCACCCACTGCGGTCGCCGCCTTCTGGATGCGCTCGCGCTTGTGCGGCGCCAAGTGCTCGACCTGGGTGACCGACAACCCGAATTCGGCACTGATTTCGGGGATGAGCTTCGAGAGCAACGCCGCATCGGCGGCCCAGTCCACGCCCGGCAGTGGCACCGCGCTCGCTGCGGCCGACATCAGCGCCTTGCGCGCCAGGAGCTTGCGGCTGCGCTGGATGGCGACGAGGAGCCGGGGATCGCCCGCGGCCAGTTCGACGGATGACGGCATGCGGAACTCCAGGTCAGGCGACGAGCGCCTCGAGTTCGCCCGACACGGCCATCCACCGTTCCTCGAGCGTGTCGATTTCTTCGTTGATGGCCTTCAGGCGCTTGCCCGCTTCGGCGATGTCCGAGGGCGGCAGGTTCTGGGCGAGGCGCGCCTCGAGCGCCGACTTCTCGCTGCCGGCGGCGATCAGCCGCTCGTCGATCTTGGCGATCTCGCGTTGCAGCGGCTTGAGGTCGGGCTTCCTGCTGGCCCCTATGTCGCTGCCGGAGGGCGGGGTCGACACCTTGACCGCGGCCGCCGCCGTTGCCTGCCGCGTGGCGACCTTCGCTTCTTCGCGCTGGCGCTTAGCCTCGTCCAGCAGGTAGCGCTGGTAATCGTCGAGGTCGCCATCGAAGTCGCTGACCGCGCCGCGGCCGACCATCCAGAACTCGTCGCAAACCGAGCGCAGCAGCGCGCGGTCGTGGCTCACCAGCATCAGCGTGCCTTCGAATTCGTTCAGCGCCACCGCCAGGGCCTCGCGCGTTGCGAGGTCCAAGTGGTTGGTAGGTTCGTCCAGCAACAGCAGATTGGGGCGCTGCCACACCATCATGGCCAGCACCAGACGTGCCTTCTCGCCGCCGCTCATCGTGCCGACCGCCTGCCGGACCATGTCGCCGCTGAAATTGAAGCTGCCCAAAAAGCCGCGCAGCGCCTGCTCGCCGGTGCTCTCTTTCGGCGCGTTGCCGGCGCTGGTGAGGTCGCGTGCGAGCCGGACCATGTGTTCCAGCGGGTTGTCCTGCGGTCGCAGCACGTCGAGCTCCTGCTGTGCGAAGTAGCCGATGTTCAGGCCCTTGCCCTCGGTGACGGTCCCGGCCAGCGCGCCCATTTCGCGCGCGATGGTCTTCACCAGTGTCGACTTGCCCTGGCCGTTCGCGCCCAGGATGCCGATGCGCTGGCCGCCCTGGACCGATCGGCTGACGTTGGTCAGGATGGTCTTTGCCGGCTCGCCCTCGGGCTGGTAGCCGAAGCTCGCGCCCGTGATCGACAGCATCGGATTCGGGATGTTGCCCGGCTCCTTGAACTCGAAGGTGAAGTCGGCTTCGGCCAGCAGCGGTGCGACCCTTTCCATGCGCTCCAGCGCCTTCACGCGGCTCTGCGCCTGCTTGGCCTTGCTGGCCTTGGCCTTGAACCGGTCGATGAATTTCTGCAGGTGCGCGATCTTTTCCTGCTGCTTGCCGAAGGCGGCCTGCTGCTGCTCCATGTGCAGCGCGCGCATGTCCTCGAACTTGCTGTAGTTGCCGCCATAGCGCGTGAGCTTGGCGTGCTCGATGTGAAGCGTGACGTCGGTCACCGCGTCGAGGAACTCCCGGTCGTGGCTGATCACGATCATCGTGCCGGCGTACTTCTGCAGCCAGGCTTCCAGCCAGACGAGCGCGTCGAGGTCCAGGTGATTGGTCGGCTCGTCGAGCAGCAGCAGGTCGCTCGGGCACATGAGCGCGCGCGCGAGCTGCAGCCGCATGCGCCAGCCGCCCGAGAAGCTGTTGACCGGCTCACTCAGTTCATGGGTCTTGAAGCCCAGGCCCAGCACCAGCGCCTGTGCGCGCGACAGCGCGTCATGCTCGCCGGCATCGGCCAGGTCGGTGTAGACGTGCGCCATCTCCATGCCGATGTCGCCGTCGTCCGGGTTCTCGGCGTAAGCGGCCTCGATCGCGGCGAGCCGCTCGCGCAGTTCGACCAGTCGCGTGTCGCCGCCGACCACGAAATCGCTGGCCGACTCTTCGGTCTCGGGCATGTCCTGCGCGACCTGCGCCATGCGCCATTGCTTGGGGATCGAGAAGTCGCCGCCGTCCTCGTGCAGGCCACCGTTGAGGAGGGCGAAGAGCGAGGACTTGCCGGCGCCGTTGCGGCCCACCAGCCCGACTTTTTCACCCGGATTGAGGGTGACGCTGGCGCCGTCTAGCAGCAATTTGGCGCTGCGGCGAAGGATGACGTTATTGAGATTGATCATGAGGGAAAAGTTGGGTCCAGCGCTTCGCGCGTGACCAGCAGCACCTGGTCTTCACCGGCGCTGGTGTCGAGCCACACCGCTTCGAGATGCGGGAACGCAGCTTCGAAATGGGGGCGTTCGTTGCCGATTTCCAGTACCAGCACGCTGCGTTCACTCATGTGGGCGGGCGCGTCGGCGAAAAGAGTGCGGATGAAGTCCATGCCGTCGGTGCCGCCGGCCAGCGCCAGCGCCGGTTCGGCGAGGTACTCGGCGGGCAGCGCAGCCATGCTGGCCGCGTTGACGTAGGGCGGGTTGCAGAGGATGAGGTCGTACGGGCCGCGCACATTGGCGAGCCCGTCGGATTCGATCAGCGTGACGCGCGCATCCAGTTCGTGTCGCGTGACGTTGATGGCGGCCACCTGCAGCGCATCGGTCGAGAGGTCGGCCGCATCGACCGCGATGTCCGGGTAGGCGAGTGCCGCGATCACGGCCAGGCTGCCGTTGCCGGTGCACAAGTCGAGCACGCGCTGCGTGTGCTCGCCGAGCCAGTAGTCGATGCTGCCCTCGACGATCAGCTCGGCGATGAAACTGCGCGGCACGATCGCGCGCTCGTCGACGTAGAACGACACGCCCTGAAGCCACGCCTCTTTCGTGAGGTAGGCGGCGGGCTTGCGCGTCTCGATGCGTTGCGTGAACAGGGTCGCGACCTTGTCGGCGTCTGCGGGCGCGACGGGCTGATCCGCAACCGCATCGATGTCGTCGATCGGCAGGCCAAGGCGCCACAACACCAGCCACGCGGCTTCGTCGAACGCGTTGTCGGTGCCATGGCCGAAGGCCACCCCCGAGTCGTCCAGCCGTTGCGCGCCGGATTCGATGAGTTCGATGACGGTGCTCATTGCAGCCCGTCCAGACGCTCGAGCGTGCGCCGGTAGATGTTCTTGAGCGTGTCGATCGACGCCACGTCGATGTGCTCGTCGATCTTGTGGATGCTCGCGTTGACAGGGCCGAGTTCGATCACCTGGCGGCAGATCTTGGCGATGAAGCGAGCGTCGCTGGTGCCGCCACTGGTCGACAGCTCGGTCGTGATCGCGGTTTCGTCCGCAATGGCGGACTGCACCGCTTCGACCAATTCGCCGGGCGTCGTGAGGAAGGGCAGGCCGCCGATCGTCCAGGCCAGCGTGTACTCGAGGCCGTGCGCGTCGAGCACCGCCTGTACGCGCTGCTGCAACGACTCGGGCGTCGACTCGGTCGAAAAGCGGAAATTGAAATCCACCACCAGGCTGCCCGGGATCACGTTGCTCGCGCCGGTGCCCGCGTGGATGTTGCTGATCTGCCAGCTTGTCGGCTGGAAATAGGCATTGCCCGCATCCCAGCCGCCTGCGGTATTGATGGCTACCAGGTCCGTGAGTGCAGGCGCGAACGTGTGCACCGGGTTCTTCGCGAGGTGCGGGTAGGCGATGTGACCCTGCACGCCGTGAACCGTGAGCTTGCCGCTCATCGTCCCGCGCCGGCCGTTCTTGATCATGTCACCGCAGCGCTCGACCGCCGTGGGCTCGCCGACGATGCAGTAGTCGATCGTTTCGTTGCGCGCGGCCAGGGCGTTGCAGACGATCACCGTGCCATCGACGCCCGGGCCTTCTTCGTCGCTGGTGAGGAGGAGGGCGAGATCGAGCTTCGGCTCGGGGGTCGCTTCGAGAAACTCCTCGACCGCCACCACGAACGCGGCGATCGAGGTCTTCATGTCGCAGGCGCCGCGGCCGTACAGCTTGCCGTCGCGGTGCGTCGGCGTGAACGGATGGCTGGTCCACTGCGGGATCGGCCCGGTCGGCACCACGTCGGTGTGTCCGGCAAAGGCGAGTGTCTTCGTTCGACCACCGGCCGCGCCACGGGGTTTTGCCACCCGCTTGGCCCACAGATTGGTGACCCGGAAATCCGCCGGGCCGCTCTCGATGGTCTCCAGCGTGAAGCCGAGCGCGGCCAGCCGCTCGCCCAGGATGCGCTGGCAACCCGCGTCGTCGGGCGTGACCGAGGGTCGCGAGATCAGGTGTTCGGCGAGCTGGAGCGTTCGGGACATGGGCTAACGTTTTGAAATGGGCTCTTTGCCGGAACACGCCACGGCCTCGGCTTCGCCGGGCCGCTTGAGGCACTAGATCCGGACGTCGAGCGTGATGTCGGTGAAGGTGGGCTGGTCCACCTGGTCGAGCAGCGCGCGCTCCTCGAGCGCGGCCGGCGGGGCCTTGCGGTTCTGCAGGCGCCACATGAGGTTGGTGGGCGAATCGGCCTGCGCCAGGCCTTCGGCGCGCGCGATGATGTCGTCGTTGATCAGCCGCGCGATGTCTTCCTCGAAAGTCTGCGAGCCCTGGGCCATGGATTTTTCCATCGCCTCCTTGACGGCCGAGAAGTCGCCTTTCTCGATGAGTTCTGCGACGAGCGCAGTGTTCAGCAACACCTCAAGCGCCGGCACGCGCGCACCCGTTGGCGTGCGCAGAAGGCGCTGCGCCACGATCGCGCGCAGCGCACCGCCGAGGTCGCCGAGCAACGTACTGCGCACCTCGACCGGGTAGAAGCTCAGGATGCGGTTGAGCGCGCGGTAGCTGTTGTTGGCATGCAGCGTGGCCACGCAGAGATGACCCGATTGCGCGTAGGCAATCGCGGCCGTCATCGTTTCGCGATCGCGAATCTCTCCGATCTGGATCACGTCGGGCGCCTGGCGGAGTGCGTTCTTCAAAGCCACCTGAAGCGATTGGGTATCGCTGCCCACGTCGCGCTGGTTCACCATCGACTTCTTGTTGGTGAAGGTGAACTCGATCGGTTCCTCGACCGTGAGGATGTGGCCCGAGGCGTTCTCGTTGCGGTAGTCCAGCATCGACGCGAGCGTCGTGGTCTTGCCCGCGCCCGTCGCGCCCACCATCAGGATCAGTCCGCGCTTCTCCATGATGAGCGTCTTCAGCACATCGGGCAGATTCAGCTCGGCAAAGCTCGGGATCACGGGCGAGATGTGCCGCACGACAACCGCATAGGTGCCACGCTGGCGCATCGCGCTGATGCGGTAGTTGCCGGCGCCTTCGAGCGCGATCGCCATGTTCAGCTCGCCCATGCGCTCAAGCTCGGCGATGCGGCTTTCGTGCACCACCTCCGCGAGCAGGTTGAGCGGCGCCTCCGGCGGCAGGACCTGCGCGTTGATGGGCACGCAGTTTCCATTGATGCGGATCAGCGCCGGCGAGTGCGCCGAGAGATAGATGTCGGACGCCTTGCGTTCGGCCATCAGGCGAAGAATTCGCTCCATCGTTCCGATCATCGGGATCTCCTCGGTTGTCTTGCTGAAAGCCGTCTGCTGCCGCCTGCCGCTTCGATCAGTCGCGCAGCAGGTCGTTGAGCGACGTGGTCGAACGCGTCTTCGCGTCGACCTTCTTCATGATGATGGCCGCGTAGGTGCTGTATTTGCCGCCCGGCTTGGGCAGGTTGCCAGCCACGACCACCGAGCCGGCCGGCACGCGGCCGTAGCTCACGGAGTCGGTCGCACGGTCGTAGATCGGGGTGCTCTGGCCGATGAAGACGCCCATTGACAGCACCGAGTTCTCCTCGACCACGACGCCTTCGACCACTTCGGAGCGTGCGCCGATGAAGCAGTTGTCTTCGATGATGGTCGGACCGGCCTGCAGCGGCTCGAGTACGCCGCCGATGCCGACGCCGCCCGACAGGTGGCAGTTGGCGCCGATCTGCGCGCACGAACCCACGGTGGCCCAGGTGTCGACCATGGTGCCTTCACCGACATAAGCGCCGATGTTCACGTACGACGGCATCAGGATGGCGCCCTTGGCGATGTAGCTGCCGCGGCGCGCGACGGCCGGCGGCACGATGCGCACGCCGGCTTCCTTGAGTTCGGCGGCCGACAGGTGCGAGAACTTGGTCTGCACCTTGTCGTAGAAGCCGAGCGAGCCGGCCTGGATCTGCTCGTTGTCCTTCAGGCGGAACGACAGCAACACGGCCTTCTTGATCCATTGGTGCACGGTCCACTGGCCGACCGACTCGCGCGTGGCGACGCGCAGCTTGCCGTTGTTGAGCTCGGTGATCACATGGTCGACGGCTTCGCGCACTTCGGCCGGCGCGGCGGTCGAAGAAAGGTTGGCGCGGTTGTCCCACGCGGCGTCGATGGTCTCTTGAAGTTGTTGCGTCATGAAGAAATGTCTTTTCGGATGAACTGAACGATGCGCCCGGCGGCTTCGACGCATTCGGCGGTGCTGGCCACCAGGGCCATGCGGATTCGTCCACGTCCCGGGTTGAAGCCTTGCGAATCGCGTGCCAGATAGCTGCCGGGCAGGACGGTCACATTGTATTGAGCGTAGAGGGCGCGGGCGAAGGCTTCGTCGTCGCTCTTCCAGATGTCCGGCACGCCGGCCCAGAGGTAGAAGCTGGCATCCGGCAGCCGCACGTCGAGCACGGGCTCCAGCAACGGGGTGACCGTCGCGAACTTCGCCCGGTACAGGGCGCGATTCTCGATGACGTGCGCCTCGTCGTTCCAGGCTGCGATGCTGGCCGCCGCGACGGTGCCGCTCATCGCGGAGCCGTGATACGTGCGGTAGAGCAGGAAGTTCTTGATGATGGCCGCATCTCCCGCCACGAAGCCGCTGCGCAGGCCCGGCACATTGCTGCGCTTGGACAGCGATGTCAGTGCGATCAGGTTCTTGTATCCCGTGCGCCCCAGCTTGTCGGACGCCTCCAGACCGCCGAGCGGCGGCTCGTCACGGAAATAGATCTCGCTGTAGCACTCGTCGGACGCGATCACGAAGCCGTGGCGGTCCGACAGCGCGAAGAGCTTGCGCCATTCGTCCAGAGGCATGACCGCGCCGGTCGGGTTGCCCGGCGAGCAGACGAAGACCAGTTGCGTCCGCGCCCACACGTCGGCCGGCACGCCGTCCCAGTCGACCGCGAAATTGCGCTCGGCCACGCTCGGTGCGTAGTGCACGTCGGCCCCGGCCAGCAGCGCCGCACCTTCGTAGATTTGATAGAACGGATTGGGCGAGACGACCACCGGGCGGGGCGTGACGCTCGAATCCACAACGGTTTGCGTCAGCGCGAACAGCGCCTCGCGCGTGCCGCTGACGGGCAGCACCTGCGTGGCCGGATCGAGCTGGAGGCCGTAGCGGCGGTCTAGCCAGCCGGTGAACGAGGCGCGGAGTTCCGGCGGCCCTGCCGTGGCCGGATACGCGGCCAGCGCGCCAAGGCTTTCCGTCAGCGCGTCCTTGATGAATTGCGGCGTGGGATGTTTCGGTTCGCCGATACCCAGGCTGATGGGCTTGTATGCCGGGTCGGGAGTGACGCCGGCGAAGAGCTGTTTCAAGCGTTCGAACGGGTAGGGCTGCAGCCGGGAAAGCAGGGGATTCATGCGGTGAATTATCGAGGGCGCAGTCGCCGTATCAGAGCTTCTTGACCAGGACCATGCTCTTGCGGTCCCAGTTGTACTTTCGCTTGCGCGCGTCGGGCAGCCACTCGGGGTTGACCTGCTGGAAGCCGCGCTTGAGAAACCAGTGCATGGTGCGCGTCGTGAGCACGAAGATGCTGTCCAGCCCCTGCGCCTTGGCGCGGTGCTCGATGCGCTTGAGGATGCGTTCGCCGTCGCCGACCGATTGCGACTGCGGCGAGACGGTCAGCGCCGCCATTTCGGCAGTCCGCTCTTCCGGATACGGGTACAGCGCCGCGCAGCCGAAGATCACGCCGTCGTGCTCGATCACCGTGTAGTGATCGACATCGCGTTCGATTTCGGTGCGATCGCGCTTGACCAGCGTGCCGTCGCGCTCGAAGGGTTCGATCAGCTGCAGGATGCCGCCGATGTCGTCCACCGTGGCTTCGCGCAGGCTTTCGAGCTTTTCGTCGATCACCATGGTGCCGACGCCGTCGTGCACGTAGACCTCGAGCAGCAGCGCGCCATCGAGCGCGAACGGCAGGATGTGGTTGCGCTCCACGCCGGCCTTGCAGGCCTTGACGCAATGCTGCAGGTAGAAGGCGGTGTCGGTCGGGCGCTGCGGCGGCGGCAGCGAGGCGAGCAGCTTTTCGGCAGCGTCGAGCGGCAGTTCGGTGTCGATCGGGTTGTCTTCGCTCTCGGGCAGCTCGCTGTCCATGCGGATGCCCGGGATTTCTGTCAGGAAGATCAGCTTGTCGGCTTGGATCGAGATGGCCACGCTGGTCGCCACTTCTTCCATGGTGAGGTTGAACGCCTCGCCGGTCGGCGAAAAGCCGAAGGGCGACATCAGCACCATCGCTCCGAAATCGAGCGTGCGGCGGATGCCGACGGCATCGACCTTGCGCACCAGGCCCGAATGCTTGAAGTCCACGCCGTCGACCACCCCCACCGGGCGCGCGGTGATGAAATTGCCTGAAATGACGCGCACCGTGGAGCCCGCCATCGGCGTGTTCGGCAGGCCCTGGCTGAATGCCGCCTCGATCTCGTAGCGCAGCTGGCCTGCCGCTTCCTGTGCCGAATCCAGCGCGACCTCGTCGGTGATGCGCATGCCGTGCGAGTACCGCGCCTCGTGGCCCTTGGCCCGCAGCTGTTCGTTCACCTGCGGGCGGAAGCCGTGCACCAGCACGACCTTGACACCCATCGACTGGATCAGCGCAAGGTCCTGCGCGATGTTCTGCAGCTTGCCCGCCGCAATCGCCTCGCCCGCCAGCGCCACCACGAAAGTCTTGCCGCGGTGCGTGTGGATATAGGGCGCCACAGAGCGGAACCACGGGACGAAGGTGAAATTGAAGACAGTGGACATGAAGGGGCAGGTGGAGCGGAGGGCGGGGCAAGCAGCCGAAATCGGCCGGGCACAAGATAATCGGCGATTTTCCCCGAACTGCCTGCCTTGTCGTCGCCCCCTTTGAGAATCGAGTTCCCCGAGTCGCTGCCGGTGTCTGCCCGGCGCGACGAAATCGCCGAGGCCATTCGCGCGAACCAGGTCGTGATCGTCTGCGGCGAAACCGGCTCGGGCAAAACCACCCAGCTGCCCAAGATAGCGCTGATGCTTGGCCGCGGCAAACTGAACGCGCCGCCGGGCCAGGGCAAGCTGATCGGTCACACGCAACCGAGGCGTATTGCGGCCAGCTCGGTCGCCAAGCGCATTGCCGAAGAGCTGAAGACGCCGCTGGGCGACGTGGTCGGCTTCAAGGTGCGCTTCCAGGACCGCTTGTCGCGCGATGCCTCGGTCAAGCTCATGACCGACGGCATCCTGCTGGCGGAAACCCAGACCGATCCGCTGCTCAAGGCCTACGACACGATCATCATCGACGAGGCGCACGAGCGGTCGTTGAACATCGACTTCCTGCTGGGCTATTTGCGCGAGATCCTGCCGCGCCGGCCCGACCTCAAGGTGATCGTGACTTCGGCCACGATCGATGCAGACCGCTTTGCCACGCATTTCGCGTCCAGGAACGGTCCCGCGCCGATCATCTATGTGTCGGGTCGCACGTTTCCGGTGGAGCAGCGCTACCGCCCGTTCGAGGAGTCGCGCGAGTACGACCTGAACGACGCGATCGCCGATGGTGTCGACGAACTCTGGCGCGATCCGCACCACGCGGGCGACATTCTGGTCTTCCTGCCGGGCGAGCGCGAGATCCGCGAGGCCGCAGACCACCTGCGCCGCCATCTCACCCACCAGCCGCTGATGCGCAGCGCCGAGGTGCTGCCGCTCTTCGCACGCCTGTCGCCGGCCGAGCAGGATCGCATCTTCGACGGCCACACGGGTCGGCGCATCGTGCTCGCCACCAACGTGGCCGAGACCTCGCTGACGGTGCCGGGCACGCGCTACGTGATCGACGCGGGCACGGCGCGCGTCAAGCGCTACTCCTTCCGCAGCAAGGTCGAGCAGTTGCTGGTCGAGCCCATCAGCCAGGCTGCGGCGAACCAGCGCGCCGGCCGGTGTGGCCGCGTCGCCGACGGCATCTGCATCCGGCTCTACGACGAGAAGGATTTCGAAGGCCGGCCGCGTTTCACCGATCCGGAAATCCTTCGCTCTTCACTGGCCGGCGTGATCCTGCGCATGAAGTCGCTGCGCCTGGGTGACGTGGCGCGTTTCCCGTTCCTGGAAGCGCCGACGCCGCGCGCCATCGCCGATGGCTACCAGCTGCTCAACGAGCTCGGCGCGGTCGACGACGCGAACGAGCTGACGGCGATGGGCGGCGAGCTCGCGCGCCTGCCGCTCGACCCGCGCGTCGGCCGGATGATCCTGGAGGCGCGTTCCCGGGGCGCGCTGGATGAGGTGCTGGTCATCGCCTCGGCGCTGAGCGTGCAGGACGTGCGCGATCGCCCGATGGACGCGCAGCAGCAAGCCGACCAGGCGCACGCGCAGTTCGACGACGACAAGAGCGAGTTCAGCGGCTACCTGCGCCTCTGGAAATGGATCGGCTCTGCGCGTGGCGGCCACGACAACACGCACAAGCTGACGAACCGGCAGTACGAGCAGTTGCTGCGGCAGAACTTCATCAACATCCGCCGCGTGCGGGAGTGGCGTGACATTCACTCGCAGTTGCTCACGGTGGTGACCGAGCACAAGTGGCGCATCAACAGCGAGCCGGCCGGCTATGAGCCGCTGCATCTGTCGATGCTCGCCGGCCTGCTCGGCAACATCGGCTGGAAGATGGAGGACGACGAGGCGTACCTCGGTGCGCGCGGCATCAAGTTCTACCGCCATCCTGGCGCGCACCTGAAGAAGAAGCCGGGGCGCTGGATCGTGGCGGCGGAACTGGTCGAGACCACGCGTCTGTTCGGCCGGGGCATCGCGAACATCGAGCCGCAGTGGCTGGAGCAGGTCGGCGGGCACCTGCTCAAGAAGCAGCTCCTCGATCCGCACTGGGAAAAGAAGGGCGCCCAGGTTTCGGCGCTGGAGCGCGCGACGTTGTATGGCCTCGTGGTCTACAGCGGACGGCGGGTCGACTTCACCAAGGTCGACCCGGTGGCCGCGCGCGAGATCTTCATCCGCGAGGCGCTGGTGGACGGGCAGTGGGAAACGAGGCTTCCGTTCCTGCAGGCCAATCGCAAGCTCGTGAGAGAGGTCGAGGGCCTGGAACACAAGGCACGGCGGCAGGACGTGCTGGTCGACGATGAGCTGATCTTCGCGTTCTACGACGCGCAGCTGCCCGCCGACGTGGCGAGCGGCACCACATTCGAGAACTGGTACAAGCCGGCGTCGCGCGAACAGCCGCGGCTCCTGTTCCTCACGCGCGACGAGTTGATGCGGCACCAGGCCGCGGGCATCACGACGCAGTCATTCCCGCCGACCATTCGCCTGGGCGGCGTCGATTGCGCAGCGACCTATCTGCACGAACCTGGCGACGCGAAGGATGGCCTCACGGTGAGCGTGCCGCTCTTCGTGCTCAACCAGGTGAGCGAAGAACGCTGCGAGTGGCTCGTCACCGGCATGCTGAAAGACAAGATCCAGGCGCTGCTCAAGAGTCTGCCGCAGCGGCCCCGCTCGCGGCTGGTGCCCTTGCCCGACTCGGCGGCCAGGCTGGCTGAAGCGCTATCTGCGCCCGAAGCGTTCGGCGCCGGGTCGCTCACCGATGTGCTGCTGCGGCGTGTGCGCGAGTCGACCAGCATCGACGTGGTGCGTGCCGACTTCAAGCTCGACATGCTGCCGCCGCATCTCTTCATGAACCTGCGTGTGGTCGACGAGCACGGGCGCCAGCTCGGCATGGGCCGCAATCTCGGCGCGCTCAAGGGCGAACTGGGCGCGCAGGCGCGTGGTGCGTTCCAGGCGCTGGCGGGGATCAACGTCAAGGCAGCACCAGAACAGAAGGCGCCCGACACCACGGCCGGGCGCGCACAGGCGTCTGGCAAGAGCGTCACGAAGGAGAGCGCCGCGCCCTCGCTCCCGGCTGGCCAGCGATACACCGCATGGACCTTCGGCGAGCTGCCTGAACTGATGGAAGTGCGGCGCGGCGCGCAATCGCTCATCGGTTTCCCGGCACTCATCGATGGCGGCGACGCGGTCACGATCGAAGTGTTCGACGAGCCGGCGGTGGCCGCAGCGAAGCACCGTGCCGGGCTGCGCCGCCTCTTCGCGCTGCAGCTGAAGGACGCATTGAAGTATCTCGAGAAGAACATTCCCGATCTGCAGAAGATGTCCGTCGCGTACATGCCGCTCGGGACTTCGGACGAACTGCGCAGGCAAGTCATCGATGTGGCGATCGACCGGGCCTTTCTGCAAGACCCGCTGCCAACCGACGAAACAGCGTTCAAGAAGCGCGTGGAGGAGGGCCGCGGGCGACTCACGCTGATCGCCAACGAGGTGGCACGCCTGGCCGGCGTGATCCTCGTCGACTACGCGACGGCGGTGCGCAAGATCAAGGACACCAAAGTCCAGCCGGAAGCCGTCGCCGATGCGGCGCAGCAGTTGCAGCGGCTCGTCGGCAAGCGTTTCCTGGCCGATACGCCATGGCCGCAACTGCAGCATTTCGCACGTTATCTCAAGGCCATCACGGCGCGACTCGACAAGCTGCGCGCCGACCCCGCGCGCGACGCGGCCAAGCTCGCCGAACTTCGGCCTCAGGAGCAGCGCTACTGGCGTCTGCTGGCCGAGCGCAAGGGCGCAACCGATGACCGCATGCTCGAATTCCGCTGGCTGCTGGAGGAACTGCGCGTGAGCTTTTTTGCACAGGAGCTGCGCACTCCTCAGCCGGTGAGCGTGAAGCGGCTCGACAAAGCGTGGGCTCAGCTCGACGCGTGATCAGACACAAAAAAGCCCGCCGAAGCGGGCTTTTTCATTGCGGACACGGCTGCGTCAGATTCGACCGAGCAGCAACAGCACGACGATGACCACGAGCACGAGGCCCAGACCGCCGCTGGGTCCATAGCCCCAGTTGCGGCTGTGGCCCCAGGTCGGCAGCACGCCGATCAAGAGAAGGACGACGATGACGAGGACGATGAGGGACATGAGCTTCTCCTGAGGCGTTTTTGAAAGAAGCCCTATCGTCTGTCGGGCGGGCGCTTCGGCCTAAAGACAGAGGCCCTTGTGCCGGTCAGGGTAAGCCTACGTCCCGTGTCAGAGTTTGGCGAGCCGGTCGAGCGCACTGTGAAGCGTCTCGTCCTTCTTGGCAAAGCAGAAGCGCACGACGCGCTGGTCGAATTCATCACCGTAGAAGGCCGACAGCGGAATCGCTGCCACGCCGATCTCACGCGTGAGCCATTGACAGAAATCGGCCTCGCCGAGGTCACTCACAGCACTGATGTCGACGCACTGGAAGTAGGTCCCGCCGCTCGGCAGCAACTTGAAGCGCGTCTTCGCCAGTCCAGCCGCGAAGAGGTCGCGTTTGCGCTGATAGAAGGATGGCAGTTCCAGGTAGGGCGCAGGGTCGGCCATGAACGCCGCGAGCGCGTGCTGCATCGGCGTGTTGACCGTGAACACGTTGAACTGGTGCACCTTGCGGAACTCGGCCATCAACGGCGCCGGCGCGGCCACGTAGCCCACTTTCCAGCCCGTCACGTGGTAGGTCTTGCCGAAGCTGCTCACGATGAAGGCGCGCGCTGCGAGGCCCGGGAATCGCGCTGCGCTCTGATGCTGTGCGCCGTCGTACACCATGTGCTCGTAGACCTCGTCGCTGATCAGCAGCACCTCGGTCGGTGCGAGCAAGTCGTCGAGCTTTTGCATCTCGGCCTCGGTCCAGACCGTGGCACTCGGGTTGTGCGGCGTGTTGACGATGATCGCGCGCGTCTTCGGCGACATGGCTGCTGCGATCTTGTCGAAGTCGGGGCGGAATGTGCCGGGCGTGAGCGGAACGCGCACGACGGTGCCGCCGGCAAGATCGATGTTGGGGACGTAGCTGTCGTAACAGGGCTCCAGCACGATCACCTCGTCGCCCGGACGCACCACGGCGAGGATGGCGGTGATGATGGCCTGGGTTGCGCCGGCGGTCACGGTGATCTCGGTGGCAGCGCTGTAGTCATGGCCGTAGAGCGCGCTGATCTTGGATGCGATCGCTGCGCGCAACGGCAGGATGCCCGGCATCGGCGGGTACTGGTTGTGGCCCGCGGCCATGGCGGCACTCACGTCTTCGAGCAGTTTCGGATCACAGTGGAAGTCCGGAAAGCCCTGACCCAGATTGACTGCACCTTTTTCAGCCGCAAGGGCCGACATCACGGTGAAGATGGTGGTGCCGACTGCCGGCAGCTTGGTCGTGAGGGCGGGCGTGCGGGGCGCGAAAACGGTGCTCATAGTTCGTAGTCTTGCTGATGGCCCGAGAGGGCTTTGGCGATGAGGTTGCGGTCCAGCCGGTCGCTCAGCAACTCGGCGAACTTGAAGACGAAGTTGCGCAGGTACGCACTCTTCTTGAAGGCGACGCGCGCGATGTTGGTGCCGAAGATGTGCCCCATCGGCTTGACCACCAGGTCGGCATTGGTATCGTCCCGCACCGCCATCTCGGCCACGATGCCCACGCCTAAACCAAGGCGCACATAGGTCTTGATAACGTCTGAGTCGATCGCTTCGAGCGCAATGCGCGGCGTGAGCTTCTTCTGCGCGAAGGCGTGGTCGATGCGCGTGCGACCGGTAAAGGAAGGGTGGTACGTGATGATCGGCTCGTTGGCCAGGTCCTCGAGCGACACGCGGTCCTTGTTCGCGAGCGGGTGGTCCTTCGGCAATACCAGCACGTGCTGCCACTCGTAGCAGGGGAGCGTCACCAGTTCGGTGTAGTCGGCCAGCGACTCCGTCGCGATGCCGACCTCGGCGATCTCGTCGATCACCATGCGGGCCACCTGATCGGGGGAGCCCTGGTGCAGGCTTACGTTGACCTTCGGATAGGCCTCGCGCAAGCGGGCCACGGGCACCGGCAGCACGTAGCGCGCCTGCGTGTGGGTCGTCGCGATCGAGAGCGTGCCGCTGTCCTGCGCGCTGAACTGTTCGCCGATCCGCTTGAGGTTGCCGACTTCGCGCATGATGAGCTCGATGCTGGCGATGACATGCAGGCCCGGCTCGGTCACGCGCTTGAGTCGCTTGCCATGCCGCGCGAAGATTTCAACGCCCAGTTCTTCTTCGAGCTCGATGATCGCCTTGGACACGCCGGGCTGGGAGGTGTGCAGCGCTTTCGCCGCTTCGGTCAGGTTCAGGTTGCGCCGCACGGCTTCCTGAACGAATTTGAACTGGTGCAGATTCATATCGATTTCCGTCTTATTGCGGATTTCATTATGCCTTCGGCATCTATCGAATCAGACCTTGAGCGCGGTCCTGGCCAAGAGGTCGATCACGTCGGGGTCTTCACCGACCGCGCGTGCAAGCGTGAAATCGACCGACGGATGTTGCGCACGCAAGGTGTCCATAAGCGCCGGTAGATCTTCGCGCACATGCTTGCCCATGCCCAGGAACATCGGCACCACCTTGATCGCAGTGGCGCCGCTGGCCACGAGTGCAGACGCGGCGGTCGGCAGACCGGGTTCGATGAGTTCAAGGTATGCGCACACCACGCGCGCCGTGGGAGCGAGCGCGGCGACCTGCCTCGACACGGCTTCCATCGGCTCGCGCCAGCGCGGATCACGTGAACCATGTGCGAAAAGCACGATGCCTGTCTGCTGCATGAAACGTTGCTACCTTCGAAGGACCAGCCACGTGAACGCGGCCAGGGACATGACGGAATAGATCAGCCCGGGCGCGGCGGCCGTGATCCAGGGCCACCAGTTGCTCAGGTTGCCGAGGTAACCGAACACGTTGTTGAGCATGAAGAAACTGATGCCGATGAGCACGCCGCCGAACACGTAGGTCGTGATGCCGGTCTGGCGGAAATGCAGGTAGGCAAAAGGCAGGGCGAGGACCACCATCACCAGGCACGACAGAGGGTAGAACACCTTGCGCCAGAACTCGATCTCGTAGCGCTGGGCCGTCTGACCGTTCGCATCGAGATGGCGGATGTATTCGAACAGGTCGATGGTACCCATGCGATCTGGCTTGAGCAGTGCGACCGAGACCATTTCGCTCGTGAGGGAGGTCGGCCAGCGCAGCTCCGGCAGCTTCTTGATGAGAACGCGGCCGGTCTCGGCGCTTTTGCGGGTCTCGTAGGTCTGCTCGTCCACGGTCTCGAGCACCCAGACGTCGCCGTCGATGCGTCCCGAGCGGGCCGAGATCTGGCTGGACACGAACCCGTCCGCATCGAACTCGAAGATGTTCGGACGCGTCAACGACCCATCTCGTCCGATCGCCGCCACGTTCACGGCGTAGGATTTGTCGCCACGCTTTTCCTTGAGCCAGGCGCCAGTGACGCCTGCTGAAGTGAGGTAGCCACGGTACTTGGCTTTCATCAGCTGAGCCGTGCTGCTCGACGCCGGAGCGACGTAGTCGCCCACTGCAAAGGTCAACAACACGAACCCGATGCCAAGCACCAGCAGCGTGCGCAATGCGCGCCACGGACCCAGCCCACTGGTCCTCAAGATCGTGTATTCCGAGCTTTGCGCGAGTCGGGCCATCACGAAGATGGTGCCGATCAAGACGGAGATCGGAAGCAGTTCATAGAGATGGCCCGGCACCAGCATGACCACGAACAGCAGCGCCTGCGGCAGCCCATAGCCGAGGTCGGTCGGCTTGCCGATGGCCTGCAATTCGTCGACGAAGTCGAAAAAGAAGAACAGGCTGAGAAATCCGAGCGTGACGAAGGCCACGGACTTCAGCACTTCGACGTAGATGAGGCGCCGAATAGTTTTCATCGCGCGGTGGTCTTGTGAAGGCCGCCGCTGATCTGCCGCCCGGAGCGCCGGCGGAGCCCCCAGTTGTTGTGTCGCACCGCAAGCCATGCGACTCCGATCAGGAACACACCGCCGTGCAGCGCGAGCAACCACCCGCCGAAACTGAACCGTCCGGCGCCGACCCATCCCTGGCCGAGGTTGAGCAGGTTGTAGTACACGACGAAGGCGAACAACGCGAACAACAGGTTTCCGCTGCGGCCCACGCGCGGATTGACGCTGGACAAGGTCAGCGCCAGCAACACGAAATTGGCGCCCGCAAGCAACATGCCGATGCGCCATGCGAGCTCACCGAGGTTGGTGTCGGTCGGTGCGGCCAGCAGCCGGAGCGTGGACAGTTCGCGCGCAGGCGTGTCGTCGCCGATACCGGAGGAGTTGCTGCCGGTGCGGGCGCCATAGGTCTTGAACTCGCTGATCTTCAGGCTCGACAGGTCGAGGGGCCGCTCGAGCCGCTGGCCGTTGTCGAGCATCAGGAAGCGCGTGTTGTCGATGAATTCCATATGGCCGCTGCGCGCAGACGTGACGATCTGCCGGTTGCGTTCGATCGACGAGATGAACACGTTCGAGGCGGTCGTGCCATTGGGCGTGTCCTTGTCCACGAAGAAGACACGCATGCGTCCCGCCGACTCGACGAATTCGCCGGGCGCCACGCGCTCGATGTCGCTGCGCCGCTCGTACTGGTCGCGCATGCCGTGCGTTTGCGAGTTGGCCCAGGGCCAGCCGACCATCGCCAGCGCCGTGATGAGCGCGAGCACCGGCCAGGCAAAGCGGAACAACGGCGGCACGAAATCGGCAAGCCCGCGACCGCTGGAGAACCAGATCACCATCTCGCTGTCGCGGTACATGCGCGACAGCGTACCGACGATGGCGATGAAAAGGCTCAGACTCAGAATGGTCGGCAGATAGCCGAGCACCGTATAACTCATCACCAGGAAAACTTCCGATGGGTTCACGCTGCCCTTGGCGGCGAGGCCCAGGGTGCGGATCAGCATCATGGTCATCACGATGGTGACCAGCACGACGAGGGTCGCGCCGAAGCTGCGCGACAACTCTTTGCGGAGAGAGGAATGGAATAACATCGTTGCGGGAAAAAAAGGATTATGGACTTCCAACTCAAGACCCTCGGCAGTACCCAGGCTGCGACCGAAAAAACCGACGCGCTCATCGTCCTCGTACCCTCGGGTGCGTTGGCCGGAAGCGACGTGTTGTCGACGCTGGCGAGCGCCGCGCGCAATGCGGGCGACCTGCCCGACAAACCCGGCAAGCTCCTTTCCCTTTACCGGCCCGACGGCATCTCGGCACCCCGTGTGGTGTTGGCGTCGATCGGCGACGGGTCCGCGAGCTCCGTGCGGAATGCAGTGCTCGGCGCGGTCCGCACGCTCAAGGGTTTCGGCTCGAAGCGCTTGACGCTGGTGTTCGCGGGGCCAGTTGACGGCCCGGCAGTCCATTGCGCAGTGCTGGCGATTGCGGAAGCGAGCTACGTCTATGTGACCACGAAATCGAAGCCCGAGCCGCGAACGCTCCGCCATGTCACCATCGGTGTCTCGGACAGCAGGGCGGTGGGCGCCGCGTTCGCCGAAGCGACAGCCACCATGGCCGGCATCGAGTTCGCGAAGGAGTGGGGCAACCGGCCCGCCAACCACTGCACGCCGACGCTGCTGGCGGACGCGGCCGAAACCCTTGCCGAGCATGCGCACATCAAATGCGAGGTGCTGGGACCAAAGGACGTCGCCAAACTGGGCATGGGCTCTTTCGCGGCGGTGGCGCAAGGTTCGTCCGAGCCGCTCCGGTTCATCGTGCTGCATTACCGTGGCGCGGCCAAGGACCAGGCACCCGTGGTGCTCGTCGGCAAGGGCATCACGTTCGACACCGGTGGCGTGTCGATCAAGCCGGCGGCCGACATGGACGAGATGAAGTTCGACATGTGCGGTGCAGCCAGCGTGCTGGGCGTGTTCCGCACCCTGGGGGAACTCCAGCCCGCCATCAACGTGATCGGCCTGATTCCGTCGTGCGAGAACATGAACGACGGCAAGGCGCTCAAGCCGGGCGACGTCGTGACGAGCATGAGCGGCCAGACCATCGAAGTGCTCAACACGGATGCCGAAGGACGGCTCATCCTGTGCGACGCGCTGACCTATGCCGAGCGTTTCAAGCCGGCGGCCGTGATCGACATCGCCACGCTGACCGGCGCCTGCGTTGTCGCCCTGGGCGGCGTGCGCACCGGCCTGTTCAGTGCGGACGACGCATTGGCCAAGGCGCTGGAGACGGCCGGCGAGCAATCGCTCGATCGCTGCTGGCGCCTGCCGCTCGACGACGACTACGCCGAGGGCCTCAAGAGCAACTTCGCCGACGTGGCCAACATCGGTGGACGCGCGGGCGGTGCCATCACGGCGGCCAAGTTCCTGCAGCGGTTTGCCGGTGCATTCCCCTGGGCGCACCTCGACATCGCCGGCACCGCCTGGAAGAGCGGGGCGGCCAAGGGTTCTACCGGTCGCCCGGTGGGGCTGCTTGTCTCCTACCTTGTCTCGCGCGCCGACAGCGCAGGACCCACGTCGCCCAAGAAGGCTCGCAAGGCCCAGGCCGCCGCGTGACAGGCATCGACTTTCATTTCAATGCCCCTGACAAGGTGATGCATGCCTGCCGCCTGCTGCGCAAGGCGGTGCGGCTGCACGACGCGAAGCTGGTCGTGATCGGCGAGCCAGAGACGCTCGATGCCGTCGATGCGGCGCTCTGGGCGCTGTCGCCGGTCGACTTCATTCCTCATTGCAGGAGTGACGCCGATCCGCGCGTGATCGAGCGGTCGCCAGTGGTCCTGATGAACGCAGACGCCGGCCCGGCGCCGCACCGGCAGGTGCTCATCAACGTCGGCGCTGCATTGCCTGCGGGCTTCGAACGCTTCGATCGCCTGATCGACATCGTGAGTTCGGAATCTGAGGACCGGCAGATCGGTCGGGGCCGATGGAAGCACTACGCGACGCGTGGCTACGCGATCACGGCACACGACTTCGCGAAGGCGGGTGACTGATGGCCAGCAACCTGCGCGTGCCGCCGCGCTTCGTGCCGACGCTCACGGCGGTGCTCGAACAGTCACCCGCGCCCCGGGTGGAAGAGGCCGCCGTGGACAGCAGGGTTGAGCCGGCTGAGCCCCAACATATCGACATGGTTGCGATCCGTCCGGAGCAGCTTTCCGACGCCGATGCGTTCCGACTCGAAGAGCAGTTGTTGCACCGCGTCCTGCAGCGCGTGGATCTCCGGCTGGAAGAGCGTTTGAGCGATGCCGTCTCAGCTTCCGTTCAGCAACAGCTCGATGCGATGCTGCCGCGTTTGAGGGAAGAAATCGAGTCTGTTCTGCGCTCCCTGGTGGTTGAAGCACTGGCCGAGGAACTTTCGGAAAACACAGGGTCTGTGCCAGCTTCTACGCCCGAATCCTTGGGCTAAACTGCGCGCCGGGTCGGGGGGTGCCACGGCGCCACCGGTCTGCGGCTCGAAACTTGCTGAGTGTTCGAGCCCGGATCGAAAGACCGGTTTTCTGTTTAATTCTTCATCAATGTTCTGGAGGTTTCCCATGCAATTGAAATGGACTGCGGTCGCACTGGCTGCGCTCACGCTCGTCGCTTGCGGCAAAAAAGAAGAAGCCGCGGCACCCGCTGCGGCACCGGCAGCGACTGCGGCAGCTCCTGCTGCAGCACCTCCGGCAGACGCGCTGGTCGTCAAGATCGGTCACGTCGGACCCACCAGCGGCCCGATCGCCCACCTCGGCAAGGACAACGAGTTCGGCGCCAAGATGGCCATTGAGGACCTGAATTCGAAGAACCTCAAGATCGGCGACAAGGTTGCCAAGTTCGAGCTGATGGCCGAAGACGACGGCGGCGATCCCAAGCAAGGCACGGCTGTGGCACAGAAGCTGGTCGACGCCAAGGTCAACGGCGTGGTCGGTCACCTGAATTCCGGCACCACCATCCCGGCTTCGAAGCTCTACAGCGACGCAGGCATTCCGCAGATCTCGCCTTCGGCCACGAACCCGAAGTACACCCGCCAGGGCTTCAAGACCACGTTCCGCGTGGTGGCTGACGACACGCAGCTGGGTGGCACGCTCGGCAAGTACGCCGTCGAAACGCTCAAGGGCAAGAACATCGCCGTGATCGACGACCGCACCGCCTACGGCCAGGGCGTCGCCGAGGAGTTCGAGAAGGCTGCCAAGGCAGCTGGCGCGACCATCGTCGGCCACGAATTCACCACCGACAAGTCGACCGACTTCAACGCCATCCTGACCAAGCTCAAGGGTGCCAAGCCCGATGTGCTGTTCTTCGGCGGCATGGACGCAGTGGCCGGCCCGATGCTCAAGCAGGTCAAGCAACTCGGCATGACGGTGAAGTTCATGGGCGGCGACGGCATGTGCACCGGCGAGCTGGCCAAGCTGGCCGGCGATGCAGTGGGTGAAGACATGGTGGTTTGCGCTGAAGCCGGCGGTGTCGATGGCGACTTCAAGGCGCCGCTCGAGAAGTTCAAGGCCGACTTCAAGGCCAAGAACGGTGTCGACGTCCAGATCTACGCGCCGTACGTGTACGACGCAGTGGAGATCCTGGCCGACGCCATGGTCCGCGCTGGTTCGGCCGATCCGGCGAAGTACCTGCCGGAAATCAGCAAGACCAACTACAAGGGCGTCACTGGCCCGATCGCCTTCGACGAAAAGGGCGACATCAAGAACGGCGCACTGACGCTGTACACCTACAAGGGTGGCAAGCGCGAGCAGATCGCCGTGGTTCGCTGAGCGCATTTCGCAGACTGGAAAAAGGAGCCTTCGGGCTCCTTTTTTTTCGCGCGTCATTCGCGAAATGGCCATGGAAATCTTCGGGTGAGCTGAAACCGCATGGGGAGAAGCGGGAACATGACAGCCAACGATTCAGCTGGTGAGCCGACTCCTCGACCTGAATTTCGCCGAATAAACATGCGTCCCAGCTGCATGCACCGCATCGGTACAGCCCTTTGCGAAAGCGCCTTCGGCCCCACGCGTCACTCTAATGATTCGGATTGTGACTTTTGTATTAAGACTGCATGCTGTCTCCACCACATACAGGTCCTTTTTGATGCACTTCTCATGACAATCACTGCAAGCAAATGTTGTCACACAGTCGTCAGTAGCATCGAACATGAAGAAAACCATCCGCGTCAGTGCAGCCCTGTTGCCGCCTTCCCTGCGTCTTCGCTTCAACACACTCATCGGTGATGCAGGCAAACGCAGCATCGTCGCGTGGCAGGTCACTGACCACGCCTCAGCCGAAGTTCTTCTGAAGGAGCCTGGCGATCAGTCTTCCGATCAGCGATTTTCAATTTACGTTTCGGACGACCCGGTTCACGGCCCTGACGGCCGCTCGCTCAGCGTGCCGCTGGACTTCCGCGTCGCGAATCTCATGGACGTGCTGGACCTGGCTGCAGTGCGCGTCATGGCGGCACGAGATGAATCGGCTACCCCTGCGCCGACAACCGAATCGAAGCCGCTGTACCGTCTCAAGCACTGGGTATTCCTCGACGAAACCTTCAGCGGGCCGCCTTTCGTGCGCGTCCTCGCCGCGATGAGTCGCAAGGCGGTCAGCCGCGACTGGATGGAAAGCGCTTGTGGTCTGAGCTCGGCGCAAGTCGATGCGCTGCTGCACACGTTGAATACGACGGGCGCGCTGGTCCTGACGCACCAAAGCACATCAACGCAAGCACAAGCGCCAACTGCGAGCCTTCCAAGTGGAGGTTTCGTAGGCCGGCTTCGCCGCTGGATCGGCGGCGCGCGTCGCCAAACCGCACTGCAGGCCTGACATGAGCACCCCACGCGTGGTCCTTTTCGGACCGATGGGCATCGGCAAAACAACGGCGATCCGTTCGCTTTGCGGCTCGGATGCCGTCGACTGCGATGTCGCAAACCTCGATATCGAGCGCCATGACAAGGCCACCACAACCGTCGGTGCGGATTTCGGCATCGTCCGAATGGACGGCGACGAAGAACTTCACGTGTATGGAAGCCCCGGACAGGAACGCTTCGGATTTCTGCGGCAATGGCTTTTGAGCTTTGCTGTTGGCGCGATGGTGCTGGTTGATCCCGAGGACCCACAGGCGTTGAGCGACGCGCTTTCCATCGTGGCAGAGGTCGAGCGCTTTGCGCCGGGCGCCGCTGTCGTCGTTCTCGCGGTCCGCCCTGCAACGGCCATGGCGCTCCAGGATTTCTCACGTCAATTGGCCGAGCGCTCCGGACAAGCGATCCCCGTTCTTGCCGTGGATGTGCGTGTTCGAGAACAGATGCTCGCCGCCTTGGAACTGCTTGTCGCAGTCCTCCCAGAATGAAAAACCTCAACCCATCCATTGAATCCCGCCAGCAGGCGAAAACGCTCGCAGAGCATCACGCGAACAGTGCTCGCTACCTGTCGATCCTGCAGAGGGTCACCGAAGAACAGGTGCCTTCGGCCTTGAGCGTGGTCGCGACCGTCGACGGAATCGAAGTCGCAGCTCTGAATCCATCGAGTCTGTATCGCCCCGCCCAGCTGGCGGCGATGGCCAGTTCACTACTCGCCGTCGCCGGCGCCGCCGGACGCGAAGTCGGGCACACGGCCTGCGACCGCCTCATCGTGGAGAGCAGCACTGGCAAGCTGCTCATGAAGCCAGTCGGCGCCGATTCAGGCCTCGTACTCTGCATGGCTCTGCCAGCAGATGCGCTGCTTGGAAGAGCGCTTTGGGCGGCAGACGAAATTGCCCGCTCGCTTGCTTCGCCCTCACAAACGCCATTTTTTTCCCTTCAACCTTCAGAGAACTTCTCATGTCCAACATCAACGATTCCCTTTCCTCCATCATGTCCATCGACGGCGCCATTTGCGCAGCGCTGGTTGACAGCAAATCCGGCATGGTGCTCGGTCAAGCTGGTTCCGGCGTCGACATGGAGCTCGCGGCTGCGGGCAACACCGAAGTCGTGCGCGCAAAGCTGCGCACCATGGACTCGCTCAAGCTCAACGACACCATCGATGACATCTTGATCACGCTCGGAAAGCAGTACCACATCATCCGTCCGTCGGTCGCCAACCTTGGCCTTTTCCTGTACGTGGTTCTGGACAAGGGTCGCTCGAATCTTGCGCTGGCACGACGCAAGGTGCAGGAAGTGGAAAGCAGCCTGACGACTTGAGTCAGCGCCGCTCCTAGACGACAGTCAACAGCGGATCAGGGAGGCTCCTTGATCCGCTGTTCCGCTTCTGGATCCGATGCTGACCGAGGTCGAATTGCTTTCGAATCGCCAAAGTCTTTCAAGCACTGCGCCGCGGCGGGCACAGAAAGCAAAAACGCCCCGTAAGGGGCGTATTCACATGACTACTGGCGGAGCAGGCGGGATTCGAACCCGCGGAGGGCTATTAACCCTCACACGCTT
>JBGMOF010000024.1:0-80519 GCA_041424275.1 Variovorax sp.
CGCTGGGCGTGGCGCGCACGGTGAGCGACCCCGACAACGTGGAGGCCGAGTTCGCCATCGCCGTGCGCTCCGACCTCAAGGGCCAGGGCCTGGGCGCCCTGCTCTTCGGGCAGTTGATCGAACACGCACGCGAGCGCGGCACCGAGCGGCTGGTGGGCATCGTACTGCGCGAGAACACCCGCATGCTGAAGCTGTCGGCCGCGATGGGGTTCGCGGCCGATCCGGCGGAGCCGCCGAATTCGGGTCTGCGGCGGATGGTGATGGACCTGAAAGGCACGCGGGACGCGAACTGACCACGGCGCCAGGCCGTGGTCCGCGCACGCGCTCAGTGCCCGCTCGCCCCATGCGCCCCGATGCCCGTTTCCGAGCGCACCTGCTGCGCGAGGAAGCCGTCGCGGTCGACCCGCGCGCGGGCGCTGCGGTCAAGCACCGAGAACAGCCAGATCCCCGCAAACGCGATGCTCATCGAAAACAGGCAGGGCGAGGTGTACGGGAACGGCGCCGAGCCCACTGGGTAGCCGAAGGTGGCTTCCCAGACCGAAGGCGACACCACCGTGAGCGCCACCGACGACACCAGCCCGAGGAAGCCGCCGATCACCGCACCGCGCGTGGTGCAGCCCTTCCAGAGCACCGACATGAACAGCACCGGGAAGTTGGCCGAGGCCGCAATGGCGAATGCGAGCGACACCATGAACGCGATGTTCTGCTTCTCGAACACGATGCCGAGCACCACCGCCAGCGCACCGAGCGCGAGCGTGGTGATCTTCGACACGCGGAGCTCCGCCGCGCTGCCCGCATCGCCCTTCTTGATGACGGTGGCGTACAGGTCGTGCGACACCGCCGAGGCGCCCGACAGCGTGAGGCCCGCCACCACCGCGAGGATGGTCGCGAAGGCCACCGCCGAGATGAAGCCCAGGAACACGTTGCCGCCCACCGCATTGGCCAGGTGGATCGCCGCCATGTTGCCGCCGCCCTTGAGCACGCCCTTGGCATCGAGGAAGTCGGGATTCGTCAGCACGAAAGTGATGGCGCCGAAGCCGATGATGAAGGTCAAAAGGTAGAAATAGCCGATCCAGCCCGTGGCCCACATCACCGACTTGCGCGCCTCCTTGGCGCTCGGCACGGTGAAGAAGCGCATCAGGATGTGCGGCAGCCCGGCCGTGCCGAACATCAGCGCCATGCCGAAGGAGATGGCCGAGATCGGGTCCTTCACGAAATTGCCCGGCCCCATGATCGACTGCCCGATGCTCGCAGCCACCTGCGCGGTCTTGCCGTCCTTGAGCGCCAGGTCGGTCTTGACTTTCACAGCGCCCGCGAACATGGCCTCGGGGCTGAAGCCGAAGTGCCACAGCACCGAGAGGGCCATGAAGCTCGCGCCGCCCAGCAGCAGGCAGGCCTTGATGATCTGCACCCAGGTGGTGGCCGTCATGCCCCCGAAGAGCACGTAGACCATCATGAGCGAGCCCACGATGACCACCGCGATCCAGTATTCGAGGCCGAACAACAGCTTGATGAGTTGACCCGCGCCCACCATCTGCGCGATCAGGTAGAAGGCCACCACCACCAGCGTGCCCGACGCCGCGAAGATGCGCACCGGCGTCTGCTTGAAGCGGAAGGCCGCCACGTCGGCAAAGGTGAACTTGCCGAGGTTGCGCAGACGCTCGGCCATGAGGAAGGTGATGACCGGCCAGCCGACCAGAAAGCCGATGGAATAAATCAGCCCGTCGTAGCCCGTCGCCATCACCGCGGCAGAGATGCCGAGGAACGACGCCGCCGACATGTAGTCGCCCGCTATGGCCAGGCCGTTCTGGAAGCCCGTGATGCCGCCGCCGGCCGTGTAGAAGTCCGCCGCGGAGCGCGTGCGCGCCGCTGCCCACTTGGTGATGAAGAGCGTGCCCACCACGAACAGCGAGAACATGCCGATCGCGGTCCAGTTGGTGGGTTGCCGCTGCAGCTGGCCCAGGTCGGCGCCCGCTGCGAGAGCGCTCGCCGAGATCGCCCCCAGCGCAAGAAAAATGGCAACGGACCGCATGCGCAGCAGATGGGCGTTCATGACTTGATTTCCTTGCCAACGGCTTTCACCACGGTGTCGGAGAGCGTGTCGAACTCCGCGTTCGCGCGGCGCACGTAGTAGCCGGTGATCGCAATGGTGAAGACGATCACGCCGAAACCCACCGGCATGCCCAGCGTCATGACGCCGTCGCCGAGGCGCCGCGCCAGCAACTCCTTGTCGAAGGCCACCAGCAGCACAAAGCCGTAGTACACCGCGAGCATCAGCGCGGCCAGCGTCCAGCCGAAACGGTCTCGCCGGCGCTTGAGCTGGATGTACTGCGGATGCGCGGCAATGCGCGCGACCAGATCGTCTTGCATGGAATCTCCTTGTGAATGTCGGGAAGCGTCGAGCGGATTAGGAAGGGCCGCACCGCGCCGGGGCTTGCGCTGGCGCAAGGTTCTTCGCCATCGCCGTCGGCAAGATCGCGTCACCCCCACGAAAGACACGAGACATGAACGCACCCGATCTCCCGTCCCGCCTTCCGGTCTACGCACCGCCGCAGGCACTTGCCCGCACGGCCCACATCGCTGGCCGCGCCGCCTACGACGCCCTGGTGGCCGAAGCCGATGCCGACCACGAGGGCTACTGGGCCCGCCTGGCGCGCGAGTTCATCGGCTGGAAGACGCCCTTCACCCGGACGCTCGACAGCAGCGATGCGCCGCACTACCGCTGGTTCGAGGACGGCACGCTCAACGTGTCATGGAACTGCCTCGACCGCCAGGTGGCGGCCGGCAAGGGCGACAAGGTGGCGATCGTCTTCGAGTCGGACGACGGCAAGGTCACCCGCACCACCTACTCGCAACTGCTCGCGCAGACCTGCCGCATGGCGAACGCGTTGAAGGCGCGCGGCGTGAAGAAAGGCGACCGCGTCGTCATCTACATGCCGATGTCGGTGGAAGGCGTGGTGGCCATGCAGGCCTGCGCGCGGCTGGGCGCGATCCATTCGGTGGTGTTCGGCGGCTTCTCGGCGCATGCGCTGCGCGACCGCATCGCGGACACCGGCGCCGCGGTGGTCATCACGGCCGACCAGCAGGTGCGCGCGGGCAAGCAACTGCCGCTGAAGGCAATGGTCGACGAGGCGCTGGCGCTGGGCGGCTGCGAGGCGGTGCAATCGGTCATCGTCTACCGCCGCACCGGCGCGCCGATCGACTGGACGCCGCGCGACCTGTGGATGCACGAAGTCATCGCCGCGCAAGCCGAAAGCTGCGAGCCCGAATGGGTGGGCGCCGAGCATCCGCTGTTCCTGCTCTACACCTCGGGCTCCACCGGCAAGCCCAAGGGCGTGCAGCACAGCAGCGGCGGCTACCTGCTGCATGCGGCGCTCACCACGAAGTGGACCTTCGACATGCACGACGACGACGTGTTCTGGTGCACGGCCGACATCGGCTGGGTCACCGGCCACACCTACATCGCCTACGGCCCGCTGGCCATCGGCGCGACCGAAGTGGTGTTCGAGGGCGTGCCGACATTCCCCGATGCAGGCCGCTTCTGGCAAATGATCGAGCGGCACGGCGTGACGGTCTTCTACACCGCGCCCACGGCCATCCGCTCGCTCATCAAGGCCGCTGAAGGCAACCCGGCCGTGCACCCCGACCGCTACGACCTGCGCAGCCTGCGCGTGCTGGGTTCGGTCGGTGAGCCGATCAACCCCGCCGCGTGGGAGTGGTACCGCAAGCATGTGGGCGGCGGCCGCTGCCCGGTGCTCGACACCTGGTGGCAGACCGAAACCGGTGGCCACATGATCACGCCGCTGCCGGGCGCCACCGACCTGGTGCCGGGCTCGTGCACCCTGCCCTTTCCCGGCATCGCTGCGGCCATCGTCGACGAGACCGGCAACGACGTGCCGAACGGCGAGAGCGGCCTGCTGGTCATCAAGAAGCCGTGGCCGAGCATGATCCGCGCGGTCTGGGGCGACGACGCGCGCTACCGTTCGAGCTACTACCCATCGGAGCTGCGTGGCTACTACCTGGCAGGCGACGGCGCCGCGCGCGATGCGGCGACGGGCTACTTCACCATCGGCGGACGCATCGACGATGTGCTGAACGTGAGCGGCCACCGCATGGGCACGATGGAAATCGAATCGGCGCTCGTGGCCTGCACCGCGCTGGTGGCCGAGGCCGCCGTGGTCGGCCGGCCCGACGACACCACGGGCGAGGCGATCTGCGCGTTCGTGGTGCTCAAGCAGGCCCGCCCCGTGGGCGCGGAAGCCGACCGCCTGGCGGCCGAGCTGCGCGCCTGGATCGGCAAGGAGATCGGCCCCATCGCCAAGCCGAAGGAGATCCGCTTCGCGGACAACCTGCCCAAGACGCGCAGCGGAAAGATCATGCGCCGCCTGCTGCGCTCGGTGGCGAAGGACGAAGCGATTACGCAGGACGTTTCGACGCTGGAGAACCCCGCGATCCTCGATCAGCTGACCGAGGCGCACTGAGCTGCGCCGGGCCGGCGGTGCCGGCTCAGGGCAGCGCGTTCAGCGGGATCCGCAGATACGAAACACCGTTCTCGTCGGCCGGCGGAAAGCGCCCGGCGCGCACGTTCACCTGGATCGACGGAAGGATCAGCGTCGGCACCTCCAGGGTCGCGTCGCGCGCCGTGCGCATCGCCACGAATTCGTCGACGCCGATGCCATCGTGCACATGGATGTTGTGTGCGCGTTGGTCTGCGACCGTGGTCTGCCAACGCGGCGGCCGTGACGCCGGCGGGTAGTCGTGGCAAACGTACATGACGGTGTCGGGCGGCAGGTCGAGCAGCCTGCGCACCGAGTCGTAAAGCTGCCGCGCATCGCCGCCGGGGAAATCGGCCCGCGCAGTGCCCACGTCCGGCATGAAGAGCGTGTCGCCGACGAACACGGCGCCGTCCACGTGATACGCCATGTCCGCAGGCGTGTGGCCCGGCACCAGCAAGGCGGTGACCTCGACCTCGCCGATGCGGAAGACTTCGCCGTCCTTGAACAGATGGTCGAACTGGCTGCCGTCCGGCAGAAACGTCCGTTCGAGGTTGAAGAGCTTCCCGAAGGTCGACTGAACGGCGCGGATGTTCTCGCCGATCGCGATCTTGCCGCCGGCCTGCGCCTGCACGTGGCGCGCGCCGGACAGGTGATCGGCGTGCGCATGGGTCTCCAGGATCCAGTCGATCTGCAGGCCCTGCTGCTGCGCATAAGCGAGCAGCTTGTCGGCCGATGCGGTGTGGGTGCGACCCGACTTGAAGTCGAAGTCCAGCACCGGATCGATGACGGCGGCATGCCGCGTCGCGTGCTCCCATACGACATAGGAGACCGTCCAGGTCGCGGGGTCGAAAAAGCCTTGGATCGTGGTGCGGGCGGTCATGAATTTTCCTTTGGCGGGTGCTCAGTTAATTCACATACATTATATTTTTATATATACTATGTCAATCGAAACCGAGACCAAACCATGAAGTCCTCCGCCCTGGTGATTGATCCTGAAATCCTGCGCGGCGCCGCCGGCAAGGCGGTCGCGGCGCTCAAGCTGCTGGCCAATGAAGACCGGCTCCTGCTCCTGTGCCAGCTCTCGCAAGGCGAGATGTGCGTGAGCGACCTGGAACAGACGCTGGGCATTCGCCAGCCCACGTTGTCGCAACAACTGAGCGTGCTGCGCAGCGAGGGCGTGGTCGACACCCGCCGCGAGGGCAAGAACATCTTCTACAGCGTGGCCGATCCGGCGCTGCTGGAAATTCTCGCGGTGCTCTATCGCCTCTACTGTCCCACGGAGAAATGATGGCCATCGACTGGAACCACTTCACGCCGGTCGCCGCGCTCGCCGGCGGCGCGCTCATCGGCATGGCCGCGGCGATGTTCGTGCTGCTCAATGGTCGCATCGCGGGCATCAGCGGCGTGATCGGAGGTCTGTTTCGGCCCTCGCGTGGCGACCTGGCGTGGCGGCTGGCTTTCTTGCTCGGTTTGGTCGGCGCGCCTGCGATCTATGCGCTCGTGGCAGCGCTGCCCCGGCCGCAAATCGACGCGGGATACGGCGCGCTCGTGGCAGCCGGTTTGCTTGTCGGCATCGGCACCCGCTACGGGTCGGGCTGCACCAGCGGCCACGGGGTCTGCGGGCTCTCGCGCCTGTCGCCGCGCTCGCTCGTGGCGACGCTCGCCTTCATGGGCGCCGGCTTCGCCACGGTGTTCGTGACACGTCATCTGCTCGGCGTCTGAGGAAACTTCCATGCTCGCCTTCGCTTCATTGCTCGCCGGACTGGTCTTCGGGCTCGGCCTCATCTTCTCCGGCATGGCCGACCCGGCCAAGGTGCTCGGCTTTCTCGACCTTGCCGGTGCCTGGGATCCTTCGCTGGCCTTCGTGATGGCCGGCGCCATCGCCGTCGGCATGGTCGCGTTCATTGTGGCCAGGCGCCGCACGGTATCCCTCCTCGGCGCCGAGATGCGCTTGCCCGGCGCACGTCACATCGACCGCCGCCTCGTGGTGGGCGGCATGCTCTTCGGCGTGGGCTGGGGCATCGCGGGCTTCTGCCCCGGGCCCGGGCTGGTCGCCCTTGGCATGGGCGAAGTCAAGGCGCTTGTCTTCATCGCCGCGATGCTGGCAGGCATGGGCATCTTCGAGTGGCTCGAGAGGCCGAAACGGCTCTCCTGAAGCAACGCCGATGACCCACACCGCGACCTGGCTTGCAGCGCTGGCGACCGTAGGCATCCTCCTGTCCTACGAAGCCGCCCTCGCCTTCGCACACCGCCGCAGTCCACGGCGCCTGGCGCGCACCGCACATGCAGTGTTGCGCGAAGACTGGTTTGCCGCGGTCTCCGCGCAGAAGGGCTCGGAGCTTCTTGCGGTGCAGACGCTGCGCAACTCGATGATGTCGGCCACGATGACGGCATCGACGGCGGCGCTGGCGTTGATGGGCACGGCGACCCTCGCGCTTCCGTCGCTTCATTCCGCGTTGGGCGAGGCACCTGGGTTGCCGGCGTTCACCGCTCGCCTGGCGCTGGAGTTCGTGCTCATGGCGCAGCTCTTCGCCTCGCTGCTGGCCTCCATCATGGCGGTGCGCTACTACAACCATGTCGGCTTCATCGCCGGGATGCCCGTCGATTCGCCAGCGCGCCATCGCTGGGGCGATGCCGGCAAAAGCTATGTGCGGCGGGCCGGAGTCCTCTACAGCTGGGGTCTGCGGCACCTTGTTCTCGTCGCCCCGATCCTCGCGGCCATCGTCCACCCGGCCGCAGGCCCCGTGGCGGCGCTCGGCGTGATCGCGGTCCTCGTCAGCTTCGACCGATTCGCAGACGGCAACGCAGGCACGCCGGCTCCATAGGCGATACCCCGGGCGCGATTGCCGCCTCGTCTGCCAAAGCCTTGATCTACCGCAAGGCCGCTTCCATGTTTCGGGCGCAATCTCCAATGAGGCTCTTTACTTTGGCGTGTGATCAATGAACCATTTGCTTGCGACCAGGCGCATCGCACTCGCGATGCTGGTGCTCGCCGTTCAGCCGGTGCGGGCGGAGGATGACTGCGACGCGTCACCCGAGGCATGGCAACCGCGCAGCGCCGTGCGCGCGCTGGCCGACCGCAACGGCTGGCAGATCGACAAGCTCAAGATCGACGATGGGTGCTACGAGATCAAGGGCCGCGATGTCGATGGCCGCCGCTTCAAGGCCAAGCTCGACCCGGCGACGCTCAAGGTGCTGCGCATGCGTCGCGACGACCACGAGCGCACGCGCGACAGGGACTGATCGCCGTTCCCCGCATTCCATCTTCCGCTCTTTCCCTCATCCCTCACACCAGGAGATCGTCATGAAGCATGCATGGACCGCTGCGGCGGTCGCTGGCGTACTCGCCGCACCCTCGATCGCCTCTGCACGCCCGGTGACGTTCGAGACCCAGCTGAGCGACTACGGCGGCGATGGCGCCTACGTGGCGATCTACCTCACCGACCGCACCGGCCGCTACCAGAGCACGCTGTGGCTCGCGGGGGCCAAGTCCAAGTACTGGCGCCACCTGGGTGACTGGTACCGCGCCACGGGCGGCAAGGTGAAGGTGGATGGCCTTAGCGGCGCGAGCGTCGGCGCTGGCAAGACCTTGCGTGTGACCGTCGATCTGGCCGACACGCTGCTCGACGCGGGCTACGAGATCCACGTCGACACCGCGGTGGAGAACATGAAGGACAACCCGTCGGAGGTGGTCGTGCCGCTCACCAAGACGGGCACCGGCAAGCCCGCCGCCGGACGCGGTTACGTCAAGTCCTTCCGCTACAGCCTCTGACAGGGCGACCGATGCTGCGGACGCTCCATTCGATCCCCGCACTGATCGCGTCGCTGTTGCTGGTGCTCGTCGCGCTGACGGGGTCGGTGCTGTCGGTCTTTCCGGCGCTGGAGCGCGCCTGTGCGGCGGGCGCGAGCGGCGTCGACGTGGCCATGCTCGCCGGCCGTGTGAGCGCACGTCTCCCCGGTGTGGAAACGCTGGTGCGTCAGCCCTCGGGCACGATCGTGGCCTACCACACGGTCGGCACTGAGCAACGCGCCTCGGTCATCGACCCGGCCAGCGGCGACGCGATCGCGGACTATCGCCCGTCCACCACGCAGCGCTGGCTGAAGAACCTGCATCGCAAGCTGCTGCTCGAAGACGCCGGCCGCGTCGCGACCGGTGTTGCCGCCGCCTTCATGCTGTTCATCGTTCTCTCCGGCCTCACGCTGTTCGCGCGGCGCATGGGTGGATGGAAGATGCTGCTGGGCCGCGTGCGCGGCAACACGCTGCAGCGGCTGCACAACGAGGGCGCGCGCCCCGCGCTCGCCGGGCTCGTGCTGTCGGCGACGACCGGTGTGCTCATGTCGTTCGCGACCTTCGGCCTGATCCCCGAAGGCGGCGCTGCGGACCCGTTCTTCGACCTGCGCCCGAGCGCGACGTCGCGGATGGCGTTGGCACAGATGGAGGCCCTGCGATCGGTGGACGTGTCCCGTCTGGCGCAGTTGAAGCTCGCGCACCCGGACGACCCGAACGACGTCATCGAGCTCGAAACCACGGACGGTGCGGGCGTCGTCGATCCGGCCACGGGCAACTGGCTCGCCTACCGCGGGCTCGACGGGTGGCAGCGCCTGCACGCGACCGTGCGCATGCTGCATACCGGCGAAGGGCTGTGGTGGCTGGTGTTGCTGCTCGGCGCCTCGTCGCTCGCCGTGCCGCTGCTCGCTGCGACCGGCTTTCTGCTGTGGCTGCGTCGGCGCCAGAGCCTGCCTCGCCTGGCCGGCAACGCCGCGCTGCGTGACGCCGACACCTTGCTGCTGGTCGGCAGCGAGACCCGCACGACCTGGGGATTCGCCGTGGCGCTGCACGCGGCGCTGACGGATGCGGGCCTGCGGGTGCATACCGCGTCGATGAACGACATCGCGCCGCTCCAAGACGGCATCCGCCGCCTGCTCGTGCTGACCGCGACCTATGGCGATGGCGAGGCCCCGGAAAGTGCGCGCCAGTTCCTGCCCCGGCTTGCCGGGCTGCCCCCCGCGCCCGGCACCGCATTCGCCGTGCTCGGCTTCGGCGACCGCCAGTTCTCCCACTTCTGCGGGTATGCAGGCCAGGTCCACGAGGCGCTCGCCGCCAAGGGGTTCGACGCGTTGAGGGACCTGGGCACGGTGGACCGGCAGTCGGAGCCGGACTTCAGCCAGTGGTGCACCTGGCTCGGCGAGACGCTCGGTGTGACGCTCGACATCCGCTACACGCCGCTGCTGCCGCCCACGACCGCCCTCGAACTCGTCTCGCGCACCGACTACGGCGCCGATCCCGAAACCCTCACCGCCGTTCTGCGCTTCACGCCACAGGCACCCACGTCAGGCCGGCGACGATGGTTGGGCCTGCCGCGGCTGCCGAGGTTCGAGACCGGCGACCTGCTGGGCGTGGTGCCGCCGGGCAGTGCTTCGCCGCGCTACTACTCCTTGGTGAGCGCAGCATCGGACGGTGTGGCCGAGCTCTGCGTGCGTCGCCAGCCCGGCGGCCCGTGTTCCAGCTACCTCACCGGCCTGTCGCCGGGGGCGGCGATCCAGGCCTTCGTCCGGCCGCACGAAAGCTTCCGCCCCGCCGCCGGTGCGGCGCCGCTGATCCTGATCGGCGCGGGCACCGGCATCGGCCCGCTGATCGGCTTCATTCGCCACAATAGCACCGGGCGCCCGATGCACCTGTACTTCGGCGCACGCAGCGCCGAGGACGGCTTTCTCTACCGCGACGAACTGAACGGCCTGGTCGACGATTGCAGGCTGCGCACGCTGACCACCGCCTTCTCGCGCGCCACCGACCGGGCCTATGTGCAGGACCGGCTGCTCGCAGACGCCCAGCGGCTGCGCGCAGCGATCGTGCAGGGCGCGCAGGTGATGGTGTGCGGTGGCCGGCAGATGGCCGATGGCGTGGCCCAAGCCTGCGACCGCATCCTGGTGGACTCCGGCCTGTCGGTCGCGCAACTGAGGGCACAGGGACGCTATGTCGAGGACGTCTATTGAGTGGCTGCGCGACGCGCGCCTGAAGGACTGCCGCACCAGCGGCGCGACGATGGGCACCCGCTACACCGCGCGCTTCGTGGTTCCCGAAGAGGCGCACGTGCAGACGATCGTCGCCGACCTGAACGCGGCCGTCACCGCGGTCGATGCGCAGATGTCCAACTGGAAGGCCGACTCCGACCTGTCGCGGCTCAACCGCGCGGCGCCGGGCGACTGGGTACCTGTCTCGGCGAACCTGGCCACCGTGCTGCTGCGGTCGATCGAGATCGGGCGCGAGACCGGCAATGCGTTCAACATCGGTGTCGGCGGTCTGGTCGGCGCCTGGGGGTTCGGCCCAACGGGCAGCGACGGACCGCCGGTCGCATCGCTCGGCGCCCGCGCCTGTCAGCCGCTCGACCGCCTGCTGGACATCGACCTGCCCGGACGCCGGGTGCGCAAGCACGCCAGCGTCGCGCTCGACCTGTGCGGCATCGCCAAGGGCTTCGGCGTCGACGAGCTCGCACGGGTGATGGAGCGGCACAGCATCGACGCCTGCCTGGTCGGCATCGATGGCGAGATGCGCGTGCGCGGCGTCAAGCCCGACGGATCGCCCTGGGCCATCGCCCTGGAGGCGCCCGAGAACGATCGGCGCGCGGCCATGGGCGTGATCGAGCTCGCCGATGCGGCCATCGCAACGTCAGGCGACTACCGGCACTGGCGCGAGATCGACGGCGTGCGCGTCTCGCACACCATCGACCCGCGCATCGGCGCGCCGCTGCGCGGGCCCGTCGCGTCGGTCACGGTGATCGCGCCGACCTGCGCCGATGCCGATGCCTACGCCACGGCGCTGATGGTGCTCGGCGAGCATGCCGGATGCGAACATGCGCGACAGCATGCGCTCGATGCACTCTTCGTCATGCGCGAGGGAAATGGGTTTCGCACGGTCGGAACCGGCCTGTGCCGGGTGCAAATTGTGGAGCATCCATGCATCTATCGCTGAAGGCTTCATGATCGCCAAACCAATACTGGGCTGCTTGATGCCCGGTCACAAAAGGGAGAAACGATGAAATCATTTCACGCCCGCGCCCACCCGGAGCGCCACCGCACCGAACAGATCGGGTGGCTGCGCGCCGCCGTGCTCGGCGCCAACGACGGTATCGTCTCCACCGCCAGCTTGGTCGTTGGCGTCGCGGCGGCGCACGCCAGTCACGCGAACATCCTCACAACGGCGGTGGCTGGCCTGGTGGCCGGCGCGATGTCGATGGCGGCCGGCGAATATGTCTCGGTGTATTCGCAGGCCGACACGGAAGCGGCCGACCTGGAGCGGGAGCGCATCGAGCTAACAACGGATTTGGTTGCAGAACAGCGGGAATTGACCGCCATCTACGTGCGACGGGGGTTGGAGCAAAGGCTGGCCAGCCAAGTGGCCACGCAACTTATGGCGCACGACGCGCTCGGTGCGCATGCGCGCGACGAACTGGGCATCTCGGACGCGCTCGCCGCACGCCCGCTGCAAGCAGCCCTGGCTTCAGCCGCCAGCTTCGCTGCGGGTGCCGCGATGCCGCTCGCGGTCGTGGCGATGGCACCGCAGGTGTCCTTGCTGCCGTGGACCGTGGCAACCGCCATTGCCTTCCTGGCGCTGCTCGGTGCGGTTGCCGCGAAGATCGGCGCCACACCGATGGCCCGCAGCGTTTGGCGCGTCACGCTGTGGGGCACATTGGCCATGGGCGTCACCGCCGGTGTGGGAACCCTGTTTGGAATGCCGGCCTGATGTTCTCGCGCTGAAGGGAGCTATCACCCGTTCTGGTTCTTGCGCGTGACCAGCCTGGACAGTTCAGCGAACCCGATCGGCGGGCGCACCAGCCATGGCAGCGTGAACATGCGCTTGGCCAAGCCGGCGGACATGCGCTCGATCTGCCGGCGCTCGCCAGTGAGCCGCGCCGCCAGCAACAGGTCGTGCGTGCCGGCCGCCAGCACGCTCTTGTTCAGCACCCACGCATAGGGCTCGATGCCGGCACGGCGCAGGTCGTCCTGCAACGCGGCGGCTTGCGAGACCGGCGTGACTTCCGGCAGCGTCACCAGAATGATCCGCGTGTATGCGGCGTCCTGCAGTCTCATCAGCGGCGTGACGATGCGCCCGCCTTGCCCTTCGAACTCCCGCACCATCTGGCGGTGGTAGGCACCCGTGGCATCCATCAACAACAGGGAATGCCCGGTGGGTGCGGTGTCGAGCACCACGAATGCACTGCGCGCTTCGCTCACGATGCGCGAGAAGGCATGGAAGACCGCGACTTCTTCGGTGCAGGGAGAGCGCAGATCCTCCCGCAGCAGCGCCTGCTCCTGCGCGTCGAGGCCGGGCGATCTGGCGGTCATGATTTTTTCGACGTAGCGTTGTGTTTCGAGCTTCGGGTCGATCCGGTCCACGCGCAGACCCGGCACCTCGCCATCCAGCGTGCCTGCCAGGTGCGCGGCCGGATCGGTAGTGCTCAGATGCACGGTCTTGCCGCGCTGAACCAGTCCGAGGGCCAGCGCGGCGGCGACCGTTGTCTTGCCGACGCCGCCCTTGCCCATCACCATGATCAAGCCCCGGCCCGCCGCGGCCAATTCGTCCGCCAGGGCGGCCAGCCCTTGCAAAGGCAGTCCAGCCGTTGCAGGCGATGCTGCCGCTTCGGAGGAAGCCGGGGGCGCCGCGGCCCCGAGCAAGGCACGCAGGGCCGGCAAGCCGACCGTGTCGAACGCGCGCAGCGGCACGCTGTCACGAGGCAGGCTGCGCAGCGACTCGGGTATCTCGGCCAGTGCCTGTTCTCCAAATGCCTCGATGGCACGGGCCACGGCATCGGTGGGCTCGCTGGCGTGGAACACGCCGTTGATCGCCAGACGCTGGTTGACCAGGCCCAGCGCCCGCAATTCCTCCGACGTCCTTGCGGCTTCGGCCAGCGCACCCTAGTCGGGCCGCGCCACCAGGATCACCGTCGTTCGCGCCGGATCGCCCAACGCGTCGAGCGCGGCCTTGAAGCGCACCACCTGCATCTTCAATCCCGAGTGCGGCCCGAGGCACGATGCACCGCGATCGTTGTCCTGCAGGAAGCCGCTCCACGCCTTGGGGAGGCTGAGCAGGCGCAGCGTGTGCCCGGTCGGTGCCGTGTCGAAGACGATGTGATCGAACGTCGCCGCGCCGTCGGACAGCAAGGAGGCGAACTCGTCGAAGGAAGCGATTTCGGTGGTGCATGCGCCCGAGAGCTGCTCGCGAACAGTCGCACGCTCGGCGTCCGTGGCTCCAATTTCCATCTGCGCCAGAACACGTCGCCGATAGGACTCCGCGGCCTGGTCGGGGTCGATGTTCAGCACGCTCAGCCCTGGCGCTCCAGGCACCGGGACGGGAACGTTTCGCAGCGCCAAGCCAAGCATCTCGTCCAGGTTGGAAGCGGCATCGGTGCTGACGAGCAAGACCGATTTCCCCGTGTCCGCCAACGCCAGAGCTGCGGCGGCGGACAGCGACGTCTTGCCGACACCGCCCTTGCCCGTGAAGAAAAGATGCCGCGTCGGCGCGTTCAGAAATCCAGGGAGTTGCATGCTGAGCCTGAAATCTTCATCGTTGCGTTGGATGTACCTGTTCCCGCGCTGACTGTGCTTCGGATCGGCAATGCAAGCTTGCGATTCCTCAAGGCAGCGCCCGAAGGGAGGCTCGTGACGATGGCTTGATCTGCGTCAATTGCGGCGCCGGTCGCCATCGCGCGCGGATTCACGTGCACCCTAGACTTTGGGAATTCAGAACCACATGGCCCTCACATCATGAAAATACTTGTCGCAGTCGATGGCTCCAGGAACGCGCTGCGCGCCGTCAAATACGCAGCGAGGCTCGCGCATCTGTTGCGCACCGCCGCGAACAAGATCACGCTGATCAGCGTGCACGACGACGTCGGCTTGCGTCATGCCCGCGCCTTCGTCGGCCATGCGGAGGTCGCGGACTACCTGCGCGAGCTCAGCGAGAAGGAGCTCAAGGCGGCCCGCAAGCTCCTGAAGGACGACGGCATCGGCTACGACATGGAGATCCGCACCGGCCACGTGGCGCAGGAGATCGTCGACTGCGCCAACAAGGGAAAGTTCGACATGATCGTTTTGGGCTCGAAAGGCCGCAGCGCCGTGGCGGACCTGCTGCTCGGCTCCGTCGCACAATGCGTGCTCGCCAGCGCCAAACAGCCGGTCGTGGTGGTGAAGTGAGAGTGTACGGCGACGACGGGCTTGTCAGTCCGGCGGAGTATCGAAGCCGAAGCAACGAATCGCCGTGCAGCCCAGCGGCGTGATCGCCGTGACCGCCGCCCTCATGCACGATTCTTCGGGTCCGTCGAAGGACACTCGCAGGTAGCCGGCGTCTCGCAGGTCCTGGAGATGCCCGATGTCCGCGCGACCGAAGAACTGCATCGGCAGGTGTCCGCAGACCACGCGTTCGAGAATGCTCTCCGTCATGGAATCGCTCCTTCAAAGTTGAGACCAATCTTGATTTCACTGCGCACCTCGAGCCTCGCGTTTGATCTGCATCAGGTTCCTGACCGGGCGGTTCCGGCCTCGATACGAACGATAGGCAATTGGGAACGCACGAAGCTCAACGTATATTGAAGTTCGCCGAGGCTTTCGGCGTGCAGCGTGAAAAGCGGGTCGCCTCGTTGGACCTGATCCTGCACGCGCACGTGCACGGTGGCACCCGCGGCCGCATCGCGGGGTGCGCCGGCCAGCTTGGCCATGCGCGCCACGAGCCGCGTGTCGATGGCCGACACCACGCCGTCGGCGGGCGCGCTCACGCAGTGCGTGTGGGCCGCCCTGGGCGGTACACGCAGGCCACCCTGCGCATCGCAGATCGCCATGAACTTGTTCATGGCACGCCCGTCGTCCAGCACCGCGCGCGCCAGCGATTGGCCTTCGCCGGGAACCGCCCTGTCCGCCATTTCCAGGATCAGCCCCGCGAGCACGAGCGCACGTTCCCGCAGGTCCTGCGGTGCATCGGCCGTGCGTTCGAGCACAGCCATCACGTCCATGGCCTCGAGCGCCGGCCCTACGCCACGGCCAACGGGTTGATTTCCGTCGGTGAACACCGTCTGCACCTGCAATCCGAGCGCCGCACCGACCGCCACCAGGCTGCGCGAAAGCTGCTCGGCGGCGGATGGGTTGCGCACCTTGGTCAGCGCGCCCACGGGAATGTCGATCAAGACGCGCTGCGAACCCATGGCGGCCTTCTTGGAGAGGATGGACGCCAACATGAGCCCCTCGCTGTCGATGCTCAACGGCCGCTCCACGCGGATCAGCAGGTCGTCGGCAGGGCTGACGCGCATCGCCTTGCCCCATGCGATGCAACCCCCTTCGCGTTCGACGACTCGGCGCATCGCCGCCAGGTCCAAGTCGACCGGCGCCAGCGTCTCCATCACGTCAGCCGTGCCGGCCGCTGAAGTGATGGCGCGCGACGAGGTCTTGGGCATCACTACGCCGCAGGCGGCGACGATGGGCACCACGATCAGCGTCGTCCGGTTGCCCGGCAGTCCGCCGATGCAATGCTTGTCCACCACTGGCGATGAGCCCCAGTCGAGGCGCTCCCCCACGTCGACCATGGCCCGCGTCAGCGCCACCGTCTCGTCGAAGTCGAGACCCTTGCCGGCGCAGAGCGTCACGAACGAGGCCAGGTGAATGTCGGGAACGCGCCCGCGGCTCACGTCGCCCATTAACGCGCGCAGCGCCGGATAGTCCAGCCGCCCACCGTGGAGCTTGGTGCGAAGGTGTGCCAGCGAATCAAGCACCGGCGGATGCCGCACGATCAGTTCATCGCCTTCTGCCGCGCCCATCAGGGTCCAGGCCGACTCGGAGAACGCTATCTCGTCGTTGCGCAGCCAGTCGCTGCTCACCTGATGCAGGATCGCCAAAAGGTGGCGCTTGCTGGAGATCACCTCGACCTGCGCCTGCGATTGAAAGCCCTCGGCCCGGCTCACATCACATTCGCTGCGCATGTAGACCACAGGCTGCTGGTAGGTGTCGATGCCGGCACGGCGGGCCCGCAAGCGGTTGGGTGACATGGGCATCGCTCCTTGCAGTGCAGGTCGGATGGGCGCAAGTCTCTTCGCACCACGTCCGCGCGGCTTGACGCAGCGCAAGACCGCCGCGCCGGTGCGGCAGAAAAATCCGGCCGTGCACCACACGCAACAGACCGGTGCGGTACGACCTTCGCCCCGACTTTTCAAAGAACTGGAACCAACATGACCCTCCATTGCTTTCCGTGCGCTCGCCGCATCGGCCGCTCTCGCGTTCGGTGCCTGCGCCTTCGCCGCGGACTACACGGCGCCTGCGCAACTGAGCCCGCCGCCAGGTGCGGTCCAGAAGACCCACGATGCCGCCGTCCGGGCCGCGCGCGACGCTGAGCGGATGGCGCGCAAGGCGGCCGATGCCGCCGAGGCCGCTGCGGAAAAGAGCCGGCTCAGCGCCGGCAAGGTTTCGAAGGCTCTGGCCGAAGGCATCCGACAGGCGGCGCGCAAAGCCGCGCAGTCCGCGACCCAGGTGGAGGAAAGAACCGCTGCGGCGGCCAATAAGGCGTTCGACGAAAGCAAGGAAGCGGCGCGCGCGGCACAGGAGGAAAGCCGCAAGGCCGCGGCAGCCTCGCGGGAAGCGCTGGCCAAGGCCGAAGAGTCGGTGAGCCGCGCGGCGCAGGCCAGCAAGGCAGAAGCCGAAAAGGCCGCCCAGGCCACGCGTGAAGCGCTCGACAAGGCCGATCAAGCCGCACGCTCGGCTGCCAGGGCCACGTCAGAAGCCTCCGCACGCACGTTCGAAGCCGTGAAGCGCGCAGCCCGCCCGGCGGGCTCCGACAAGAAGTAGCCCACGCAGCACGCGGCGGCGGGCAACAGGGTCGGCAATGTGGCCCCGAGGGGTTGGTGCGTGCTACGCTCCCGCCGATCCGGATGCCTGCGGCATTCGTGCTCCCCCTTCCTTGCCCACGCATGAAACCTGCCTCCCACATCGCGGTGCTCGACGACGAGATCGACATCACGCTGCTGCTGGCCAACTACCTGCAGGGCCACGGCTTTCGCGTCACCCAGGTCCACAACGGGCAGGCGCTGACGACGCTGATGGAGACCGATCCTGCGGATCTGGTGCTGCTCGATCTCGGCCTGCCCGGCGAAGACGGCTTCTCGATCGCGCGCCGCATGCGCGAGCGCTGGCGCTGCGGTCTGGTCATCGTGACCGGGCGCGGCGATGCGGTCGACAAGGTGGTGGGCCTGGAGGTCGGTGCCGACGACTACGTGACCAAGCCTTTCGATCTGCGCGAGTTGGTTGCGCGCGTGAAGGCCGTGCTGCGGCGCCTGACGCCGGAGATGCCCATCGCCTCGGCCCCGGCAGCGCTCGCTGCGGCGCCTGCGGACCGGTTGAGCTTCGCCGGCTGGCAGCTCGACACCGCCGCACGCAGCTTGCGGGATCCGAACGGCGAAGAAGTCACGCTGACCGGCGGGGAGTTCGATCTGCTGCAGGCCTTCGCGCGCCACCCGGGCCGCGTGCTGTCGCGCGACTTCCTGCTGGAGCAAACGCGCGGGCGTGAAGCCGCGCCCTTCGACCGCACCATCGACGTGCAGGTCGGACGCCTGCGAAAAAAGATCGAGGTGGATCCGGACGATCCGCAGGTCATCAAGTCGGTGCGAGGCGCGGGCTACATCCTGGTGCCGACGGTATCCCATGGCTGAGGTGCCCATCCGCGGCTTGCCCTTGGACATCGATGAAGGCACCGTCTTCCGCTCGCTCTTCCTGGCCTATCCCGATTCGCTGCTGCTGGTGAACCAGTCGGGCGACATCATGCTGGCCAACCCGTCGGCCGCCGCGCTGCTGGGCTACACGGTGGACGAGCTGTTGGGCCTGAACGTCGACGTGCTGGTGCCCGACAGCATCCGCCCGCGCCATGCCGCCTACCGCGAAACCTATGGCGGCGCGCCCCGTGCGCGCCCCATGGGAACGCAGATGGAACTGGTGGCCAAGCGCAAGGACGGCAGCGAGGTCATGGTCGAGATCGCGCTCAGTCCGCTGCAAAACCAGGGTCTGCCCTTCGTGGTCGCCGCCATCCGCGGCATCGGCGCCTACCCCCGCGTGAAGCAGGCGCTGCAGCGCGCCCGTTACAGCGAGCACCTGGCCCAGCTGGGGCGCCTCGCGGTGGACACGCGCGACCTGCAGGTGGTGTTGCGCCACGCGCCGGAGATCATCGCCACGGCGCTGCAGGTCGAGGTCGCCATGGTGTGGCTCCTCGATGGCAGCCGCCTCGAATTCAGGGTGGCGAGTGGTGTCGGGCTGCTGGCCGGCGAGGAGATCGGCGTGCGGGTCGCCAACCGGCCCGACACGCCACCCGGCTTCGTGCTCTCGCAAGGCCGGCCGGTCGTGGTGGCGGACTACCGGCAGGAACAGCGTTTCACCGTGCCCGAGGCCTATCTCGCGGCTGACCTGGTGAGCGGACTGGCCGTGCCGTTGAGCGACCGTGGCCGTGTCATCGGCATGCTGACGGCGCGTTCGACGGAGTCCAAACGTTTCGGCGACGAGGAGGTGCGCTTTCTCGAATCGCTCTCCAGCCTGCTCGCCACTAGCCTGCAGCGCATGCAGACCGAGGAAGCGCTCAACCACGCGCAGCGGCTGGAAAGCGTCGGCCAGCTCACGGGCGGCATCGCGCACGACTTCAACAACCTGCTGACCGTGATTCAGGGCAATCTCCAGGTGCTGGAGGAGTTGCCGACGCTGGCGCAGGACGACTATGCGCAGCAACTGCTCGGCGCAGCGGCGCGTGCCACGCGGCGTGGCGCCGAGCTCACCGGCAAGCTGCTGGCGTTTTCGCGGCGTCAGGTGCTGCAGCCGAGCGCTGTGGACACGCACGCGCTGCTGCATTCGCTGGCCGACATGCTGCGTCGCACGCTGGACCAGCGCATCCGCATCGAGATCGACACCGCCGCCGGTTGTCCGCCAGTGCTGGCGGACCCGGGGCAACTGGAGTCGACGCTGCTCAACATCGCGATCAACGCGCGCGACGCCATGCCCGAGGGTGGAACGCTGCGCTTTTGCACCGAAGCCTGCGGGGCGCTGCCCGTGGCGCTGCACGACGCGCCGAACAGCGACGCCACGGCACGCTTCGTCGCCATTTCCATCGGCGACAGCGGCACGGGCATGTCGGACGAGGTGAAGGAGCGCGCTTTCGAGCCCTTCTTCACCACCAAGGAAGTCGGCCGCGGTACAGGCCTGGGCCTTAGCACGGTGTACGGCTTCGTCAACCAGTCGCGCGGCGCGGTGGCGATCGACAGCAAGGTGGGGCATGGCACGACCGTGACGCTCTACCTGCCGCAGCCGAAAGAAGCCGGCGTGTCGGCCAGCGAAGGCAAGCGCCCCGACGAGACGATCCCGCCCGGGCTGCGCGTGATGCTGGTCGAGGACGATGCGGGAGTCCGCGAAGTGGCGCGCACCTTTCTGGCCGCTCTGGGTTGCGAAGTGGTCGCGCTCGCCACCGCCGAACTGGCGCTGTCGACGCTGGACGCTGGCGCGGGACCGTTCGACCTGCTGCTGAGCGACATCGCGCTGGGCGCGGGCATGCGCGGTACGCATCTGGCGGCCGAGGTGCAGCGGCGATTTCCGCAACTGGCGGTGCTGCTGATGTCCGGCTTCTCATCGGAGTTGCTCGATGCCGACCGCGAAGTGCCCCGGCACTGGGAATTGCTGCGCAAGCCCTACTCGCGCTCCGAGCTGGCGCAGGCCATGGCGAGGGTGCTGGCGGGCCGCGGCTGAACCGCGCGACCCGCGCCGCCGGCCTTACTGGAGCATGGCCGGCGCGGGCGCCAGGCAGCGTTGCACGAAAGCCGACAGCGCGCCCACATCGGGAATCTGCACATCGCGCCGGCCCTTCGAGGCGAAGCCGATGACCTTGTCGCGTGCCAGCCGCGAGAGCGCCCGGCTCACGCTCTCCAGCGTCATGCCCAGGTAGTTGCCGATCTCGGCGCGCGTCATGCGCAGCGTGATCTCGTCGGTGCGCATGCCGCGCTCGGCCAGCGAATCGGCCCAGTGGCGAAGGAACTCGGCCACGCGCGCATCGGCCGGCAACGTGCAAACCGACATCAGCGAGTCGCGGTCGTGCGCGATCTCGCGGCTCATCGCGCTGTGCAGCACCTGCAGCAACGCAGGGTGTGCGGCACAGGCAGCGAGCAGCGCTTCATACGACACCGTCCAGATCTCGCCCGTGTCCATCGCTACCGCATCGCACGCGTAGTGGCCGCCCGCGATGCCGTCGAAGCCGAGCCAGTCGCCGCGGAACTTCAGGCCCACCACCTGCTCGCGGCCATCGGCCGAGAGGTTCACGATCTTGAAGAAGCCCGAGTTCAGGATGTAGAGGTTGCCGAAGCGCTCGCCGGCCTGGTAGATCACGTCGCCCGTGTGCACCACGCGGCGCTGCGGCTTGAGCCGTTCGCAGAGCAGCTTGAGCGTGTCGGCCGTATGCCGGGCTGCGCCTTCGTTGCCGACGATGGGAAAAATCGGTGCGGTCTTCGAGGGGGCGGCGGTATTCAGCATGTAGGACTCCTTGGCGGTCTGTCGTGTGGCGGTGGATCGATGCTAGGAAGCCATCGGCAACACCATGACAACGGACGGAATCGGTGGGTAACGCTCGGTGAATGCAATGTGTCCGGCGTGTATCAAGGGCTGGAGGCGTGCAGCAAGTCATGGGCGCACCGGGCCGTGCCTTGACCTGCATCAAATGAGAGAACATCGGCGTCCCTACGCTTGGCAGGTCGCAATTGACCATCGCCATGCCGCTTTCCCCAACGACCCGCGCCTCCGACGCCGCAACGCAGCTCTCGCCGCTGAAAACGGCGAACCTGCTGGCCCGTGCGCGGTTGCTGCAGCGTGCCGCGTCGGCCGGCAACATCGCCTTGCTGCTGCGCGGCAAGAACCTGGGGCTGTTGTGCGAAGCACAGCCCGACGAAGCGCAGTCGTTGTTCCGCAGCGCTGCCGAGGAGCTGGGTGCGCGCGTGGCCGTCATGCATTCGGATCTCTCGCTTGCGAGCACGGTGCAGGAGGTGCAAGACACCGCCCGCATGCTCGGGCGTCTTTACGAAGCCGTCGAGTGCCAGGGACTGGATCCCGCGCTTGTGGAGTGCATCGGCCGGCATGCCGGCGTTCCGGTGTTCGATGGCGCCGCCACGAAAAACCACCCGGCCGACTGCCTGGCCGAGCTGCTCGGCGACCGGACGTCGCTGGCCGACAACCGGCGCTTCGTACTCCAGGCGCTGCTGCTCGAAGCGGTCAGCTGAGTTCGCGCGACTGGCGGTACTCGGGCACGGTGCACGGCCAGCCATACCGCTCTCCGATGGCCAGCCGCAGCGCGTCGGCCGCCACCGGCTCTCCGTGCGTCACGAACACGCGGCGCGGTGCGCGCTGGGCGCCGAGCCAGGCCAGCAACTCGTCGCGGTCGGCGTGGGCCGAGAGCGTCTCCAGGTTCGCGACTTCGGCGCGCACCGGCACATAGGCGCCGTGGATCTTGATCGCGTCGACGCCGGCCACCATTGCGGCACCGCGCGTGCCCGCCGCCTGGAAACCCGAGAACAGGATGGTGTTCCTCGCATTCGGCGCATAGGCCTTCAGGTGGTGCAGCACCCGCCCGCCGGTGGCCATGCCGCTGGCCGACACGATGATCGACGGAAAGCCCAGCGTGTTGAGGCGCCGCGACTCTTCGATGGTGTTGACGATGATGGTTTCGCCCTGCATCGCGGCGCACTGCTCGGCACTCAGGCGGTGTTCGTCCAGGTGCTTGCGGTAGATGCGCGTGGCGTCCGCCGCCATCGGGCTGTTGAGGTACACCGGCAGGTCAGGAATTCGCCGCGCCTGCTTGAGCAATCGGAGGCCATGCAGCAGCGTCTGCGCGCGCCCCACGGCAAAGGCCGGGATCACCACCACGCCGCCGCGCGCCGCCGTTCGGTTGACCACGCTCGCCAGTTCGGTGAGCGTGTCCGCGGGCGGGTGCTTGCGGTTGCCGTAGGTGGATTCGACCACCACGTAGTCGGCCGGTTCGGCCGTTTCGGGTGCGCGCATCAGCAGATCGTCGCTGCGCCCCAGGTCGCCGGAAAACAGGATGCTCCCGCCCTCCCAGCCGACGCGCAGGCTGCCGGCGCCCAGGATGTGGCCGGCCCGCTGCAAGCGCCACGACCAGCCGGGCCACGGCGCGCATTCCTGGCCGAACGGTATGACCTCGAAACGCTTGAGGGCAGTCCGCGCGTCCTGCTCGGTGTAGAGCGGCAACGCGGGCTTGTGCTTCGAATGGCCGTGGCGGTTGGCGAAGTCGGCGTCCTCTTCCTGCAGGCGGCCCGAGTCGGGCAGCAGCAGTTCGCAAAGTTGGCGCGTGGCCGAACTGCAATACACCCTGCCCTTGAAGCCGAGCTGCACCAGCCGTGGCACGAAGCCGCTGTGGTCCATGTGCGCATGCATCAGCAGCACGGCGTCGATGCTGGCGGGGTCGACAGGCAGCGCATCCCAATTGCGAAGACGCAGTTGCTTCAAGCCCTGGAACAGGCCGCAATCGACCAGCAGCCGCCGGCCGTCGTGCGTGAGCAGGTACTTCGAGCCGGTGACGGTGCCTGTGCCTCCAAGGAAATCGATACGCATGGTGGGCCTCAGTGCGACATCAGCACGGGCAGTGTCATCGACTGCAGGATCGACAGCGTGGCGCCGCCCAGCACCCACTCGCGCGCCCGGCTGTGGCCATAGCAGCCCATCACCAGCAAATCGGCGCCCAAGTCGGCCGCGAACGACGGCAGCTTGTTGCCGACATCCTCGTCTTTATTGCCGCCGGGGTGCAGTGTGATGTCCTGGACGCCTTGCACCCGGAGGTAGCCCTGCAGGCGATCGAGCGAAGCCTCCGCGTCCTCGCCGTACGCCACGGCATGCACCCGGGTCGCCTTGCACAGCCAGGGCAGCGCGGCGGTTACCGCGCGCGCGGACTCGCGCGTCTCCTTCCACGCCACCAGCACGGTGCGGCCGATCGGGCCGACCGGCCCGGCCCAGGGCAACACCAGCGCGGGCCGGCCGCTGTCCACCAGCACGCTGGGAAGGAAGTCGCCCGAAAGCTCGCTGTCCAGCGGATCGTCGCGGTCACGTTGGCCGAGGACCATCAGGTCGGCGTAAAGAGCGCGCCGCGCAAAGCCCCACGGGCCATCGCGCTCGGGTTCCGCCCAGTGCATGCGCTGCGATCCCGCGCTCCCGGCGGCGAATGCGGCTTGCATCCTGTCGCGAGCGGTCTTGTCGATCTCCTGCATGATCGTGACGGCTTCGGCCGCGGCCTCGATGGCGAAGGGGTAGCGCATCAACGCGGACAGCGTGCACGGCAGCCCGGTCACTTCGGCATCGAATGTCTCGGCGAGCTGGCGAGCCAGCCGGATGCGCTCCCCGACGCGGGCCGAGCCATCGAGGTGAAGCAGGATCGACTTCGGGGTTTTCATGAGGCTCCTTGCGACTGAGGGATGTGACGCGCCGACCATAGGCCTCGCCATTCCGCACGACCTTGCGCTGCGTCAACTGCCGAGATCCCACGCAGGGATCGTGGCCTTGCTCCTGGCTTGATCCATCTCAACATCGGGCGATGAGGGCACGCGCAAGATCCTTCTTCCACCCTACGGAGAAAGCCCCATGTCCTTCCTCTCGAACAATGTTGGAGTCATCGACCGCGCGCTGCGCGTCGGCGCAGGCCTGTTGCTGATCGCACTGGCGGCCGTGGGAGCCATCGGTTATTGGGGCTACCTCGGCGTCGTCCCGCTGTTGACGGGTGTGGTCGGCAGTTGTCCGGCCTACTCCCTGTTCGGCATCAGCACCTGTCCGCGCCGCGGTAACTGAGTTCCGCATGTGCCTGCATCGCCATCACGCAAGGCATGCGATGGCTGGCCACCCGTTGCTGTTCCTGCTCTGCCTGGCGCTGGGCGCCGCGATTCTATGGTTCGCGCTGCGACTCCTTGTCATGTGGATCACCCTGGACTGAGGCGCGCAGGAGGCCACCTGATGTGCATGAAACTTCTCGGGAGCCTCGCCACATCGGAGTTGCCCCTGACCGAGACCGATCCCGAGGAGATCGACAGGCTGCGCGTGCTCGAAGCCGCCGGCCACATCAGGGTGCTGATCCCTCCTGCCCACTTTGACTGCGACGATTGCCTGCGCCAGGATGCGGCCACCATCTTCGAGATCCTGCCCGCGGGATGGAAGGCCCTGCGCACGGGCGGACCCGACGAAGAGGCCTCCCCGCTTTCATCGTCGCAACCGCGGCGCCGGATACTCGCCAGGATCGCCGGCTGGCTCATCGGCACCAGGCATCGATCTGGTGAATGAGGTCCCATCCCACCGCCTGCGCCGCGGTGCCCGCCAGCAACAGGCCGGCCAGCCGGGCGCCCCACGCCTGATGCACGCCGCCGGCGCGGCGAAGCCGCTGCCAGAGCCACGGGCCGAGCAACAGGGAAACGCCGCTGCCGAGCGCGAACAGCGTCATCAGCATCGCGCCCTGCAGCGGTCCATTGCCGAGGCTGGCCATCATCAGCGCCGAATAGAGCAACCCGCAGGGCAACGCGACCCACAACATGCCGGTGGCCAGCACACCCGTCCAGGTGCGGCCGGCGAGCGGACGAAGACGCGCTTCGAGGCCACGGCCGACGCGCTGCGCCCAGAGCGGCTGCCGTCCCGTGACGGCGAGCATCGCGCCCCAGGCGAACACGAAGACGTGCAGCAGCACCCACAACGGCCGCAACGCAGCCATGTGGGTGCTGGCCTGCGCCAGGCTGTCGACGCTCGCGGCGGCGATGGCGCCTGCCGTCGCGTAGCTGGCGATGCGGCCGAGATGGAAGGCAGCCGGCGCCGTGACCACCGCGGCAGAGCCATGCCCCGCGGGTGCGAACGGCACGATCCGGATCACCGCCGCCGACGCCGCACCGCACATCGCCACGCAATGCGGCCCGCCGGCAATGCCCATCAGCAAGGCGGCACCGGCCAGCGCGAGCTGCATGCTCAGACCACCCGCGAGAAGCAAGCGCGGTTCGCGCTGCAGTAGCGGTCGAAGACCATGGCGACGGCGCGCACAAGGAACCATCCCTGCTCGGTGACCACGAGGTCGTGGTCGCTCAAACGCACGAGGCCCTGTGCGACCAGCGGTCCGAGCGCTGCGAACTCGGGCGCGAAGTAGCGGCGGAAATCGATCGCGTAGGCGTCGCCGATCGCATCGAATTCGATGCGGCCACGGCACATGAGCGCCATGATCACCGTGCGGCGCAGCAAATCGTCGCGCGAGAGCGCCAGGCCGCGCACCACGGGCAGCCGGCCCTGGTCGAGCAGGTCGTAATAGTCTTCGAGCGTCTTGGCGTTTTGGCTGTAGGTGGCGCCAACGCGGCCGATGCCCGAGACGCCGAGCGCAACCAGATCGCCCTCGGGCCGCACGCCATAGCCCTGGAAGTCGCGGTGCAGCCGCCCTTCGCGCTTCGCGACGGCAAGCGGGTCGTCCGGCAGCGCGAAGTGATCCATGCCGATGTAGACATACCCCGCCTCGTCGAGCTGCGCGATGGCGGCGGCCAGCATGCGCACGCGGGTGGCCGCATCGGGCAACTCGGCGGCTGCGATGCGGCGCTGCGGCTTGAAGCGCTCGGGCAGGTGCGCATACGCATACAGCGCGATGCGGTCGGGCCGCAACTCGCGCAGTTGCGCGAGCGTGCGCCCGAACGACGCATAGTTCTGCCGCGGCAGGCCGTAGATGAGGTCGACGTTGATCGACTGGAAGCCGAGCGCGCGCGCCGCCTCCATGAGCGCGAAGACCTGCGATGCGGGCTGGATGCGGTGCACCGCCTGCTGCACCGCCGGGTCGAAATCCTGCACGCCGAAGCTCAGGCGGTTGAAGCCCAGCGCGTCGAGGTGGGCCAGGCGCTGCGCATCGACCGTGCGTGGATCGATCTCGATGGAACGCTCGCCGCCCGGCACGAACGTGAACGAGCGGTGCAGCAACGCCATGAGCTCGCCCAGCTCCGCGTCGTCCAGGAAGGTGGGCGAGCCGCCGCCCAGGTGCAGTGGTGCGACCGCGGTGCCGCGCCCCAACTGCGCCACCTGGAGTTCGATTTCGCGTGCGAGGTAGGTCAGGTAGTGGCGACCGCGCTCGCGGTGGCGCGTGATGCTCTTGTTGCAGGCGCAGTAGTAGCAAAGCGATTCGCAGAACGGGATGTGCACGTACAACGACAGCGGCGGCGCCCCGGCCCCGGCCTCGCGCCGGATGCTCAGTGCCCGCGCGTACTCGTCGGCACCGAAGGCGTCGACGAAGCGGTCGGCCGTGGGATAAGAGGTGTAGCGCGGACCGGGCACGTCGAACTGGCGCAGCAGTTCGATTGGCAGCACGGCCGGTGCCGTATCCGGAGCGGGGACGAAAGCGGGAACGTTCATGGCGGAGGTGTTCGCAAGGCGGCGTCGCGGCGCTCGGCCGCCGGCGGCGTGACCAGCAGCACCGTGCAGGCGCTCGAAGCCGCCGCCATTAGCCAGAAGATGAAGAAAGCCGCGGTGTAGGCGCCCTGACGCGACAGGTGCAATGCATCGGCGCTGCAGTACACGCTGACCGGATCGACCAGCGCGAACACCAGCATCTCCATCGCGCAGGCCACCAGGAAGGATGGCCACAGCACGCCGACGATTTGGCGCATGCCGGTCACGGCGCGACCTTCCGAGGCGGTAGCGGCACGTCGTCGGCCGGCGTGGCCGCGTGGTTGCGGCCGGTCAGCGCCGGCAGCAGCTTCTTCGCGGCAAGGGTCTTGTTGATCTCGACGCCTTCACGGTAGTAATCCTCGGACACCAGCGCATCGGGGCTGTGCCAGGCGAGCCAGAAGGTCACGAAGCTCGCGACCACCACGGCGGCGGGCCCGCCAATCACCATCCACATCAGCGGATGCCGCCACCAGGCGTCCCCCGGCTTTTCGTTCGTCGTTGTCTTCTTGGTTGTCGTTGTTGCATTCATGTCGACCTTTCAGCGCGGCACCAGGAAGGCCGCTTTTTCGGATACCTGCGCGTCACCGCCCTCTTCCCGAATGGCGAAGTGCACCGTGTGCGAGCCCGGGGCCACGACGCCATAAGGCACCTGCAGGCGCACCGCGACCCAGCGCGACTGTGCTGCATCGACCTCCACTGGCGCTTGGGGCGAAACGCTGAGGCCTTCCAGACCGTCGGCGGTGATGCGGTAGTGCTGCGGCTTCTCGGTGGCGTTCATGATCTGCAGGCGGTACACGTTCTCCAGCCGCCCGCCCTCGGCGATGCGCGCGAGCGAGGCGCGGTCGCGCACCACGTCGACCTTGAACGGCGTGCGCGCGACCAGGCTCGCCAACAAGCCCACGACCACCAGCGTGAGCACGGCGGTGTAGACCAGCACGCGCGGCCGCAGCACGCGGCGCAGCAACTGGCGGCGCGACCAGCCGGCCTCCATGGCGTTTTGCGTGTCGTAGCGGATCAGCCCGGGCGGGTAGGCCATCTTCTGCATCACGGTGTCGCACGCGTCCACGCACAGGCCGCAACCGATGCATTCGTACTGCAGGCCCTGGCGGATGTCGATGCCGGTCGGGCAGACCTCCACGCACAGGCCGCAATCAATGCAGTCGCCAAGCCCCAGCGTGCGCGGGTCGGGCCCCTTACGGCGCGGCGCGCGCAGTTCGCCGCGCTGCGGGTCGTAGGTGACGATGAGCGTGTCCCGGTCAAACATGGCGCTCTGGAAGCGCGCATAGGGGCACATGTACTTGCAAACCTGCTCGCGCATGAAGCCGGCGTTGCCGTAGGTGGCAAAGCCGTAGAAGAACACCCAGAACACTTCCCACGAGCCCATCTGCGCCTGCAGGAAGGCCAGCCCGAGCTCGCGCACCGGCGTGAAGTAGCCCACGAAGGTGAAGCCGGTCCACATCGCGATGCCGATCCAAACGACGTGCTTGAACCATTTCTTCACCAGTTTCTCGAGCGACATCGGCTCCTTGTCGAGCCGCATGCGCGCGATGCGGTTGCCTTCGATCGTGTGCTCCACCCACATGAAGATCTCGGTGTAGACGGTCTGCGGGCAGGCATAACCGCACCACAGCCGCCCCGCCACCGCCGTGAAGAGAAAGAGCGACAGCGCGCTCACCACCAGCAGGCCCGACAGATAGATCAGATCCTGCGGATACAGCACCAGCCCGAAGATGTAGAAGCGGCGCGCGGCCAGGTCGAACAGCACCATCTGCCGGCCGCCCCACTCTACCCACGGCAGGCCGTAGAACACCAGTTGGGTGAGGAAGACCATGGCCCAGCGCCAGCGCGCGAACATCCCGCGCACGGTGCGGGGGTAGATCTTCTTCGACGCCTCGTAGAGGCCGATCTCGTCGCCGCCGGCGCTGGCGATGGGAATGATCTTCCGGGTCATGGCACCCGCGCGGTCACGGAGTGGCCGCGTTGTTGGAGAAGCCCCAAACGTAGGACGCCAGCAGGCGGATTTGCGACTCGGTGAGGCGGCCTTCCTGCGCAGGCATCTCGTTGTGCTTGCCCGTGTTGATCATCTGGACGATCGCGGGCTCGCCGTAGCCATGCAGCCAGATCTTGTCGCTGAGGTTGGGCGCGCCGAGCGCCTGGTTGCCAACACCACCGATGCCGTGGCAGGCCGCGCAGGCCGTGAACTTCGACTTTCCGAGGCCGGCGCGCAGCGAGTCGTGCGGTTCGCCCGCCAGACTCAGTACATAGTTGGCCACGTTCTTCACGTCGTCCGGCGTGCCGACCGCCGCCGCCATGGGCGGCATGACGCCGACGCGCCCCTTGGTGATGGTCTCGGCAATCTTCTCGGGCGCGCCGCCGTGCAGCCAGTCCTTGTCGGTGAGGTTCGGAAATCCCTTGCTGCCGCGCGCGTCGGAGCCGTGGCACTGCGCGCAGTTGTTCATGAAAAGGCGTTCGCCGATGGCGCGGGCTTGCGGGTCCCGCGCGACCTCTTCGGGTGGCATCGCGGCGTACTTTGCATAGACGGGCGCAAGGGCCTGCGTGGCCTGGGCGACATCGGCTTCGTACTCGCCGCGCGAGCTCCAGTCGGTCTGCCCCTTGAAACTGCCCAACCCGGGAAACACGACCAGGTAGCCCAGCCCGAAGACGATGGTCAGTACGAAGAGCCCGACCCACCACAGCGGCAATGGGTTGTTGGCTTCGCGCAGGTCTTCGTCCCAGACGTGGCCGGTGGTGTTGTCCGCGCTGGAGGCGACCCGCTTGCGGGCTGTGAGCCAGAGCAGCAGCGCGCAGGCGATGATGCTCGCCAGCGAAATGATCGCTACGTAGCCCGACCAGAAATGGTGGATGAAATCGCTCATGTGGTGCTCCGGTCAGTCCTGCTCGAACGGCAGGCGGGCCGCTTCCTGGAAGGCGCTGGCGTTGCGGCGCGAACAGGCCCAGGCCACGATGCCGATGAACACGATGAAGCAGGCGACGGTGGCCGCCACGCGCAGGATGGTGATGTCGATCATGTTGTCTCGTCCCTCGCTACTTGAGCGCCAGGCCCATGGATTGCAGGTAGGCCACGGTGGCGTCCATCTCGGTCTTGCCATTGACGGCCGCGGCGGCGCTCGCGATTTCTTCGTCGGTGTAAGGCACGCCGACTCGGCGCAGCGCGCGCATGTGGGCGGGCATCGCCTCGGCGTCGACCAGCGCCTTCTCGAGCCACGCGTACGCCGGCATGTTCGACTCGGGCACCAGGTCGCGCGGGTTGTTCAGGTGGATGCGGTGCCATTCGTCGCTGTACTTCCCGCCCACGCGGTGCAGGTCGGGGCCGGTGCGCTTGCTGCCCCACTGGAACGGGTGGTCGTACACGAACTCGCCGGCCACCGAGTAGTGGCCGTAGCGCAGCGTCTCGGAGCGGAACGGCCGGATCATCTGCGAGTGGCAGTTGTAGCAACCCTCGCGCAGGTAGATGTCGCGGCCCGCCAGTTGCAGAGCCGTGAGTGGCTTGACGCCTTGCACCGCCTCGGTGGTCGACTTCTGGAAGAACAGCGGCACGATCTCCACGAGGCCGCCGATGGCCACCACCACCAGGATCAGCACAATCATCAGCAGGTTGTTGGTCTCGATCTTCTCGTGCGTGAAGCCGGTCGGCGCGTCTTGTTTCGGGTTCATCGTTCTTCTTCCTCAGGCGTGGGCCAACACAGGGGCCGGGATCTCCGCACGGACCGAATGTCCCGAGATCACGGTCATCCAGACGTTCCAGGCCATCACCAGCATCCCGGACAGGTAGAGCAGCCCGCCGATCAGGCGTACCAGATAGAACGGAAAGGTCGCCTTTACGCTTTCCACGAAGGTGTAGGTGAGCGTGCCGTCGGGGTTGATCGCGCGCCACATCAGGCCCTGCATCACGCCGGCGATCCACATGGCGGCGATGTAAAGAACGATGCCGATGGTGGCCATCCAGAAGTGCGCCTCGATGGCCTTCACGCTGAACATCTCGGTACGGCCGTACATGCGCGGGATCAGGTAGTAGAGCGACCCCATGGTGATGAAGCCGACCCAGCCGAGCGCGCCGGAGTGCACGTGGCCCACCGTCCAGTCGGTGTAGTGGCTCAGGGCGTTGACGGTCTTGATGGACATCATCGGCCCCTCGAAGGTCGACATGCCGTAGAACGACAGCGCCACGATCAAAAAGCGCAGGATCGGGTCAGTGCGCAGCTTGTGCCATGCGCCCGAGAGCGTCATCACGCCGTTGATCATGCCGCCCCAACTGGGCGCCAGCAGGATGAGCGAGAACACCATGCCCAGCGACTGCGTCCAGTCCGGCAGCGCCGTGTAGTGCAGGTGGTGCGGACCAGCCCACATGTAGGTGAAGATCAGCGCCCAGAAGTGAACGATGGACAACCGGTACGAATACACCGGGCGGCCGACCTGCTTAGGGATGTAGTAGTACATCATTCCCAGGAAGCCCGCCGTGAGAAAGAAGCCCACCGCGTTGTGGCCGTACCACCACTGCACCATCGCGTCCTGCACGCCGGCATAGGCCGAGTAACTCTTCATGAAGCCGGCGGGCACCGCCGCGCTGTTGACGATGTGCAGCAGCGCCACCGCGATGATGAACGCGCCGAAAAACCAGTTCGCCACGTAGATGTGGCGCACCTTCCGCACGCCGATGGTGCCGAAGAACACGACCGCGTAGGCGACCCAGACCACGGCGATCAGGATGTCGATGGGCCATTCGAGCTCGGCGTATTCCTTGCCGCTGGTGTAGCCCATCGGCAGACTGATGGCAGCCGCCACGATCACCGCTTGCCAACCCCAGAACACGAAGGATGCGATCTTGGGTGCGAACAGAGGCACCTGGCAGGTGCGCTGCACCACGTGGAAGCTCGTGGCCATGAGCGCGCAACCGCCGAACGCGAAGATCACCGCGTTGGTGTGCAGCGGTCGCAGCCGACCGTAGCCGAGCCACGGAATGCCGAGGTTGAGTTCAGGAAAAGTCAGTTGCGAGGCGATGATCACCCCGACCAGCATGCCGACCACGCCCCAGACCACGGACATAAGCGCGAAGCGCCGCACGACCGTGTCGTCGTAGGCCGCGGCGGGTGGGTTCGGTTGTTGCATCGTCGTGCCCTTGAATGAGTTGGAGGCAGTTTCGATGCGGCCCTCGCCCGGGCGCTTGATGCAGATCAATCGCCGCGCAGGATGCGGTCGCCTTCACCTTCGATGTCCTCGAATTGCCCGCGCTCGATGGCCCACCAGAGCCCGCCGAGAATCGCGAGAACCAGCATCACGGACAGCGGGATTAGCAGAAAGAGAATGTCCATCAGCAGCCTGCCTCGCTGCCGACAGCGCCACGCGCGAGGCGCGCCGCGTTGAGCACCACCACGAGAGAACTCGCCGCCATGCCGAGGCCCGCGAGCCACGCGGGCAGCCAGCCGACGACCGCCAGCGGCACGCACAGCGCGTTGTAGCCCGCGGCCCAAAACAGGTTCTGGCGCACCACGCGCAGGGTGCGGCGTGCCTGCGTAATGGCCTCTGGTATGGCGGCGAGCCGGTCGCCCAGCACCACGAAGTCGGCGCGCGCGCGCGACAGCGGCACGGCGCGACCGAAGGCGAACGAGGCGTTAGCGCGCGCCAGCGAAGGCCCGTCGTTCAGGCCGTCGCCGACCATGGCGATGTGCCGCCCTTCGGCCTGCAGCCGCCAGAGCACGTCGAGCTTGCCTTCGGGGCTGCAGCCGCCCTCTGCAAAGTCGATGCCGGCGCGTGCGGCAATGTCCTTCGCGGCGGCGTCGCGGTCACCTGAGAGCAGCCGCACCGTGAGACCCTGCGCCCGCAACGCGACGACTGCAGCAGCGGCGTCGGGGCGGAGCTCTTCTGCCAACACGAAGCTGGCGACCCAGCCATCGTCGTCGGACAGATGCACTTGTGCGGCATCGGCATGGAGTGGCTTGACGTTGCAGAAGGTCGACGAGCCCAGGCGTGCGCGCCGCGTCGTCTCCGCACTTGCATTCGGACGGCACATCCAGCCTTCGAGTCCGAGACCTGCCGCTTCGGTGCTCCGTTTCACAGTCCAGTCGGGCGGCGCGCGGAACTGCGCATGCCATTCATTCACCAGCGCCCGTGCCACAGGGTGCAGCGACTGCGCCGCGAGCGCGGCCGCCATCTCCAGCGCATCGCCGGGTCGCAGGCCCTGCCGGCAATAGACGCGGTCCAGGCGCGGCACGTCGCCGGTCAGCGTGCCGGTCTTGTCGAACACCACTGTGTCGACCGACGCCAGCGCCTCCAGCGCCTGCAGATTCGACGTCAGCACGCCGCGGCGCGCCAGCGCACCGGCACTCGCGAGCATGGCGGCTGGCGTCGCGAGCGAGAGCGCACACGGGCAGGTCACGATGAGCACAGCGACCGCCACCATCAGCGCCTTGCCCGGATCTGCGTGCCACCAGAACGCCGCCGCGAGCGCCGCCGACGCGACCACCGCAACGAGAAAGGGCCGCGCCACCCGGTCGGCCAGCAGCGCCAGGCGCGGCTTGCGCAAGGCTGCGCTTTCCATCAACCGCACGATCTGCGCGAAGCGGGTGCCCTCGCCCACCGATTCGATGCGCACCTGCACCACGGCGGACAGGTTGTGGCTGCCGGCCAGCACGTGATCGCCGCACGGGCGCGGCACGGGTCGCGATTCGCCCGTCAGCAGCGCCTCGTCGGCGCTGGTGCCGCCTGCGATCACCCTGCCGTCGGCCGGAAAGGCCTCGCCCGGGCGCACACGCACAACGTCGCCCACCGCAAGCCGGCGCACGGCCACGCGGGTCCAGTTGTGATCGGGCATGAGGCGGTCGATGCTGTCGGGCAGGCGGTTCATAAGGGCTTCGAGCGAACCGGCCGTGCGGTCGCGCAAGCGCGCCTCGAACCACCGTCCGGTCAGCAGGAAGAAGACGAACATCGTCAGCGAATCGAAATACACCTCGCGCCCGAGCGGCCCCCCCGCGTCGAAAGTGGCGGCGCTGCTGACCGCAAAAGTCACAAGCACACCGAAGGTGACCGGCAAATCCATGCCGACGCGCCCCATGCGCAGGTCGCGCCAGGCGCTGCGAAAGAACGGGCCGCAGGAGAACAGGACGACCGGCAGCGTGAGAACCCAGGAGGCCCAGCGCAGCAACTGCGCGGCGTCGTCCGTCATGTCGCCCGGCCTGGCAATGTAGGCCGGGTAGGCGTACATCATCACCTGCATCATGCAGAAGCCAGAAACCAGCCAGCGCCACAGTGCCATGCGCAGTTCGCGTGAACGCTGCGCGCTAGCGGTCTGGCTGCCCACAGGTAGCAAAGGGTATCCGGCCGCTGCGCAAGCCTCGAACCATCGTGACGGCCGAGTGGCTGCGCAAGTCCACACCACCCGCGCCCGCTGGCTGGCCGCGTTGACCTGTGCCTCGATCACGCCGGGCACCTTGAGGAGCGCTGCCTCGACGGTGAAGGCGCAGGCGGCGCAATGCATGCCCTGCACCACGACTTGCGATGTCCACTGGCCTCTGACCACATCTCCCTGCGCGAGTTGACCGAACGCCGGCCATTCGGCCGGATCGTCGAGCGCCTGCCAGCCCTCATCAGCGTCGGCGGGCATTGGCGAGGCTCGACGATGAAGGAGAAAGCATGGAAAGCGGAATGGACGCGGCTTGCATCGGTGAAGGCTAATGTTCGCCCTCCCCACGCCCCTTGATCTGCATCAACGTCGGGCGCCGCAGCCTGCCTAAGCTCCCGGCAAACCTTTCAGGAGACTCCGCATGTTCAACCGCATCCTCGTCGCCACCGACGGTTCCACGCTTTCCAAGAAGGCCGTCACGACTGCGATCGCCCTGGCGGCACAGCACGACGCCGATCTGGTCGCACTCAACGTGATCCCGCGTTATCCGCGCGACTACTTCGAGGGCTCGATGACCTTTTCGGTCGAAGACATCGGACGCGTCGAGAAACAATGGGCCGACAAGGCCCAGGCAATGCTCGACGCCGTGAGTTCAAGCGCAAAGGACAGGGGAGTGCGGGTCAAGACGGCCACCGCCAATTCGGACCTTGTGGCGGAATCGGTCATCGCAGCGGCGAAGAAGCACCGCAGCGACCTGATCGTGATGGCCTCGCATGGTCGCAAGGGCATAAAGCGGCTTTTGCTGGGAAGCGAAACGCAGCATGTGCTGACGCACTCGACGGTGCCTGTTTTGGTGCTCAGGTAAGAGGCTGGACACCGAAGCACTCAGACGAGGGCTGAGCTTAGATCAATGTCTCAGCGGATGATCCAGAGTCTGCCCAACGATGTAACAGACCTTGCGTGCGATCTCCTTCACACGACGATGCCTTTAGTTGCGCGGTGGGAATGCGCTCCCGATCTGTCTTGATCGCTCTACCTCGCAGCATGAAGATAGGCAGAGGTTATCGCCATACCTGCGTTTTTGCCGATTGAAACGCCGATGAGCTCTGAGATCCTTCTCGCTTCTTCCCTCAGAATTTTGAAGAATGCCATGACAGTCTCGCGAATCGATCACCTTGTAGAGAGCTCGAAGTTCAATTCGTCTTATGGCCGGTCTAGACTAATTGCAGTCGATCAGGATCAGTTGTTTGATGTCTGCTAGCGCTCTTGTTCTGAGGTGTTCGTCCTCGTCGATAACGGCACCAGAATCTTCAATGAATGCACTGGTTGTTCTTCGGGATCGGCTGTTCGATGCAATACATTGGGTCAGGTCCGAAAGGTCGCATTCATGATTTTCTGGCCTTTGCCCGTACCCGCGCCGGATTGCCAATGACAGTGGCTCCTGCGGGCACGTCCCGTGTGACCACGCTACCGGCGCCGATGACCGCATCGTCGCCGACCACGATGCCCGGAAGCAGAATGGCGCCGCCCCCTATCCACACATTGCGTCCAATGCTGATCGGCCTGCCGTTTTCGAGACCCGCTTCGCGCTCGACCGGGTCTCGTGGATGATCGGCAGTGAGGATCTGTACGTTGGGGCCGATTTGCGTCTTGTCGCCGATCGACACCGCAACCACGTCAAGAATAACGCAACCGAAGTTCAGGAACACTCCCGAACCCACGGCCAGATTGAAGCCGTAGTCGCAGTGAAATGGCGGGCGAATGGTCGACCCCGCGCCGACAGCGGCCAATCGTTCGGCCAGCAGGCCGCGCCTTTCAGCAGTAGGCATCGCCAATGAGGCGTTGTATCGGACCAGCCACTCGCGCGTCGCTGCAAGGTCGGCCTGGAGTTCGGCGTCGCCAGCGTTGTATAGCTCGCCAGCCAACATTTTTTGCTTTTCGGTCTTGAACATGTTTTGTGCGTCGCTCGATGCGAGGTGACGGATCCTGAAAATGTTCGCAGTATGCAACCCCATTCATGACGGCATGGTCGACGCCGCAGATGATGAGCTGCTGCCCTTCCTTGAACGTGATCTCCGGGAAGGTCGGGTTGGCCGTGGTGAGCTTGATGCGGCCGCTGCGCTTGAAGAGGTACTTCACCGTGAAATCGCCATCGACCTGGGCCGGCAAGCGGCCTTACTTTGCGCGGTGGCAGCTTCTTCGGACGAAAGTCAGAAGGCCGCGCTCGCGATGGCCGTCGACGATTCCGAAGTCGGGCAAGTCATGCGGCAGGCATCGCCGTTCGCCGACGTGCTGACCGAAGACGAACGATCAGCTTTTCTTGCGTCGTGGTCCGACGATGCGGCAGCACGCTGAACGGCGTAGGGTTCACCCCGCACCGGCATGGCTCTCGCTGACGGGCTCAAGCTTTCAAGCACGCGGCGGAAACGCTCCGCTGAGTTGCCGTGCTCGCTTGATTTCGTCCGCGTGTAAGTAGACCGAAGTGGTCGCCACGGATGCATGGCGCAGATTGTCCCGAACGATCGTCAGGTCGACGCCGCGACCGAGCGCATGCGTGGCATGGGTGTGGCGCATCCAATGCGAGGAAGCCCGCTTCAGTTTTTCTGCGGTCGTGGGGCTGACGTCGACAAGTCTTTCGGCGGCATACAGAAAGAACCGGCGCATGGTCACACCCAGTCGAGAGGCCGTGATTCCGGAACCTTCTTGCTCCAAGTTACCGATTAGCGGAGTCGTCGGGTTCCAGCGAATGCGACTCACAGGCAGGCGACGGAAAGCCAGGTAGCGGTCCAGGACGCCAGTTGCAAGCAGAGGCAGCGACACCTTGCCGCTTTTGCTGCCCTTGCCTACGACATGGAGCCAAGAGTCGCCTTGCGCGTCGAACTGAATGTCGCCAAGCATGGCCTTCGCGATCTCGCTCGGGCGAAGGCCGGTGGCGTACCAAAAGTCCAGCGTGAAACGAAGCCGCTGGCCAGCCTCCTCGCTCCAACCACCAATCCATTCGATGCCGTCCGCGTTGGATCGGATGAGTTCCCACTCGTGCTCCGAGAAAACACGCGAGGTGTCGACGGGCCCGTTGCGCTTGCTGCCCTTGACCGTGATGCCTGAGAATGGGTTTGCCAACGTGTAACGCTGCTCCATCAGCCAGCGAAAAAGCGTGCCGATGACCGACAGGGCGTAAGCGATCGAGCGCGGGGCCAACGCTCCTTGAAAAGGACGCCAATCGCTGGATGTTCGAAGCCGGGAAGGCCCGATCCAACGCGAGCGCGGCGCCGGACGTCGCAGGAACGCGCGGTAGGCGATGGCATCCTCAGTCGACAGTGAAGTCAACGCCATGCCCCGCTCGAAGATGGCCCAAAGCATGAGCCGTTCGACCTCCTTGCGGTACGCACGCCGCGTCGCGTCCACTTCTTGCAGGGCCAACCATGCCTGGACCGCTTGGTAGTCGTTGGCGGCCTTCAACGTAGATGTGGCCTGTGGAGCACGAAAAGCTCCGCGCGAGCCATCTACTTCGTGCGGTATCACGAAGTCTTCCAAAGGTACGAGTTCCCCGCGCAGCTCGGGCACCAGGGCCCGTGCCCGTTCAGTCAGCTGCGGATGCGAAGCGAAGAACGTCTCGATCTGTCGCGCGCTGCGCTCGCCCAAGCCGGCAATCCCCCTCCACCACTGTTTACGGTGCGGCACGCGCACGGTGAGGTCGGCGAGCGACCGGATTCCATGGGCTCCGAGGGTGCGGACAACCCGTGGGGGCAACCAGCGCTCGACGTCGTCGGAAATGAGTGGTTGCGGCAGCGGCAAGCTGCGGAGGATTTCGATCGCGTAGAGCACCGCCCTCGCCTTCTGCAGGCGCTGCGCCGCAGGATGTCCGAGGAGTTGGGCGAGATCATTTCTGTGACGCGAGGTGGCGAATGCGACAAGTCGCTGGCGAACGTCGCTCACCAGGGGGCGCGAAGACTTCCCCGGTGATGTGAGGGTTTGAAGGTACTGGACAGTTGCGGCGCGCGGCGACATGCCGGCATACCAAGCGCGAAGCATCGCCAACTCCGAGAGGGTCGGGAATCCCTCGTGACCTGTCTTGATGACCTCTTCGGACGGCTTACTGGAAACCTCGCCTACATTCATGCAGCCTAGTTTACGCACCAAATCTCAGTAGGGTGATAAGAAGAGTTATCGCTATAGCCGCATTTCTTTAAAAAAATGGCTCACACATTTGGGCATTCGCCGAGTCTGAGGTGTCGGTCGAAACGGCGTTCTCCGGGCGAAGCGTCTACTCAGCCGAGGGACGACGCTTGCGAACATCACCCTGCTCTTCTTTGTATCGTTTTGACAAAGACGCGACGAACTTCTCTGGTTCGACCTTCAAGGCTTTGCAGAGTTTGAAAAGCGATGTGAGCGAAGGAGCCGTCTGACCTAGTTCGAGCTTGGCAACGAACGTCCTGTTGACGCCAGCGTCGACAGCCAAGGCCTCTTGACTAATGCCGCGCACGTCTCGCCGAGCCTTCAGTTCCACGGAAAAGGCCTTCAGGAGCGGGAAATCTGCAGTTGTGCGCACCTCGCAAATGTGGCGGCGACGACATCTTCATGCACCCGCTTTTATGGTACAAAATGACATTCGGCGGCGTCCGACCTACTAATTTGAGAAGGTCTTCAGCGTGATTACGACAGTTTTCAAGGATCAGAGAAAAACTTTGGCGGCTGAGGACCTCGCCGGTCCAGCCCAGGAAGTTAGGTTGCACCAGCCGATTGCGCTGTGCACATGGTCCCGATCAACGGAACAGGGGCTTCTTCGAGGCACCGCGATGGTCTTGGTGGAGCAGGATCTGCTTCACTGGTTGAACAGATCCGACGGAGCGGAAATCAAGGAGGTGACCGTTCTGATGCCGACCGATAACGGATGGCAGCCAAAGAATCTCACCTGTCTTTGGTATGTCGGGCATACCCCGGAGGGAAGTCCAGCCGTCGTCTGCCGAGACGTCAACGGCGAAAGCTTTACGCTCTGGCCTTACGAGATGGTGCCCGAAGTCTCAGCACCGCCCACTTGGACAGACCCTCAAGTCGAGGGGGCTCGCGCTTGACCAAAGAAGCGTTGCAGGCGCGTTTTCCTTACATGTTCGAGGGGCCGCACATCGGACTCGATTTCGTTGGATGCCCATCCTCGCGGCGGCCTGTGAAAAGGTGGACGCGGCTCTTGGTCCCGACAATGCGGGCTTTCATTTTACTCAAATCAAGGAAAAGTACGGCAGTGCCCGTTTCTATTCCGACGGCAGCGTCCTCATGATCGACGAGCTCCGCAGAGAAGTGAACGCTGTACTGGACGACGCTGAAGAGGCGACAGAAACCGCATGCATGCGCTGCGGCGCGCCGGCGCAAATCGAACTGCATGGCACCTGGTATGAATGTCTTTGCGAGATCCATGCCCAAGAGTGGCGATCAGAAAAGCGCCGCCAAGCGGACAGCCGATGACACTCCCGTACGAACGTCGACGCGCGATTGAATGGGCCGGAGAAGCCCTTCGCGATCTGCGCTCCCCTGGAAAGGACTTGCAACTTTGGGGAAGTCCAGTGCCCGAAAAATTGCGGCAGTTGGCCGAACGGATCCTTCGTCATTACCCAGAACCTTGGCAGATTGACGCGGCTGTCGAGCTGGATGACGTTGCCGTGAGCGACTGGATCGCCAAGGAGCCCACCATCGACTGAGTGCCACTTGAAGCCTGTAGAAACGCGGATTGTTTGACCACTCACACGCCTGACCAGACGAAACGAAGCGCTTCCGTCGCTTCCAGCGACAACGCATGAGTCTGCGAACGCATTGCAGGCAACAAATAGGAAGGCGTACGAGATGTATGCGGAGCAGGCTGCGCTCCGACGACCGAACGGGCAAGGGACTGGGCGCGAGGACCGCCTGCCGAAGTCTCGCCGGCATGTGCCGACAGGGCATAGCGAAGCCACGTTCTTTTGAAACCGCGCAACTGCATGCCAGCATCAGCATCGTGAGCCGACGCGAGGTCGCTTGCTTGAAGGAGTGTCTTGCGAAGATGCTTGTCTATGCCAGAAACAGAACCACCGTAAAGACGATTAGGCGTTGCCGAAGATGGCGATTTCTGCTCGCCCCCCTCTTCCACGAGGAAGCCGAGCTGGGTCAGATCGTCTACGACCGGCGGCAATAGCAGGATGGTTCTGTTCAAAGGCCGTGCCGCAATGGCATGCAGGTACCAAAGACCCTCAGCTTTCGAAAAGTCTGTCGCAACCAAAGCGAAGATGTCCCTGTTGTCGAGGCAGCAGAAGTACTTGAGCAGCATCAATGTCCTGCGCACGCTCGAGCAAAGTTGTCGGTCGAAAGCCAGTGCTTTCCAAATCCAACCCATGGCGGTAAGACCAATCGGCGTGATCGTTTGCAACGGTTCAGGTGCGACACGTTTTGTGCCCGAGGGCTGCCGCCGTCCATGTTGCCGAAAGCAAGGCGGATCCGCGTAAAGCGTCTCCCGCATCCAAACGATTGCAGCGCGGATTGCAGCAAACTTCAGCTTGCGGGTGGCCGGCGCCAACTGAGATCTAGAAAATGGGCGCCATGCCGGATCCGATCGATCGACACCTTGGACGCAGATCCAGTCCTTGGCTGGCTGAATGGCCTGCAAGAACTCTTCGTAAGCCTCCAGGTCGCTGTCATTGATCGACGACAGGGGCTTTTCTCGCGTTCGAACGCACCAACACAAAAACTGATCGAGGGCCGATCGCATGGGCAACAGGGATTCGGCGTTGAGCGTTCGGGTCCATGCGGCCAATGCCTCTAGGTCGTTGACAGGCGCGCCAGCAATTTCGGCATGGCAACGAAAAGGTCCGTGACTTCCATCGAGCTCTGGTGGAAGCTTGATTCGTTCAGCCGGTGCAGGGTGAATCGCATGAGCGCGTGACCTAGAAAGCAAGCCTTCGCCTGCGCTCATTTCGAACCTTTGCAGGCAGCGCGGCCTTGGAATGTGTCATTGGTGTACGCAGCAAAACCGAACGCTGCGACGGTCATCGAAGAGTACCGAACACGCAAAATACCGAGCCCGTACGGCAGAAAAAGATGGCGGGCGCTGAAGCCTCGGTGATGTTCTTCCATCACTTCGTGCCAAGTGCACTCGCCTCTCGCAAACCCTTCAGCACGGTCGCGAAGCATCTTGCAGAAGCTGAGATCGGCGAGATAGCAAGCAGCGACAAACTTTCGGCATTCCTGCTCGTCAGGTCCGAACCGCATCATCAGTTCCAAAATGGCAGGGCGGATGGATCTTGCTCGAACGTCCGATTCGGAGAGCAAACGAGGATCGCTTTCAAAGCGAAGGCGGAACAAGCAATAGGCAAGAACCTCCGAATCCGCAAAGTCTTCTGGCTCAAGGGAATGCGGCAACTGATCGGTGCGCACCTCAGCAATGCGCCGTGCTGTCGTCGAACGCTCGCCAAGTGAAAGGCGGATTAAACGCAGCTGAGAGTTGTAGGCCACCAGACGGGAGCGCGGACTGATGTCGACATGGACTGCAGTCTCTCGAGATCGCATCCGCGCGCGCGAAACAACAACCTGGGCAATCTGTCGCGTAAAGCATTCGCTGGGGAGTCGAAGGTGCAGCGCTCGATGCAACAGGTTGAATTCCGCGATGCGTTTGACCTGCGGCGCCCTGTGTCTGAAACGCTCGTCCCACGACTCTCGGTCCATGAAGGTTGCGCGCTGAAGCGGTGCCAGCCGCATTGCAACCTGAATGTAGTCCTGCAATCCAGGCATGCGGCGCCACTTCAACAAGGCGGAAGGGTTCTTAACACCCCACGAAGCAGCGTTGCACAAGCCGCATTTGAAGACGTTATGCGTGGCGCCTTCGAACGTGTACGGCGGTGTGGGCCCTCCGCAGTCCAAGCATTCATCGGAAATCAAATCGCGATGCGCGGGACATCTGACCATAGCGTCGATCTGACAGAGGGACGACTGGTAGCCGTGGCGCATGCAAGTGGGACAGAACCGCATACGCTCCTCAGATCCAAGGATCTTTGCCCACTGGCCCGCGAAGGCGTCCAGCGTCCACCTGGAGATCGCGTCCCATTGCAGCGGCCGTCGTTCGGCTTCTACATCCTGGTTCCAGAAATTGACGAGAAGGCATCGTTGGTGCGCGCGGTGCACATTGCGAATTGATGGGGATTTCGTGCCGAACAGCAACGGGCTCAGTGCTGAAGTGGTGAGAACGTTCGCCGCAGCCAACTTCGCAAGCCCGGTGAAGGCCCCCTCCTCCTCACTGAGCCAAGCCGGGTTGAAAGCAAGTTTGTGGGGCTGGCTCATAGCGACGACTGCAGGTCCCGGAAGATGTCGACCTTCGCCGCGTTGAGCCACTGCTCAGGGTCGCCACCGATGTACTGAGGCCCATCTGCCTGCATCTGACTGACCAAGAAAATCTTCAACACCTGATTGACCGAAGCCATTGCGAGCTCCGTCCGGTTCTTCTCGCCCGTGACTGGCTTGATGGCTGCCCATGCGTGGTCGAGCTCCTTTTCGAGACGCCAGCCGGCCGTGTAGGCCTGGGGCATGAAGAACTCTGTGTAGCTGCGACCGGATCCTTCTGGATGTTCCATGGCGGCGCCAGAATCGAAGCGCTTCATGATCAGGCCGAGCTCGGACTTGTGGCGAATGCCTTGAAGAGGGCGATGTTGGAGAAAGAAGCGGTAGAAGATGTCTGGCTTGGCTCGCAGTGTTTTGATCAATCCGAAGACTTCGGGCTGGCTGAAGACCACTGTGAGAATGTGAATCGGATCGTCGTGGACAAACAGGTTGGTGAAGTCTTTCCAGAAGCCCCAATCCTTGATGGTCCAGTTCTGCCCTTCGTCAATGAAAAAGACGATTTGTTCGCATTCGGCACCGATCTCGACTGCCTTGATGTCGCGTGCGGTCCTGACAAAGTTGAGGGCAGCTGCCAATCGGTCCGCCGCGCTCACCCTGGCTGCCGCCCCGTGCCCCAATGCCATGAGCAGGTCGCCGTTGAAGGCTCTCTGCGTGCGGACGGCTTTGTCGTCGCCCCGGGCTGTCAGCACAAAGGTCAGGACGCTTGGCTCGAAGTGGCCTAAGAGGTGCTTCACCCCCCTGATGCACCACGTCTTTCCAAAGCGAGGCGGCATCTCGTAGCTCAACCCCGTGTAGCGAAACGTCAGTCCGCTCTCCACTTCGTCGTAGACATCCTCCACAAGCTGGGTGACGATCACAGCCTTGTCATTGATGAGCGGATGCTTCTTTAGCGCGGCAAGCCTCGGCTCAGGCGAAGCTGCATCTGCAACGTTGTCGTTCGTCATGATCCTGTTCTCCGGGTCAGGTCGTCAAACGAACCTCTGCGAACGCCTGGAAACCTGGCCGCAACCTTTGCGGTCACCCGCGGAGGCGTTTCGTCCACGCGGCTCCTGCTTGGCGGAGCAGAAGTGTTTTGGTCTGCTAGGGGAACGCGACCTTTCGTCGCAGGCAGCGTGTCGGCCGTATTCACGGCCAGTTTTTTGGGCCCGCTGCGCCTTGCTACAGGCTCGGGGAGATCGTTCTCAAGGTAGTCGACCTTCGTGGAAGGCTCGTCGGTGTTCTCTGCGGCCTTTTGTGCAGCCATCTCGCGCATGGCGGCTGCCACAAATTCTTTCGCTGCTGGGTTGAGCTTCAGCGGCGAGTCCCGAAAATGAGCTGTGGCCTTGGCACGGAGCTCACCCATCCTTTCTTCCAGCGACATGTTCTCCGAGATGTACGGACGATCTTTCTCGCTGTTCATTGCGCGCCTGTCGTCGATCGACATGGGCTGCTCTGGCTTGCGGGACTTGGTAAAGATGTCTGGTATCAGGCGCCCGGCAACGTAGAGGGCGCGTATTGCCGAGGTCCGGTGGTCCATGTACACCACCGCCTTTTGCCCGATGAGTGCTCCATCGTGTGCGATGTGCCTCGAGGAATACCTAACCCCGAGTATTTCGAAATACGGCCGCACGCCGTGCTCGATCGAACCGGCGATCCTGACGTCCATGCGTTCGCATCCCAGGTATGGATCGGCGGGATGACGCTGGGGCGTGCAACGCAACAGCGGATTTGCGATGCCTCCATTGATGTAGTGCTCGATCACCTGTCTTGGCGACGCATTGCCCAAGGTGCTGCTCGGGATGGCGTTGTGTTCAGTGATGGCGACTTCGATGAGGTCGCGCACGTACTTCCAGTCGATGGCCTCTTCAATGGCATTTCGAACAAAATTTTTGGGACGCAAGGGATCGGCCGCACCACTTCCGGTGGTGCTGGGAAGCCGCCTGATTCCTGAACGCCCCTCGAGCGTACGGAAAAGCCGTTCCAGCCGTGCGTTCGTTTCGGCCATGCCAACCGCGCCAAATTGGCAGTGGATGCCAAGGGCCCGTCGCACCGTCTCTCGAATGCGGTCCGAATGATGCACAAGTGCGTTGTCGAGCTTCAACGAAGCGATCGGACAACCGTGGAGTCCTGGAATGACGCCGTTCGGTAGACAGCTGTCCTTCTTGTATTGCAGGTCGCCGTAAAGTTCGCGGCGTTTGAATGGGGTAAGTGCGCAGAGCAATGCCTCCTCAACATGCACCGCGGAGACTTCGTCCACGCAGTTCAGGCTGTAGCCCAAGATTGCATTGCTGACCGCGCAAGAGACAACGATCAACCACATGCGACCGATGGAAACACGGAGCATTTCACCATCGGGTCCCTCAATCTCCACGCTACTGACGCAGTCGAGCTGATGGGCGTCGATGTGGGCTTGATCGAACGGCTTGACGGCGAGAATGAGATCAGGCCGGCCTGTCCCCAAACTTAACCGGCGAGCCGCGCCCTCACCGTGCCATGTGCCCACCAGTCGGAGGTTTTTGGCGACACGGGAGTTGACGTACCGCCGGAGGGAGCGCTTTGCCACCGCCTTGTATGCGAGGGGGTAGTCTGCCCTCGTGAGGCCTGCGTCCTTACACGCGTCGCTGAAAGCCTGAAACACTACGTTGTGCGACGCGGAATGCATCTTGATGCTTCCGGGCTCACGCACGTTTGCGATACTTTTATCAATCTTTTGCTTGATCTCCGGGATGTCTCCAAGGAGCTTCGCGAACGCCCCGGCAAAACCAACAGTGCCCTCCTCGTTGGGCTTGACCGGCGCTTCGCGAACATAGGTCTTTGTTCGGCAACCTTTGACGAGTGCCAAGAAGCCGTAAATCTGGCCATCCCCGGCGAGCGACAAGCATCGCTCAACAAGCATCAGAAGGCGGGCGGGCGTGATCTGGGCTTTTGCCGCCGTGCTTTTGAGTTCCGCCCCGTCAAATAGAGCAGTGATGGCAAGCTCTAGCCGCTCAAATCGAGCATGAATGACGTTCGTTTCTGATGGGAGCCCGAGTGCGGCGCGATCGAAAGGCGGCCAAGTGAGTGTGTCCAAGCTCTCGCGAGGAAACTTCTTGAGCGTAGGCGGGCTCAGAAATGCTAATTCGCGTTTCATTGCGCGGTTCCCCCTTTGGTTTGCACTTTCTCAAAAGCGGTAATGACCGGTAAAAGGGATTTGAACGGCGGCATGGATGGCGCATTTCGTCTGCCGAGGCGTGAGAGCAATGTTTTGGCGCATCCCTGAAAAGGTGTGCGGTCCTCTTCTGTGGTTAGTTCAAGCTCCTCCAAATCAAAGTACCCGCAATTCGCCGTTTCGTGAGAGCATTCGATTGAATCGACAATTTGAAAGTCCCAAAAGTTAAATTTTCGACCATTTAAGACCCCTGTGTTGTTCATTGCACATCTCCCGTGACCTTGCCAAACATCGTGCGTGTCGAGATCGGGCGCGAGTCAAGATCGCTTGCCCACAGCCCACATCCGGCGCCTTTGAAAGCAGCAGCTAACAACAAACCTGAAAGTTTGATGTCTTCTTTTTCGATCTGGCGAAGCGTCCCCGCCGAGACGCATGTCTCAAGCCTGAGAAGCTCTTGGATTACCCGCACATGGCTTGCAAGAGGTTGATTGCGCACCTGAGCAATCCAGGGAATGATTTCAAACCAGTTTCTGATCCTCGTTTCATACTTTTTCTTAAGTTCCAATACCGTCGAAAAAGCTAAGCTGACGGTCGGTTCAACGTTTGTCGAAGTTGAAAAATGATCTATGGACCGTTCAAGATAAAAAGTGTGCTTGGCGATGTCAGATTTGGAACGAGTCAATTCATCACCTAGGATGAGAATTTGGACTTTACCTGAACCATCGGTTACGGATGCAATCAAGCCCGCCACATCCTCTTCCTTATTTCCGTCTGGCCAAAAATGCCTATTGCAATAGTCGATCTGCTGAAAAGTCGGCTCGCCCTCGCAGCATAGGAAATGAACAAATTGGCCTAGTTCGCCGAACCTCACGTCGTCTCGCGCTTTTGGCGAATAAGACTCGAACAACGGAAGCCGGGGATTAACCTTGTGGCCGTTGCGCTTTGCTTTCTTGGAACGCGTTTGGGTGCCCAACCGCGAAGCGAATTTCGAAATCGTCGTCAAAGCGTGCTCCCTTCTGAGAGAGCAATGGAATGACGTGCGGGCGGCTTAATGCCACGACTGGTCAAGCAGTTTGGCGATCTCAAGTAGGCGCCGGGTGGCTTCGGATTGGTCTTTGCGATGCGCATGCTTTCACGCGACGATCCTCGCAATGGTCGCCTACAGAAATTTAACGCGAACACCACCACCCGGCCTTGACGAGCAGCGTTGAAGCCGGTATCGTCTTGGCAGGTTCAAGAAGAGTGTTAACCGTCCCAAGCGCCATTGCAGCGGCACTGCTTGGGAGTAGCGTCTTTCAGGGGACGGGCTTCCTACGGCTCGTCCCCTGTTTCATTTCTGAGGTGGTCTTTGCGTTTTACGTACGACGTCCTTTGAGTTGAGGGGCTCGAATTATTGACACACGTTTGCGTTCAAGCAAAGCGATGTTTCATCTCTCAAGAATTTCCATTCTGTATTGTCGCACTGGCAAATGTGTGGTAGCCGTGCGTGCGACACGCTCAGGCGGCCTGCAAAAAGATTGATGCTGCTTTTCGCAATTTGTCGGATGGTTTATCAGCTCAATTTTGTTTCGTGCCTTCCAGGGATTATCTTTTCCGCCGAGGCTAATGATTCTGCAAATCTTCTGTTTATTACCCTGGATTAACACTAATACTCGCGAGTCGGATTTAGAAAATTAAGTGCATTTCAATTAGCATTGCCTGTCATCTTCAGTGCTCAGCCACTCTCGTGAGCCTGCCCAGCTAGAGCACGTAGATGGTTTTTTCCAATGATGCGCAGGATGAAATTTTTAACCGGCATGCCTCGCAAAAGAGTCCGCACTCCATTTTCGAGTACGGTGGCACTTGATTTTCTGTCGACGGACATTGACGAATTTGTATACACGCTGCGGTGAGACGAGAAAATCCATTCATGTAGCATTTTCGACCGCAAAGAGTGTGGAAATTGCGCCCTGCGTTTCTGCAACCTAAATCGTTGCCGCAGCAGCTGCGCGCAGTTGCGAACGGGCCGCGTCGGCTCGGAAGCGCGGGACCACCCAGCTGAAGTAGGCGGCCCGGTACCGTCCAAAGTGCTGACGCGCAACAGTTCGCACTACTGAAACGAGATCAGGGTCGTAGCGCACCGCCTTGATGGCGATGTTGCCGCTGGGCAGTTGTTTGACCGAAATCCAGCGCCCGCGGACCGTGATGATCTCCTCAGGCAAGTACTGACGATCCAACACAAGGGCGGATGTCTCTGCAACTTCTGCCGCAGGGCATGGTTTGGCAACCTCGAGGCGCTCGGGCCAGAGCCATGTTTTGCAAGCGACCTCTTCAAGCAGCACGCTCTTGACACGGGCGACGTCGAAGGTCGTGGGAGTGAAAGCTCTCAGATCGATCTCAAGAGCAGGCAGGTGCAGCTGCTCGTATTCCTGACGCTTCTGGAAGTCGCAGAAGGAGGAATAAGCGATTTCGATGGCTACGCTCGCACCGGAGGTGGTGGCTGCTAGCAGGTCTGGGCGTCTATTTCCCACGGTCACCTCTTCCTCGATGCCGGTGCATGCCAGCAGGATGCGCAGCCCATTGCCGTCGCCCAGGTCGAGGACGCTCGCCACGGCCGCATTGACGGGTACCACCAAGCCATGGGCTTCGACGATCACGCGTTTTGCGAAGCGGTGCAGATCAGATTCGTAGCTTGCCGCGCAAGGCTCGTCGTTGGACGTGTGGGCGAAATGGTGTTCTCGGACGTCACCCTGCCTCGCAATCACCGGCTCGCCGCACACTGCGCAGCGACAGTCACAAGCCAAGCCGCGTTCGGCTTCGGTCACGTGGATAAAGCGATTGGAAGAATGCAGTGCAAACAATGCCAACATAGGGATCCCATGCGTTGAGTTGAGGAGACCCAAGTGTTGAGAGCCCAAGCGTCGCTAACCAGTGCAGAACCGGTTGCAAACCGGTTGCCACCCGTAGCAGACCTGCTGCCTTGCTTCAAGGAATGGCTTGAAATCCAGCGCGATCAGAGCAATGCCTTGGCGCTGCTCCGCGCCCTTGCTGCTGAGTCGGCCAAGGTCGCGCACTTGCCGGACTCTCCGACGCAGTTGGAATTCAATGCGGAGGACTTGGTCCAGGCTTGCTGGCCGTCCGAGCTTGTTGACTTCGATTCGGCCAAGATGAAAATCAAGAACGCCAAGCTCGAGCAATACCTGGCCAGCCGGGCCACCGATCGGGAGGCCTTTTTTACACAGCGCGGCTTCAGGCACGCGCTCGGCGTCAGCAAGCGTTCAACGACGGGGCATCACAGAGCACAATGGTCCCTCGCCTCCTACGCGCTGACGTCCGCAGAAGACCCAAGCGTGTCGCAAACGCCAGACGATGCGAGCAGGCTTTTGAGCCTCAAAGCGGCTGGTTTGGTTGCGACCGAGGTTGCGATACCTGCCAAGCTGCAGATCGAATACACCTACGCCGCCGCGGGTACCGTCAAGCCGTCCTGGATTGCGCGCCCGCTGTTCGGGAGTGGCTCGTTCAGGACCAAGTCGCTGCGCGGCCTGCTGTTTGCGGGTACCGGGCTGGCGCCCATGGCATGCATTGCGCTCTTGGCAGCCACCGTGTGGCTGATGCTTTTCGTGCGTAGGGCCCCAACAACCGCGGACCTGGCATTTTTCGTCGTTGCAGGGGGCTTGAGCTGGCTTCTTTGGGACATTGTTCGCCAGCTCTGGTGGTTGCTGACCGATCGAATCGTTCCTGCCGCAGATGCGCTGGTCGCCTGGAACGAATCACCAGCCCAGCTCGAAAGCTTCAAGCTCGGCGAAGTGCGCATCATCGGTCTGGTGCGCTACAGCGCCACCTGCCCCGTCTGTGCGGCACCAGTCGAGCTGCGCTACGGTACAGGTCACGAGCGGCGACGTCTCTTCGGCTGTTGCGTCGAGGCACCCCAAGAGCACGTTTTTACCTTTGACCGAGTGACTAGACGAGGCACTGCAAGACTCCAATAAACCGTCCTGCGAGGCAAGCAGTGACTAAGCTGTGGCAAGTCATTTTTTCCCAGAAAAAACAGAGAAGACCGCTGCCATCCCTGAGTTAGTAGAGCTTCCCGTGCCGAACTCTAGTCGCTCACGATCCAGAAATCTCCAAGGGAGCATCTGCGGCTCGCATGAGCCAAGTCTGCTACTCCAGCAAGTGGTTTCTGTACCAAACTTGCTTACGTTCGTTGGCACCGTATTCGCGTTCACCCAGAGAAAGCTCGGAGTTGGTGGTTACCGGGAAAGTCTTCGAGTCCAGCTTCGAGAAGTCCATCTACCGTGATGCCGGCGCCACCGCCCCCGTTGGCGAGCGTACGAAGCGCCGCATGCCAGACAGCGCGCCCGCTCCCAACAAGCGAGAGTGCGGACAGATCGCCGCCCGCACGAGACCAGATCTCGTTTTGGCTCGGCCCTGTGGGATAGAGCTGAACCATCACCGCCTCCAGCTGTCGCCAGTCAATCGAGCGGGGGCCGAGACGAGTCAAATCTTCGAATGAAGCAGCTGGAGTCTCGGCCCCGGCCACATCTTCGCCCTTGAACCACCCACCCTTTCGCAAAGCCAGAGGAAAATTGTTCTCGGTGTGGGCGCGCATCACGGGATGCTGCAACGTACCGTTGACGGGGTTGGCCGGCACTTGCTCAGATAGGTACGAAAAAAGGTCCAACACACGCACCGTCCCATCTTCTATCCCACGCGCTTGGCCCCGCAGACCTTCCAGCAAGAAGTGCGTGAACAAACTGTGACCCCTCCACGTAGAGGTCCATGAGAGCTCGCTGTCCCTGCACGATGCGATTACCACACGCCCATTGCCCGAGGCCAGCTTTTCAAGCGTTGGCTCCCGAAATCCTTGCAGCATGCCCTTGGCTTCCGCTTCAGATTTCACATGCGCCGCCGCTTCAGCATGGCAGGCATCCAGCAAAAGGACAACCCGGGCAGCGGGGATCGCATCGAGCAAAGCCGTTAAATCCTCGGCAAGCAAACCGGTGTTGTTGGGATCACCGATTACGTAATCTGCGGGGTAGAGGTAGCCTGAATGCTCAGGCGCGCCGACTCGTCGGCCACCGTGCCCGGAAAAGAAGATAACAACTGTGTCGTCGGGCTTTGCAGATGCGGCGAGCTCGCGCAGGGCGCCGACAATGTTGGTCTTGGTCGCCTGCTCGTCCAGCAGCAGTTGGACCTGCGATGCCGGATAGCCACAAAACGTCGGATCGCACAGAATCTGCGCCATGGCTTCGGCATCTTGACGGATTAGTTTCGGTAATTTCAACGTCCCGGAATACCCCTCGCCAATGCCAATCAGCAACGCCCTCCCACCATTGAAGTTTTTTTTCTGCAGAGTCATCTCCAAAAACCCTGTCGCTTCAATTGGCGCAGGGTGTCGTTGTACGGGTACTGACTGGCCATCTCGCGGAGAACGGCTTCCGCTCCCGGCGCCATCCCGTTGCGAAGGCTCCGGATGCAGCGATGCCAGCTGGCGCGGCCCGAGCCTTCATTCGATAGGTCGCCAGAATCACCGCCGCTGCGACTCCACAATTCGTCGTGCCAAGGGCCGGTTGAATAAAGCGCTACTGCTTCAGCCTCGAACGCCTCCCAGGCCTCTTCACTGGTCAGCGGCGGCGGCAAACCGATCTTGTATGTGACCCAAAGCCTGTCAACGATGCTCAGCAGGCGGAAGCACTCGCGATACAGTGGAGCTAAGTCCGACCTTGTGGTGAGTAGATTCTTGGCGTCAGTGGCCACGTCATGCCACTTATTATTAAAAATTAGCTGACCCAAGGCCTTGGCTGCCGCCTCGTTCAGGCGCAAAGGGCCACTACTAAGATCCATCAAAAAATCATAGACTTCACGGTCGGTCTCGAAGCAGAAGTCCTCCAAGTAAGCCATAAATGCCGCTGGCGCGCGCTTTAGTGCCTCGGTTAGATAACCCCGTCGTTTGACGATGGACACGACGATCGTGCAGAGACGGGGTTCGAGCGCAATTCGGCGCTCTTGTCCGCGCTCAAAACGATCCAGCCAACCGCGCGCAGTGGCATCAAGGATCAAATTGATGTGAGGAAGCGGAATGAGGTCCCAGGCTCGCGCGCGCTGGTCGATGTCTACGATGTTCGCAAGTGGTGTGCTTGCAACTACAGCCCAAAGAGGGTCTACGGCTATTTGCGCCGCAATAGTTTGGGTGATACCAAGGACGCGAGCCGGCAACGCGTCCAACACCGCCGGAGACAGCTCGAAGGCCTTCTTCAGAACTAGGAACCACTCGAATCGCTTCCAGTCGAAGCGCTGTAGTACCGATGGATTCCGGACACAGGCCTCTGCAGCCAACGCGGTAATTGAGGGATCCTGAATGGCAATCGCTACATCGACTAGCTCATCGTCTGTAGCGATGCTGAGAGCGCCGGCGAATAACAACTGCCTTGATGTTTTGCAGACTGGCGCCAATGCCAGCACTGCCTTCGCGGCGGCGCCCGGGGGGCGCGAGCGCGCAAGCAGGACGCCGCTCAGTTGCCACCAGTTTTTAGCCAACATCTTCACGACAAGGGAATCAGCAACTCTGACCGGCATTGATTCGTCGACGACCTCCAACAATTGCTTCTCGTAGCTGTCGTCAGCGAGCAAGGACAACAAACGCGATGGACCCGCTGCCTCCAAGACCAGAACCTGCCAGACGACCTCGAGCCCTCGCTTCCTGATCAATCGAGCGTCACTGGATGCCCTAAAACCAGCTTCCACCGCCTGAAGCCACACCAACTTGGGTTTCCTTGAGATCCAAGCGATTAGCACCTGCTTCAAACCAACTGCTTCAGGGCTGCTTGCCGATTTTGCAACCCACAGCCGCAGCGCATCTGACAGCAACGGCTCCTCGCGCAGCTCGGAAAAATCCAGGTTGCGCATCACCATCAGGCTTTCCATGGTCCAGTCCACCGCTGAAGCTAAGACCCGCTTGGCAGCTGTCGACTTTGCGGCCTCTGCGCCCGCCGACTTATTGGACGCGTCGATCAGCAGGCGCAGTAGCAGGAGTTCATCGTTGGGTGAGCCCTTCTGCCGCCAGAGATCAAACGCTTGTACGGCGATGGAAATGGCAGTGTCCGAGTCCAGACGCAGCCCGCACTCCTTTGCGAAGTTGCGCACAGAAGCATCCGCTGGCGAATCAAGGATCGTCGCTGCATGGGAACCTCCAACGATCGCTGCGCGCAGATCGATCACTTGAGCCGGCATCCAACGAGAAATGAGCGCTACAGGCGTGGAAACAACAGCCAGTTCATGGACATCTGTAGGGCCGAAGCTAAAGCCGAAGGTCAGCTTGACCCTGTACTCAGGCGGGGCCCTGCGCCAAAGGTCAAACATGACCTCCTCAAGCCCTTGGCCCTGACACACTACAAGTGGCCGCGGCCCGACTTGGCTGAGCGCCGTAGCAAGTGAAACGACGCTTTGAGGGGGGCTGGACGCATCGACGACCTCCGCCGCATACGTAACATCCGTCAGCTCGATTGGTTCAAGCGAATCGCCTTCGGACCACGGCGATGCCAGCACAGCGACGACGGGGGCCAGGTCGCGGAGGGTTTCGACGTCTTCAAGTGGGATAAATGCCGCGCGAGAGAGCACCATCCCGCCCCGATCTGCTGCTGCGTCGCGGCGCGTGTGAATGAGCATCATCCAGCCCGCTTCTTTGATCAGCCGAAAATACGGCGCCCACTCAACTCCAGCGGGGCAAGTCTGCGGGAGGTCCGTGCGCCATGCGACGTTCCGAAAATCCGTAGCAAGCGCCGCATCACTCGCTTGAAGGAGTGCATGCCCAGCCGCAGCCCCATAAACCGCTTGATGCAGCCGCATCAAGCCCTCAACATTTCGAATAAGCGCACGATCGGAATCGTCAAATCTAGATTTGAACGGCCATCGACCTCGACAATGAAACCTGAATTCTCGGCACCCCGGTCGATAAAATCCTCGTTAACTTCCTTAACGTCAAGTTCAACGCCCAGCGCCGAAAGCCCAAAAATGGACGAATGCGTCCCCCAGATGCTTCGAACATAAGAAGCAAGTAGCGGCATTTTCTCGTTTAGCAGTTCGCTAGGCCTCGTACCGTCAGTAAGCTTCAGTTCATCCCAGCAAGAGAGTAAGACGACCAACGGCGGGGGCGACCCACGATCATGTAACCCCCTGGCGTGCAAAAGCATCTGAAAAAGTTCTACGAGGCGCGACTGGATCGATCTCCGGACCTTTTTCTGTTTGCCGTCAGGCGCGCGTGCGGGATGACCTAGTGGCTTGCTGAAAATGTCGTCGTCTTCTTGAGCCAGCTTGGGGCGCACGATTAGGATCCATCCGTCGGCCGCCTGCGTACGGTCCAGCCACTCCTGGCTCATCGCCCGACTGTCTATCAATTGCCTTACCTGCTCGCCGGCATAGTCCGGCCATGTTAGATCCACAGCTCTGCCGGCCAAATCGACAATGGGCAGCATGACGTCCTGATAGACGCCCGATGGCGTGTGCTCCGCCAGCAGGCCGGCCCCAAGTCGCCTGCGCACCTCATCGAAGGCGGAAACATCTGTCGCAGCCACTCGCAGCTTGATTCCGCACCTTTCAGCCTCGATGCGTTCCAGCAACTGTGCACCGTAGTGGCTCTTGCCATTGTCGGACTCGCCGAACAAAGCGATGCGTAAGTTATTACTTGACCCGTTCACGTGAACGCTCCAAAGGCGTGAAATAACTCGCGGCTCCTGTCTTCATGCGGTAAAGGATCGAGTACGGCGGGCTCCGCAGCCAAGATCCACTGCAGCAGTTCGATGATGCCCCTCCCCCGGTTGCGCGCCTTCTCGCCTCTTGACGGAAGCATGCTGACGCGAAACTCGCGAAAGTCTTTGAAACTTCGCTCCGCAGCCTCCCTAATTCGGGTTTGCATTTCAATGGACAACGTCGCATCGCATTTTGTCCAAACGAGTGCCACAGGACGTCCACCGGCCTCCGCGCCAACCCGGCGAAGCAAGTTGACCAAAGCGACACGAGCTTGTCCCCGATCGGGCCCGGATAGTGCCTGTGAGTCAGCAATAGCGAGGAAGACGTCGGTGCGCTCGGACAGCCAGCGAGCCCCTTCGCCCTGCGGGCTCGCTTGATTAGAGCCCCAATAGCTGAACCATTCACCCGGAGCGTCCGCAGCAACTAGCTCACAGCGTCCTTGCAGTGTGTCCAGAGCCAAGTGCAGCAGCCCTGGATGTCGACCGCTGCCGCTGGACGTGTGTGGTGGGAAGGTCGGTCCGCTCGTTGAAGTCCAACGCAGACTTGCGGCGATGTTTTCCCAACCTTCCAGAGTCAAAGAACCCGCAAACTCTACCCCTGCAGGCCTGATCCCCCGTGCAATTAAGAGATAGAAGGCTGCCAGCAGCGAGGTTTTGCCCGCATCAGACGCTCCAGCGAGAGTCAGCAGCTTTACCTTGGATGCCCCGGCCAGATAGGGCAGATCGGCGGGCCCCATGGCGTTCCCAGTCCAAGGGAATCGAAGCTGTCGCTCCGCATTTGACGCGTCTTCAGTCGGCCCCGAGGGTTCGGAAGCCACATCGCCATTTGCCCAATAAGGGCACTCCTCGAACGCGTCCCCCCGTACACAGGTCATGCTTGGCGCATGACAGTCCCGGTGCGAACAGGATTTACTCATCGGGCGCATCCTGCGTGTCGGCTTCTGTTTGGATCTGCTCAAGCGCCCGGACAGCCACGAACTCGCGCAACAGCCAAACAGCCCAGCCTTCATAGGTCAAAGTGGGCGCGCAGAGAGGCGCGGATCCGTCTTTAAGAACAAGTCCAGTGAGAACCAACCCCGCCGGGGTCTGAAGCGCAAGGCGGCCGCTAAGTGCAAACCGTGCTTTCGAGTCGGCGCCTTGGAGCTTGCCAAAGTCGTGCATGTCCTTACCGAGCCCAAGCGCCAAGACTGCCTCTGACAAGAAGAAATCGGCAGCACTTTCGTAGGCGTCCGGCAGATGACTGGCCAGGTCAGCGACAGCATGGATCACTGCCTCAAACGGGCCGAGTTGACGGTACGACTGGTCGGCAGACGTCGAATAAAGCGACTGGCGCCACCACAGTAATTTAATCGACCGCCGTATCGCCGGTTCGATGCTGGTGCGAGCCGCGATGGTGCTTGCTACGCCCTGCTGGTTTTTTTGGTCGAACTTGGCCGCTTCGGAAATAGCTACATCAATGTGGTCGGCGATTACGGGCATGAGCCGGTCAGAGAAATCATAGCTCCATGGGTTGCCAGCATTCGGCCACTGCGGGTTTGGATTGTTTCCGGCTTCACCGGCACGGTTGTGCGGACCGACTGCAGCTTCAAGGCGCTTTAACAGCGCCGGCCGATCGATCTTCGTGGCCTTGGCAACAGCAGGCAAAGTTGTGCTGGTGTCTTTCGGCAATGCCCCAGCCTGGGCTTCCGAGGCGAACGCGGCTTCTGCAACCTCGACGACAAGCTGAATTGCCGAGGCGTACTTTCCAAACGCGAGCGCAGTGCGAAAATTTCTCATTAACAGTGCGATCGCAACTCCCAACTGCGGTTGGCTCTCAATTGCCTCCGCCAACGCCTGAAGCGCGACACCTCGATACAACGTGTTGGCTTTACCGCCCCGAAACACGCTGTGGTAGGTGCTCCAGCGGCTCTCGATCGCTCTGGAGATTTCCCTGAACGCATCTGGCGGATTCACGTCTTCCTCGCGCAGTACGGCCATCAGTGCTGGAATCGCCAAGCTGAGCGGTCTCAAAGCGAACTCAGCCGCCATCTCAGTGGCAGACTCCTGAAGCTTCGCACGCCTCGTGTCATCACCGTGGAGATCAATCAGGCTCGCTCTGATAAACGCCTGCAGAACTGATGCCGACATAACTGCTCCTCTTTTTCTTGATTGACAGCGCCTCGCCTTGGCTCAACGCCCTACCACCACGATGCGGCAGGAACACTCGATGTTACAAGTTTTGATTGGATTGAAGGAGTGCGCGTCATGGCCAGCATCGTTTTCGCGCTTCTAGCATCTCTGGCAGAGAGGGAATTTGCGCAAGCGCAGGCGCATAATTACAAGCCACAATCGTGCGTCAATGCGCCTAAGTGCTTGCCATGTCTACGATTTATGAGTTTCTGACCGCTCACTCCCAACGCTCAACGCGCGTCGCGTCGGGAAAGCAACAAGCTGCCACCCGTCGTATTGAATGAAATCGTCGGCGCGCTGAAATCGCTCAATGGCGCGCCGAGCCCGATTTCGCCGCTACCGTGCAGAACGCATTCTTCGCGGCGCAGCGCAATCTCTCCGCTTGCACCAGCACTGCCGTGGAAGCGAACCCAAGTCCCATACGTACTCACATCCACCAGTACACAACTGCCTTGTCGTGCCTCGATACGCGCATGCAAGCGAGACACGCGTGGGTCGTTGACCACGAACTGCGCATCGTCCACCCGGCCCAGGTGGATCGGCAATTCGGTCGAGCGAAACATGGAGCGGACGTCCAGCCAGGCAAGTTCGATTTGTCCGAACGATGAGTCCTGCGCTTTGACCGGAGCCAGTTGCGCCGGCATGGTAAGGAACTCGGTGATCTCTTCCTGCCAGTCGATCCGGTGGACGACGGCCATCTCGTTTCGACCTCGAATGTTGATGGGGCCGAGATTTCGATGCCTCACCACGCCTTCGTGGAATTGGGAGACGACGGAGTCGGTCGCCCAAATTTGCCCCGGGCCGGCAAGATCGCTCAGGCGTGACGCCAAGTTCACTGCATCGCCGTAGCAATCACCGTCGACTTCGACGATTTCGCCGCTCGCAACGCCGATTTGCAATGCCATCCGAAGTGGAACTGGCCACACCTGAAGGCGCTTTTGATGGTTACGCTGCATTTCCAGAACGGCGTCGATCGCGTTGGCGCCATCCGGAAATATCGCAAATACGCCATCGCCCAGCGATTTGACGACACGGCCGCTATGGGCTTCGCAAACTCCGCCAATCCATTGGATCAATCGCGTGACTGTCTCGGTCGCGCGTGCGTTGCCCATGGCCTCGAAGACCCTTGTACTACCCGTCAAGTCGGCGAATACGACAGTGGAGTGGGCGCCCATTTTGTGACTTATTTGTTAGGAAATGCTGACTGATTATGGCAAAGCGAGGGTTGTGTGCGCTTGGTACTGTCGTTTGTGCGAGACCGTTCCGGGCTTTTTTCGCGTCTCTGGTTCACTGGATGAATGACGCATTCAGTTTCAATGCCCGCCCCAAAAGTAAAACTAATGTACCCAACCTTCGTGCGCAGCTTCAAGATGTTCGCAAACAGCGTTGTTTTTGAACATGTTTAACTGTGTCTTTGCTTGCGAATCGGGTACGCCGCGATTACCGTAGAGCCATCACAGGCTTCAGGCTCTTTGCCACGGCGTCCATGGTTTCCCCCAACAGTTTGTTTCGGCTTCTTCCAATTCCCGGTATGGGTTGGGTTAGATCAACCGATCGCCAGACGACGCGAATTCGCGAAGCCATGCTCTCGTTGTTGCAGGTTCATCAGACACTCCAGTCACAGCGCCTGGCGCAACGCGTCCGATTTGCCGACGACCTGGAGTCCCTTTGGTATCTGCGGCAGGATCTGGTCAGCGGCTTGAGCCAGCTCGAAGGCGAGCTGGTTGCCCGTCGTCACATGACGAAGATCAACGCGCTCTTCAAGGGCGGATTGCCCAACACGATGGGGCCGCGGGTTCACCAGAGGTTCCCGGTCTGACAATGAAAAAGGAGCCATGAGGCTCCTTTTTTTCAATGTGCATGACCGGCGTCGTGGTCGTGCCCCGGCGCATGCCGGTGACCCCAAACCATGAAAACGTCGCGCCCGTCCACGGCCATTTCGACCTTCGCCCCCACGGGCAACAGCACCTTCGTGGGCACGTGGCCGAAAGGCAACCCGGCCAGGACGGGCACTTTCAGCAACGAACGAAGCCGGTCAATCACGCTGTTCATCCCGAAGCCGCGGTCGTAGCCCGGCACCTTTCGGGTGCCCGTGAACTGTCCGAACACGATGGCCCGCTGACGGGCGAGCACGCCGGCGAGTCGCAACTGATCGAGCATGCGTTCGATGCGGTACGGATGCTCGTTGACGTCCTCGATGAACAGGACACCCTTGTCAACGGCCGGAAAGTAGGGAGTGCCCAGCAGGCTGGTCAGCACACACAGATTGCCGCCCCACAGCGTGGCGCCGTGAATCGCGCGCACCGCAAGTTCGGCGTCACGCACCGGCATGCGCCATCCGGTCCCCTCCCCCTGCCCGCTCACCAGATCGTCGAAGCACGCTTCCATGATGTCGTCCGCGCCCGCCTCGGCGCCGAAGTCCTCGCCGACGGCCGGACCCGCCCAGGTCACGGCGCCAGTCTTCGCCAGCAACGCGTTCTGAAGCGCTGTGAAATCGCTCAGGCCGACGAATTCCGTGCCGTGATCGATCGCCTTGGCGATTGCCTTGTAAGGCAGCGCATCGAGAATGCGCGTCAGCCCATAGCCACCTCGCGAGATCAGCGCGACGTCGGCGCGACTCGCGGCAGCGCGTGAGATCGCGGCAATTCGCATGGCGTCGTCGCCTGCGAAACGCTGATGCACCGACAGTGCCGCCTCGTCGATTTCGACCTCGTGCCCGAGCGCCTTGAGCCGGGCCACGCCGCGCTTGAAGGCCGCCCTGTCGCGCACTGCACTGGACGGGGAGTAGATGTAGATGTGTTTCGTCACGGCGCGAAGTATCCCATTGCCCTCTGCACCATCTGTGCCGACTGCAACGGTGATGGACCCGATGCGTCCGGCGCGCGATGGCCGAGCGCACGCAGCGCAGCCTCGTATCCACGATCGACAAAGGGCGCCCGCCACGCAGGCGCGACATCCATGCCGCCATCGGATGAGACAAGCACCCCGACGAAACGGTCGGGCGCGGCTGCAACGAGCATCTCCGCGAGGGCCGACGCACTGGCGCTGTGTATGAGCACGAGCGGACCTGGGGCCAGCCGATCGAGCCAGGCGAGCAGCACATCGCGGTGCCAGGACAGCTGATGCACATCCTCCCGCTTCGGTTTGTCGCTGCGGCCGAAGCCGATCAGATCAGGCGCCAGCATACGAACGTCCGCTGCGTCGATCAGGTGCCTGAAAAAGTAGCTCCACTCACCGGGCCCGTGCAGGCACAGCACGGTCGGCACATCGAGTCGCCGTGAAGGACGGTGGTCGAGGTAGTGCAACCGCCAGCCTCGCAGGATCGGCAAATCGAATTCGTAGAGGCCCTCGCTCGGTGCGTCGTCGAGCGCTTCGAAGCTGGCGGGTGGCGTGCGCAGCGCATCGTCGCGCAACGGCTCGGCGCGCTCGCGGGCCGCCTGCCTGCGCGCCTGGAAAAAAAGCTGCAGGGCTTGCGCGCAGTCCGCCGCGAGCACTCCGCCCTGCACATGCGTCTGGTGGTTCAGCCGTGTGTCGGCAAAGAGATCGACCACGGATCCGGCGGCACCCGTGCGGACATCCGCCGCGCCGAACACAACGCGTGCCAGGCGCGCGTGCAACATCGCCCCCGCGCACATCGCACAAGGCTCCAGCGTGACGAACAGTTCGCAGCCGTCGAGCCGATAGTTGCCGAGCGCGGCGGCACCCGCGCGCAGAGCGGCGATCTCCGCGTGTGCGCTCGGGTCGTGTTGCGCGATCGGTGCGTTGCGGCCCGTCGCGACGATCTCGCCGTCCTTCACCAGCACGGCGCCCACAGGCACCTCGCCTGCATCGGCTGCGCGAAGCGCTTCGTCGAGCGCCAGGCGCATCCAGTGTTCGTCGGTCATGGGCTGGTCGCTGCGGGCGTTTCGGTCGTCAGTTGTCGTCGGGCATCTTGCGCGGCTGCTGCATCGCCGCGTCGATCGCCTGCTTGTACTGCTGCTGGATCTGCTGGTTCTGGCCCTGCGCTGTCCCCGCGGGCATCGATGTGATCGACCCTGGCGGCAGCACCGGCGCAGCGAGGCCGTTGAACTGTTTTTTCACCAGCAGTCCGACGATCACCAACGCTGCCAGAAGGCCCACCAATCCGAAAATCCGCATGTCAGCCTCCTTCTCCGACCGCTTCAACAGCCGCCATGCCGAGGCGTTCCATCCAGACGGCAAGTGCACGCTCATCCGGCGTGCCGGCGCTGTACTGCGCGTACATCTCGGCATGCGCCTCGCGCCGGTGTTGATTCAATTTGATCTTGCATTGCACTTCGGTGACGCGCAGCCCGAAGCCGACGATGCCGGTGAGCATCTTCTGCTGGTACACCTCGCCCAGGTCACGCCATTGCTGCGCGTACGCGGGCTCGTGTTCGCCGATGAGCTTCTTGAGCAGAACGTCCTTGGCAGCCGGATCCGTGATCAAGGTCGCCTCGACCTTGCAGTGCACTGCAAGGTAATTCCAGGTCGGAACGCGCGCCAGGTCGGGATAAACCGTCGGCGAAAGGTAGGCATGCGGCCCCTGATAGGTGACGACTGCCTGCGGCCGCGCCTCGAGGTATCGCCAATGCGGATTGGGCTTGGCGCAATGGCCGAGGATCGTGATCTGCCCGTCGGCGCCCTGCTCTGCCACGAGCGGCAGCTGCGAGACAAACGGCAGCCCGTCGTCGTCGGTGGAGATCAGGCTCGCGAACGGGTGGGCGCGCATCAGCTCCAGCGCGATCGCGGGGTCCTTGGCATTGAATTGCGGCGGCAGGTACATGGTCGGCTTTCGGACTGTTCGGCCCGATTGTCCCCGAGCCCACCCTACTTTGCGCCGGCCGCTTTCAGCTGCTCGATCATCGTTGCGTAGCCGCGCGATGTTGCCAACTGCAGGGGCGTGTTGCCCTGCCTGTCGGTCAGCACCGTGCTGGCGCCGGCCGACAGCAAGGCCGCGAGCGTGCGCTGGTGGCGCGGCCCCCCGTCGCCGAGAACGATCGACTCGATCAGCGCCGTCCAGTGCAGGTTGTTGACGTGGTCGAGCGGCGCGCCTGCGGCGATGAGGCGGCGCACGACCTCGTCGTGGCCGAGGTGTGCCGCGGCGATCAGCGCGGTGCCGTCGTAGCGACTGGTGGTCTGCCGGGCACTGGCACCGAGCGAGAGCAGGAGGCCCAGCGTCGGCACGTCGTCCGCAACGGAGGCGATGGTCACCGCGTCGTAGCGGTCGTCTTCCAGGGAACCGAGCGCTGCACCGGCCTTCGCCAGCACGCGCAGCACGTCGCCCTGGCGCGCGAAGGTCGCAATGTGCACGGCGGTCCGGCCGCGCGCGTCGCGCACCTCGAGACCAGCGCCCGCTGCGATCAGCGCAGTGAGCCGCGAAGTGTCGCCGCGCCAGGCTGCCTGATGAAGTCCCTGGTACGTCGCAGCTTCGACTGCCGTCGGCGCGACCTGCGCGACCGCAGGGCCAGCCGCGGCGATCGACAGCGCCAGCGCGCAAGCGAGGCGCCAGCCGACGGAGCTCATCCCAGAAGGCCCTTGACCTTGTCGAGTGCGGTGTTCGCGCACTGTTCGTCGAGGTGGCCACCGGGCGCACCGCCGACACCGACCGCACCGATCACGTCGTTGCCCGACTTCACCGGCACGCCGCCGCCAAGGAGCAGCACGCCCGGGAGGTACACGAGGTTGGCGGCGCCGGCGTTCTTCTGCGAGCCTTCCATCATGGCCTGCGTCGGGCTCTTGGCCGATGCCGACGTCCAGGCCTTGCGTTCGCTCGAGGACAGCGTGTGCGGGCCGGCGTTGTCGGCGCGCTGCACGGCGCGCACGGTGCCGGCGCGGTCGACCACGGTGGCGGAGACGTTGTAGCCGTTGGCGGCGCACGCGGCGACCGCCTCGGCCGCGATCTGGTTGGCAAGCGCCAGCGACATGTTCTTCTCGGTGCGAACCGCAGGTGCCGCGGTCTGGGCGTTCACGGCGCAGCCGGCGCAAGCGGCGAGCAGGAGGGCGAGGCTGCCGAGGCGAAGGGTCGAATGCATGGAATCTCCAGTGGTGTGTTGTGCTGCGTCGGCGGTGTGTCGACGGCTGCATGCACTGTAGGAATTGCCTCCGCGCGGCGCCATTCGTACGGCTACGCCCTGCGCTCCGTAGAACTACGGAAGACCTGTCACGGTGCCGGGCGGTCGACCAGCACCGCGTAGCGCCGGATCAGCTGCGCCAGCGACTCGCAGTCGAGCTTGCCGAAAAGATTGGCGCGATGCGTCTCGACAGTCCGTGGCGACAGGTCGAGCGCACGCGCGATCTCCTTGTTGGTCAGCCCGTCGACGATGAAGCCCAGCACCTCGCGTTCGCGCTCCGACAGCTGCGCGACGCGTTCGCGCGCCGCCTGGTCGGCCTGGGCGCGTTCGCGCGAGCGCACATGCTGGCGCACCGCATGCTGCAAGGCTTCCAGCAGTTGCTCGTCGTCGACCGGCTTCTCGAGGAATTCCGCCGCGCCCGATTTGAAGGCGCGCCGGCACATCTCGACGGTGCCGTGCCCGGTCAGCATGATCACCGGCTGGTCCACGCCCTCTGCCATCAAGCGATCGAGCACGGTCAGCCCGCTGATGCCGGGCATGCGCACGTCGAGCACGATCGCGCCGACGCCCGAGCGGTCGAAACCGTCCATGAAGACCTGGGGATCGGCCCAGTCCTGCACGCGCAGGCCGACCGTGCCGATCAGAAGCGCGAGGCTTTCGCGCACGGCGCGGTCGTCGTCGATGAGGTGGATGAGCGGCGACAGCGGCTGGTTCATGACGCGTGGCCCAAGGCGGCGACCAGCGGCAGCAGCAAGGTGAAGCGAGCGCCGCGCGATGCAGCATTGGCGGCGCTCAGGCTGCCACCCATGCCGCTCGCAAGCGTCTCGCTGAGACTCAGGCCCAGCCCGAGCCCGCCCTCGCGCGTGCTGAAGAACGGCTCGAAAAGGCGCGGCAGTGCCTCCGGCGAAATGCCGTTGCCGGTGTCGGTGACGGTCAGCACGCCTTCGGTGCCATTGCGCACGACGGACACGGCAAGCCGCCGCTCGGCGACCGGCACCGCGTCGAGCGCCTGCAGCGCGTTCATGAGCAGGTTGTGAACGATCTGCTCCAGCGCGACGGCTTCCGCCTGCACCCGCACGGGCGCCTGCGCGCCGGCGTCGAACTGCGGCGCGATGCCGCGCTGCGCGAATTCGGGTGCGAGCAGATGCAGCGCGTCGCGCACCACGTCCTGCAGCACCAGCGGGCGGGTGTCTCCACCCGCCTCGGGGCGTTCTATGATGCGCCGAAGCCGCCCGACAACGTCGGCCGCGCGCCGCGCCTGCACCACGGCTTGCGTCATCGCGCCGCGCACGGTCGCAAGATCCAGAGGGTCGTCTTCCAGCAAACGCCTGGCCGCCTGCGTGTTGGCGAGCACCGCGGTGAGCGGCTGGTTGAGTTCGTGCGCGAGCCCGGCCGACAGTTCGCCGAGCGAGTTGAGCCTCGTCACCTGCCCGAGGCGCAAAAGTTCTTCCGCGCGGCGGCGCGCCACGCGCTGGCGTTGCAAGGCGCTCGCACCGAAAAGCAGCGCCGCCATCGCAAGCGCCCAGCCGCCGATCCAGCGCCAGGGCAGCGCGCGCCAGCCGACATCGCGCGTCGCGACCACGTCGAAGGGCTGACTGCCCGAGGCCAGCACCTTGTGGAAACCGAAATGCCAGCCGCTTTCCGGCGCGCCTGCCCGGGATGCCGGCTGTCCTGGCTGAAGCAGCCATTGGCGGCCGGCGTGCTCGATGGCGACGCGTACCGGACTGCGTTGCGGATCCATCGGCCAGTCCCGCCACGGCACGGTGCCGGCCAGGTCGATCTGCAGCGCGTAGCTGGTCGGACTGGCACCGATGACGAGCCAATACCGGCCCCCGGGCAGGTCGGCGACCGCCAATTCGGCACGCTGCGACTTGAGCGACGCCGCCTCGGCCTGGGCGAAGGCCGCTGCATTCGGCCCGTCGGGCCAGGCGCCGTCACGCTCGCGGTGTTGCACGGCGAGGATCGACGGGTAGACCGACGACAGGCGCTGCGCCGGCCGTGCCGCATCGGCGGTGCCGGGCTGCAGCAACGCGAGCGTCGCCAGCACCGCGTCGTACTGCACGACCTGCTGGCTCATGAGTCGGTGCGCGATGCGTGCGTCGGTCTCGAAATCCTGCTGCAGCTGCGACAGCTCCGCACGCGCCAACCATCCGGCGCCGGCCACGGACAGCGCCAGCCATGCCAGCCACCAACCGCCCTGCGTACGCAACCACTGTTTCATGGGCGGGATTGTGCCTTCCGCCCCGGCTTGCAAGACAATGCGGACCCACCATGCAGGACTCACTCTTCGACGATCTCGACCCGGCGCCGGCAGCGTTGAAGCACAGCGCGAAGGCAGCGGCCGGGACCGTAGCGAAGGGCAAGACGGCGGGTGGCGCGAAGGTGCAACCGGCACCTGTCGAGGAGGCACAGCGCCTGCTCGCCTCCACGCTGCCGCTGCAGGTACGAATGGGCACCTCGTCGTGGTTCTTCCCGGGCTGGAAAGGCCTGGTCTGGGACGGCGACTACGAGCAATCTGTGTTGTCCAAACACGGGCTCGCCGCCTATGCGCAGCATCCGCTGCTGCGCACCGTGAGCCTCGATCGCACTTTCTATCGTCCGATTTCGGCGAGCCAGTTCGCCGCGTATGCCGCACAAGTCCCCGACGATTTCCGTTTCGTCGTGAAAGCGCCGAGCCTCGTCTCGGACGCGATGGTGCGCGGCGAAGACGGGCGCGGGCAACAACCCAATCCCGCCTTTCTCGATCCCGCGTTGGCGGTCGATCAGTTCGTGCAGCCCGCTCTCGACGGCCTCGGCCACAAACTCGGCGCGCTGGTGTTCCAGCTGAGCCCGCTGCCCGGGCCAATGCTCGCGCAACTGCCGGAGATCCTCGAGCGGCTGCGCACGATGCTGCGCGCCCTCCCTGCCCTGAAGCCACTCGCACCGGACGGCGTGATCGCCATCGAAGTGCGCAATCCGGAATTCCTCACGACCGCCTTTGCCGAAGTGCTGCGGGAATCAGGCGCCACCTATTGCCTCGGACTGCACGCGAAGATGCCGCCCATCGAAGAACAGTTGCCGATGCTGCGCGCCCTGTGGCCGGGCCCGATGGTGGGCCGCTGGAGCCTGAATCGGCGCCACGGCGCCTACGGCTACGAGAACGCCAAGGCGAGCTATGAGCCTTTCGATCGCATGGTCGACGAGGACCCGGAATCGCGCGACGTGCTGGCCCGCGTGATCGTGGCCACCGCCGCAGCGGGCCACACGGTCTACCTCACCATCAACAACAAGGCAGAAGGCTCGGCACCACTGTCGGTCGAGGCGCTGGCGCGCGCGGTGGCCGAACGGCTCGGTTAAGCCGCGCGGCGCACTTCAGACGCGAAGCGCGCGGTCGAGCGCCTGGAACTCATCCATCACGAAAGCCACCCGTTGCGGCGACAGGTAGTCGTCGACCCGATCGCACACATGGCGATGGAGCTGCTGCTCGCTCATCGAGTCCGACCAGTCTTCGCCGTCGCCCGACAGACGGCGAGGCTGCTGCGACAGGACACGCCACTTCGCGCACCATGTCACCGACCAGAGCCACATGGCCGCGCGGGCGACAACCCAGGCGGCCCGATCTCCAGCCGCAGCTTCGCCGAGCGCAAGCGCCCAGTGGCCGTAAGCGCCGATGACTTCCGCCGTGCCAAGAACGGCGCTGCTCTCCACGTCCCATGTGGTGGAGGTCACCAGCGTGGCGTGCGCCACGTCCAGCGACGCCATGCCGTAGCGGGCCTTTTCAAGGTCGACGAGAAAGGCAACGCCGTCGGCGCGAACCAGGAAATTGCCGGGATGCGCGTCGAACGCGATCAGTCGCTTCGGCACGGCACCAGCGGCCGCAGTACCGGCGCGAACGCGCTCACGCGCGGCGTCGATCCCCGCCCGGCTGGCAGGCGCAAGGCCCGCTGCGTCGAGGTGCGCGGCCTGGGCGTCGACTTCGCGGAGTAGCGCCTGAAGCGGATCGGCAGGGTCCAGGAGCGGATGGCGAACCTGTTGCGGTGGCAACGGCAGCGCATGGATCGCCGCGAGCGCGTCCATGATGGCTGCCAGGTCGTCCGGCAGGCGCGCGGGTCGGCCGATGATCTCTTCCACCAGGAACGCGCCGCGCGGCAGGTGCGCGGACGGCGGCAGCACGCCGAGCAGCTTCGGCGTATGACCGCTCTGCGCAGCGCGCAGAAAACAGGCGGACTGATAGGCCAGGTTCGCCTCGGCCGACAAATCCATCTGGCTCTGCTTGGGCACACGCACGATCCAGCCGGTTCCCGGCAACCGGAAGTGCCAGTGCGCGAGGCCCTTGTCGGCCATCGGCTCAGGCATGCATTGAGCCAGGTCCGCGCGCTCGGCCTGCAACGCGGCACGCACCTGCTGGACGCGTCGCGCGCCATCGAGCGCCGCCGTCGATGGGTTCATTCGCCGCCCAGCGTGATCACCGGCCCGCCGGCAGCCTGTGCATCGGCTTCGTCGTGAGTGACGAGAACGGTAGGCAACCCATGACGGCGGGCGTGGCCGAACACGAAGTCGCGGAACTCGCTGCGCAGCCGCATGTCGAGCTTGTTGAAGGGCTCGTCGAGCAGCAGCACGCGCGGCAGCGCCAGCAGCGTGCGCATGAGCGCCACGCGCGCACGCTGCCCGCCCGACAGCGTGGCCGGGTCGCGGTCAGCCGTTCCCTCGAGCCCGCACTCCTGCAGCGCGGCGTCGATGCGGGCGCGCCGTTCGCGCGATCCGCGCAACGCCGCAGGCATCGCGAAGGCCAGGTTGCCGCCGACCGAGAGATGGGGGAACAACAGATCGTCCTGGAACAGGATGCCGACGCCGCGCCGTTCGGGCGGCAGCGGCGTCAGATCCAGCGCTCCTACGGCGACCCGCCCACTGGCTTCGAAGATCGTCGGCAACGTACCGGCGAGGAAGTTGAGCAGCGTCGACTTGCCGCATCCGCTCGGACCCATGAGCGTCAGGCACTCGCCCGGCGCGACGACGGCGTCCAACGGCCCGATCAAGGAGCGGCCGTGCAGGCGGATCGACACGCCCTCAAGGCGCATTGGCTGCGGCGCGTTCATGAGAGGCCCTTTCGTTGAGCGTGCAGCAGGCGCGGCAGCGTGGTTGCCAGCAGGTAGGCCAGCAATGGCAACAGGCCCTGCAGTGCCGCCCAGGTTCCGATGACCCTGCGGTCGGCACCGGCGGAAAGCGTCACGGCTTCGGTGGTCAGTGTCGCGACGCGTCCGGCACCGGCGAACAGCGTCGGCAGGTACTGGCCCACGCTGACCGCAAACGCCACCGCGCACGCGATCAGCAGCGGCTTCAGAAGGATCGGAAGCTTCACCCGCCAGAACACGCGCCAGGGTGAAGCACCCAGGCTCGCCGCAGCGCGCGCATAACGGGAATCGAAAGCGCGCCATGGCTCGGCCAGCGAGAGGAACAGGTACGGCAGGACGAACACCAGATGCGCCCAGACCACGGCAGAGAGGGTGGCATCGAGTCCCAGCCGGATCAACAGCACCTGCAGGCCGAACAGGAAGGCGATCTGCGGCACCAACAGCGGCAGGTACAGCAGCCAGACGCTGGCCGACACCACGGACACGGCAGACGCCGTGTGGTCCATCGGGCCGGGCGAACGCGTTTCGTTTTCCAGGCAGGCCAGCGTGAGCACCAGCGCCAGTACGGTGCTTGCCACGCCCACCAGGAACGTCGTCCAGGCCGGCCCGGCGAGCTGGTCCGACTGTCGCGCCCAGGTCTCGAGGGTCAGCCCCGGTGGAAAAGCAGCCGGAAATCGCCATGGCCGGGCGATCGACCACAGCAGGATGCCCAGCATCGAGAACATCGCCAGCACAGCGAGCACCGCACCCACCGTGGCACCTACGCCGGCCACGGGCGCCACGGCGCCGCCGCGCACGCCGCGCTCCAGCCAACGACGAATCAGCGGGCGCGCCATGCGTTCGGCCACCCACCAAGCGCCGATGCTCGCCAGCACCACGCCCAGCAGCAGCGTGGCCGCGGCTGCGGCGGGAAAGTAGCGCGCAGTGTCTGGATCGGAGAACCAGCGCACGGCCTGCACCGCCAGCGTCGGCGGGTTGCCCGGCCCGAGCACGATGGCCACGTCCACCACCGACAGCGAGAACGCGAGCACCGCATAGATCGGCAGGCGGATCTGGGGATAAACCTGCGGCAGCACGACCTTGAACCAGGCCGCTACGGGCCCATAGCCCAGAGCCCGCGCCGCAGCGACCTGCGCCGGTGCGCGCACCTGGTTGAGCGCGCCCAGGATCATGAGCAGCAGGAACGGTGCCTCCTTCATGACCAGCGCCGCGATCAGCGGCCAGCCGGACGCAGCGCCCACGGTGCCCACGTCCGGCGGAATCGTCCACCCGGTCAGGCCGGGCGAGACCCAGCGCACCATCCAGCCCGACGGCAGGATCAGGAACGCGAAGCCGATCGCGAGCGCGGAATGCGGCATTGCCAGCAACGGAGCCAGGAAGGTTCCGAGCCGTTTCGAGATCGCGCGGTGGTGCAGGAAACCGGCCACGGCCAGCGCCAGCAGCACCGAGATCAGCGTCGAGGCCCAGCCGACGACCAGCGTCAGCTGCAGGCTGGTGAAGAAGCCCGGCGCATCGCGCAACGCGCGCCAAGGGTCCAGGCTCCAGTGGTCGCCACCGATCGCGGGCAGATAGCCGAAGGCCGGCATCAGCGTACCGACCAGCCCGCAGGCGATGGGCACGCCAAAGGCCGCGACCGTCAGCACCGGTGCTAGGCGCAGCAGATGGCGCGGCCTGCGTGCCACCGCGCCGGCGAACGCCTTCAGCGCGTGTAGCGCTTCTGCCATTCGGCCTCGATGCGTGTCATCCAGGACGCGTGCGGTTCCAGCAAGGGTGTGCCGAGTTCTGCGGCCGAAGGCAGCGTGGCACTCCCGGTGATCTGATCGAAGCGCGCGCGATCCGTCGTCGGCAGCTTCGACAAGTCGAGCACGTTCAGGTTGCCGAGGTACTGGATGTCCTGCGCGCGCGCCTGCGCCTGCGGATCGATGAGGAAGTTCGCCACCACCAGCGCGCCTTCCTTGTGTGCCGCGTTGTACGGGATCGCGACGAAGCTCGTGTTGCCGATGGTGCCCTTGCGGAACGTGAAGGAACGCACCGTGGCCGGCAGCAGCCCGGCCCTGACCGAGGCCGCGGCCTCGGACGGGTTGAACGAAAGCGTGATATCGATTTCGCCATCATTGAGCAGCTGACGCTGCGCAGAGCCGTTGTCCGGAAACTGCTGGCCCTGGCGCCAGAGCGTGGGCTTGAGCTCGTCGTACCAGGCCCACAGGGGCGCAGTGACCTGCGCGAAGCTCACGTCGGTGGCAGGAATCTGGAGCACCGCCGGATCGGCGATGAGATCGACCAGCGCCTGCTTCAGGAAAGTCGACCCGAGGAAGTTGCTGACCTTCGGATGCGTGAGCCGCCCGGGATGGCTTTTCGCCCACGCCAGCAAGGCCGGCGCGGAGCGCGGCAGCTCTGCCGAATTGCGAAGCCGCGCCGAGTCGTACACGAAGACGATCTGCGCCAGGCTCCACGGCACCGCCAGGCCATCGACCGGCGTGGTGAAGTCGATCAGGTTGGACCGCTTGCCGGTCACGTCCACGTACTTGAAGTTCGGAAGCGACTGCGTGACCGGGCCGTACAGCAACCCCTGCTGCTTCATGGCGAGGAAGTTCGGACCATTGATCCAGATCAGGTCGACCGTGCCGCCTTGGTTGCGGCCCGCCGATTTCTCCGCGATCACGCGGGTCACGGCTTCGGAGGTGTCCTTGAGACGCGTGTGGACGAGGTTCACGCCGTGGCGCGACCTGACCTGTTCGCCGACCCAGGCGATGAACGCGTTGGTCTTCTCGTCGCCGGCCCAAGCATTCCAGTAGACCGTCTGGCCGCGCGCCTTGCCAAGCACCGATTCCCAGGCCGCGGGCGCTTGCGCCCTCACCCAGGACGAGGTCAGGAGCGCAGAGGCGAGGACGGTGAAATCGCGGCGTTGGAGCATGGAGGGCCAGGTCGGGTGGAAGAAGCAGTTGCCGGTGGGACGGCGCAAGCCCCGATTCTTACAAGACGAGCGTGCGGTTGTAAGAAGGAGGTTGATTTCACGTCTAAGCTGGTGACAGACTGCTGTCCTGCAACCGGCGCAAGCCATCCATTCAATTCGTCATGAAACTCCGCGCCATCGCTTTCGACACCGGAGGCACGTCCCAGCACGTCTCGATGGCTGGCGGTCAGCCTCCCATCCAGCCCGCCGAGTCTCGCCCATGCGCGTAGACAAGCGCTGGTGGGTGGTGGCCGCCCTCGCCTTCGCGGTCGGCCTGTTCTTCGTATTGGACCTCGGCCAGTACCTTCAACTGTCCGCCATCAAGAGCCGACAGGCGCAGTTGGAGGCCTGGCGAGCGGCCCAGCCGCTGCAAGCTGCGCTGATCTTTTTCGCGGTGTACGTGCTGGCGACTGCGCTGTCGCTTCCGGGCGCCGTGGTGCTGACCCTGGCCGGCGGCGCCATCTTCGGGCTGGGCTGGGGCACCTTGCTGGTCTCGTTCGCGTCGAGCATCGGGGCCACGCTCGCGTTCCTGGCGTCTCGCTGGCTGCTGGGCGACTGGGTGCAGGCGCGCTTCGGCGAGCGGATGGCCGCGCTCAACGCGGGGATGGCGAAGGACGGCGCCTTTTATCTCTTCACGCTGCGGCTGGTGCCGGTCGTTCCCTTCTTCGTCATCAACCTGGCGATGGGGCTGACCCGCATCCGCCCGCTGACTTTCTACGGGGTGAGCCAGCTCGGCATGCTGCCCGGAACGGTCGTGTACGTAAATGCGGGCACCCAGCTCGCGCGCATCGATTCGCTGTCCGGCATCGTCTCGCCGGGGGTGCTGGGGTCGCTGGTCCTGCTGGGCCTGTTCCCGCTGGTCGCGCGCAAGGTGATCGACATCGTGCGGGCGCGCAAGGTCTACGCGAAATGGCAGCGGCCCAGGCAGTTCGACCGCAACCTCGTCGTCATCGGCGCAGGGTCGGCCGGGCTGGTGACGGCCTACATCGCTGCGGCGGTGAAGGCGAAAGTCACGCTGGTGGAGGCGCATCGGATGGGAGGCGATTGCCTGTACACCGGCTGCGTGCCTTCGAAGGCGCTCATCCGTTCGGCACGCTTCCTGTCCCACGTCGAGCGCTCGAAAGAGTTCGGCATCCGGTCGGCCACCGCGGATTTCGACTTCGCCGAGGTGATGGAGCGCGTGCAGCGTGTCATTCGAGACATCGAGCCGCACGATTCGGTCGAGCGCTACAACGCGCTGGGTGTCGATGTCGTGCTCGGCCGGGCGCGAATCGTGTCGCCTTGGGAGGTGGAGGTCACGCAAGACGATGGGCAAACGCAACTGCTGACCACGCGCAGCATTGTGGTCGCGACCGGCGGCCGCCCGTTCGTGCCGGCGCTGCCTGGCCTCGACCAGATCGATTACCTGACGTCGGAAAACGTCTGGTCGCTGCGCTCGCGCCCCGCCCGCCTGCTGGTCATGGGCGGCGGGCCGATCGGCTGCGAGCTGGCCCAGACCTTCGCGCGGCTCGGATGCCGTGTCACGCAGGTCGAGAAAGGCACACGCCTCTTGCCGCGCGAGGACGAGGACGCTGCCGGGCTCGTCACCCGCCGCTTCCTCGCGGAAGGCATCGACCTGCGGCTCGCGCACGAGGCCAGCCGCGTCGAGGTGGTCGAGGGCGAGAAGATCCTCGTCGCGCTGCACGACGGCCACGAGGTCCGCATCGGCTTCGATGCGCTGTTGATCGCCGTGGGGCGCGAGGCCAACCTGGACGGCAACGGCCTGAAGGAACTGGGCGTGACCACCGAACGCACGGTGCAGGTCAACGGCTACCTGCAGACCTCGTTGCCGAACATCTACGCGGCCGGCGATGTCGCGGGGCCGTATCAGTTCACCCACGCTGCCGCGCACCAGGCCTGGTATGCGGCGGTCAATGCGCTGTTCGACCCGTTCAAGAAGTTCCGCGCCGATTACCGCGTGATCCCCTGGGCCACCTTCGTCGAGCCCGAGGTGGCGCGGGTCGGATTGAACGAGCAGGAGGCGAAGGCGCAAAACGTGCCGTACGAAGTCACCATGTACGGCATCGAGGACCTCGACCGCGCCATCGCCGACAGCGAAGCCCATGGCTTCGTCAAGGTGCTGACGGTGCCGGGCAAGGACCGAATCCTCGGCGTCACGATCGTCGGCGAACACGCGGGCGACCTGATCGCCGAATACGTGCTGGCCATGAAGCACGGCATCGGCCTGAACAAGATCCTGGGCACCATCCACATCTACCCGACCATGGCCGAGGCCAACAAGTACGCGGCCGGCAATTGGAAGCGTGCCCACGCGCCCGAGAAACTGCTGGCGTGGGTGGCGCGCTTTCATGCGTGGCGGCGTGGTTGACGCAACGTTTGCGGACGGACACCCCGCGATGAGCCTGTCGCTGGCCATCGTCATCCCGGTGCTGGACGAAGCAGGCACGCTCATGCCGCGACTGCTCGCGCTGGCGCCGATGCGCCAGCGCGGCGCGCGTGTGGTGGTCGTCGACGGTGGCAGCGCCGACGAGACCCTGGCGATCGCGCGGGCGCATGCCGACGTGGCGCTCGTCGCGCCCCGCGGTCGCGGCGCCCAGATGAACGCCGGTGCGGCGGCGTACGCCGCCGACGTCCTGCTGTTCCTGCACGCCGACACCGTGCTGCCAGATCAGGCAGACGGCCTCGTGCTGGCGGCACTTGAAAGCGCATCTGATTGGGGACGCTTCGACGTGCGCATCGACAACCCGCGCCTCGTCTTCCGCTGCATCGAAGGAATGATGAACTGGCGCTCGCGCTGGAGCGGCATCGCCACCGGCGACCAGGCCATCTTCGTGCGACGCGACGCGTTCGCCCGTGTGGGCGGGTTCGCGGACATTCCGTTGATGGAGGACATTGCCCTGTCGCGCGCGCTCAAGCGCGTCGCGCCGCCGGTCTGCCTGCGGGCGCGCGTCTCCACGTCCGCACGGCGCTGGGAGAAGCACGGCGTCTGGCGCACGGTGTGGCTCATGTGGCGCCTGCGAGCGGCGTACTTCTTCGGTGCCGACCCGGCGGCGCTGGCCGTCCGGTACGGATACCGCTCGCGCGCGTCCTGATCCCATGTCCGAGTCCGTTCGCATCGCCATTCTTGCCAAGGCACCGGTCGCCGGCCATGCCAAGACCCGGTTGATTCCGGCACTCGGCGCACAGGGCGCAGCCCGATTGCAGCGCAGGTTCACGCGCGATACCGTGCGCCTCGCCATGGCGGCAGCACTCGGCGAGGTGGTGCTCTGGTGCGCGCCGGACGCGGCGCACCGCTTTTTTCGCGCCTTGCAGCGAACCACCGGAATCCGCTGCAAGGACCAGCCGGATGGCGACCTCGGAGACCGGATGCTGCGAGCGGCAACGTCGGCATCCTCCGCCGGGGAAACGGGGCCCGTGCTGATCATTGGCACCGACTGTCCGGCCTTGCGGCCCCACCATCTTCGAGCGGCCGCCGATGCGTTGACCGGCGTCGACGCGGTGTTCATTCCCGCCGAAGACGGCGGCTATGTGCTGGTCGGCCTGCAGCGTCCCCAACCCGGACTCTTCACCGCAATGACCTGGAGCACCGACCGAGTGATGGCCGACACGCGCGAGCGCGCCGCCTCGCTGGGATTGCGGATTCGCGAACTGCCGATGATGTGGGACGTGGACACGCCGGCGGACCTGCGGCGCTGGCAGGCGATGGAACCCGCAACGAACCCCACAGGACAACCGACCCATGATTGACAGAAGGCAATGCCTGGCCCTGCTCGCCCTTGGCGCCACGGGCGCACGCGCCGACCCGGGAGACCCTGCGCAAGTGCCGCTTCTTTCTTCGGCGCCGCTCGGTGATCGGGTGGCACCCGGATGGGTGCACCAGCGCCTGCCCAAGGTGGCGCGTGCCAACGACTACGCCATCGAGGCCGACGACAGCCGGCGCGTACTGCACGTGCGCTCGGCCTCGTCCGCCTCTTCCTGGGTGACGCGCCTGGATGTGGACCCTGCGCGCACCCCCTGGCTGCACTGGCAATGGAAAGTGTCGCGCTCGCTCGCCGGCTCCGACCTGCGAATCAAGCCAGGGGATGACTATGCCGCGCGGCTCTATGTGTTCTTCGACTTGCCGCTCGACCGACTTTCGCTGAAGGACCGTTTGAGCATCCGCGCGGCGCGCGTGCTGTCCGGCGCGGAGATCCCCGCGGCAGCGCTCTGCTATGTCTGGGGCCATGCACAACCTGCGGGCGCGACGGGCTGGAATCCCTACACCGACCGGGTCCGCATGGTCGTGCTCGACAGCAAGGACGGCGACGCCGGCAGCTGGCGCCCCCATGCGCGTGATGTCCGCCGCGACTGGGCCGAGGCGTTCGAGGGGCCGGTTCCGCACATCAGCGGCGTGGGCGTCGGCGCCGACACCGACAACACCTCGGACAAGGTCGATGCGTGGTTCAGCGACCTGCGCTTCGCCGCCACTTCGTGAAGCGCCTCGTTCTGCTCGGCGGCGGCCACGCGCACCTCGCCGTCTTGAAGGACTTGGCCGGGCGGCCGCTCGATGGCTGGCAGGTGCAACTGGTGACGCCGTTCAGGCGCCAGATCTATTCGGGCATGTTGCCGGGCTGGGTTGCGGGCCACTATGCGATCGACGAATGCGCGATCGCGCTCGACGCATTGGCGCAACGCGGACGCGTCGCGCTCGCCGTGACGGCCTGCACCGGCCTGGACCTGTCCGCCAACACCGTCGTTTGTGCCGATGGGTCGACGATTCCGTTCGACCTGCTCTCCATCGATACGGGCCCAGAGCCTGCGCTGAGTGAGCTTCCCGGCGCGCTCGACCATGCCTTGCCCATCCGCCCCATCGAGGGCTTCGTGGCAGCGTGGCCGGGTCTGGTCGATCGCATCAGAAGGCAACAGGGACGCTTCGATCTCGTGGTGCTCGGCGCTGGCGCGGCCGGTGTCGAGCTGGCCCTGGCGAGCCGTCGCAGGGCGCTGACCGAGGGCTGGTCGCACCTTCAGATCACCTTGGTCGGCTCTGCCGTCCTGCCACTCGAAGGCGTCGCCGGAGGCGCTCGCCGCCATCTGGTGCGGCTGTTGGCGCAACGTGGAATTCGCTGGATCGGCGAGCGTCGCGCAATGCGGATCGTGCCGAACCGCATCGATTTCGCGAAAGGCGAATCGGTCGGATTCGACGCGTGCCTCGCAGTCACTGGCGCGGCCGCGCCGGCCTGGCCCGCCGCGAGCGGACTGGCGACCGACCGCGCCGGCTTCATTCGCGTCGGGCGCACCTTGCAGACGACCCTGCACCCGCACGTGCTCGCCGCGGGCGACGTGGCCTCGTATCAGGACAGTCGGCCGAAATCCGGCGTGTTCGCGGTGCGTGCGGGGCCGGTGCTGGCGCGCAGCCTGCGTGCCCTGTGCCGAGGCGATACGCCAGCGCCGTGGACGCCGCAGCAAAGGGCGCTCTATCTGATCAGCACCGGTGACGAGCACGCTGTGGCCGCGTGGGGCCGGTGGGCCTGGCGCGGTGGCTGGGTCTGGCGCTGGAAGGACCACATCGACCGACGATTCGTTGCACGTTTCGGCGCAGACGCAGCGTCGGACGGCTGAAAAGACAGGCCCAATGACCAAATGAACGCATTCCCGAAGCACTCCGACGCGTGGACCCGGCAGCGGCTCGCCGTGCCGGTGCGGGACCGTCGCTCCCGCATCGTGATCGACACCGACACGGCCAACGAGGTGGACGATCAATTCGCGCTGGCCTGGGCCCTGCTCTCGCCTGCCGAGCTCGAAGTGGCCGCCGTGTATGCCGCGCCGTTTTCATTCGCGCACCGGCGTGCGTCGTTGCCGAAGGCTGCTTCGAATGCAGCGCCCTTCGATCCGCCGCATCGCGGGATGGAGCGCAGCTACGACGAGATCGAACGGGTCTTCGATCTGCTGTCGCTGCCTTCGTCGGGGCGGGTCTACCGGGGCAGCGAGGGATACCTTGCATCCTCCACCGAACCGCGCCGCAGCGCGGCCTGCGACCATCTCATCGCGATGGCCCGGTCTGCCGACCCCGAGCACCCGCTGTATGTCGTCGCGCTGGGATGCGTCACCAACATCGCGAGTGCGTTGCTGCTGGCGCCGGACATTGCCGATCGCATCGTCGTCGTCTGGACGAGTGGGTACCCCTCGTCGGCGCCGCATGTGAACACGTCTTTCAACCTCGAGCAGGACCCGGCTGCCAGTCGGCTGCTGCTCGACAGTGGCGTTCCGCTGGTCTACCTGCCCGGCTTCCACGTCGGTGCCCAGCTGCGGCTCTCGTCCATCGAAGTCGAGCATTACGTGAAGGGGCGCGGCGCAATCGGCGACGGCCTGCATCGGCTGTTCTCGAACAATCCGCTCTGGTCGATCCTGGGGCATGACGCGAGCCAGCCCTACTCGTGGGTGATCTGGGACCTGATCTGCGTGGCCTGGCTGGTCCAGCCCGAATGGGTGCCGAGCACGTTGGTGCGCACGCCCCGGCTCGACGTCGAGTTGCGCTGGGTGCCCGACCCCGGGCGTGCGCTGATGCGCGAGGGTTACGCGGTGCAGCGCGATGCGATCTTCAACGACTTCTTCGCCAAGCTCGCTCTCGACGCAGGACGCCAAGCTACCTGAAGGCCAGCCAGCCCCAGTAGATGCGCATTGCGATCGTCAGCACGCAAAGGGCGCAGAAGCTCCAAGCCAGCCACGCGAACTGTTGCGGCCACAGGCACATCGCGATGAAGAAGGCGAGCGTTTCGCCCGCTTCGGTCAACCCACCCAGGAAGAAGAACGACTTGTCGGGATAGGCGGTGCTCGTCATGCCGCGCTTGGCCGCGATGGTGGCGAACGCCAGGAAGCTGGAGCCGGTCCCCATGAAGGCCGCCAGCAGGGCTGCGGCCGCCAGCGCATTGCGCCCCGGGTCGGCGACCGCGAACGCCAGCGGGATCGACGCGTAGAAGAGAAAGTCCAGCGTGATGTCGAGGAACCCACCGCGATCGGTCGGCGCCGTGAGCCGAGCGACGGCGCCGTCGAGCCCGTCGATCAGCCGGGACAGCAGGATCGCTCCGAGGGCCCAGGTGAAGAAGCCGGCGGCGATCAGCAGCGCAGCCACGACGCCGATCGCGAAACCCGTGAAGCTCAGTGCGTCCGCACCCACGCCGACAGCGTGAAGCCGGCGCGCCAGGCCGTCGACCGCGGGCCGGATCCATTGCGTGGCCTGCCGGTCAAACACGCACGACCCCCACAGCGCTGTTCGTCATCGAGGACGCCAGCTTCGCGCCAGCGAGGCACAAGGTGATGACGATCGCTGCCGGCAGCGAGACTTCTGGTTGCGCTGGGCGGCTCATGAGAACGGTCGGTTTGTGCGAGGAGATCACTGGAGTGGCGACATGGCGCTGGGCAACAAGCGTCGATGGCACGTCATCATGGCATCTGTTCTGACCTGCACGGCCGCACCGAGTCCTGCAAAGGACTGGCTGGCTCGGCTTGGCAGGATTGGCAGCCGCCGCACCGACTTGCCTTGAACAAGCGCTCACGGCGGCGCAACATCGCGTGATGAACAAAGGCGTCAAAGAATTGCTCGCGGCCGCCGAAGCCGCGATTCCCCGCATCTCGCCCGAAGCGGCTCGCCAACAGGTCGCCGAACACGGTGCGCTCATCGTCGACGTTCGCGAAGCCGAAGAGTTGGTGCAAAGCGGCAAGGTCCGGGGCGCGTTGCACGTCTCGCGCGGCCTGCTGGAGTTCAGGGCCGACCCGGACTCGCCGATGCACGAACCCCAATTTCGGCGCGACCGTACGGTGATCCTGTACTGCGCCGCCGGAGGAAGGTCGGCACTGGCGGGCATGGCACTCAAAGCGTTGGGCTACCCATCAGTCTTCAACCTGGGCTCGTTGCAGGACTGGGTCGATTCGGGCGGCGACACGGATCGCGTGGAACGCGTGCCGAGCGAGAGCAAGGGCTGACGGCTTCGCCGCGCAGCGCCATGCGGGAGTGTCCTGCTTTCCCGGTCAACGACCTCAGGCCGGCGGCCCGAAGCGCTGGGCGAACTCCTGCATGCGGGAGCGGTTCTTGCCGAAGTCGATCAGGCCAAACAGCGACCGCGAACGGAAATCGATCCTTGCGGTCGCAGGGTCGACCTGGAAGTCGACCTGGTCGCGGAAGCCCGCCGGCGTGGTGAAGATGACCTGCATCGCCAGTGCATCCCGATGCACGATCTGCGCCTCTGCGAAAGTCTTGAGCGTCGCATCGAGTCGTGCCATCGCCTGGTCCGGCGTACCGGCGTACTTCAGCGGGGCGAGATCGCCCGTTCCCAGCGAGTTGACACAGTTGCTCGGCAATGTGCACGCCAGTGCTTTGCGGTCGCCGGCTGGCAATGGGCGCGGTGCGGTGCAGCCGACCAGCAGGAGAGCAGCTGACACGGCCAGGGTCACCAGGGCAGGACGCAGTGAGGATGTCGACATTGCGCGATTATCGGCGCGTCTGGCGTTCGAACATGACGGCTGAGAGGGGAGCTTCTACTCCCACTCGATCGTCGCCGGCGGTTTCGAGCTGACGTCGTAGGTCACGCGGTTGATGCCGCGGACCTCGTTGATGATCCGCCCCGAAACCTTCTTGAGCAGCGCGTACGGCAGCTCGGCCCAGTCGGCGGTCATGAAGTCGCTGGTCTGCACGGCACGCAGCGCGACGACGTACTCGTAGGTACGGCCATCGCCCATCACACCCACGCTCTTGACGGGCAGGAACACGGTGAAGGCCTGGCTGGTGAGTTCGTACCAGCTCTTGCCGGTCGCCTCGTCCTTGAAGTTGTGCAGTTCCTGGATGAAGATATCGTCGGCGCGGCGCAGCAGGTCCGCGTACTCTTTCTTCACTTCGCCGAGGATGCGCACGCCGAGGCCAGGACCCGGGAATGGATGGCGGTACACCATGCCGTGAGGGAGGCCCAGCGCCACACCCAGCTCACGCACCTCGTCCTTGAACAGGTCGCGCAGCGGCTCCAGCAGCTTCAGGCCGAGCTGTTCGGGCAGGCCGCCAACGTTGTGATGGCTCTTGATCGTGACGGCCTTCTTGCTCTTCGCACCGCCCGACTCGATCACGTCGGGGTAGATCGTGCCCTGCGCCAGCCACTTCGCGCCCTTGGCACCCGCGCTGGTGAGCTTGGCGGCTTCCTGCTTGAACACGGTCACGAACTCGCCGCCAATGATCTTGCGCTTGGCTTCGGGGTCGCTCACGCCCGCGAGCTTGCCGAGAAACAGATCGCTGGCGTCGACGCGAATCACCTTCGCATGCAGCTTGCCGACGAACATGTCCATCACGAGATCGCCCTCGTTCAGGCGCAGCAGGCCATGGTCGACGAACACGCAGGTCAGCTGGTCGCCGATGGCGCGGTGAATGAGCGCAGCGGCCACGCTCGAATCCACGCCGCCCGACAGGCCCAGGATGACTTCCTCGTCACCGACCTGCTCGCGGATCTTCGCGACGGCTTCGGCGATGTGGTCGCGCATGACCCAGTCGGGCTTCGCCTCGCAGATGCCCAGCACGAAGCGATCGAGGATCGCCTGGCCTTGCACGGTGTGCGTCACTTCCGGATGGAACTGCACGGCGTAGTAGCGGCGCGTCTCGTCGGCCATGCCGGCGATCGGGCAGCTGGGCGTGCTGGCCATGAGCTTGAAGCCGGGCGGCAGCTCGGTGACCTTGTCGCCGTGGCTCATCCACACGTT
>JBGMOF010000025.1:0-9030 GCA_041424275.1 Variovorax sp.
TGCAATGACCAGATCGTGGCCCCGAGCACGGCGACCGACAGGCCGCCGACGAGGACGGCCAGCGTGCGCCGGTTCAGGCGCGTGACCGGACACGGCTGGGCGCGTAGCGCCACCGCCTCGGGCGCGACCTTGCCCGCCTGCGGCGTGGTGAGGTCGGGGGTGTCGTCCTGGCTCATGGTCAGTTCCCCCGCGTGCCGTCGGTGCGCTCGATCCGCACCACGTCGCCCTTGTCCCCGCCCAAGCGCAACTCGGCAGCGCCGAACAAGCGATCAACGATGAAATACGGCGAGCGGAAGCGGTAGTTCACCAATTGCCCGTCGCCCTGCGCACCGATCACGAACAGCGGCGGCAACTCGCCCTGGGCGATGCCGGCGGGAAACTGGATATATACCTTCTCGCCGTCATCGAAGGCGCGCAGCGGCTTCCACGGCGGATTGCTGCCACTGATGGCATAGCGGAAACGGATCTTCTCCAGCGACAGCCCGGTCTCGACCGGCGCGGCGGCGCTGGCCGCCTGCGCCTGGCGCTGCAAGGCGAGCATCTTGTCCTTGGGGTACTCCCAGGATATCGACGCCATCCATGTCTTCTCTGTCGAGGTCAGTTCCAGCAGATAGGTGCGTCGGCTGGTGGTTACAACGAGATTCGTCTTGAGGCCCGAGCGGATGGGCTTGACCATCACGTTCACGCGCAGCGCATCCCCGCTGCCGCTCGATGTGTCGCCCACGATCCAGCGCACCGTGTCGCCAGCGGCCACCGTCACCAGTTCCTCACCGGGCTGGAGCGCGATCACGGTCACGCGGCCCACGGCCGCATAGACCTGATACAGCGCGCCGTCCGTGAAAGGCCACACCTGAATCGCGTTGACGTAGCCCTCGCGCGTGGGCGCGACGCGCGCCTCGGTATTGGCCCGTGAGACGCGCACCTTCTCGTCGACCGGCTCCGGCGCCGGCTTGGCTTCTTCGCCCTCGGGCGCTGGCTTCAACTGTGCCGGCATCGGCAGCACCTCGGGCACAGCGACCGCCTCCACAGGTGCAGGCGGCTCCGGCAGCGGCTGCGCCTGCACCGGCTCATCGAGCGAGATGGTCGGCGGCGGCTTGCCCTGGGTGGCGCAGCCCGCCAGGGCCGCGAGCGCCAGCACGGAAACGTAAGTACGGAAAGACGGGTTCATGGCTTGGCTCCTTCGGAAGAATCCAGTTCGCGGCTCCACGACAGGCCGTTGACGTAGATGCCCAACGGGTTCTTGCGCAGGCGCTGTTCGGTGCGCGGGGTCTGCTGCACGATGGAAATCACCGCGTTCCAGCGTTCGGTGCCAGCAGGAGCGCCGTTGACGAAGCGTTGTTCCGTCCAGCGCACGTTGAAAGAGGCGTCGCTGGCGCGGGTCACGCTGGTGATCTGCACCGTCACCGACTCCTTGCCGATGCGCGCGAACGGATCGTTCACGCGGGCGTACTCGTTGAGCACCACGGCGCCCTTGTCGGTGGTGTAGTCGTAGGCGTCCAGCCAGTTCTGCCGCACCACGATCGGGTCGATGGACAGCGAGCGCACCAGGCCGATGAAGCGGCCCAGGTGGTAGGCGATCTGCGCATCGCTGGGCCGGTACGGCGTAGCGGCCTCGCCCACGGCGCGCACTTGGCCCGCGTTGTCCACCTCGATGACATAGGGTGTCACGATGGATTGCGCCGAGCGCCAGACCAGGCCCCCGGCCATCAGCACGGCCAGCGTGAGACAGCCGAAGGCCATGAAACGCCAGTTCTTCGCCTGCACGCGGGCCGAGCCGATGCGCTCGTCCCACACCTGTGCGGCGGATTGGTACGGAGTAGCAGGCTGCGGCGTGTCGGCATAGCGCACCTGCGGTCGTTTGAATCGCATGGGTGTTCTCCTTGAAGATCAGGAATCGGAATCGCGCAGACTCGGCCCCTGGCTGGAACTGCCGCCGTCGCCCCCGCGCAGCGTGTGGGCGGCGGTGGTTGCGGCATGGGTGAGTTGCTGGCGGCGATGCAGGCGTTTGGCCCAGGCGGGTTGCTCCTGCGGCGCGGTGGAGGGCGTATCACCACCAGACGCTGGGCCGCCCGATGCGGCGGCTGTACCGCCTCCCGCCGAAGTCGTGCCTTCCTGGCGGAAAGCTGCGGCGGCACGTTCCTTCATCGAACGCGCGCCATCGGCCACCTTCTGCCCGGCTGCCTGAGCGCCTGTCTTGGCGACATTGCCGAAGCCCGCAGCGGCACCCTTGAGGCCGCCGCCGGCCGAAGCGGAACCGGCCTGGAACGCCGACCGTGCACTGCTGGCAGCCCCAGCGGCAGCCCGCGCGCCGCTGCCGGCCAGCTTGGCGGCAGCGGGCGCCATGCGCGCTCCAGCAGCTACCGCGCCGCCGACGCCCGTGGCTGCGGCGCCGAAGGCAACGGCAGCGCCCGCAGCGCCCAGCGCAGCACCGGCCATCGCACCCGCGCCAAGCTGCGGCCCGCCAGACACCAGCCCGGTTGCAATGCCTGGCCCGAAGATGCCCAAGGCCAGCAGGGTCAGCGAGGCCAGCATCACGACCACGGAGTGGTCGATGGATGGCTCGGCGGGATGTACCTGAAACTCGGCGAACAGCCCCGAGCCGATGCCCACAATGACGGCGAGCACCAGCACCTTGATGCCGGACGACACCACGTTGCCCAGCACCTTTTCGGCGAGGAACGCGGTCTTGTTCCACAGCGCGAACGGCACCAGCACGAAGCCGGCGAGCGTGGTCAGCTTGAACTCGATCAGCGTGATGAAAAGCTGGATCGCCAGCACGAAGAAGCACAGGATGACGATCAACCACGCGAGGAACATCACGACGATGGGCGTGATGTTCACGAACACCTCGGGGAAGCCCGCCATGTTGCCGATCTGCTCAAGGATCGGCGCACCGGCGTCGATGCCGACCTTGGCCAGCCGCCCAGGGTGTAGGAAGTTCTCCATGCTCAAGGTCGAGCCGCTGGCCGTTAGGCCCAGCCCGGCGAAGGAGCGGAACAGGATGCCGGCCAGCGTGTTGAAGTTGCCGATGATGTAGGCGAAGGCACCGACGTACAGCACCTTGCGGATCAGCTTGGCGATCACGTCCTCGCCCTGGCCGACGGCATGGCCCATCGCCCAGAACAGCCCGGCGATCGTCATGTCGATGACGATCAGCGTGGCGGTCAGAAACGCCACCTCGCCATGCAGCAGTCCAAAGCCCGAGTCGATGTAGCGCGAGAAGGTATCGAGGAAGCGGTCGATGATCGTTACGTCGTTCATGGTGAGTCCTCCTGCCCAGGCGCATCGGCATCGCCGGGTTCATCGAAGCTGGGCGGAATCGGCGGCAGGTCGGCTAGCGTCTGATACTCGCTCGGCCCGGTCTGGCCGGAGAGAAAGCGCCGCAGGTCGGCCTGGGCCACCTGCGCGCAAAACGCGCCGTCGTGCGCGCCCGTGCGGCACTGCGCGCGCAGCGTGTGCAACCGGGATGGATCGGCGGCCAGTGAAGCCACCGACAGCGGCTGATCGCAGCCGGACAGCAGGAACGCGAGAGCGAACACGACAGGCGCGTACTTCATGGCCGCACCTCGTCAGTGGTTGTAGAAATCGACGGCTTGCGGCGTGTACGGCGTGCCACTGCCCAGGAAGCGGCGCGTCATCTCACGTCCGCGCTCCGTGGCCGCCGCCTGCCGCGCCAGTTCCAGCGCGGCAGCGCGATCCTGCGTGATCTGGAGCCGCTGCGACTGGATCGACTGCTTGGCCTGCAAGGCCAGCAACTGGTTCATGGCCTGCATCGCCTGCAACGCACCTTCGGCTGACTGGCTCTTGCCCACGAGGTCGGCGAGCACGCTTTCGTCTTCGCCCAGGTTCTGCGAAACCTGGGCCTGCATCCGCATCGTGGTCTGCAAGCCGTTGAGCGTGTTCTTCCATCGCTCCTGCGTGTCGCGGTACATCTGGTCGCCGCTCACCGTGGCGGCGTACTGCTCGGGATACAGGCGCTGAAACTCCCGATCCAGATTCGTCACGTCGTAGGCCAGGCCGCGCGCCTGGTCGATCAGCCGCTGCGTGGTCGCCAGATTGGCGCGCAACTGGCCGACCACGCTGGATGGCAGGCTGGCGAGATTGCGCGCCTGGTTCATCAGCATCTGCGCTTCGTTCTGAAGCTGCTGGATCTGGTTGTTGATCTGCTCCAGCGTGCGGATCGCGGTCAGCGTGTTCTGCACGAGGTTGGTGGGATCGACCACGACCCATTGCGCATGGGCGGTGGCGGTGCAAAGCATGGCCGCGATTGCGGCGGCGACAAGACGCTTTTTCATGACAGGTTCTCCAGGGGTTGATCAGCGAGGGAACCCGGCGCAAGGCCGGGGAACGAGGGCAGCAGGTCGGCCGCCCAATCGAGGCCGCGATGGCGCAGCCAGGCGCCCGCGAAGCCGGGTACGCCGGCGTCCAGCAGCACGCGGTCTATGTCGCGCTGGTCTTGCGGCGTGGAAGCGCCCGCAAACGCCAGCGCGGCCGGCCCCAGGTCGAGGTCGAACAGGCGGTTGCCGAGGCGGGATTGGTAGTAGTAGTCGCGCTTGGGCTGCGCGGTGGCGACGATCTCGATCTGCCGGCTGTTGAGGCCGAAGCCCTCGTAGATCGTGCGAATCTGCGGCTCGGTCGCCTGCGGGTTCGGCAGGAAGATGCGGCTGGCGCAGCTTTCGATGATCGCGGGCGCGATGCTCGAATCCTTGATGTCGGCCAGGCTCTGGGTGGCGAAGATGACCGAGACATTCTTCTTGCGCAGCGTCTTGAGCCATTGCCGGATGCGGGCCGCGAACACCGGGTCATCCAGAAACAGCCACGCTTCATCGAGGATCAGCAGCGTGGGCGCGCCGTCGAAGCGTTCATCGAAGCGCGCAAAGAGGTAATGCAGCACGGCCATGACGGCGGCCTTGCTGTGCATCAGCTCCTCCATCTCGAAGCCCTGCACGTCGGCGTTGCCCAGCCGGTCGTGGTCGGCGTCCAGCAGCTTGCCGTGCGCGCCGCCGAGCACATAGGGCGCGAGCGCCTGGCGCAGCGCGTTCGATTGCAGCAGTACCGACAAGCCCGTCATCGTGCGCTGCTCCACCGGCGCACCGGCGAGGCTGCCGAGTGCCGACCATATGGCGGCCTTCTCGTCCGGGCCGACCGCCACGCCCTCATGCAGCAAGCGGCCTTCGATCCATTCGGCGGCCCAGGTGCGGTAGCCCTCGCGGTCGATGCGGGCGAGAGGCTGAAACGCGATCTCGCCATCCATCCCCAGGTCGTAGTGCTCGCCACCCAGCCCGAGGATGGTGGCGCGCATCGAGCGTCCCATGTCGAAGGCAAAGATGCGCGAGCCGCGATAGCGCCGGAACTGCATCGCCAATGTGGCGAGCAGCACCGACTTGCCCATGCCCGTAGGACCAGCGACCAGCGTGTGGCCCACGTCGCCGATGTGCGTCACCAGCCGGAACGGCGTCGCGCCATCGGTGCGCGTGACGATCAGCGGCGGGCCGTCGAGGTGGTCGTTCTTTTCCGGCCCCGCCCATACTGCGGACACCGGCATCATGTGTGCTAGGTTCAGCGTCGAGACGATGGGCTGGCGCACGTTGGCGTAAGCGTTGCCCGGAATGGATGACAGCCACGCATCCACGGCGTTGAGCGTTTCCGGGATGGTGACGAAGCCGCGCCCCTGGATGACCCGCTCCACCATGCGCAGCTTCTCGTCGGCTACGGCCGGGTCGGCATCGAGCACCGTCACCGTGGCGGTGAGGTAGCCGAAGGCGACTTGATCACTGCCCAGCTCCTGCAACGCGGCATCGGCATCGGTCGCCTTGTTCGAGGCATCCGTGTCCACCAGCGGCGACTCCTGTTGGAAGATCGTTTCGCGCAGCAGCGCGATGACGTTCTTGCGCTTGGCGAACCACTGGCGGCGCAGGCGGGCGAGGTCTTTTTCCGCCTCGGATTTGTCGATGCAGAGGAAGCGCGTACTCCAGCGATACGCAAATCCGAGGCGGTTGAGGTCGTCCAGAATCCCCGGCCAGGTCGAGGTCGGAAAACCGCGCACCGACACCACGCGCAGGTGCTGGTCGCCCAGCATGGGCGCCAGGCCACCGACCAGCGGCGAGTCGGTCAGCAGGGCGTCGATGTGGAACGGCACTTCGGGCACACCGACGCGGTAGCGCCGCGTCGAGATGGTCGTGTGCAGGTAGGTCAGCGTCTGGCTGTCATCCAGCCAGACGATTTCCGGCATCACGCCGTCGAGCAGGTCAAAGACGCGATCCGTTTCCGCGACGAAGGCTTGCAGCCGCTCGCGCCAGTCCACGCCATTCGTCGGTGTGTTCTCGTAGAGCATCTTGGCTGCACGGGCGCGGGATTCTTCCGGCGGCAGGTAAAGCAACGTCAGGTGATAGCCGCTCTCGAAGTGATGGCCCGATTCCTCGAAGGCGGCCCGGCGTTCTTCCTCCACCACCCACGAAAGCGGCTCGGGAAACTCCGAGTGCGGATAGTCGGCCGCAGGCCGGCGCTCGGCTTCGATGAACAGCGCCCAGCCCGATCCCATGCGGCGCAGCGCGTTGTTCAACCGCGCCGACGTGGCGATCAGCTCGCCTTGCGTCGCGCTGTCGAGGTCAGGCCCGCGAAACCGGGCCGTGCGCTGGAAACTGCCGTCCTTGTTCAAGACGACGCCCGGTGCGACCAGCCCGGCCCAGGGCAGCCAGTCGGCAAGCAAGGCCGGGCGCTGGCGGTATTCGGCGAGGTTCAGCATCGCGGCGTCCTCCCCTCACACGTCCAGCAGCGGGCGGTGCTTGATGTGCCGGGCGAAGACCTGCATGAACTGCGGATCGACGCGCGCACCCCACACCGCCAGCGAATGGCCGACGATCCAGAGCACGACGCCCGGAATCCACAGTTGCAGGCCCAGGCCGACAGCGGCGGCCAGCGTGCCGTTAGCGATCGCTACGGTGCGCGGCGCACCGCCCAGCAGAATCGGCTCGGTCAGCGAGCGATGCAGCGGCACCTCGAAGCCGTCCGCGAAGGTGTCAGGGGCACTCATACGACCGCCCCGCCGGAGAAGCTGAAGAACGACAGGAAGAAGCTCGAAGCGGCGAACGCGATGGACAGACCGAATACGATCTGGATCAGCTTGCGGAACCCGCCGGACGTGTCGCCGAACGCGAGCGCGAGGCCCGTGGCGATGATGATGATGACCGCGACGATGCGCGCCACCGGCCCCTGGATGGATTCGAGGATGGATTGCAGCGGGCCTTCCCACGGCATCGAGGAACCGGCGGCCTGCGCGGCTCCGGCCAGGAACAACAGCAACGCGGCCAGCAGCAGCCCTTGCCCCGCAGGACGGGCCAGGCAGCGCAGCCGCGCAAGACGCAAAGCCGGATTTGCAGAAAAACGGAAAGCAGGAATGGTCATCTGCGTCATGGCAGTTCTCCAAGTGAGTCAAGGGATGAGGAAGTCGCCGCAGCGGGTACGGCATCGGGGTTTGGCGACAACTCGGGAAACGGCGTGTCCAGCGCGTCCGCCTCCCAATCCGCCAATCGGTAGCCCACGCCGTCAAAGCCGACGACGCGGGCGATGCTCTCGATGCGGCGCTTGCGCCCGCGCCCGGCGATATGGATCACCACGTTGACCGCCTCGGCGATCAGCGCACGCGGCGGGTTCACCGCCACTTCGAGAATCAGTTGCTCCAGGCGCAGCAGCGCGCCGAGCGCGGAGCCGGCGTGGATCGTGGCGATACCGCCCGGATGGCCGGTGCCCCACACCTTGATGAGATCCAGCGCCTCGGCGCCGCGCACCTCGCCGACGACGACGCGATCAGGCCGCAGGCGCATGGACGACCGCACCAGTTCGGTCATGGACACGACGCCGGCGCGCGTGCGCAGCGGCACATGGTCGCGGGCCGCGCATTGCAACTCGATGGTGTCTTCGAGCACCAGTACGCGGTCGCCCGTGGCGGCGATCTCGGCCAGCAGCGCATTGGCGAGCGTGGTCTTGCCGCTGCTCGTGGCTCCTGCGATCAGGACGTTCTGGCGCTCGCGCACGGCGCGAACGAGAAAGCCCGCCTGCTCGGCGGTCATCATTCCGTCCTCGATGTAGCGCGACAGAGGGATGACGCCGATGGCGCGCTTGCGCAGCGCGAAGGCCGGCCCCGGCGCAGCGGGCGGCAAGATGCCCTCGAAGCGTTCGCCGGTTTCGGGCAACTCGGCGGACAGCAGCGGTTGCCCGCGATGGACTTCTGCGCCAACGTGGGCCGCGACCAAGCGGATGATTCGCTCGCCGTCCGTCTCCGGCAACTCCGCGCCCATCGGCGCGCGCCCACTGGAAAGCCGATCCACCCAAAGGGTGCGATCGGGGTTCAGCATCACCTCCACCACGTCCGGGTCTTCGAGCGCGGCGGCGATCAGCGGCCCCATCGCCGTGCGCAGCATCTGGATGCGGCGGTCGAGCGAGGTGGTGAGGGATGAAGGCGCGGCGCTCATGAGGCACGCTCCTGCGCTTGCGCGGCTGCCGCCGCGTCTTCCATCCGCATTGGGTCGGGATGCAGTTCCTCCACCACGTCGCGCACCAGGCTGCGGCCCCGCAGCAGGTGGCGGCCAAGCTGCTCGGTGAACTGCTCGAAGCGCGCCTTGCCTTGCGCGCGTGCCGCGTCTTGGTGCGCCTCGGGAACCGGAGTGCTCACGGTCAGGTAGTAGCGGATGAACAGCGCCAGCGTTTCGATGGCGATGTTCTGGTCGCGCTCCATGCGATCGGCCTGGCGCGAGAGGCGATCCAGCCGCTTGGCAATGGCCGCCTCGCGCTGGTCGGCGGCATCGGGCGACAGCCATGATGCGAGCGCCGCCGCGACGATGGACGACTTGGACACGCCTTTCTTGGCGGCCAGCTCATCGAGCCGCTTGGCGTGCTCCGGCTGGATGAACAGGTTGAGGCGATAGTGGCTCATAGCTCGATTCCGTCGTTGGGGTCGAGGGAAGCCAGCCGGGCGCTGCGCTGCATGGCCGGATCAAGCTGGCGAGGAAGGGGAAGCGGCAGGTCGTCGTC
>JBGMOF010000026.1:0-9015 GCA_041424275.1 Variovorax sp.
TTGTCCTTTGGGGGCGGGGGAATGTCGCAAAAGCTTTCGATTTTACGGCGGCGCCGGCAAGCGTCGCACCGACAATGGCCGACTTTGCCCCATTGCGGCCCGCCGCCCCGAAAGAGTCATTTCAGTGTCTGTCTTCAAGAACGTCATCGTCTTCCGAATCGAGCCCTCGTGGTCTCAAACCCTGGTCCAGGCCGAAGAAGCACTCGGCGCCCTCCGTTTCGTGCCCTGCTCGCCCTCGCAGGAGAAATCCGCCGGCTGGAGCGAGCCGCGCGGTGAAGAGAACGGACCGCTGGTCGAATCGATCGGCGGCCAATGGCTTCTGGAATTCATGATCGAGAGCAAGGCACTGCCGGCCTCCGTCGTGCGCCGCAAGGTGGACGAGCGTTGCGCGCAGATCGAGGCCACCACCGGCCGCAAGCCGGGCAAGAAGGAGAAGCGCGACCTGAAGGAAGACATCACGCACGAACTGCTGCCGATGGCCTTCACGCGCCACGCGCGCATCGCCGTGTGGATCGATCCGGTCGAACGAAGGCTGGTCGTCAACGCCAGCAACGCGGCGCGGGCCGATGAGGTGGTGACCAGCCTGGTGAAGGCACTCGAGGGCTTCTCGGTCGCGATGCTGCAGACGCAGATGGAGCCCGCCGCCGCGATGTCGAACTGGCTGTCGACGCAAGAGCCGCCAGCGGGCTTCACGATCGACCGCGAATGCGAGCTGCGCGCGACCGACGAATCGAAATCGGTGGTCCGCTACGCCAAGCACGCGCTCGACATCGAAGAGGTGCGCCAGCACATCGCCGACGGCAAGCGCCCCACGCGGCTGGCCATGACCTGGGACGACCGTGTGTCGTTCGAGCTGACCGAATCGATGCAGATCCGCAAGATCGTGTTCCTCGAAGGCACCGACAGCGCGGCCTCCACCACGAGCGCCACGGGCGGCAAGGAAGACAACTTCGACGCCGATGCCGCGATCGCGACCGGCGAACTGGGCCAGCTGGTGCCCGAGCTGCTCGAAGCGCTTGGCGGCGAAATGCAGCTGGGCGCCTCGCCGCTGGAGGCCACGCCCGCGCCGAAAGCGCCCGCCGCCAAGCCGGCTCAGGAAGTCGAGGACGAGTCCGCGCCGTTCTGATCGGCCGGCGCGTCCGTCACCTCCGGACGCGTGAGCGCCCACTCGCGCAGCTTGCCGCCGGTGAAGGTGGCGTCCACCCAGGAGCCGCCGCCGTCGGTCCAGCGAAAGACCTCGGGTTGCGTGTCAGCCGGCGAACGCAGCTCGCCCAGCGCGCGCGTCATCGCGACGACGTGCATGAGCGTGACCCCGGTCTTGAGCTTGGCATTGAGCATCACGGCGCTGCCGACATAGCCTACGGGCCGCTCGGCCGCCCGCTTGAGCACGCCCATCGCACGGTTGAAATGCAGCAGCAGGAACATCACCATCGCGCCGCCCACGAGCGCCACGCCGGCCCAGCCGTAGCTGCGATACGCGAAGCCGAGCAGCACGAGGCCGCCGATCGGCACCAGAAACTTGCGGAAATTCATGGCGCGCATTGTCGCCGGGCGAACCGGCGGCTATTGCAGCTGCCGCACCACGTCGAGGGCTTCTTCCACACGGTCCACCGCATGGATGGTGAGCCCCTCGATCTCCTTCGCGCCCTTCTTGGGCGCGTTGGCCTTGGGAACGATCGCCACGCTGAAGCCGAGCTTGGCGGCCTCGCGCAGGCGCTCCTGCCCGCGCGGCGCGGGTCGCACCTCGCCGGCGAGGCCGACCTCGCCGAATGCGATGAAACCCTTGGGGAGCGGCTTGCCTCGCAGGCTGGACGTGATGGCCAGCATCACGGCCAGGTCGGCGGCCGGCTCGCTGATGCGCACGCCGCCCACCGCATTGACGAAGACGTCCTGGTCCATGCAGGCGACGCCGGCATGCCGGTGCAGCACCGCCAGCAACATGGCGAGGCGGTCGCGATCGAGGCCCACCGACAGGCGCCGCGGGCTCGGTCCGCCGTTGTCGACCAGCGCCTGGATTTCGACCAGCATCGGCCGGGTGCCTTCGAGCGTGATCAGCACGACGCTGCCGGGCACGGGCTCGCTGTGCTGGCTCAGGAAGATCGCGCTCGGATTCGCCACGCCCTTGAGGCCACGCTCGGTCATGGCGAAGACGCCGATCTCGTTGACCGCGCCGAAGCGGTTCTTGATGGCGCGCACCAGCCGAAAACTCGAATGCGTGTCGCCCTCGAAATACAGCACCGTGTCGACCATGTGCTCCAGCACGCGCGGTCCGGCCAGTGCACCCTCCTTGGTGACATGGCCGACCAGCACCACGGCCGTGCCGCTGGCCTTGGCGAAGCGCGTGAGGTGCGCCGCGCATTCGCGCACCTGCGCGACCGAGCCTGGCGCCGAGGTGAGCTGGTCCGAGTACACCGTCTGGATCGAGTCGATGACCGCGATCGCAGGCCGCGTGGCATCGAGCGTGGCAAGGATCTTCTCGAGCTGGATCTCGGCCAGCACCTGCACCTGCGAGTGATCGAGCCCGAGCCTGCGTGAGCGCAGCGCGACCTGCGCGCCGCTCTCTTCGCCGGTGACGTAGATCGCGTTCTGCCCGGCGCGCTGGAGCGCGTCGACGGCCTGGAGCAGCAAGGTCGACTTGCCGATGCCGGGGTCGCCGCCGATCAGCGTGACACCGCCGGGCACGATGCCGCCTCCCAGCACGCGGTCGAGCTCGTCGAGCCCCGTCGGCGTGCGGTCGGTGTCGGTCGCCTCGATCTCCGAGAGGGTGGCGAGATCCGCCGAGCCGGCGAGCGAGGCGAACACGGGCGCGCCGAAACGGTTGTTCGCCGCACCCGGTGCGGGGCCGGCGACTTGCTCGATCAGCGAGTTCCAGGCGCCGCAGCTCGGACACTTGCCGAGCCATTTCGCACTCGTGCCTCCGCATTCGGTGCAAACGTAGATGCTTCGGTCTTTGGCCATGGGCCTGCGACTATAAAGGTGACCGTCTCCAACCTTGCGAACCTTCGACGACCCCATGAAAACCTGCATCTACGGCGCCGGCGCCATCGGCGGATGGATCGGCATGGCGCTGGCCCAGGCCGGCCACCGCCTCAATGTGGTGGCGCGCGGCGCCACACTCGACACCCTGCAGCGCGACGGACTCTCGCTCATGCGCGGCGACGTTCGGACAAGCGTGCCGGTGAATGCGGTGGCGAATCCGGCCGACCTCGGCCCGCAGGACCTCGTAGTGGTCGCGGTGAAGGCGCCGGCGCTCGCCAGCGTGGCAGCGCAGATCGGCCCGTTGATCGGCCCCGACACCCTCGTGCTGACCGCGATGAACGGCGTGCCTTGGTGGTTCCTCGAAGGCGGCTTCGGCGGCGCGCTGGCTGGCCGCCGCCTGGCCGCGGTAGACCCCGAGGGCGAGATCGCCGCCGCGATTCCGGCGCAGCATGTGGTCGGCGGCGTGGTGCACGCGAGCTGCTCGGTCGACGCCCCCGGCGTGGTGCGCCATCACTTCGGCAACAAACTCATCGTCGGCGACCCGGCCGGGGGCGCGTCGAAGCGCGTGACCGACCTCGCAGAGATGCTGACGCGCGCCGGGATCGAGTGCAGCGTGTCGCCGCAGATCCAGAAGGACATCTGGTTCAAGCTGTGGGGCAACATGACGGTGAACCCGATCAGCGCGCTGACGGGCTGCACCACCGACAAGATCATGTCGGACGAACTGGTGCTCGGCTTCATCTCGTCGGTGATGCTCGAGGCCAAGGCGATCGGCGCGCATCTAGGGATCGAGATCACCGACAGCCCGCAGGACCGTCACGCGGTGACGCGCAAGCTCGGCGCGTTCAAGACCTCGATGCTGCAGGACGTCGAGGCCGGGCGCAGCGTCGAGCTCGATGCGCTCGTGACGGCCGTGCGCGAACTGGGCCAGCTGGCTGCGATCGCCACGCCTTTCACCGATGCGCTGCTCGGTCTCGCCCGGCTGCAGGCGCGGGAACGCGGGCTGTATCGCTGAGTTCCGGCGAACCCGCGTCCGGTGCCGCCGCTTTTCGCGCAAGGGGTCCGGCCGAGTCGCCGCCAAAACGCAACATTCAGGGCGAGATTTCGATACTTTCGGCCTCTATTTGGCGTGCGAATTGTTAAGCATTGCAAACCAAAGTTCCAGACCCTGATACGCACCCAGAATCCGAGCGGGCGGGCATCGCCACGGTCGTGACCGGCGTCTTCGTCCGTCGAAGCCGCCGCGTCATTTTCGGATCCGAACGTCAGGGAGCACACATTGAACACTTCTCATCAGGGCATCTGGAGCCGCGCGCTTGGCGCATCGGTGGTTGTATCGAAGGCCGCACACGCATGTGGCAAGCGATCGGCACGCACGACCTTCGCGCTCGGAGCAGCATCGGTTCTTGCATTCGGCGCCGGCGCGGCAAAGGCGCAGGACCACACGTACACGACAGCGGCGGATGCAGGGCCGCTCAGCACCAGTCCGGCCGGCGTCAATCCTTTCGGCATCACGTTGAATACCGGGGCCGGCATCTCGGCGACGCAGTCCAGCCGCATCTCGGGGGCCCTCGGCGTCGTCTTCGACGGGCCCGGCACACTCGCGCTGACCAGCGGCAACACCTATTCCGGCGGGACAAGGCTCAACAGCGGGACGCTGCGCATGAACGAAGACTCTGCGATCGGCACCGGGCTGCTCGCCATCCATGGCGGCACCATCGGAAGCGACACCGGTGCCGTGTTCGCAGGGAATGTCGCCATCAGCGGGGACTTCCGGATTGCCAACGGCGGTCCGATCCTTGGCACACCTCCCCAGCCGCCGGGCCTGACATTCGGCGGCGCCGTGGTGTTGAACACCGATGCCCACATCACCCACACCACATGGGGGGTTCTGGCGATGCGCGGCGTCGTGAGCGGCAACCGTTCCCTGATGCTCGACGCCACCACGCCCTTCGCCAACTTCGTCTTCTCGGGCAGCCAGTCCAACACCTACACCGGCCTCACCACCGTGACCGGGAATGCGATCCTTGGCCTGGAGCGAACCGGCGGCGCGGTCAGCGTGCCAGGCGATCTGCTGGTCGACGGACACGGTGCCGTGGTCTTGTCCGCCAGCGAGCAGATCGCGGACAACGTCGCGGTCACGGTGAACAGCACCGGTGTTCTCAGCTACCCGGGGCTGAGCTTCGACGCGCCAGGACGTGTCGAAACCATCGGCACGCTCAACGGCACGGGCACCATCGGCCTGTCGGGCAGCAAGCTGGCAGTCGGTGCCGGCGATTTTTCCGGGTCGCTCGGAGAGGGCACCAACGGCACCGGTGGCCAGCTCGAGAAGTTCGGCAGCGGCACGCTGATCCTCAGCGGCACCAACAGCTACACGGGCGCCACCACGATCACCGGGGGCACGCTGCGCGCCGGCGCGGCCAACACCTTGAGCCCGCGCTCTGCGCACACAGTGTCCAGCGGCGGCACGCTGGATCTGGCGGGCCATGACCAGCGCGTGGCGGGGCTGGTCAACGTCGGCACCGTCTCGCTTTCGGGCGCTGCGCCGGGCACCACCCTCACCGTGACCGGCGCCTATGTCGGCCAGGGTGGCCTGCTGCGCATGGGCACCGCGCTCGGCGGCAGTGGCAGCGCCAGCGACCGCCTGGTGCTCGACGGCCCGACGGCCTCGGCCACCGGCAACACCCGCCTGCAGGTCACCAATTTCGGCGGCCTGGGCGCACTCACCACGGGCAACGGCATCAACGTCATCTCTGCGCAAAACGGGGCGACCACGGCAGCCCATGCGTTCACGCTGGCGGGTGGCCACGTCGACGCAGGTGCCTACGAGTACCGCCTGTACGACGGCGATGCCGCCGGCGCGGGCGAGAGCTGGTACCTGCGCTCCACGACCGATGCCGTCAGTCCTGGCGCACCTGCCGTCCCGGGGACCCCGACGACGACGCGCCCGACCTACCGCGCCGAAGTGCCGATGCATGCAGCGCTGCCGGCGATCCTGCGCCAGGGCGATCTCGCGATGCTGTCCACGCTGCACCGCCGCGTCGGCGACGAAAGCGTGCAGATCGCGGCGGCCGCCGACGGTAGCGATGCGCCGCGTCCCGATGGCTGGGGGGGCCGCAATACCCGCGCGTGGGGCCGGACCATCGCTGGCAACACCACCCTTTCGCAGGGTGGTCCCACATTGCCGGAAAGCCGCACCCGCATCGGCGGCTTCCAGACCGGCGTGGACCTGTTCGCCAACGGCCAGTGGAATGCGGGCCTCTACATGGGCAAGCTGCGCGGCGATACGAATGTCAAGGGCATCTACAGCCTCAATGTCTCCACCAGCCGTGCGGGCGGGCTGCATTCGGACTCGAGCTACCTGGGCGGCTATGCCACCTGGGCCGGCAAGGATGGCCGTTACGCCGACTTCGTGCTGCAGTACGGGCTGCACGACATCTCGGGCACGACGGTCGAACAGGCATCGGTCGGCAGCGCCGCCGAGAGCATGACCGCCTCGGCGGAAATCGGGCAACGCTTCGCGCTCGGCAACGGCTGGGGCATCGAGCCCCAGGCGCAGCTGATCTACAACCGACTGAACGCCGGCGACACGCGCATCGGCGGCTCGACCAGCGTGCGCCAGGACGCGGCCGGTGCGGTGATCGCGCGTCTCGGGGTGCGGCTGACGGGCGACGTGCAGACCGGCATCGGACGCCTGCAGCCGTACGCACGCCTGAACCTGTGGCACGGCTTCAACGGTACCGATCGCACGACCTTCACGGGTGGTGCGGGTTCGACGGCCTTTGGCAACGGCATCGGCTACACATCGGTCGAAGTCGCTGCGGGCGCCACGCTGGCACTGACCCCGACGACCAGCGTCTACGGCGAACTGGGCAACCTGATCCGAACCGGCAGCGGGCAGGCACAAGTCAAGTCGTCCGTCCAGGGTTCGGTGGGCGTGAAGCTCAAGTTCTAGAAGTCATGAAGCTGCGCCCACGCACCGGGCGCAGCCACTCGTCGATCTCAGTCAACGACGACGGGCACGCGCGGCGCCAACGCGCACATCAGCTCGTAGCCCACCGTGCCGGCCGCCCGTGCGACCTCGTCGATCGGCAACACCCCGCCGCCCGACGCCTGGCCCCACAGCGTGACTTCGCTGCCGAAACCAGCGTCGGGCACGGGCGTTAGGTCGACCGTGACCATGTCCATGCTCACGCGCCCCACCACCCGGGTGCGCACGCCGTCCACGAGCACCGGCGTGCCGGTCGTGCAGTGACGCGGGTAGCCGTCGGCGTAACCGACCGCCGCCACGCCGATCCGCAGCGGTCCGTCCGCCGTGAAGCTGGAGCCATAGCCGACGGTGTCGCCCGCCTGCAGGGTCTGCACAGCAATCAGCCGGGTCGACAGCGTCATGCCGGGCTGGAGTTGCCAGTGCGCCGCATCGAACGCCGGGAAATCCGGTGCACTGCCATACAGCACGATGCCGGGCCGCACCCAGTCGCCCCGTGTGGCTGGCGCATGCCGCAGCGTGGCGGCGCTGTTGGCGATCGACCGCTCGCCCGGCAGGTCGAGTGTCGTGCGCTCGAACACCTCGAGCTGGTGCGCGATGCCGCGCGGGCCGTCGGCATCGCTGAAATGCGTCATCAGCGAGATCTCGTCGACCTGCGGCAGCGCGTTCAGCCGCGTCCAGGCCGACCGGTAGCGCGCGGGCGTGAAGCCGAGCCGATTCATGCCGGAGTTCATCTTGAGGAACACGCGCTGCGGCACCTGCGTCTTGTGCGCGGCCAGCATGTCGATCTGCGCGTCGCAATGCACCGTGTGCCAGAGATCGAGGCGCGAGCACAGCTCCAGGTCGCGCGGCTCGAAGACGCCTTCGAGCAACAGGATAGGCCCGCGCCAGCTGAGTGCGCGCACACGTTCGGCCTCGGCCAGGTCCAGCAGCGCGAAGCCGTCCGCCCCGCGAAAACTGTCGAACACGCGCTCGATGCCATGCCCGTAAGCGTTGGCCTTGACCACGGCCCACACGCGGGATTCCAGCGCGGCGCGGCGCGCGCGTTCGAGGTTGTGGCGGAGTGCGGCAGCGTGGACGGTGGCGAGGATGGGGCGGGGCACGGCGGGGAACTCTTCAGGGAAGACAAACACCCACAAACGCATGGGTGGAAGCGCTCATTTTGGCACTGCACCCCCATGCTATAACCGCGCATCCGCCACAGCGCGGACCCTTCTCCACTATTGCCAGCAGCCCTCTCTCTGGCCAGCCAGCCCCTCGATGAAGCGCGGTTTTTACACCATCATGTCGGCCCAGTTCTTTTCGTCGCTGGCCGACAACGCGATATTTGTGGTTGCGGTGGAATTCATGCGCAGCGTGGGCGCCGCCGAATGGCAGCGTGCGGCGCTGGTGCCGATCTTCGCCATCTTCTACGTGGTGCTGGCCCCGCTGGTTGGCGCCTTCGCCGATGCCTTGCCCAAGGGCAAGGTCATGTTCATCAGCAATGCGATCAAGGTGATCGGCTGCCTGCTGATGCTGTTCGGTACACACCCGCTCATGGCCTACGCGATCATTGGCCTCGGTGCCGCCGCCTACTCTCCTGCCAAATACGGCATCCTGACCGAACTGCTGCCCGCGTCGCAGCTGGTCAAGGCGAACGGCTGGATCGAGGGCTTGACGATCGCGTCGATCCTGCTGGGCATCGTGCTGGGCGGCACGCTGGTCGGCCACATGGTGTCGACCCGCCTGCTGGCATTCGACTTCCCGTTCATCGACACCGGCGTCAACACGCCGTCCGAGGCGGCGATCTCGGTGCTGATCTTCGTCTACCTCATCGCGGCCTGGTTCAACACGCGCATCCCCTACACAGGCGTCGAGATGCGGCCGCTGCGCAGCAATCCGAACCACGGCGTGGTGCGCAACCTCGCAGCGCTGCTGCCCGACTTCTGGCACTGCAATGCACGCCTGTGGCGTGACAAGCTGGGGCAGATTTCACTTGCCACCACGACGCTCTTCTGGGGCGCGGGCGGCAACCTCAAGTACATCGTGCTGGCCTGGGCCTCGCTGGC
>JBGMOF010000027.1:0-8905 GCA_041424275.1 Variovorax sp.
TTCCATGCCGAGCATGGCGACATCATCCTGAAGCCGCTCGACGGCATGGGCGGCATGGGCATCTTCCGCGTGAAGCAGGACGCGCTCAACCTCGGCTCGATCGTCGAGACGCTCAACAAGGACGGCGCCGAAACCATCATGGTCCAGCGCTTCGTGCCGCAGATCACCGCGGGCGACAAGCGCATCCTGATCATCAACGGCGAGCCTGCGCCCTTCGTGCTGGCGCGCATTCCGCAGGGCACCGAGGTGCGCGGCAACCTGGCTGCCGGCGGCAAGGGCGTGGCGCAGCCGCTGACCGACCGCAACCGCGAGATCGCCGAGACCATCGGCCGCCGGCTCGCGCCGCGCGGGCTGCTGCTGATCGGGCTCGACGTGATCGGCGATGCCGTCACCGAGATCAACGTGACGAGCCCGACCTGCTTTCAGGAGATCACCGAACAGACCGGCTTCGACGTGCCGGCGATGTTCATCGATGCGCTCGAGGCGCATCTCGCGGCCGGCTGATCCTCGCCTTGCGCTTGCGGGCCCAGATGACGATGCCGGTGACCGACAGCATCGCCACCATGACGCCCATCAACGACATCAGGATGCGTCCCGGCATGCCGAGGATGCGGCCCGAGTGCAGCGGGAACTGCAACTGGACGAACACGTCGGCGGCCGTGCCCTTCCACGGAATGTTCTGGCTCAGCACGCGGCCGTCGTGCGCATCCATGTAGAGGTTCGACAGGCCCATGCCGCCCGCACCGTGGTCGGCGCCCGGGTGGAAGAAGGACACGTTGTAGAAGCCGTAGCGCGCCTCGTAGTAGATGCCGCCGAGCGGCGTGTCGAAGCCGCGCGCCTTCGCCTCGCGGCCGGCGCGCTCGACGATGTCGGCAAAGCCGAGCGTCGGCGTGATCGTGGTGCCCAGCGGCGCCATCGTGCGTGTCTCGTAGGGGCCGGGCGTGGTCTTCGACACCAGTGACAGCACCGGGTAGAACACCTCGCGGTACAGGTTGAGCGAGAACGAGGTGAAGGCCACCACGATGATGAAGACCCACACCCAGAGCCCGCCCGCGCGGTGCAGGTCGAAGTTGAGCTTGTAGCCACCGGCGCGCCAGCGGATCGCCCAGGCCGGCAGCCACCGCGCCCACCAGGTCGTCGGCGTGCGGTGCCTGGGCGCCGCATCTTTCGGCGTCTTCAGGCGGCGCGGCGTCGTCAGGTAGAAACCCACGAAGCTGTCGATCAGCCACACCAGCGCGACCGTGCCCATGAGCCAGTAGCCGATGCGGTCGGTGCCCCACATCGCCGGGATGTGCAGGCTGTAGTGCACCGTGCGCAGGAACGGCATGAGGTTCTCGCGCGAGAGCGACACGGCCGTCGAATCGCGCCGGCCCATCACCTTCGCGGTGACGGGGTCCACGTAGACCTGGTTGTAGCCGAGCACATGCGGCTGCTGCGTCGCGGGGTCGATGCGCGGCTCGACGAAGTAGCCTGCGTTGTGGCCCTCCTCGAAGTTGAGCGCGATGTAGCTCACCTTCGCGCGCGGGTCTGCGGCCTCCACCGCGGCCGCCAGCGCCATCGGGTCCTGGAAGGGGCCGCGGCTGTCGGTGTCATAGAGCGCGCTGTTGAGCCACTCGTCGAGCTCGTGGTCCCACGAGGTCACGGCGCCTGTAAGCCCGGCGACGATCAGGAACAGCGCGACAGTGAGGCCGAGCCAGCGGTGGACGACGGTGAAGAACGCGCGCATCGGCCGGGGACGGCCTCTTAGAAGCTGACCGTGCCCGACACCGCGAGGGTGCGCGGCCTGGCCAGCACGAGGTAGTTCGAACCCGGGTAGCCGCCCACCGATTCCCAGTAGCCGCGATTGGTCACGTTGTCGATGCGCGCACGCAGGGTCAGCGTGCGGTTGTTGCCCATGTCCATCAGGTAGCGCGCGCCGATGTCCAGTCGCGTCGAGGCACGCACCACTTGCGTGTTCGCGGCGTCGGCGTATTGCTTGCCGGTGTTGATGACGCGCGCGTTGAGCGCCAGGCCGGTCACGCCCGGCACGTCCCATTCGGCGCCGAGGTTGATCTGGCGCTTCGAGACGCCGATGGCGTCGTTGCCGTTGCTGCTGTTGCCGGGACTGCGCACCTCGGGGTCCATCAGCGTGACGCCGGCCAGCAGGCGAAGGCCGCGCACCGGTTCGCCGAAGCCGCTCAGTTCCAGCCCGCGATTGCGCTGTTCGCCGTCACGCCCGAAGACCTGGTTGGTCACGCTGTAGTTCGGCTTGCCGATGCTGAAGAAGGCCGCGCTGGCGCCGAAGCTGCCGCCGTCGTACTTCACACCGACCTCCTTCTGTTTCGATACATACGGTGCGAACACCGTGCCGCCGTTGAGGATGGGCGCGCCCGTGCTGGTGATCTGGCCTGCGGTGTCGCCCTTGACCAGCCCTTCGATGTAGTTGGCGTAGATCGAGAGGTTGGCGGTCGGCTTGAAGACGAGGCCTGCGACCGGTGTCGTCCTGCTCTGGCTGTACGAACTCGACACCGTGCCGTCGTTGTAGTCGTAGGTGAAGTCTTCGATCTTCTGGCGACGCGCGCCGAGCGTGACGAGCACGGCGTCGTTGGCGAAGCTCATGGTGTCGGCCACCGCGAAGCTGCTGTTTTGGATGCGCTCGGTCACCAGCGGGTTCGACAGCAGACCGCCGCCCGAGTAGGCCGGGAAGTGCGTCGGCTCGAGCGAGCCGCGCGGCGTGTAGATGTTGTCGTTCACCAGGCCGAAGCCGAAGAAGTCGTAGGCGTTGCGCGACCTGGATTCGAACTGCGATGCGGACACGGTGGCCGTGTGCTTGACCGGACCGGTCACGAACTTGCCGCGCAGGCCGATCTCGCCGGTGGTCACGCTATCCTTGCGCGCGTTGTCGAAGCGGTAGCCGCTGAAGTCACCCAGGTTGTTGGACAGGCTCGTCGGTGCCAGCACGTTGTTTTCGGTGCTGCGGCGAGCGCCCAATGCGGCCCAGCCGGTGATGCTGTCCGTGAAGTCGACTTCGCCGCGAACCGTGGCGAAGGTGTCGCGGCTGTTGGAATAGGTCCATGGTTGCGCGAAGTTGGTGTCGGCCCGGGGCGCATCGGGGATCGGCAGGCCGAAAGCGGGCGTCACGCTCGGACGTGGCGATCTCTGCTTGTCGTTCTGGTAGCCGAAGTCCGCCGACAGGCGCGCGTTGCGGCTGCGCCAGTCGAGGCCGAGGGCCAGGGCGCTCAGCGCGTGCTTCTCGTTGTCGACGCCGGTGCCACCATCGCGACGCACCGCGTTCAGGCGGATGCCGGTGGACTGGTCGGGGCCGAATCGGCGCGCGAGGTCGACTGCGGCGAAGCCCTGGCCACCGGTCTGCGCACCCAGGGTGATTTCGCTCAGCGCCTCGTTCGGCGCGCGCTTGGGCAGCACGTTGATCAGCCCGCCGATGCCACTGCCGCTGACAGCACCACCGCCGGCACCGCTCAGGAACGCGTTCGCGCCGCGAAACACCTCCACGCGCTCCACGAATTCGGTGGCCATGTACTGGCGCGGCACGAGGCCGTAGAGGCCGTTGTAGGCCACGTCGTCCGAGAACACCTGGAAGCCGCGGATGAAATAGGCCTGCTGGAAATTGCCGAAGCCGCGTGCCGACCGCACCGAGGCATCGTTCAGCAGCACGTCGCCGATGCTCTGCGCCTGCTGGTTGGAGATCAGGTCGCGGGTGTAGGTGGTGGTGTTGAACGGCGTGTCCATCATGTCCTGGTTGCCCAGCACACCGATGCGGCTGCCGCGGGCCACCTGGCCGCCCGCGTACGGCTTGCTCAATCCTTCAGCCGACGCATCGGCACTCGCCTCGACCCGGATGGTCTCCAGCGTAGGTGCCGGGGAGGCTGTTTGCGCGGCAGCGCTCAGGGCGTGGAGTGCCAGGGCGCTCGCGATGGAAACAGCGCGCAGCGGGAGACGGGAGGGGGCCATGTTCGGTTCTTGCATGCAAATGAGAACCGTTATTATTCGCGAACAGGCGCCTGTCGCCGCGATCCGCATGCCTGCACAGGGGTTTTGTGACGCGCCTGCGCAACACCTGTCTCAGCCGGTCTGCAGTCTCCCGTCGACGAACACCTTGAGCTCGCCGGGCGCGAACGCCGTCCACTGCTCGTTCGTGGTGAGGGGGGCCGTGACGACCACCGCCACGCGGTCATTCGGCGTCGTGTGCCTTGCGAAATCGATGGCGAGGTCTTCGTCGGACAGTTGCGCGGTGACGAAAGGGTGCTGGCGCTCCACGTACCAGAGGTTCGTCGATGCATGAGACCAGAGTGCCTGGCCGTTCGACAGCATGAAGTTGAAGGTGCCGTGCTTGCCGATGCGCCCGGCCAGTTCGCGCAGCGTGATCGTCAACTCCTCGATGCTGGGCACGTCGGCGTGCGATTTGGCGAGCTCCTGCATGACGAAGCAGAAGGCGCGCTCGCTGTCGGTGTTGCCCACCGGACGGAAGCTGCCGTGCAGGCGCGGGTTGAAGTCCTTGAGATCGCCGTTGTGCGCGAACACCCAGTAGCGCCCCCACAGCTCGCGCACGAACGGATGGCAGTTCTGCAGGTTGATCTCGCCCTGCGTCGCCTTGCGGATGTGCGCGATCACGTTGCGGCTCTGGATCGGGTAGCGACGGATCAGTTCCGCCACCGGCGAGTCGCAGGCCGGCTGGTGGTCGACGAAATGGCGCAGGCCACGGTCTTCGAAGAAAGCGATGCCCCAGCCGTCCGCATGGTGGTCGGTGCGGCCGCCGCGCTGCGCGAACCCCGTGAAGCTGAACGTCACGTCGGTGGGGGTGTTGCAGTTCATCCCTAGCAATTGGCACATGGTGGGATTAGAGCGTTTTTTCCGCGGAGGGCTTTTCGCGCAGCTGCCATGCAGCGCAGATGGCGAGGGCACACAGCCCGGCCAGCATCGCGAACGCCTCGTCGAACGCGGCCATGCGCGCCAGGCTCGTGGTGGGATTGTCCAGCGAATCGCCATGCGCGGCGAGCCGCCACTCGAGCACGATGGCGCACAGGCTCACACCGGCCGCGCCGCCGAGCATGCGCAGGAAACTGATCGCACTCGCGCCTTGCGGAATGAGTGGCTTGGCCAGCGGCCGCATCGAGCCGATATTGAGCGACGGCAGGATGAAGCCGAGACCGATGCGCCCGATGATCGCGAACAGCACGAGCAGCCAGATGCCGCTGTCGAGCTTCAGCACCATCATGAGTGCGAACGACAGCGCCAGCAACGCGAGGCCGATGCTCACCAGCAGCCAGGTCGGCGAGCGGTCGGCGGCCCGGCCGACCAGCGCGATCGTGAATGCGAGCACGATGCCCGCGGGCAGCATGATCGTGCCGACGTGCGAGGCCGACAGGTGCAATGCGAGCTGCATGTACACCGGCAGCAAGTAGGTCGAGCCGAACAGCGCCGTGCCGTAGATGAAGGCCACCACGCTTCCCATCGCGAATTGCCGGTAGCCGAAGAGCGCGAGGTTCATGAGCGGCTCCTTCCCGTTCGCGACCATGCGCTTCTGCCACCAGATGAACGCCACCAGCGAAGCGAAGGCGCCTGCGAGAAGCAATGCGGCCTGCAGCGGCGCGTCGCCGCGCAGTTCGACCAGCCCGTTCAGCAGGCAGAGCGTGCCGAACGTGCCCAGCGCGAGCCCGCGCCAGTCCAGCCCGGTGCTGCGTGCGGCGACCACGCCGCCAGGCGCCGTCGTCGGCACGAACTTCCACGCCAGCCAGATCGAGGCGAGGCAGAACGGCACCACCATGAAGAAGATCGAGCGCCAGCCGAACATGTCGACCAGGATGCCGCCGATGCTCGGCCCGATCGCCGGCGCCAGCACCATGCCCATGCCGAACACGCCGCTCGCGCGCCCCTGCTCGTGGGGCTCGAAGGCGCGCAGGATGATGATGGCCGGGATCGGCTGCACCACGCCAGCGGCCAGCCCCTCGACCACGCGCGCCACGAGCACGAGCGAGAAATCGTTGGCGAGTCCGCCCGCCACGCCGCCCGCGAGCAGCAGCACCATCGTGCCGACGTAAGTGCGCCGATAGCCGTAGCGCGACAGCAGCCACGGCGTGGTCAGCATCGACACCGTCATCGCGACCATGAAGCCCGAGCTCACCCACTGCGCGCGCTCCTGGCCGAGCGCGAAGTGATGGCTCATGTCGGGAATCGCCACGTTCACGATGGTCGACGACATGATCGACGCCATCACGCCGACCATCACCGACAGCAGCAGGTACCAGCGGTACTTGTCGCCATAGCGCTCGCGCAGGGCGTGGATGGCGGGTGGCGCGATGAGGGGAGTGGAAGCAGGCGGCATGCAGTCGAGGTGGACGCTGGCGATCCGGCGCGGTTGGCCGTCCTACAAGGATATCGGCCTTTGTGCGTGTCCGCGTGCGCAGGGCCAACACGCACAATGTCCGCTTGCTGTCACGCAAAAGGAGAAGAGGACACCATGCACACCCACGCCATCGCCGATATGGCCCCGGAGACTGCGCACGTGACCGCGCCTGACGCCGAGCACTCGCTGGCGGCCGACCTCAAGGCGCCGACGATCAGTCGTGCCTACCAGTGCCAATGCGGGCGCCCGGTGTTCCTCGCGAACAGCGAGTGCCTGGCTTGCCACACGCCGCTCGGCTACGTGATCGAGAGCCTCGGCGTTGTGCCGCTGCAACCGGCCGCCTTCGAGGGCGCCGAACCCGACACCTTCACCGTGCACGGCGACACCAACGGCAGGGCCTACCGTCGCTGCAACAACCTGATGACCGCCGCCAGCTGCAACTGGATGGCGCCAGCACCGCGCGAAGGCGACGACGACTCCTTCAACGTCGACGGTCTCGCAGCGGGCTTCTGCCTGTCGTGCAGCGTCACGCGCACGATCCCCGACCAGTCCGTCGAAGGCAACGGCCGGCAGTGGCGCAAGCTCGAGCAGGCCAAGCGCCGCCTCGTCTCGCAGCTGCTCGCGCTCGGGCTGCCGGTCGCGAGCCGGCTCGCCGATCCGGTGCACGGACTGGCCTTCGATTTCCTGAGCAACGTGCCGGGCGGACCGCACGTGCTCACCGGGCATGAGATGGGCGTGATCACGCTCAACGCCGAAGAAGCCGAGGACGCGGTGCGCGAACGCATCCGCGCCGAAATGCGCGAGCCCTACCGCACGCTGGTCGGGCACTTCCGCCACGAGATCGGCCACTACTACTGGGACCTCGTGGTGCTCCCGACGCCCTGGGTCGACAGCTTTCGCGAGCTGTTCGGCGACGAACGCGCCGACTACGCCACCGCTCTGCGCACGCACTACGAGCAGGGCCCGCCGCCGGACTGGAGAAACATGTTCGTCACCAGCTATGCCAGCTCGCATCCGTGGGAGGACTGGGCCGAAACCTGGGCGCACTACCTGCACATGGCCGACACCGCCGACACCGCGATGAGCTTCGGCGTCGACGCGACGCGCGCCGAGCTGGCCAGCGACCTGTTCGAGATGGGCGACCTCTGGCAACCGGACCATCCGGACGCCGCGAAATTCCTGGATTTCCTCAACGGCTGGGTGCGCTTGACCAACGTGCTCAACGAGCTGTCGCGCAGCATGGGCCAGCCCGACTACTACCCTTTTGTGCTCCCGCGCGCGACCGTCGGCAAGCTCCAGTTCGTGCACCAGGTGATCACCGAGCAGCGCCATCGCATGGCGGGCCCGGCCCCGGCGCCTGAAGCGCTCGGGGATGACGCACCCGCCGCCCCAGTCATGGCGCCTTCGGAAGCCGTGCACGAGTCGCCTCGTATGACCGAACCAGTGCCGCAGGTGCAGCAGCAGGCGCAGAGCTTCGCCTACGACAACGGATTCTTCTCGCGCGTCTGACCAGCCGCGCAACGCGCGCAAAGGCAGGCAAGGCCGCGCGCGGGCGCAGGCACCTGGTCTAGCGGGGCGAGGCTGAAGTCGGCCTGCATGCACCAGCACTCGCCCTGCGGCACGCCGGTGGCGCGTGCGAGTTCCACCGCGCAGCGATTGCTGGCGCCGCAAAGCGGGCAGCGGCTCGCGTCCACTCCGATCGTCGCGTCGCTCATGTCGCCTCGAAGGTCGCGAGCTTCTTGGGCACCGCAACGTTCTTCAGCGTCACGTAGACGGGCAGACCGCCCGCGTACGCCGGGTAGTCCTCGCCTTCGATCAGCGGCAACAGGTAGCGCCGGCAAGCGTCTGTGATGCCGAACCCGTCGGCCGTGATGAAGTCGCGCGGCATGAACCTCTCGGTGTTCGCCACGGCCTCGAGCGGCGCGCTGCCGAGCGTGTAAGCGTACGGCACGTCGCTCGTGCGCTCGATGGTCGGCATCACCGCGTTGCGACCTTCCAGCGCCAGCTCGACCGCGCGCTGGCCGAGCGCGTAGGCCTGTCGCACGTCGGTGGCCGATGCGATGTGCCGCGCCGAACGCTGCAGGTAGTCGGCCACGGCCCAGTGGAATTTGTGGCCCAGCGCGTCCTTGACCATGTTCGCCACGACAGGTGCCGCACCACCGAGCTGCGCGTGGCCGAAGGCATCGCGCGTGCCCTGCTCGGCGAGGAAACGCCCGTCGGCGTGGTGCGCGCCCTCCGACACGACGACGGTGCAGTAGCCGTGCTGCTTCACCAGCGCATCGACGCGCGCCAGGAAGGCCGGCTGGTCGAACGCGATCTCGGGGAACAGGATGACGACCGGGATGCCATGGTCCGCCGCGAGCCCGCCGGCCGCGGCGATCCAGCCTGCGTGCCGACCCATCACCTCGAGCACGAACACCTTGGTGGACGTGGCGGCCATCGAGCGCACGTCGAACGAGGCCTCGAGCGTGGAGACCGCCACGTACTTCGCGACCGAGCCGAAGCCCGGGCAGCAGTCGGTCAGCGGCAGGTCGTTGTCGATGGTCTTGGGCACATGGATCG
>JBGMOF010000028.1:0-73042 GCA_041424275.1 Variovorax sp.
ACGTCTGGGAAGGCGGCAAGATCCTCGACCCCGAGAACGGCAAGGAATACCGCGCCAGCTTCACGCCTGTCGACGGCGGCAAGAAGCTCGAAGTGCGCGGCTATCTCGGCCCGTTCTGGCGCACGCAGGTCTGGACGCGCGCGCAATGAACACTGGAAGAACCATGTCCCGATTCAATGTGAAGAAAGTCGCCGTGCTCGGCGCCGGGGTGATGGGTGCGCAGATCGCGGCCCACCTCGTCAACGTGCGCGTGCCGGTGGTGCTGTTCGATCTGGCGGCCAGGGAAGGACCGAAGAACGGCATCGTCCTGCGCGCCATCGAAAACCTCAAGAAGCTCAAGCCCGCGCCGCTCGGTGACGTGGCCGACGCCGCGCTGATCGAGGTCGCGAACTACGAAGACGATCTCGCCAAGCTCGGCGAGTGCGACCTCGTGATCGAAGCGATCGCCGAGCGCATGGACTGGAAGCTCGATCTCTACAAGAAGATCGCGCCGCACGTCGCGAAGCACGCGATCCTCGCGTCGAACACCTCGGGCCTGTCGATCACGAAGTTGAGCGAAGCGCTGCCCGAGCCGCTCAAGCCGCGCTTCTGCGGCATCCACTTCTTCAATCCGCCGCGGTACATGAAGCTGGTGGAACTGATCAACACGCCGACCACGCAGCCGGTGGTGCTCGACCAGCTCGAAGCCTTCGTCACGAGCACGCTCGGCAAGGGCGTGGTGCGGGCGCACGACACACCCAACTTCATCGCGAACCGCGTCGGCATCGCCGGCATGCTGGCCACGCTGAAAGAGGTGGAGAAGTTCGGTCTCACGCCCGACGTGGTCGACGACCTCACCGGCAAGAAGCTGGGCCGCGCAAGCTCGGGCACGTTCCGCACCGCCGACGTGGTGGGACTCGACACGATGGCCCACGTCGTCAGGACGCTGCAGGACAACCTGGACGCCGAGAGCGATCCGTTCTACGCCAACTTCGCGACGCCGCCGGTGCTCGCCAAGTTGCTGGAGCTCGGCAACCTCGGACAGAAAACCAAGGCCGGCTTCTTCAAGAAGGCCGGTCGCGACATCCTGCGTTTCGACCTGGCCGAGGGCGAGTACGTGCCGGCCGGCGCGAAGGCCGACGAGGTCTACGGACGCATGCTAAAGAAGCCCGCGGGACAGCGTCTCAAGCTGCTGCGCGAGAGCGAAGGCGCACAGGGCCAGTTCCTGTGGGCCATCCTGCGCGACAGCTTCCATTACGCGGCGGTGCATCTCGCGACCATCGCCGAGAGCGCGCGTGACGTCGACTTCGCGATGCGCTGGGGTTTCGGCATGCAGCAAGGTCCGTTCGAGCTGTGGCAGGAGGCCGGCTGGGAGCAGGTCGCCGGGTGGATCCGGGAAGACATCGATGCCGGCAAGGCGCTCAGCACCGTGCCGCTGCCGAAGTGGGTGTTCGAAGGCGCGGTCGCGAAAGCGGGCGGCGTGCACACGCCGGAAGGCTCGTGGAGCGCGTCGCAAGGCCTGTTCGTGCCGCAACGCAAGCTGCCTGTGCACGAGCGCCAGCTGTTCCCTGAAAGCGTCCTGGGTGCCCACGCGCCCGATGCGCGCGAGGCCGGCACCACGATCAGCGACGAAGGCGACGTGCGCGTCTGGACGCTCGACGGCGAAGTGCTCATCGCGAGCATCCACTCGAAGATGAACGCCATCAGCCCCGACGTGGCCGAAGCGCTGGGCGCCGCGGTCGAGCTCGCCGAAGCCGACTACAAGGGACTGGTCATCTGGTCGCCCGACGACAAGTTCTCGGTGGGCGCCGACCTGCAGGCGATGCTGCCGGCCTTCGTGGTCGCCGGCATCGGTGCGGTCGAGGGGGCGGAAGAAGAGCTGCAGAACGTCATGCTCAAGCTGCGCTATGCCAGCGTGCCCGTCGTCTCGGCCGTCAAGGGCCTGGCGCTCGGCGGCGGCTGCGAGATGGCCGTGTACTCTGCGAAACGCGTGGCCGCGATGGAAAGCTACATCGGCCTGGTCGAAGTCGGCGTGGGTCTCGTGCCCGGTGCGGGCGGCCTGACCTACATCGCACGCCGCGCGGCCGAGAACGCGGCCGCGTCGACCGGCACCGACCTGCTGCCCTTCCTCACCGAAGGCTTCACCGCCGCCGCGATGGCGAAGGTCGGCACCGGCGCGCTCGACTCGAAGAAGCTCGGCTACCTGCTGGACAGCGACGTGATCGTCGCCAACAAGGACGAAGTGCTCTACGTCGCGCTGCAGCAAGCGAAGGCCATGGCCGATGCCGGCTACCGCGCGCCATTGCGCCGCACGTTCCGCGTGGCAGGCCGCAGCGGCGCCGCGACCATCAAGGGCCAGCTGGTCAACATGCGCGACGGCGGCTTCATCAGCGCGCACGACTTCCACATTGCAGGCCTCATCGCCGAAGTGGTGACGGGTGGCGACATCGACGCGGGCTCGCTCGTGACCGAGGAGTACCTGATGGCGCTCGAGCGCAAGGCCTTCTGCTCGCTCATCGTGCATCCGAAGACGCAAGAGCGAATCATGGGGATGCTGTCGACCGGCAAACCTCTGCGCAACTAAGGATCAAAGACATGAGCAAGCAAGTTCAAGACGCCTACATCGTCTCGGCCACGCGCACGCCGATCGGCAAGTCGCATCGCGGTTTCTTCCGCAACTACCGTCCGGACGACCTGCTCGCGACCACGCTGCGTGCAGCGCTGGCGGCGGTGCCGAGGCTCGATCCGAAGGCGATCGAAGACATCATCTGCGGTTGCGCGATTCCCGAATCGCAGCAGGGCCTGAACGTCGCGCGCATCGGCGCGGTGCTGGCAGGCCTGCCCAACAGCATCGGCGGCATCACGGTGAACCGCTTCTGCGCCTCGGGCCTCTCGGCCGTGCAGATGGCGGCCGATCGCATCCGCGTCGGCGAGGCCGACGTGATGATCGCGGCCGGCGTCGAGAGTATGAGCATGGTGCCCATGATGGGCAACGCGCCCTCGCTGTCGCCCACGATCTTCGAGCGCGAGGGCGACGTGGGCATCGCCTACGGCATGGGCCTGACGGCCGAGAAGGTCGCGCAGCAGTGGAAGGTGAGTCGCGAGGCGCAGGACGCGTTCGCGCTGGCGTCGCACCAGAAGGCGCTGGCCGCGCAGCAGGCGGGCGAGTTCGCCGACGAGATCACCTCCATCGAGGTGACCGACCGAACGCCCGACCTCGAGACGGGCGAGTCGATCGCAAAGCGCCGCACTGTGAGCCTCGACGAAGGCGCGCGGCCCGACACAAGTCTCGAAGGCCTCGCCAGGCTGCGCACCGTGTTCGCCGCGCGCGGCACCGTGACGGCGGGCAACAGCTCGCAGACTTCCGACGGCGCGGGCGCCTTGATCCTCGCGAGCGAGAAGGCGTGCAAGCAGTACGACCTGACGCCGCTGGCGCGCTTCGTGAGCTTCGCCAGCAAGGGTGTGCCGCCGCACATCATGGGCATCGGCCCGATCGAGGCGATCCCGGCCGCTTTGCGCTATGCGGGCCTGAAGCACGAAGACATCGACTGGTTCGAACTGAACGAGGCGTTTGCCGCGCAATCGCTCGCGGTCATCAACACCCTCGGCCTCGACCCGTCGAAGGTGAATCCGATGGGCGGCGCCATCGCGCTCGGCCATCCGCTGGGTGCCACCGGCGCTATCCGTTCCGCGACAGTGGTTCATGCGCTGCGGCGCAAGAATCTGAAGTACGGGATGGTGACGATGTGCGTCGGCATGGGGCAGGGCGCAGCAGGCATCTTCGAGCGAGTCTGAGTCGATTCCGGTCCCTCGACGCCGCGCATCGAACCCCAAGGAGACCTGAGTGACACAACACGCATTCGACAGGGCGATGACGCTCGTGCACAGCGACATTCGCGCCGGCCAGTTCACCGGCGCGACGAGTCCCGATTACTGGAACATGGTCGGGCCTTTCGGTGGCACCACGGCGGGGGTGGTGCTGCGATCGGTGCTCGACCATCCCGACCTGCTCGGCCTGCCGATCGCGCTCACCGTCAATTACGCGGCCGCGCTGCTGGCGGGTCCGTTCGAGGTGCAGGCCATCCCGGTTCGCACCAATCGCTCGACGCAGCACTGGACGATCCAGATCACGCAGGCAGCAGACGGCGGCGCGCCGCAAGTCAACACCACCGCGACCGTCGTCACGGCCGCGCGCCGCGAAACGTGGGGCGCGAACGACCTCCCGATGCCGCCCGTGCCCCGGCCGGACGACGTTGCGCGCTTCAGCAGCGGCCCCGCTGGTGTGGCATGGATGGGCCAGTACGAAATGCGGCCGGTCAGCGGCGTGGTGCCCGGCCAATGGGATGGCAGCGGCGACAAGAGCGAGTCGATCGTCTGGTTGCGCGACGCGGTGCCGCGTGCGCTGGACTTCGCGTCGCTCGCCTGCATGAGCGACATGTTCTATCCGCGCGTCTGGCTGCGCCGCGCCAAGCCCGTGCCGGCCGGCACGGTGTCGATCACGACGTACTTCCATGCCGGGCTGGCCGAGCTCGAAGCGGTCGGCACGGGCTATCTCCTCGGGCGCGCGGTCGGCCAGCAGTTCCACAACGGCTTCTTCGACCAGAGCGCACAACTGTGGAGCGAGGCGGGCGCACTGCTCGCGACCAGCAATCAGATCGTCTACTTCAAGGAATGACCGTGACGCTCCAGAAGACTGCCCTCATCGTCGGTGCCGGTGATGCGACCGGCGGCGCCATCGCGCGCCGTTTCGCACGCGAAGGCTACGTCGCCTGCGTCACGCGCCGCAGCCTCGACAAGCTGCAACCGCTGGTCGCGCAGATCGAGGCCGACGGCGGCGTCGCCCGCGCATTTGCCTGCGATGCGCGCAAGGAAGAGGAAGTCGTCGCACTGGTCGACGAGATCGAGTCGACCATCGGGCCGATCGAGGTCATGGTGTTCAACATCGGTGCCAACGTGCCGGAGAGCATCCTCACCGAAACGGCGCGCAAGTACTTCAAGGTATGGGAGATGGCGTGCTTCTCGGGCTTCCTCAACGGTCGCGAAGTGGCTCGGCGCATGGTGGCGCGCGAGGCGGAGAAGGGCGCGCACAGAGGCACGATCATCTTCACCGGTGCGACCGCATCGTTGCGCGGCGCGGCGAATTTCGGCGCGTTTTCGGGCGCCAAGATGGCGTTGCGTGCGCTGGCACAGGCGATGGCTCGCGAGCTCGGTCCGCAGGGCATCCACGTTGCGCATGTGGTGGTCGACGGCGCAATCGACACCGAGTTCATCCGCAGCAACTTCCCCGAGCGTTACGCGTTGAAGTCGGAAGATGGCATCCTGAACCCCGACCATATCGCCGACACTTACTGGATGCTGCACAGCCAGCCGCGCGACGCCTGGACCCACGAGCTGGACATCCGCCCCTGGTCCGAAAAATTCTGACGGAGACACGCGCATGAGCCAAACCATCGATTTCTATTTCGACTTCGGCAGCCCGGCCGCCTACCTGGCCGCGACGCAACTGCCGCACATCGCCGCCGACACCGGAGCCACGCTGGTCTGGAAGCCGATGCTGCTGGGTGGCGTGTTCCAGGCCACAGGCAACCACTCGCCGGCCGAGATCAAGCCGAAGGGGCCGTACACGACGACAGACCTCGCGCGCTTCGCAAAGCGCTACGCGGTGCCCTTCGCGCACAACCCGAACTTTCCGGTCAACACGCTGCTCCTGATGCGCGGTGCCACAGGGGTGCAGATGGAGATGCCAGAGCGCTTCGCCGACTACGCCAAGGCGGTGTTCGATGCGATGTGGGTCGACGCCCGCAACATGAATGATCCGGCCACGGTCGCCAGCGTGCTGCAGGCCGCGGGCTTCGATGCGGCGGCGATCCTCGCCCTCGCCAATGCGCAGGCCACCAAGGATCAGCTCAAGGCCACCACGACCGAAGCCGTGGCGCGCGGCGTGTTCGGTGCGCCGACGATGTTCGTCGGCGACGAGATGTTCTGGGGCCAGGACCGGCTCGACTTCGTGCGCGAGGCCGTCGAGGCCTGACGCTTTTCTCTTCTTCAAGGACTCCCATGAGCGACATCCTCGTCCACACCGAAGCCGGTGTGATGACCCTGACCTTCAACCGCGTCGCACGCAAGAACTCGATCACCGGCGCGATGTACGACGCGCTCTCCGAGGCTTTGGCGCAAGCCGCGGCCGATGACGCCGTGCGCACGGTGCTGATCCAGGGCGACCCGACGATCTTCAGCGCCGGCAACGACATCGGCGACTTCATGGCCGCCGCTGCCGCCCCCGCCGCGGCGAACGAGGCCGAGTCGCCCGCCATCCGCTTTCTGCGCGTGATCGCGGCATTCCCGAAGCCGGTCGTGGCCAGCGTGTGCGGTCCGGCCGTCGGCATCGGCACCACGCTGCTGTTCCATTGCGACCTGGTCTACGCGGGCGACAACGCCGCGTTCTCGATGCCCTTCGTCAACCTCGGGCTCGTGCCCGAAGCGGCGTCGAGCATGCTGGCGCCTGCGATGTTCGGTTACCACCGCGCGGCCGAAGCGCTGCTGCTGGGCGAACCCTTCATGGCCGAGGCGGCGCTCGAAGTCGGCCTGGTCAACCGCGTGGTGCCGCCCACCGAGTGCAACGGCATCGCGCAGACGCAGGCACGCAAGCTCGCGGCCAAGCCGCTGTCGGCACTGATCGAAACCAAGCGGCTGCTGAAGCTGTCGCAGCAACCCGCGGTGCTGGAACGCATCGGCGTCGAAAGCGTGAGCTTCGGCAACGCGATGCGCTCGCCAGCGGCCAAGGAGGCCTTCACGGCTTTCATGGAAAAGCGCAAGCCGGACTTTTCGAAGGTCTGAGCGAGCCTGCAGCCCGGGCGGCGGCCGTCAGTCGCGGACGATCTCGCGCGGCCGGCCCTGCTCGTCGATGGCGACATAGGTGAAGGTCGCCTGCGTCACCTTGAGGTATTCGCCCTGGGCTCGGAAGCGTTCGGCGAACACCTCCACCGTCACGCTGATCGAGGTGCGGCCGATCTTCACGAGCTTCGAATAGAACGACAGGATGTCGCCGAGACGCACCGGCTGTTTGAAGATGAACTCGTTGACCGCCACGGTCGCCATGCGCCCCTTGGCGTAGCGCGCCGGAATCACCGACCCGGCCAGGTCGCACTGGGCCATGACCCAACCGCCGAAGATGTCGCCGTTGGCATTGACGTCGGCCGGCATCGGGATCACCTTGAGCACCAGCTCCATGTCGGCGGGCAGGCTCTTGAGGGTTGCCGCGGCAATGGAGGCCGTGCTGCCCGGAGGCGCACTGGAAGATTCGGACATGGGCACAATCTGAGGCAATAACAACAACCACGATTGTCCTCCCATGCGCCGCAGCGGCGAAACGCTCCCTTCCCCACACAACACCTCCACCGGCGCCCCCGAGCGCAGCGACCGCTCCGACTGGGCGACGTTGCGTCGGCTGTTTCCGTACCTCTGGGAGTACAAGTGGCGCGTGCTCGCGGCGCTGAGCTTCATGGTGGGTGCCAAGGTCGCCAATGTGGGCGTGCCGGTGTTGCTCAAGAACCTCGTCGACACGATGACGCCCAAGCCCGATGTGGCGCAGGCGCTGCTCATCGTGCCGATCTCGTTGCTCGTGGCCTACGGGCTGCTACGGTTTTCGACCGCCCTGTTCGGCGAACTGCGCGAGCTGGTGTTCGCCAAGGCGACCGAGGGCGCGGCGCGCAGCATTTCGCTGCAGGTGTTCCGGCACCTGCACGCGCTGAGTCTGCGGTTCCACCTCGAGCGCCAGACCGGCGGCATGACGCGCGACATCGAGCGCGGCACGCGCGGGGTGCATTCGCTGATCTCGATGTCGCTCTACAGCATCGTGCCGACGATCATCGAGCTCACGTTGGTGCTGACGATCCTGGGCGTCAAGTTCGATTCGCTGTTCGTGTGGATCACCGGCGCGGCGCTGGTGCTGTACATCACCTTCACCGTGACCGTCACCGAGTGGCGTACGCAGTTTCGCAAGACCATGAACGAGCTCGACTCGGTGGCGCAGAGCCGGGCGGTCGATTCGCTGCTCAATTACGAGACGGTCAAGTACTTCAACAACGAGGAGTTCGAGGCGAAACGCTACGACGCGAGCCTCGATCGTTACCGCAAGGCGGCGATCAAGAGCCAGCGCACGCTCAGCTTGCTCAACACCGGCCAGCAGATGCTGATCGCGGTGAGCCTGGTGCTGATGCTGTGGCGCGCGACCGCCGGCGTGGTCGAAGGGCGCATGACGCTGGGCGACCTCGTCATGGTCAACGCCTTCATGATCCAGCTCTACATTCCGCTCAACTTCCTGGGCGTGATCTACCGTGAGATCAAGCAGAGTCTCACCGACCTCGACAAGATGTTCGTGCTCATGGAAAAGGACCGCGAGGTTCAGGATGCACCCGAGGCGCTGCCCCTCGCGGGCCGGGACGCCACGATCCGCTTCGAGGACGTGAGCTTTGCCTACGAACCTTCGCGGCCGATCCTCAGGCATGTGAGCTTCGAGATCCCGGCGGGCAAGACGGTCGCGGTGGTCGGGCCGTCGGGCTCGGGCAAGTCGACGCTGGCGCGCCTGCTCTATCGCTTCTACGACGTGCAGCAGGGCAGGATCACCATCGGCGGAGAAGACATCCGCGAGGTGACGCAAGCCAGCGTGCGCCAGGCCATCGGCATCGTGCCGCAGGACACGGTGCTCTTCAACGACACGGTCGAATACAACATCGCCTACGGCCGGCCCGACGCCACGCGCGAGGAGGTCGAGGCTGCCGCCAGGGCTGCGCGCATCCACGACTTCATCGCGGCCACGCCCAAGGGCTACGAGACGCCGGTCGGCGAGCGGGGGCTCAAGCTGTCGGGCGGCGAGAAGCAGCGCGTGGCCATCGCGCGCACCCTGCTCAAGAACCCGCCGATCGTCATCTTCGACGAGGCCACCTCGGCCCTCGACTCCGCCAACGAACGCGCGATCCAGAGTGAACTCAAGAGCGCCGCGCAGAACAAGACGACGTTGGTCATCGCGCACCGGTTGTCGACGGTGGTCGATGCGCACGAGATCCTCGTGCTGGAGAGCGGCGTGATCGTGGAGCGCGGCACGCACGGCGAGTTGCTGGCGGCGCAAGGCCGCTACGCCCAGATGTGGACATTGCAGAAGGTCGAGGCGAGCCCGGTCGTCCTCTAGCAAAATCCGCGGGGCCGCTTCAGGCGCTACCGAATATCGAGGACGAATGGCCGACAAGATTTCCCTGCTGGTACTGAACACGCTGTCGCGCGAGCACCAGGATGCGCTCGCTGCGCGCTACACGCTCACCTATGCGCCGACCAGCGAGCAGCGCGAGGCGGCCATTGCCGCGCATGGCGGGACCTTCCGCGTGGTGCTCACCATCGGCGTGCTCGGCCTCACCGCGGCGGAGATGGACGCGATGCCGGCGCTGGAACTCGTGTGCTGCATGGGCGCCGGCTACGAAATGGTCGACCTCGAAGCGGCGCGTGCACGCGGCATCGTGTTGGCCAACGGGCAGGGCACCAACGACGACTGCGTGGCCGACCATGCATTCGGTCTCGTGATCGCGTCGGTTCGGGGCTTTCGCACGCTCGACCGTTTGTGCCGGGACGGCGTGTGGCGGCTCGAGATTCCGCAGCCACCGAACGTCTCGGGCAAACGCCTGGGCATTCTCGGCCTCGGCACCATCGGGCAGAAGATTGCCAGGCGTGCATCGGGCTTCGACATGGCCATCGGCTATCACAACCGCAGCGCGAAAGAGGACGTGCCGCACCGTTACTTCGACAGCTTGAAGGCGCTGGCCGAATGGTGCGACATCCTGGTCTGCGCGGCACCTGGCGGTGCCGCCACGAAGCACATCGTCAATGCCGAAGTGCTCGATGCGCTGGGGCCAAAGGGTTTCCTCGTGAACATCGGCCGCGGCAGCGTGGTCGACACGGATGCGCTGGCGGCGGCGCTGCGCAGCGGCCGCATCGCGGGCGCGGGTCTCGACGTCTACGAGAGCGAGCCGAAGCGGCCCGAGCAACTCATCGGCATCGACAACCTGATCCTCACGCCGCATCTGGCCGGCTGGTCGCCCGAAGCGACGGCGGCCTCGTTCGCGCGGTTCCTTGAAAACGCCGACGGTCATTTCGCGGGGCGAGGCGTGGTCACGCCGGTCTGAGCGGGTTCGCAATTCCGTATCGGCGGGCTCATGTTCAACGAACATAATGCCGACCCATGGAAACCAAGTGGCTCGAAGATTTTGTCAGCCTTGCCGAAACCCGCAGCTTCAGCCGCTCCGCCCAACTCCGGCATGTGACCCAGCCTGCCTTCTCGCGCCGCATCCAGGCGCTCGAAGGGTGGGCTGGCACCGACCTGGTGGACCGCACGTCGTACCCGACGCGCCTCACGCCGGCGGGGCAAACGCTCTATACCCAGGCCATCGAGATGCTGCAGGGTCTGCAGAGTACGCGCGCCATGCTGCGTGGGCATTCGGCGGCGGCGCACGACGTGATCGAGTTCGCGGTGCCGCACACGCTGGCTTTCACCTTCTTTCCGGCATGGGTCACGAGCCTGCGCGCCGAATTCGGCCCGCTCAAGAGCCGGCTGATCGCGCTCAACGTGCACGACGCGGTGCTCCGGCTGGTCGAAGGCAGTTGCGACCTGCTCATCGCCTACCAACACCCATCGCAGCCGCTGCAACTCGACGCCAACCGCTATGAGATGGTGAGCCTCGGCGAAGAGGTGGTGGCGCCCTGGGTCAAGCCGGATGCCGACGGCGCGCCGCGCTGGCGCCTGCCGGGACGCCCCGGCCAGCCGCTGCCGTACCTCGGCTACGCGCCGGGCGCCTATCTGGGACGCGTGGTCGACCAGCTGCTCAAGTCGTCGAAGACCGCGATCCACCTGGACCGCGTCTACGAGACCGACATGGCCGAGGGTCTGAAGGCGATGGCGCTCGAAGGGCATGGCGTCGCCTTCCTGCCGCACAGCGCAGTGCGCAAGGAGGTGAAGGCGCGCAAGCTGGTGAGTGCCTTGCCGCCGGAGATCGACTCGCTCGAAGTCACGATGGAAATCCGGGCGTACCGCGAACTTCCGCCACCGACACCTTCCGGGAAACCGGTGCGCGCCAAGGCCAGCGAGGTGGCCTCTGCAGAACCGAAGACCGCTGCCGATGCGCTCTGGGCGTACCTGGTGGCCCACCAGCGCAGCGCGTGATCGCTGGTGCGCTGCAGCATCTATGAGTCCTGTGCATGATGGCGACCGCTTACGGCATTGGCACCGTGTTCGCTCTCGCCCTACAGTCGCCGGCGTCTTGCCGTGCCGGCATCAATATTTCGCTGGACCTGTGCATTTGTCCACGAGCTCGCGTCTCTTCGGGCACAAAGACTGCTTAACCAGTGGTGATCAACGGATCGCCGCAAGCCTGCACCAGAGTGAGGCTTTCGGCGGGGCGCACGGGTTCGGCGATAGTGCACAGTGCACCGGGTTGGCCCGGGTACTTCCACAACAGCGGATGCCTTAAATTTCGTTGCGTCTCTCTCAGTTATTTTCAGGAGTTTTGAGTATGAAAAAGCAAGTTATCGCGTTGGCGATCGCCACCCTGGCTTTCGGCGTCGCATCCGCCGAACCGTATGACACCTTGGCAAAGATCAAGTCCTCTGGCGAAGTCACGATGGGCGTCCGCGACTCCTCGGGCGCACTGGCCTACACGATCGGCGACGGCAAGTACGTCGGCTTCCACACCGAAATGGCGCGTCGCATCCTGGCCGACGTCCAGAAGCAGCTTGGCCTCCCCGCGCTGAAGATCAAGGAACAGCTCGTCACCTCGCAGAACCGCGTGCCGCTGATGCAGAACCACACGGTCGACCTCGAGTGCGGCTCGACCACCAACAACGCCACCCGCCAGAAGGACGTGGCTTTCGCGAGCACCACCTTCGTCGAAGAAGTGCGCATCGCGGTCAAGGCCAACTCGGGCATCGCGTCGATCAAGGACCTGAACAACAAGAACGTCGTGACCACCACCGGCACGACCTCGGTCCAGACCCTGCGCAAGAACGAACGCGCCTCGGGCATCGATTTCAAGGAAATCATGGGCAAGGACCACGCCGACAGCTTCCTGCTGCTGGAATCGGGCCGCGCCGATGCGTTCGTGATGGACGGCCAGATCCTGGCCGGCAACATCGCCAAGTCGAAGAACCCGGCGGACTTCAAGATCGTCGGCGAGGCGCTGTCGGTCGAGCCGATCGCCTGCATGCTGCCCAAGGAAGACCCGGCGTTCAAGAAGGCCGTGGACGCCAGCATCGCGCGCCAGATCAAGGACGGCTCGCTCGCCAAGCTGTACGACACCTGGTTCATGCAGCCGATCCCGCCGACCAACACCAAGCTGAACCTGGTGGCATCGGAAGCCACCAAGGCCGCCTGGGCATCGCCGAACGACAAGCCGATGGAAGACTACGCGAAGAAGTAATCTCACGCTGAACGAAAAACGCCCGCCGCTATCGGCGGGCGTTTGTTTTAAGAACAAGCTTTCCAACAAGAAATACTAGGAGTTCAGATGGGAAACTGGGATTGGAAGGTCTTCCTTGAAGATCCGGGCGGCAAGATCCCGACCTACTGGCAATGGCTGGTGTCGGCGTGGGGCTGGACCCTGGCGGTCTCTCTCACTGCGCTGGTCGTGGCACTGGTGCTGGGCTCCGTCATCGGCGTGATTCGCACGCTCCCCAACAGTCCGTGGCTGGTCCGCCTCGGCAATGCATGGGTCGAACTCTTCCGCAACGTGCCATTGCTGGTCCAAATTTTCCTCTGGTACCACGTGATACCGAAGATGTTCCCGGTCATGGCGTCGCTGCCGCCTTTCATCCTCGTGGTGTTCGCGCTCGGCTTCTTCACTTCCTCGCGCATCGCCGAACAATTGCGCTCCGGCATCCAGGCGCTGCCCAAGGGCCAGCGCTACGCGGGCATGGCCATGGGCTTCACCACGGCGCAGTACTACCGCTATGTGATTCTTCCGATGGCGTACCGCATCATCATTCCGCCGCTCACCAGCGAATCGATGAACATCTTCAAGAACTCGTCGGTCGCGTTCGCGGTCTCGATTCCCGAGATGATCCAGTTCGCCATGCAGGCGGGCGAGGAAACCTCGCGCGTGACGGAGATGTACGCCGCCGTGACGGTGCTCTACATCATCTCGGCCATGGTCATCAACCGCTTCATGGCGTGGGTCGAAAAACGTGTCCGCGTGCCAGGCTTCGTGGTGGCCGGCGGAACGGGAGGACACTGACATGATGGGTCTCGATTTTTCCTTCTTCAACTGGGCACTGGTCACCGACTGGCTGCTCAAGGGCTTCTACTTCAGCGTCACGCTGACGATCGTTGCCACCCTGGGCGGCATCGTGTTCGGCACGATCCTCGCGCTGATGCGCCTGTCGGGCAAGAAGTGGCTGGACATGCCGGCTGCGATCTACGTCAACGGGATGCGCAGCATTCCGCTGGTGATGGTGATCCTGTGGTTCTTCCTGCTGGTGCCCATCATGGTGGGTCGCCCGATCGGTGCGGAGTATTCGGCGGTCATCACCTTCGTGGCGTTCGAGGCGGCCTATTTCAGCGAGATCATGCGGGCGGGCATCCAGTCGATTCCGCGGGGCCAGGTGCACGCCGGTCAGGCGGTCGGCATGACCTACGGCCAGAACATGAGGCTGGTGATCCTGCCCCAGGCGTTCCGCAACATGCTGCCGGTGCTGCTCACGCAGACCATCATCCTGTTCCAGGACACCTCGCTGGTCTACGCCATCGGTGCCTACGACCTGTTCAAGGGCTTCGACTCCGCAGGCAAGAACTTCGGGCGGCCCGAAGAGGCCTACCTGCTGGCCGCTGTCGTCTATTTCGTCCTGTGCTACTCGCTCTCCTGGCTGGTGAAGCGCCTGCACAAGAAGATCGCCATCATTCGCTGACCGGAGAGAAATAAATGTCCGAAAACATGATTCAAATCAAGAACGTTTCCAAGTGGTATGGCCCGGTCCAGGTGCTCAACGACTGCTCGGTCGATATCGCCAAGGGCGACGTGGTGGTGGTGTGCGGGCCCTCGGGTTCCGGCAAGTCCACGCTCATCAAGACGGTGAACGCGCTCGAGCCTTTCCAGAAGGGCGAGATCACGGTCAATGGCATTCCGCTGCACGACCCCAAGACCAATCTGCCCAAGTTGCGCTCCAAGGTCGGCATGGTGTTTCAGCACTTCGAACTGTTTCCGCACCTGTCGGTGACCGAGAACCTCACGATCGCGCAGATCAAGGTGTTGGGCCGCAGCGCCGACGAAGCCAAGACACGGGGCCTGAAGATGCTCGATCGCGTGGGCCTGATGCTGCACAAGGACAAGTTCCCCGGCCAGCTCTCCGGCGGCCAGCAGCAGCGCGTGGCGATCGCCCGTGCGCTGTCGATGGACCCGATCGTGATGCTGTTCGACGAACCCACTTCGGCGCTCGACCCCGAAATGGTCGGCGAAGTGCTCGATGTGATGGTGAGCCTCGCCAAGGAAGGCATGACCATGATGGTCGTCACGCACGAAATGGGGTTTGCGCGCAAGGTTGCCAGCCGCGTGATCTTTATCGACGTGGGCGGCAAGATCCTCGAAGACTGCTCCAAGGACGAGTTCTTCAGCCATCCTGAGAACCGCCAGCCGCGCACCAAGGACTTCCTCAACAAGATCCTGCAGCACTAGGCTCGCCCCAGGCTGCGCGGCATTTCGTGTCCGGTACGCCTACCTGCCTTCCGGGGGCAGCACCCATGGTCCGGCGAAGCCGGTTTCACGGTGTTCCTGGAATTGAAAAAGCCCCGCACTGCGGGGCTTTTCTTTGGCGGGAATTTGCGTTACTGCTTGCGCGCCGCGATCGCCTTTTCGGCCTTGGTCACCAGGTCGTTGCCGACCGTGGGCTTCCACTTGGCATAGACAGGGCGCGTGATCTGCACGAAGGCATCGCGTTCGGCCGGGGTGAGCTGCGTGACGGTGACGCCCATGCCTTCGATCTCCTTGAGCACCGGCTTGCCGGCTTCAACCAGTCCCTTGCGTGCGAGGGCGATTTCCTGCTTGCCGGCATCGAGGGCGGCCTGCTTCACGATGGCCTGGTCGGCGGGCGTCCATGACGCCCAGATCTCCTTGTTGACCACGAAGATCAGCGGGTCGGCCACGTAGCCCCAGGTGGTCACGAACTTCTGGCCCACGTTCTGCATCTTCAGCACGGTGAACAGGAAGAGCGGGTTTTCCTGTCCGTCGACGGCGCCGCTGGCGAGCGCGGGTTGCGCATCGGCCCAGCTCATCTGCGTCGGGTTGGCGCCCATCGCGCTGAACATGTCGGCAAAGATCGGCGAGCCGACCACGCGCAGCTTCATGCCCTTGAGGTCGGCGGGCGACCGGATCGCGCGCTTCGAATTGGTCAGCTCGCGGTAGCCGTTCTCGCCCCAGGCGAGCGGCACCACGCCGGCTTTTTCGAGCGTGGCGAACATGTCCTTGCCCACTTCGCCCTGCGTCAGCGCGTCGATGGCGGCGTAGTCGGGCATCAGGAAAGGCAGCGAGAACAGGTTGAGCTGCTTGACCTGCGGCGACCAGTTGATGGTCGAGCCCACGGCCATGTCGATCACGCCCTGGCGCAGCGCGCTGAATTCGCGCGTCTGGTCGCCCTGGATGAGCGACACGCCCGGGTACAGCTTGATGTTGATGCGGCCCTGGGTGCGCTCCTTGACGAGGTCGGCCCAGATCTTCCCGGCCTGGCCCCACGGCGTCGGCGGACCGAGCACCAGCGACATCTTGTATTCGGGCTTGTAGGCGGCCTGCGCCATGGCGCCGGTGGTGAAGCCAAGGGCGGTGGCTGCCAGCGCGAGGCCGAGCAGGGTGCGGCGGAATTTCATGAGAGGTCTCCTTTTGTTGCGAACGGAACGAAAAGCGGATCAGTAGCCCAGGCGGGCTGGCAGCCACAGCGCGAGCTGCGGCCAGATGATGACGGCCACCATCACGAGGAACATCGCGAACAGCATCCAGCCGACCCAGCGCACGGTTTCTTCCATGCGCACGTTGGCGATGCGGCACGACACCATCAGGTTGACGGCCAGCGGCGGCGTGAACTGGCCCAGCGCGACCTTGAGCGTGAGGATCACGCCGAACCACACCGGATCCCATTTGTAGAACTGCACGATCGGCCACAGCAGCGGCACGAAGATCAGGAAGATCGACACACCGTCGAGGAACATGCCGACGGTGATCAGCAGCACGATGAGCAGTGCCAGCACGCCGTATTCGCCGAGGCCCGAATTCACGATGGCATTGGCCACCGGATCGATCACGCCGAGCGTCGAGAGCGAGTACGCGAAGATGCCCGCGAGCGACACCACCAGCAGGATCACGGCCGACAGCTCGCCCGACTCGCGCAGGATGACGAACAGGTCGCGCACCTTGATCGTCCGGTAGATGACCATGCCGACGAACAGCCCGTAGAACACCGCGACCACGGCCGCTTCGGTCGGCGTGAACCAGCCGGCCCGCATGCCGCCGAGGATCAGGACCGGCGCCGCGAGGCCCCAGGTTGCTTCGCGAAAGCTCTTCCAGAACGCCGGGCGCGGCAGCGTGGCTTCGAGCGCGCCCATCTTGTAGGAGCGCGACATCCACACCGCCGGGATGATGAGCGCGAGGCCGGCGAGGATGCCGGGAATCATGCCGGCCGCGAACAGCGCAGGCACCGAGGCGCCCGGCACCAGCACCGAATACACGATGAAGGCGACCGAGGGCGGGATCAGGATGTCGGTGGCGGCCGCGGCGCCCACCACGCTGGCTGAAAACGCCGGCGGGTAGCCCGCGCGCGACATGGCGGCGATCATCACCGCGCCCACGGCGGCGGCGTTGGCCGGGCCGGAACCCGAGATGCCGCCAAGGAACATGGCGACCAGGATCGCGACCATCGGCAGCATGCCCGGGCCGCGGCCCACGATGGCGATCGCGAAATTGACCAGCCTGAGCGCCACGCCCGAGCGGTCGAAGATCGATCCCACCAGCACGAACATCGGGATCGCGAGCAGCGGGTACTTGCCCAGCCCGGCGTAGAAGTTCTGCGGCACGGCGAGCAGGCCGAACCACTGCGCATCGGCATTCGCCAGGGCGATGCACGCCGCGCCGGCCAAGCCCAGGGCCGCGCCGATCGGCACGCCGATCAGCATCATCAGCACGAAGGCGACGAAGAGCAGTGTCGCGATCATGGCTGGCGACCCCTGCGGATGAAAAGGCCGATGGCGCGCAGCGCGATCGCGGTCGACACGATTGGCAGCCACATCGTGTACCACCACTGCGGCACGCCGATGCCGGGCGATGTTTCCTCGAACTTGAAATCGTCCCAGACCATGCGGACGCTGAGTGCGGCGATCAGCAGGAACAGCGCCGCCACCATCACCGCCCCGAACTGCGAAAGGCGCTTGCGGCGCGCCATCGAGCCGCTTTCCGAGAAGTATTCGATGCGGATGTGGCGGTCGCGCGCGACGGCGGCGGAGCCCGCCACCATGGCCAGCAGGATCATGAGGAAGACCGAGAACTCTTCGGTCCACGCGAACGAGGAGTCGGTGAAGTAGCGCACCAGCACGTTGGCGAAGGTGATGCAGGCCAGGAGACCCATGATCACGACCGTCGCCCAGTCCTCGATGGCCAGCGGCACCTTGGTGGGCTCGTCGGTGGCCGGGATGTCGGAGGGGAGGGGGCTCGTGGCGTCCAGCTGCGGGCCTGCTTCGGGTGGGGATGACATGCGGGGAGGGTGGCTGTTGTAGGAGTGTTTTCGGGCTGCGGCGCAGTTCCTGCGCGCCCGCGGCTGCGAATCGTAACGACGGTGACTTTTCTTGCCATACGGACTTTCCTTGACCAGGGGTCGCAACTGACCCCGATGCGACAATTCCCGGCCATGACCGACACCCTCACCCTCATCCGTCCCGACGACTGGCACCTGCATGTGCGCGACGGCGCTGCCCTCGAAGCCGTCGTGCCGCATTCGGCGCGCCAGTTCGGCCGCGCGCTGATCATGCCGAACCTGCGCCCACCCGTGACCACCGCGCAGCAGGCACTCGACTACCGCGACCGCATCCTGGCCGCGGTGCCGGCCGGCATGGCCTTCGAGCCGGTGATGTCGCTCTACCTCACCGACAAACTGCCGCCCGAAGAAATCGCGCTCGCTGCCGAGGCCGGCGTCAAGGCGCTCAAGCTCTATCCGGCCGGTGCCACCACCAACAGCGACGCCGGCGTGACCGACATCCGCAAGACCTACAAGACGCTCGAAGCCATGCAGAAGCACGGCCTGCTGCTTCTGATCCACGGTGAAGTGACCGACCCGGCCATCGACCTGTTCGATCGCGAGGCGGCCTTCGTCGACCGCGTGATGATTCCCCTGCGCCGCGACTTCCCCGAGCTCAAGATCGTGTTCGAGCACCTCACGACGAAAGAGGGCGCCCACTACGTGCGCGACGCCGGCCCATTCACCGCCGCCACCATCACCGCGCACCATCTGCTCTTCAACCGCAACGCGCTGTTCACGGGCGGCATTCGCCCGCACTACTACTGCCTGCCGGTGCTCAAGCGCGAAACGCACCGCCTCGCGCTCGTCGAAGCCGCGACCAGCGGCAGCGACCGCTTCTTCCTCGGCACCGACAGCGCACCGCACGCCGCCCACCTCAAGGAGCACGCCTTTGGCTGCGCAGGTTGCTACACCGCACTCACCGCGATCGAGCTCTACGCCCAGGCCTTCGACGACGCAGGCGCGCTCGACAAGCTCGAAGGCTTCGCCAGCCTGCATGGCCCCGACTTCTACGGACTGCCCCGCCACACCGAGACCATCACGCTCCAGCGACAGCCCTGGACCGTGCCCGAAACCGTGCCTTACGGCGACGCCACGCTCAAGCCGCTCTGTGGCGGCGAGACGCTCAACTGGAAACTGACATGACCCACACGCTGCGTGTGATGCTGCTGATCGACGCCGACAACGTCTCCTCCGACGTGATCGAGCAGGCCGTGCAGCGCACGCTGACCGAACACGGGGCCGTGCACGTGCGCCGCGCCTATTGCAACGCCGAGACGGCGGTCAAGCAGCAGGCGCTGTTCAAGCGGTTGTCGGTGCGGCCGATGGTCAACATCTCGGCCGGCAAGAACAGCACCGACATCGCGCTCGCGGTCGACGCGATCGACCTGGTGATCGCCGAGCGGCCCGACGTCGTGGTGCTGGTGTCGTCCGACTCCGACTTCGCGCCGCTGGTGATCCGCCTGCGCGAGAAGGGCTGCCGCGTCTGCGGCATCGGCCAGCAGGGCAAGACCGGCGAAGAGACGGTCGGCGTCTACGATGAGTTCACCGACCTGGCGCATCACGGCGTTCGCGGTGGCGTGACGCCGGCTGCGGCGAGTGCGCCTGCCAGCACGCCGGCCCGCAAGACCCGCGCGCGGCCCGCCGCCAAGACACCTGCGGCCAAGAGCGCCCCCGCCGCCAAGAAGACGACGCGTTCCGCCACCGCGAAGAAGGCCGCGCCCAAGCCCAAGCCGCCGTCGGAAGCCGCGGAGTTCATCCTGCAGGCCGTGCCCGCGCTGCGCAGTGGCAAGGAGGTCGCACTCAACGACGCGGCGCAGGCATTGCGCGCGGCCGGCCTGCTGGGCAAGCACGGCAGCTCGCTCAAGCTCTTCGACAAGCTCACGGCGGAGTTCGCCGTGCTGCAGCACCCCGACCGCATCCGCTGGACGGACGCGCCATCGGCGTGAACGTCACGGCGCCCATCGATTGGGCGCAGCCCTGGCTGGCGGCGGTCCGCGAGCGGGGCGAAATCGTCGCCGCTGCGGCGCCTGGCACTGCCGTCGCAGCCGCTTTGCAGGCGGCCAGCACGCCGGGGATGCCACAGTTCATCCCGCAGGACGTTCTGCCGGCCGGCACCGCTTACGAAGCCCACATCTTCGACACCGGCAGCGTGCCCACGCGCGACAACCTGCACGACTTCTTCAACGGCCTCGCCTGGCTGCATTTCCCCGAGGCCAAGCGTCGGCTCAACGAACTGCAGGCCGCCGAGATCGCGCGCCACGGCATCGGCCGGCAGCGAGGCCCGCTGCGCGATGCGCTCACGCTGTTCGACGAGAACGGCGCCGTGCTCGACGCGCCGCCCGCGCTCTGGGAGGCACTGGTCGCGCGCGACTGGCGGCGCCTCTTCCTGACCGAACGCGCGCGCTGGTCGGAGGCGCGCCTCCTGGTCTTCGGCCATGCGCTGCTCGAGAAGCTGACCGTACCGCGCAAAGGCCTGACGGCGCATGTGCTCATCGCACCCGGCGCGTCCCGGTCGATTTACCCTGTCGACGAATGCATCGCCCACGCGCTGTCGGCGGCACACCTGGCCACCAAGCCGTTCGTGCCCCTGCCGGTGCTCGGCGTGCCCGGCTGGTGGGCGCAGAACACGAACCCTTGCTTCTATGATGACGCCGACGTTTTTCGACCGCGCCGTCAGGTCGCTTGAAGCGCTCTGCCCAGCCCCCAACTGAGCCACAGTTTTCCCACGGAGAAATCAACTTGAAACGCATCCTCTTGTTCGTCCTGACCAACGTCATGGTGGTCGCGGTGCTCGGCGTCGTCGCCAGCCTGCTCGGCGTCAACCGGTTCCTGACGGCCAATGGCCTCAACCTCACGGCGCTGCTCGGATTCGCGCTGGTCATGGGCTTCGGCGGCGCGATCATCTCGCTGCTGATCAGCAAGCCGATGGCCAAGTGGACCGCCGGACTGCGCATGATCGACAACCCGCAGACGCCCGACGAGGCCTGGATCGTCTCGACCGTGCGCGGCTTCGCCGACAAGGCCGGCATCGGCATGCCCGAGGTCGCGATCTTCGAAGGGGAGCCCAATGCGTTCGCCACCGGCGCCTTCAAGAATTCGTCGCTGGTGGCGGTGTCGACCGGCCTGCTGCAGAACATGACGCGTGAAGAGGTCGAAGCCGTCATCGGCCACGAGGTCGCGCACATCGCCAATGGCGACATGGTGACGATGGCGCTGATCCAGGGCGTGATGAACACCTTCGTGGTGTTCCTGTCGCGCGTGATCGGCTACGCGGTCGATTCCTTCCTGCGCCGCGGCGACGACCGCAGTTCGGGCCCGGGCATCGGCTATTACGTGAGCACGATCGTGCTCGACATCGTGCTGGGCTTCGCCGCCGCCATCGTCGTGGCCTGGTTCTCGCGCCACCGTGAATTCCGTGCCGACGCCGGCGCCGCTGCGCTCATGGGCCGCAAGCAACCCATGATGAACGCGCTCGCGCGCCTGGGCGGACTGCCGGCCGGCGAGCTGCCGAAGGCGGTCGAGGCGATGGGCATCACCGGCACCATGGGCAAGCTGTTCGCGACCCATCCGCCGATCGAAGAGCGCATCGCCGCGTTGCAGCGCGGCTGACCCCCAGTCAGGGGGCAACACCGGCGGCCCGGCGAAGCCGGTTCCACGGTGTTTCACACACAGAAGAAAGCCCCGCAGTGCGGGGCTTTTTTCATGGGCGCTATCGATCGCAGGGTCAGTTCGCTGCCCGGGCGCGCGCCAGCGTGGCAGCCACTTCCTTCGGATTCATGCCGTACATGTCGGCGAATTCGGCTTCGCTCTTGCCGCTGGCTTCGAAGGCACGCAGCAGCGCTTCGCGCTTGGCCGTCTGGCGGCCGAGCTCGGCGAGTGCGTCGTCGAGCAGGGCATTGTTCGCTTCGTCCTGCGAGCGCACGCGCAGGTCGTAGTCCTCGCGGCTGAGGCCCGAGGCTTCGATGGCCGCGACGAAACGAGCGACGACCTGCGGGCGCAGGTCTTCGGCGGTGCGGCCTTGCCGGCGCTTGAACACTTCGAGGATCGCGTGGTGCACATGCTCGGGCGCGACCGGCTCGATCGGCTCGCCTTGCAGGTCGCAACGCGGATGGCCGGCAGCCACGGCCTCGAGGTAGCGCGTGGACCGTGCGTGCAGGCCCAGCGCGACCTTCAGGTCTTCCTTCTTGAAGAGCTCGCCGTGCTGCGCCATCAGGTCCTGGAACACGCCCAGCTTCAGCGGCAGGAAGCGCGGGCCGAACATCTTGGGGTACAGCCCGAACAGCTGCTCGAGCACGGGGTGCACCTTGCGCGCCGCGCGTGGGGCGCTGCCCTGCGGCTTGCCGCCGCGCGGTTGCTTGCGTGCGCGCTTTTCGCCGGCTGCCGGCGTTGCGGCTGCGTCAGGGGTGAGAGTTTCGGTATCGGTCATCGAGTCGGGCTTCGTCTATTCGGTGGAGGCAGGAGGTTGGCGTCGCGGCACGAAGTGCGCGCAGCCTGGGGGCGAGCTCAAGTCCGCGGGCGGAACATCTTGAACAGATTGTCGGGGGTGATTGCAAAGTAGTCGGCAGGGCCGCCGCCACGCAGGATCGGCTCGCCTGCGGCGGTGTCGTACACGCCGTCTTTCAGCAGGTGGCGCGCGATGTGCACACCGACGACTTCACCGAGGATGAGCCAGGTCGGCACGGCCACGCCGTCGACGCCCTCCAGCTGCAAGATCTGCGTGAGTTTGCATTCGAACGACACCGGGCTCTCGGCCACGCGCGGCACGCCGATCTTGCGCGACGCGACCGGCGTGAGCCCGGTGAGCGCGAACTCGTCGACCTCCGGCCCCACGGCCGCGCACGAGGCGTTCATGCGCTCGGCCAGCGGCCTGGTGGCGAGGTTCCAGCCGAACTCGCCGGTTTCGCGGATGTTGTGCAGGCTGTCCTTCGCGCCGATGCTGGCGAAGCCGATGATCGGCGGCGTGTAGTTGAAGGCGTTGAAGAAGCTGTAGGGCGCGAGGTTCAGTACGCCGGCCGCGCTCTTCGACGAGATCCAGCCGATGGGACGCGGGCCGACCATCGCGTTGAACGGATCGTGCGGCAGGCCGTGGCCGAGGGCGGGTTCGTAGTAGTGGAAGTCGTCGGTCATGGCCGTTCTTTCGGGGGGGGCGGCGTTCAGCGGCCGGCAACGGGCGCGGCACCGCCGCCGGCGGCGCGGCCGATCAGCAGGCGGAAGGGCAGCAGCATCAGCACGCCGACGGCGAGCTTCACGCCGAGGTCGCCGAGCGCCCACGTCAGCCACGGGCCCTCGGTGCCGCCGAACGCGATGCCCCAGAACACGAAGCTGTCGAGAACCGCCGCGATCACGGTGGCGACCAGCGGCGCGCGCCACCAGGTGCCTCGGCGCAGCCGGTCGAACACCGAGATGTCGAGCCACTGCGAGGCGATGAAGGCGAGTCCGGACGCGATCGCGATGCGCGCCGGTGCGAGCAGCAGCGAGGCGATGATCGCCACCGAAAAGCCGATCCACGCCACGCGCCGCGCCGGCCCGGGACCGAAGCGGCGATTGACCAGGTCGCTCACCAGGAAGGCGACCGGGTAGCTGAAGGCGCCCCAGGTGAGCCAGTCGTTGATCGAGAACTGCACGAGCACGTTCGACGCGATCACCACCGCGGCCATCGCCAGCGTGGCGAGCGCGAACTGGGCGCGCGTGGGCCGAGGAAACTTCGTCATGCGGCGACACCCTCTTGCGTGACCGCCCGCGCCACGGCTTCGGCCACCTTGATGCCGTCGACACCCGCCGAGAGGATGCCGCCCGCGTAGCTCGCGCCTTCGCCGGCCGGGTAAAGGCCGCGCACGTTCAGGCTCTGGAAGTCGTCGCCGCGCGTGATGCGGATCGGCGACGAGGTGCGCGTCTCCACCCCGGTGAGCACCGCGTCGTGCAGGTCGAAGCCCTTGATCTTGCGGCCGAATGCCGGAAATGCTTCGCGCATTGCCTCGATCGCATAGGCAGGGAGCGCCTGGTGCAGGTCGGTCGGCTTCACGCCGGGCTTGTACGACGGGGTCACGCTGCCGAGCGCCGTCGACGGCCTGCCCGCGACGAAGTCGCCGACCAGCTGGCCCGGCGCACAGTAGTCGCCGCCCCCGAGCACGAAGGCCTTCGATTCAAGCTCGCGCTGCAGGACGATGCCGGCGAGTGCATCGCCGGTGGCGCCGTTCTCCCAGCCCGGAAAGTCTTTCGGGTCGATGCCCACGACGATGCCGGCATTCGCGTTGCGTTCGTTGCGCGAGTACTGGCTCATGCCGTTGGTGACCACGCGCCCCGGTTCGCTCGTGGCCGCGACCACGGTGCCGCCCGGGCACATGCAGAAGCTGTAGACGGAGCGCCCGTTGCTCGCGTGGTGCACCAGCTTGTAGTCGGCCGCGCCGAGCAGCGGATGCCCGGCGTGCCGGCCCCAGCGGGCGCGGTCGATGAGGCCTTGCGGATGCTCGACGCGAAAGCCGATCGAGAAGGGCTTGGCCTCGATGTGCACGCCGCGTGCGTGCAGCATGCCGAAGGTGTCGCGCGAGCTGTGACCGAGCGCCATCACCACGTGATCGGCACGCAGCTCGCTCGTGGCGCCGGTCTGCTGGTCGAGCACGGTGAGGCCGCGCAGGTGGCGGCCGTCGGGGCCGTCCTCGATGTGCACGTCGGTCACGCGCTGCTCGAAGCGCACTTCACCGCCGAGGGCGATGATTTCGGCGCGCATCGTCTCGACCACCTTCACCAGTTTGAACGTGCCGATGTGCGGATGCGCGACGTAGAGGATCTCGGGCGGCGCGCCGGCCTTGACGAACTCCTCCATCACCTTGCGGCCGAGGAAGCGCGGATCCTTGATCTGGCTCCAGAGCTTGCCGTCCGAGAAGGTTCCTGCGCCGCCTTCGCCGAACTGCACGTTCGATTCCGGATCCAGGGTGCTCTTGCGCCACAGGCCCCAGGTGTCGCGGGTGCGCTGGCGAACCGTCTTGCCGCGCTCCAGCACGATCGGCTTGAAGCCCATCTGGGCGAGCAGCAACGCGCAGAAGATGCCGCACGGACCGAAGCCGACCACGACCGGGCGCAGTGGCATTTCGGCTGGCGCGTGCGTCGGCGCGTGCCAGGCCATGTCGGGCGTGCGCTGGATGTGCGGATGGGCTGCGTGTTGCGCGAGCAGCGCGGCTTCGCGTGCCGGGTCGGCCAGCGTGACGTCCACGATGTAGACGGTCAGCAGGTCGGCCTTGCGTGCATCGAAGCTGCGCTTGAAGACCTTGTGCGCGGCGATGTCGGCGGGTGCGAGTTCGAGCGTGGACACGACCAGCGCCGCAAGCGCCTCGGGCGGGTGGTCGAGGGGGAGTTTGAGTTCGGAAAGGCGGATCATGGCGGCGGCCCGTGGTGATCGGGCAGGTGGCGGTGACGGCCCGCGATGATACCGGTCGCGATCCGCTCAGGCCGGAAGCGCGGGCAGGAACCCTTCCACCGACAGGTAACGCTCGCCGGTGTCGTAGTTGAAGCCCAGCACCACCGCATCGGGCGCGAGCTCGGGGAGTTTCTGCGCGATGGCGGCGAGCGTCGCGCCCGACGAGATGCCGACCAGCATGCCTTCTTCGGCCGCAGAGCGGCGCGCCATCTCGCGCGCGGGTTCGGCATCGACCTGGATCACGCCGTCGAGCAGCGACATGTCCATGATCTTCGGCACGAAGCCCGCACCGATGCCCTGGATCGGATGAGGCGCCGGAGCGCCGCCCGACAGCACCGGCGAAGCCACGGGCTCGACTGCGAACACCTTGAGCTTCGGCCACTTCGCCTTCAGCACCTTGGCGACGCCCGTGATGTGACCGCCCGTGCCGACGCCCGTGATGATCGCGTCGATTCCGTCCGGAAAATCGGCCGCGATCTCTTCGGCCGTCGTGCGCACATGCACCGCGACGTTCGCGGCGTTGTTGAACTGCTGCGGCATCCACGCGTTCGGCGTGCCGGCCACCAGTTCCTCGGCGCGCGCGATGGCGGCCTTCATGCCGCCGGCGCGTGGCGTGAGGTCGAAGCTCGCGCCGTAGGCCATCATCAGCCGCCGGCGTTCGACCGACATCGAGTCGGGCATCACCAGGATGAGCTTGTAGCCCTTGACCGCGGCCACCATCGCCAGGCCGATGCCGGTGTTGCCGGAGGTCGGCTCGATGATCGTGCCGCCCGGCTTCAGCGCACCCGATTTCTCGGCGTCCTCGACCATCGCGAGCGCGATGCGGTCCTTGATGGAACCACCGGGGTTGCTGCGTTCGGACTTGATCCACACCTGCTGCGTCGCATCGCCGAAGAGGCGGCGCATGCGGATGTGCGGCGTGTTGCCGATGGTGGCGAGGATGGTGTCAGCTTTCATGGGGGAGTCTCCTGCGGGTCGGTGCGGAAAAGGGCGGACGGCCATTGTGGCGATAATCGCCGCGTGAAGCACGCCAGACCGTCGCTGGTGCAATTCCCGAAAGGGAGCACTGGAGGAACGTCCGGACTGCACAGGACAGCGCAGGAGTTAACGACTCTCCACCGTGAGGTGAGGATCAGAGCAACAGAGACGAGTCGGTGAAGGGGCAACCCCGATCCGGGTGAAACGGGCAATCTCTGCGCGCAGCAACACCAAATAGGCCAGCGTTGACGTGGTTCCGCGGAGCTGGCGGGTAGGTGGCATCGAGCCGTCCGGGCGACCGGCGGCCCAGAGTAATGACGGTCACGTTGAGGGCGACTTCAACGCACAGAATCCGGCTTATCGGCGCGCTTCACACTTTTTTCGAGACCGGCTTTCGCGGCGTTTGTCAGAAGCGCTCGTCGGGATGCAGGTAGCGCCATTGGCCGGGTGCGAGGCCCGCGAGCGGCACTCTGCCGATGCGCAGGCGCTTCATCGCGAGAATGCGCAGGTCGACGCGATCGCAGATGTCGGCGATCTGCCCCGGCCGCGCGCCCTTGAGCGCGAAGCGCAGGCCGGTCTGGCCATCGCTCTGCCGCCCGATGCTCACGCGGGCCGGCGAGCGCTCCAGTCGCGCCAGCACCTCGGGGCCGACCACGCCTTCGACGTCGACCATTACCTCGTGTTCGAGGATGCCCGCATCCTCCTGCAGCTTGCGCTCGATGCGGAATTCCTGCGTGTACGCAATGAGGCCGCTCGCCGCCGGCTCCAGCGGCGTCATGCAACGCTGCGCCTTCAGGTGCGCCGGCACGAAGCGCTGGCCTGCGCGCTCGGGCTCGTGATGATTGGCCGCGACCAGCAGCCGGTGCGCCATATCGGTCGCCATGCCCGCCGGCTTGTGCAGCAGCAAGGTCACGGCGACCAGCGGCTCCGGCCTGGCGCCGGCCGCGATGGCGACTTTCTGGTGGTCGTGCACGCGCGACTGCGGCAGCGTCGCCGGCACGCCGTCGACGCTCACCGAGCCGTTCTCGATCAGAAGTTCGGCTTCGCGCCGCGACACGCCTGCCAGTGCGGCGACGCGCTTGGCCAGCCGCACACCTTCGGTAAGGTCGTTCATGGGGCCGCCACTCTCTGAAGTTTCTGAAGCCGTTCGACATGGGCCGCCAACGAACGCGCCGCAACCGGCCACATGCGATCGGGGACGTCGTCGTAGGCGAGCGGGAGCCAGTCGTCCAGCGTGCCGTCGGGCAGGCGGCGCATGACGTCGGCGATCTTGGCTTCGCGCTTCAGGCGATGCTTCTTCAGGTGGGCGATGGCCGCGCGCGCGGCGCCGAGCACGTAGCCGTGCGCCGGCAGGATGAAGTGGATGTCGCCCGCGGCGCAGGCCGTATCCAGCGCATCGAGGGAATTGAAGTACGCCGTCATGTCACCGTCGGGCGGGTCGATCACCGTGGTGCTGCCGTTGAGGATGTGGTCGCCGGAGAACAGCAGCCCGTCCTCCTCCAGCACCAGGCACAGGTGGTTGGCTGCATGGCCGGGCGTGTGGATCACGCGCAGGGTGTGCGTCACGGCCTCCACACCGTCGCCGGCCTGCAGCACGAGCCGCTCCTGGTCGGCCAGCACGCGATCCGGCGTGAAGCGCGCGGTGGGCCGCGAGGTCGGCGCGGAGGGCAGGCCGAGGATCGGCGGCCGCACCTTGCACAGCGCGGCCAGCGGCGCGGCACCCGGCGAATGGTCGGCGTGCGAGTGGGTGCAGACGATCATGCGGATGTCGCCTTGCGTGGCCTTCCACAGCCGGCCGATGTGATCGAAGTCGTTCGGGCCCGGGTCGATCACCAGATAGCCGGTGGACGCGTCACCGACGATGTAGCTGTTGGTGCCTGGACCGGTCATTGCGCTCGGGTTCGGCGCGGTCAGCCGGCGCACGTTTCTCAGCAGGCTGACCGGCTGCTCGTTCTGCCAGTCGAGCGCATGCAGCATCTGGCCATCGGGGCACACGAGCGCGAGCTCGCCGTAGGGCGATTCGTCCTCCATGAAGCGCACCTCTTCGCCTTTCAGGAACCCGCCGCGCGGGCAGCTGGTCCACAGCGGACCTTCGCCGTCCTCGCGCTGCGCGCAGGCGCTCATCACGGCGTCCACGCTGCCGTAGGTGGTCAGACGCTGCAGCGTGCGCACCGTCGGGAAGATGATGAAGAAGCTGCCTTCCGCGTGGCGCGACAGCGCGTCGGCGGGGCGCACCCAGCAAGGCTCGAACTGCTCGGTCTCGTCGGCCGTCGGCGTCTGGCCTTCGGGCATGCGCGCCACCAGGAAGGGCACGTCGAAGCGCTTGGGCAGGTCGCGGTCGGTGATCCAGTGCGCGAAGGTGTAGACCGTGTCGGTCGACAGCAGCAGGCCGCGTTCGGCGCACTGCTCGGCGAAGGCGACCGTCGTGTCGGCGGTGCTGCGGTCCATGCCGGCGATCTCGGCGGCCGTCGCGTGCGTGCCGTCGGCATGGTGCGCGAGCAGTACCCCCAGCTCCTCGAAGCTTTCGCGGATCGCGGCGATGGCCTGGGTGAGCTGCACGCGGCTCTGGGTGCGGCGGCGCGTGGCGATGCGGCGCGCCGCGGTATCGGCTTCGTCGATGCGCCCACCAGGGAAGACGTAGGCATTGGGCGCGAAGCTCGCGGTCGGCGAGCGGCGCGTCATCAGCACCTCGATGCCGGCCAGTGTGTCGCGCAGCAGCAGCACGGTGGCCGCGGCGCGCGGCGCGGCGGGTTCGCGGTGCGGATGCAGTTGTTGGGAGGAACGGACCATCCGGCCATTATCGGCAGCCAGCGTGATGGCCGCTGGTGCAGCCCTTCGACAAGGGCCGGTGCGTCAGCCCACGACGCCCAGCACCTGTCCTTCGTTGACGCTGTCCCCTTCCGCGACCGCGAGGCTCATGAGCACGCCGCCGACCGGCGACTCGATTGGGATTTCCATCTTCATGGACTCCAGGATCATCACGGACTCGCCCGCAGCGACGTTGTCGCCGATGGCTTTTTCGATTTTCCAGACCTTGCCGGTGACGATGGATTCGAGGTTCGATGGCATGGGGATTCCGATGTTCAGTTGGGAGAAGCAAGGACGTCGGCCGCGAGCCCGGTGTGGACGCGGCCTGCGGCGAAGTCGGCGTTGGCCAACACCCGCAGCAAGAAAGGAATGTTGGTCTTCACGCCCGCGATGTCGGTGGCGACCAGCGCCGCTTGCAGGCGGGCGATGGCGGCCGGCCGATCGTCGGCGCGCGCGATCACCTTGGCGATCATCGGGTCGTACCAGGGCGTGATGCGTGCGCCTTCGCCGTAGCCGGTCTCGACGCGAAGTCCTTCGCCCGAGGGCAACGCGAAGCGCTCGAGCACGCCCGGTGACGGAAAGAAGCGCACCGGGTCCTCAGCATAGATGCGTGCCTCGATCGCATGGCCGTGCGGCGTGATCGCCTGCGGCACCACCGCCTCGAGCGGCTCGCCGGCCGCCAGGCGGATCTGCGCCTGCACCAGGTCGATGCCGCAGACCTCTTCGGTCACCGCATGCTCGACTTGCAGCCGCGTGTTCATCTCCAGGAACATGAACCCGAGCTCCGGGGTGTAGAGCATTTCCGCCGTACCGATCACGTCGTACCCCATCTCGCCGAGCAGGCCCGCGATGCGCGTGGCCATCGCGTGAACCTCGTCGCGCGACAGGCCCGGCGCGGGCGATTCCTCGATCACCTTCTGGTGGCGCCTCTGCACCGAACAGTCGCGCTCGAACACATGGCACACCTTGCGGTGGCGGTCGGCCAAGATCTGGAACTCGATGTGCCGGGGCCGTTCGACCAGACGTTCGAGGTAGAGGTCGGCGCTGCCGAAGCTGCGCGTCGCGACCGATGTCGCCTGCGCGAAGGCGCGCACCAGTTCCGCCTCGTCGCGTGCGGGCAGCATGCCGATGCCGCCACCACCGCCCGCGGGCTTCACCAGCACCGGAAAGCCGATGGCGCGGGCCTTGGCGAGTGCCGCCTCGTCCATCTGCGCGAGCACCCCCGTCGATGGCGCTAGGGGCATGCCGAGCAGCGCCATCAGGTCGCGGGCGCGCGTCTTGTGCCCCATCGTCTCGATCCAGCGAGGCGACGGGCCGATGAAGGTGGCGCCTGCCTGCTGCACCGCCGACGCGAAGCCGGCGTTCTCCGACAGGAATCCGTAGCCCGGATGCACCGCATCGCAGCCGGTCTCGCGCATCACCTTCAACAGCGCGGCCTGGTCGAGGTAGCTCTGCTGCGGCTCGGCCGCACCGATGGCATGCGCCTCGTCGGCCGCTGCCAGGTAGGGGAGCCCACGATCGGCTTCGGAGAACACCGCAACGCTGGCGATGTTCATCTGCCGCAGCGCGCGGATCACGCGGGCGGCGACGGCACCACGGTTGGCGATCAGGACTTTGCGAAACATCCGTGCGCCTCTCTCAGAAGCTGGTCGGCCAGCCGGCCAGCGCGTGCTCGCTCATGCCGCCGGTGCGCGCACCGCGCGCCATCTCCAGCGCATCGACCAGCACCTGGCGCGTCTGGTCGGGGCGGATCACATCGTCGATGTAGCCGAGTCCGGCGGCACGCCATGGTGCGCTGGTGGTGTGAAGCTCTTCCCGCAGCTGCTCGCGGCGCGCCGCCTGTCCTGCCTGTACTTCGGGGCTCGCGCGCTCGTCGAGCGGGCTGATCACGTTCACCGCCACGTCGCGCGACATGAAGCTGATGTCGGCGCCGGCCCAGGCGAAGACGAAGTCCGCGCCCATGCCCGAGCCGGCGAGGTTGCCGTAGGCCATGCCGTAGGACTTGCGCACGACCACCGCCACCTTCGGGACCGTGGCCTGCGAGAGGGCCTCGACGAAGTTGATGATCTTGCCCGGCATGCCGCGCAGCTCGGCTGACTTCCCCACGAAGAAGCCGGGCGTGTCGTGCAGGAACACGAGGGGAATGTTGAAGGAGTCGCACAGCACGATGAAGCTGGTGCACTTGGCGCAGCCGTCGGGCCCCATGGCGCCGGCAGAGAACATCGGGTTGGTCGCGATGATGCCCACCGGGTGCCCGTCGATGCGCGCCAGCGCCGTGATCACGCTGCGGTCGAACAGCGGCTTGAGTTCGAACAGGTGCTGGTCGTCGACCAGCGTGCGCACCACGGCGCGCATGTCGTAGGCGCGGCGCGATGCCTCGGGCACCAGCGTCATCAGGCTGGCCTGCCGCGCGGCCACCGTGTCGGCCGCTTCGGGCGCGGCGCGCGGCGGAAGCCGCTGCGCGTGCGAAGGCAGGAAGCCGAGGAACTCGCGGATCATCGCGAGACACTCTTCTTCGGTCTCGCCCGCCATGTCGACCAGGCCGGTCACGGTCGCGTGCAGCTTCCAGCCGCCGAGCGTCTCGTTGTCGACCTTTTCACCCGTGGCGATTTCGAGCACGCGCGGGCCCGAGACGGCCATGCAGGAGCCCTTGAGCTGCACCACGAAATCGGCGAAGGCCGCATGCCAGCTCGGACTTCCGAAGCATTCGCCAAGGATGGCCGCGGCCATCGGCACCTGTCGGCGCCGCTTCGAGAGCGAGGTCCCGACGGTCATCGACGAGAGCCCGTCCGAACCCTGGATGTCGGGCAGGCGCGCGCCGCCCGCTTCGCCCAGGTTGACGATCGGGTAGCCCTTGTCGATCGCGAGCTGCACCGCGTTCTTCGACTTCTGCGAGCCGATGCGTCCGCCCGCGCCGGCGAGCACCGTCACATCGTCGGCCTTGACCAGCACCGGACGCCGGTCGATGCGCCCGACGCCGACGATCTTGCCGTCGGCCGGCGTGCGCGCCTCCATGCCGGGCACATCGGAATGCGCGAGCAGGCCGAGTTCGAAATAGCTGTCGGTGTCCACCAGCTTCGCGATGCGCTCGCGGGCGTTCAGTGCGCCACGTTCGCGCGTGCGCTGCAGCTTGGCGGTACCGCCCATGCCGAGTGCGTGGGCGCGGCGCCGGGCCAGGTCTTCGTTGCGGTCTGTGGTTTCCAAGGGATGTTCCGATTCAGGCGTGCTGCGGCGCGAGCAACGCCTGAAGTTCGTGCTTCTTGACCTTGCCGGTGGCCGTCATCGGCAACTCGGCAATGAAGCGGATCTGCGGCAGCTTGTAGCTGGCCATGTTGTCGCGGCACCAGGCCGCAAGCGCGGCTTCGGTCAGCGTGCTGCCTTCGCGGATGCGCACGAAGGCGATCGGGATCTCGCCCTTGTCCGCATCGGCCTGGCCGATCACGCCGGAGCCCAGGACGTCCGGGTGCTGACCGAGCAACGCTTCCACTTCGGCCGGAAAGACGCTCATGCCCTTGACCTTGAGCATCTCCTTGGCGCGGCCGAGGAAGTGCAGGCAGCCGCGGTCGTCGAACACGCCGATGTCGCCGGTGTGGAACCAGCCGCCCTTGAGCGATTCGCCGGTGGCTTCGGGCTTGTTCCAGTACGACTTGAGGAGCGATGGGCTGTGCGCCACGATCTCGCCCTCCTGCCCCACGGCCAGCGTCTCGCCCGTCTGGAAGCTGCAGATCTTGATGACGGTGCCGGGCACCGGCAGTCCGACGAACACCGGCTGGCCGCGCAGGTCGAGGTTGTCGCGCTGCTGCCCGGTGGTGAAGGTGTCGCAGGTGTGCGTCTCGGTCATGCCCCATGCGGCCTCGACCATGACCGTGCCGGTGAGGGCGAACCAGCGCTCGCGGTAGCTCGGGTTGAGCTTCTTCACGAAAGACGACACACGCATCGCCTGCAGCGAGTGCAGGTCGTACTCGCCGAGTTTCGGGTGGTCCATGATCTCCACCGCGTTGTCGACGACCATCGCGGTGCGCGTGACCTTGTAGCGCTCGATGGCAGCCATCGCACCGACGGGGTCCCAGCGCGCGAGCAGCACCACGGTGCTGCCGGTGAAGATCGGAAAGATCATCCCGGCGTTCTCGCCAGCGATCCAGAAAAGCGACATGTAGTTGAGCGTGATTTCGTCGGGCCCGATGTCGTTGGCAACGCTGCAGGTGGTGGCGGCGGTGTAGAGCATGTCGCGCTGGGTGTGCACGCAGCCCTTGGGCATGCCGGTGGTGCCGCCGGTGTAGTTGAGCGCCGCCGGCGCGTCGAGGTCGGGCGTGAAGGCAGGTGGCGTGGCAGATGCGGCCTGCACCGCCGGCATCAGGTCGTGCATGCCGGTCGGCACCGTGTGCGGCGTGAGGATGCTCGGGGGTACCGGCAGCGTGGGTTGCGCAGGGAGCGCGTCCTGGAAGCTGGTGACGAAGGTCGTTTTCACGCCGGTCTTCGGCAGGACCTTGCCCGCCATCTCCGCGAGCTGGTCGAGCACCACGAGCACCGTCGCACCGCTGTCGTTCAGTTCGTAGAGCATCTCCTGCTCCTTGAACAGCGGGTTGACCGGCACGTGCACCGCACCGAGCTTCAGGATGGCGAAGAACACGATGTGGAACTGCGGGCAGTTGCCGAGCATCACCGCCACACGGTCGCCCGGCCGGACGCCGTGGCTGTGCAGCAATGCGGCGCACCGGTCGCTGAGCGCGTCGAGCTCGCCATAGGTAGTGGTCGCGCCGTAGAAGATCACGGCGGCCTTGTCGGGCTGCTGCGCGGCCCAGCGGCGAAGGTAGTCGCTGAGCGGAATCACGCCGAATGGATGGACGGCTTCGCGCGGCACGCCGGCCGGCCAGTGGCGCTGCTGCAGGTCGGCGAGATCGCGAACCAGCGGATCGTCGAGGAGGGAGTCGGTGCGTGTGTTCATGGCAGTCCCAGCTCCTGCAGCAGCTGCCGTTTGAGCTTGTATTTCTCGATCTTGTTGGTGGCGGTGACGGGCAGTGCGTCGACGAAACGGATGTAGAGCGGCTGCATGAAGCGCGGCATCGCGGCGGCGGCGTGCGTGCGCATTGCCGCTTCATCGAGCGTGACGCCGGCCATCACCTCGATGAACACGGCGATGTCGTCCTCGTCCCCGACCTGCGCGGGCATCGGCACGGCGGCCACCGCACGCACGCCCGGATGCAATGCGACCAGCGCTTCCACCTCGAAGGACGACACGTTCTCGCCACGCACGCGAAAGAAGCCGCCCATCCGGTCCACGAAGGCATAGGTGTCGGGCGCTTCGGCCAGTTGCTTGCAGGCATCGCCGGTGTGGAACCAGCAGTTGCGATGCACCTTCACGGTGACTTCGGGCTTGCGGAAATATTCGAGCAACAGGAGACCCGGAAAGCGCGGCCGGAATGCAAGCTGGCCGATGGTGCCGGGTGGCACGCGGTTGTCGTCCTCGTCGAGGATGGCGACTTCGAGCACCGGGTTGGCGCGGCCCATGAAACCCTTGGGCAAGGTCTGGTTGCCGTCGACCACGAGGCGACCCGAGGCCGCGCAGCTGGCGCGGTACTCGGCCTTCGACTGGCCTTTCCACAGTTCGGCCGGCGTGCCCATCTCGTCGCCCAGCTCGTCGATGGTGCACGCGAAGCCGGAGCCCGATTCGGTCTGGCCGAAACCACAGGTCACGAAGTCGAGGCCGAAGCGCCGGGCCACCGCGTTGTGGCTGGCTGGCAGCGGCTGCATGTGCACCTTGTTGAGCGTGTTGGCACGGTCGCTCTCGCGCGGCTCGGCCTTCATGAGCCACGGGATCATCACGTCGAGCAGGATGCAGCTGCTCGCGCCGCACTCCTCGATGCGGTCCCAGAAGCGGGTCGGGCTGAAGCGGTCCCAGAGGCCGACCGTGTTGCCCTGCCACACCGCGCGCGTGACGATCGCGAAGGCGCCGCCCACGTGATAGAGCGGCAGGTCGCAATACAGCACATCGTCACCCGTGGTCGCCGCACGCGACGGGTACGAGTAGTGGTTCATCCACCGGAACGGCTGCAGCACACCCTTCGAGGGGCCGGTGGTGCCGGAGGTGTAGACGATGTTCGCGACGTCGAAGGGACCGCGCGGAACGTTCGGCACGGGGCCACGGTGCGAACGCAGGGCGGCGAAGTCCTCGATGGCGAACTTCGGGTCGAACGGCGCGGGTTCGTCGGCGCTGAAGTCGTGGTCCCCTGCCGTCGGCGTGTGGACGACCAGGCGTTCGAGACGCAGGTCGCCGGCCACTTCGGACAACACGGCGGCGAACGAGGTGTCGGTGATCAGCGCGAAGGGCGCCGTATCGTTCAGTTGGTACGACAGCAACGGCCCGCGAAAATTGAAATTCACCGGCGCAAACACGCCGCCCGCTCGCCAGATCGCGTACATCGCGAGCGTGCTGACCAGCGAGTTGCGAGTGAGCACGCTCACCGGCTGGCCCTCCGGCAGGCCGAGCGCGACCAGCCCCGCGGCGATGCGGTCGCTCTCGGCCTTGACCTCGGCGAACGTCATGCGGATGTGGTCTTCGCCGTAGTGCAGGTAGACCTTGTCGGGTACGCGTGCCGCGCACTCGTCGAGCTTGTCGAGCACCATGTCGCCCTGGGAGACCATGTCGTCGAATGCTTCTTGCGGTGTCATCGTCGTCCTTCGGAAAAGGGGGGCGTTCAGAGTTGCTTCCGGGTGGGGTCGAGCGCGACGCGCAACGACTCGCCCAGCGTGTTGAACGCCAGCGCCGTGAAGAGAATCGCCAGGCCCGGCGCATACATCTGCTCCGGTGCAATTTCCATGTTCTGGTAGGCGCGCGCCAGCATGGCGCCCCAACTCGCGTTGGGTGGCTGGATGCCCAGGCCCAGAAAGCTCAGGCTCGCCTCGGCCAGCAGCGCGCCGGCCAGCAGCAGCGTGATCTGCACGATGACCGGCTGAATGGTGTTGGGCAGCACGTGGCGCCAGAGGATGCTGTGCATCGGCGCGCCGAAGCAGCGGGCGGCATCGACGTACAGCTCCTGTTTCACCACGAGCGTGCGGGCCCGCACGATGCGCGCGAGTTGCGGCGCGAAGACGATGCCCACCGAGATCATCGCGTTGGTCAGGCCGATGCCGAGGGCGCCTGTGACCGCGATGGCGAGGACGATCGCCGGGAAAGAGAGCAGGGTGTCGATGAGCCGGCCGACCACCTCGTCGAACCAGCCGCCCAGGTAGCCCGCGAGCAAGCCGATCGGCACGCCCAGCACGATCGCCACGCTCACCGCAAGCAGGCTCGCGTAGAGCGTCATCGGCGCGCCGTGGATCATCCGGCTCAGAATGTCGCGCCCGAGATCGTCGGTGCCGAGCCAGTGCACCGCGGAGATGGGTTGCAGGGTGTCGCTGAGGTTCTGCGCGCTGGGAGCGTATGGCGAGATCCATGTCGCCGTGACCGACAGCAGCAGCAGCACGAGCAGGAAGCCCAGGCTGATCGCGGCGCGCAGATCGCTGCGCAGCCAGCGCAGGAAGCGGGTGGTGCGAGAGGTGTCGTTCATTCTACTTCACCCTCGGATCGATCACGCCGTACAGGAGGTCGGCGATCAGGTTGATGGTGATCACGATCAGCACCATCACGAACACCACGCCCTGCACCACCGGGAAGTCGCGGGACAGCGCGCCCTGCACGATGAGCCCGCCCATGCCGGGAATCGCGAACACGGCCTCGATCACCACGGTGGCGGCCAGCATGCGGTTGGCGAGCAAGGTGATGACCGTCAGCAGGTTCACGCCGACATTGCGCAGTCCGTGCTTCCAGAGAATGCTCATGGGCGACAGGCCCTTGGCGTGCAGGGTGCGGACCTGCTGCGACGAGAGGATGTCGACCAGCGAACTGCGCAGTTGCCGCGAGACCTCGGCGATGCCGCCGGCGGCGATCGCGAGCGCCGGCAGCAGCGCGTGCCGCAGCGCGTCGATCGGGGCGTCGCGCAGCGATGCGGAGCCGGTGGCCGGCAGCCAGTTGAGCTGCAGCGCGAAGAAGGCGATCAGCACCATCGCGAGCCAAAAATTGGGCACTGCGACGCCCAGGGACGCGATGGTCATCACGAAGCCGTCGATCCAGCTGTTGCGCTTGGCTGCCGCGAGCATGCCCAGCGGAATGCCGATCATCAGTGCGATCAGCAGCGCCATGGAGACGATGAGCGCGGTATTGGGCAGGCTGCGTGCGATCGACACAGCGACCGATTCGCCGGACATCAGCGATTTCGAGAGGTCGAACTGCGCCGCGTGCCAGAGCCAGTTGCCGTACTGCACCAGGAAGGGCTTGTCGAGCCCGTACAGCGCGCGTATCTCGGCCAGGCGCGCATCGCTCGCGTTGTCGCCGGCCAGCGCCACGGCGATATCGCCAGGCACCAGCTTGAGCAGGCCGAACACCACGAAGGTGGCGAACAGCAGCACCGGCAGTGCCTGCAGGAGGCGCCGCGCGAGCAGGTTGCGGCGAAGGCGACGCCACAGCCCGCGCTGCGGCTGGTCGGGTGCCGTGACGGCCGTGCTCGCGTTGGCGCTCATCAGCTCGACAGCGAGACGTTGTTGAACTTCGGCTTGCCGAGCAGGTTCGGCACGTAGCCCTGCACGTTGCCTGCGATCGCATCGAGCTCGAACTGGAAGGCCAGCGGCGCGACCAGCGCGTTCTCCATCACGATGCGCTGGATCTTCGCGAACACGCCCTTGCGGAATTCGAGGTCTTCCTTCGACCGGCTTTCCTGCAGCAGCGCCGAGAGCTCGGCCGAGAACTCGCTGCGGCCCGCGTTGTAGTACGCGCCCTTGGCGTACATCAGCGAGTAGCTCATGCTTGGATCGGGGCGGCCCGTCCAGGCCGACAGCAGCACGTCGAACTTCTTCTCCGTGCCGAAGAACTGGCCGCTGATCTCGGGAATCGTGCCGTTCGTGAACTTCAGGCGGACGCCGATCTTGCCAAGCTGCTCCATCACGATCTCGCCGCGCCGCACCGAGTCCTGGTCGGTGTAGCCACCGATCGTCAGATCGATGCCGCCGGAAAGTCCTGCCTCGGCCATCAGCTTCTTTGCCTTTTCAAGATCGTGCGGGTACAGCGCCGCAACGCCCTTGTCGTATGCCCAGTGCGTGCTGGGCAGGTTCATGCGCGCAGGCTCGCCGGCGCCCTCCAGCGTGGCCTTGACGAAGGTGTCGCGGTTCAGGGCGAAATTGATGGCCTGGCGCAGCTTCGGGTTGTCGAGCGGTGCGCGTGCGAAGTTGAAGTAGAGCTGGATGCAATAGAGCGTCGGGCCGGTCACCAGCTTCAACGACTTCTCGCGCGCGATGATCGGCTTGTAGCGTGCCGACAGCTGATAGGCGAGATCGTTCTGCTTCGAGACGACCGAGCGCAAGCCTGTGGCCAGTTCCGGAATGATCGAGAACTCGATGCCGTCGAGATACGGCATCCCGGCTCGCCAGTATTCGGTGTGCCGCGTGACGACGACCTTCGTGTTGTCCGCCCAGCTCACGAATTTCCACGGGCCGGCGCCGACCGGCTTGCGATTGAAGTCGTTGCCTGCGGCTTTTTGGGCGGTCGGCGAGACCATCATTCCGGAGCGGTCCGACAGGATGGCCGGCAATGCGGCGTCGGGTTGGCTCAGCGTGAGCTTGACCTGCGTCGGGTTGACGACGGCCGTGGCGGTGATGCTCGCGAGGTCGGCCTTCAGGTTCGAGGCGGCGTCACCGCGGTTGCGGTCGAGATTCCACTTCACGGCCTCGGCATCGCACGGCGTACCGTCGTGGAACTTGATGCCCGGCTTGATGTTCAGCACCATCGTGTTGCCGTCCGGGAAGCTCCAGTCGGCCATGCCGGGCTTCGGCTTCAACGTGGCGTAGTCCCACTCCACGAGCGTGTCGTACATGGTCCACAGGATCGGATGGTCGGAGCCGGCTCCGCCTGTCGCCGGGTCCAGGCTCGAAGGATTCGCCGGGTTGGCGATCTTCAGGATGCCGCCTTTTTTCGGTGCGGGTTGCGCGAAGGCCGGCACACCGAGGGTGGCACCCAACGCGAGGCCTAAGAGGCCCAGCGCGTCGCGGCGCCGGAAAGCGCTCGGAGGAATCATCGAAACCGTGTCGTCTTGTGCGTGGCTCATGGGGGTCTCCTGTGTGTGAACGATGAGTGGTCAGGCGATCGCCGTGACCGAGGGCGGTCCTGCCGCCGTTGCGTAGTGGCAGGCGACCCAGTGCTGCGGCCTCAGTTCGCGCAGCGCCGGCACTTCGCTTGCGCACTTTGGCGCGGCATACGGGCAACGCGTGCGAAATCGGCAGCCCGAGGGTGGATCGACCGGGCTCGGGATCTCGCCCTCGAGCGTGATGCGTCGCTGCGTGCGCAGGTGCGATGGCAACGGGATCGGCTCGGCCGACAACAGCGCTTCGGTGTACGGATGCAGCGGCGTTTCGGTCACGCCCTCGTTCGGCCCGAGCTCCATGAAGCGCCCGAGGTAGGTCACGGCGATGCGGTCGCTGATGTGCGAGACCACCGAGAGGTCGTGCGTGATGAACACGTAGGTCAGCCCGAACTCGCGCTGCAGATCGGCGAAGAGATTCAGGATGTCGCCGCGTATCGACACGTCGAGCGCCGCGACCACCTCGTCGCACACGATGAGCTTGGGCCGCAGCGTGAGCACCCGCGCGATGTTCGCGCGCTGCTTCTGGCCGCCCGAGAGCTGGTGCGGATAGCGCTGCGACATCTCCTCGGAAATGCCGACGCGTGCGAGCGCCTCGAGCGCGGCGCTCCGGTTGGCGGCGCGGTCCTTGCGCCCCGAGGCCTGCAGCGGCTCCATCGTCGAATCGATGATGCGAAGCCGCGGGTTGAGCGCCGAGTGCGGATCCTGGAAAACGATCTGGTAGTCGCGCCGGTGCGCCTGCAGTTCGCTGCGAGACAGTTGCTTGGGGTCGACGCCGCCGCGCAGCACCGTGCCTTCGGTCGGCGGCACCAGCGACACCAGCGCCCGGCCGAGCGTGGTCTTGCCGGAGCCCGACTCGCCGATGATCCCGAAGGTCTCGCCGGCCCGCACATCGAAGCTCACGCCGTCGACTGCTTTCACGGTCTGCGATCGGTCGTGCGTGGGAAACAGCACGCGCAGGTCGCGCACTTCGATGACGGCTGGCGCGCTCATCGTGCGACCGCTCCGGCGAGTTCGAGTTCCTCGGCGCGGATGCAGCGTGCCCAGCGAGGCTGCGATGCATGCCCGCTGACCTTCAGCAGGCTTTGTTCGGCCTCGCAGGCGGCCATTGCGTGTTCGCAGCGCGCGCGATAACGGCAGCCGCCAGGCATGCCGGAAGGCGAAGGCACCCGCCCGGGGATCGAGCTCAGCCGCGCATGCCGCTCGGTGAGGCGCGGCAGCGAGCGCAGCAGGCCCGAGGTGTAGGGGTGGCGCGGGCGGGTCAGTGCATCGTCCACGGCAGCGTCCTCGACCACTTCCCCGGCGTACATCGTCAGCATGCGCGTGCAGGTTTCGGCCACCACGCCGAGGTCGTGCGTGATGAAGAGCATGGCAGTGCCGGTGCGCTCGCTCAGGTCGCGCAGCAAGTCCATGATCTGCGCCTGCACGGTCACGTCGAGCGCGGTGGTGGGCTCGTCGGCGATGAGCAGCTTGGGCTCGCAGATGATGGCCATCGCGATCATCACGCGCTGGCGCATGCCGCCCGACAGCTGGTGCGGGTATTCGTCGTAGCGGCGCGCAGGCAGAGGGATGCCGACCTGCGCCAGCGCCTGGATCGCGCGCTCCTTCGCCTCTGCCGGATTGCCGGGATGGTGCGCGAGCCATGCTTCGCTGATCTGCACGCCCACGGTGAAGACCGGGTCGAGCGCGCTCATCGGCTCCTGGAAGATCATCGCGATGTCGCGGCCGCGCACCTTGCGCATCTCTCGCTCTGGCAAGGTCGCGAGGTCCTTGCCTTCGAAATCGATGCGGCCCCGGATGCGCGCCACGTCGGGCGGCAGCAAGCGCATGAGCGACAGACCGGTGACCGTCTTGCCGCAGCCGCTTTCGCCGACGAGGCCGACGCGCTCGCCGCGAGCGATCTCGAACGCGACGTTGCGTGTCACTGGCAACTCGCCGCGCGAGGTACGGAATGCGATGTTGACGTCGCGCAAGGCCAGCAGAGGCTCGTTCGTGGCCGCTGTCATGGCCTGTATTGCACGCGCGAGGGCTCCGGCCGCAGCAGTCGCTGCGCGTTGCCGGCAAATTCGCAGAGCAGCGGGCGCGTTTGCCGCGGGTCGATGATCTCTTCCACCCCGAAGGCTTCCGAGGTGCGGAAGGGCGAACGCACGGCCTCGAGCCGCGCGGTAATTTCTTCCAGCGCCGCCTTCGGGTCGGCCGCCGCGGCGATGTCGCTGCGGTATGCGGCCTCGATGCCGCCTTCGAGCGGGATCGATCCCCAGTCGCCGGATGGCCACGCATAGCGGTAACGGAACCGCGTGGCGTTGCTGTGCGCGGCGCCGGCCACGCCGAACACCTTGCGAATCAGGATCGAGCACCACGGAACGGTTGCCTGGTAGATCGCGCTGAGCACGCTCGCGCCATGGCGGATCGTGGCGGTCTGTTCGGCCTCGAGTCCGATGAGGAAGCCCGGAATGTCGACGAAGTGCACCACCGGCAGATGGAAGGTTTCGGCCATGTCGACGAAGCGCTTCACCTTCTGCGCGGTGTCGGCCGTCCAGGCACCGCCGTAGTGGTACGGGTCGCTCGCCAGCACCGCGACCGGATAACCGTCGAGCCGCGCGAGACCGGTGATGGCCGAGCGCCCGAAGTGCGATCCCATCTCGAAGAAGCTCCCTTCGTCGAGCGTCTTCGCAAGGATCTCGCGCATCTTGTAGACCTTGCGGCGGTCGGTCGGCACGATGTCGATGAGGCGGTCGTCGCAGCGGTCCACCGGGTCGTTGCACGGCCCGCGCGGCGGCAGCTCGTGGACCGACCCAGGGAGGTAAGAAAGGAAGCGCGCGGCGCGCGCCATGGCGTCGGCTTCGCTGTCGGCGATGTCGTCGACCGCGCCGGCCTTCGCATGCAGCTCGGGGGAGCCGAGCTCGTCCTTGGTGTACGTGTCGCCGGTCCGCGTGACCACGGCCGGCCCGGCGATGAACATGTGCGTGGTGCCGCGGACCATCACGGAATAGTGGCTGGCCACGGCGCGCGCCGATGCGAAGCCGCCGATCGAGCCCAGCACCAGCGACACCACCGGCACCGTCTCGAGATTGCGCACCACCCATTCCCACGCGGGGTTGGCCGGCACGTAGGTGCGGCCGAGTTCCTCGACGGTGCGGATCGAGCCGCCGCCGCCGTCGATGAGCCGGACCAGCGGCATGCGCAGTTCACACGCCATCTGCTCGGACAGCGACAGCTTGCCGCCGGTCGAACCGTCGGCGGCGCCCCCGCGCACGGTGAAGTCATCCGCCCCGACCACGACCGGCCGCGCATCGATGCGACCACGTCCAAAGATGAAATTGGAAGAAGTAAGGTCGACCAGCTTGCCGTTCGCGTCGTACTCCGCACGGCCGGTGATGGAGCCGATCTCGTGGAACGAACCATCGTCGAGCAGCAGCGCGATGCGCTCGCGTACGTTGAGCTTGCCGGCGTTGCGCTGGCGTTCCACCTTCTCAGGTGCGCCCATCCGCGCCACGAGGGCACGCCGGTGATTCAGCTCGTCAACACTTGCACGCCAGGACATCGGGGAACCTCGTGGTCAGCTTTGCGCAATCCGTCCCGAGGCCCGGGTGAATTGTTAACAAAATAACAAACCACAATTTACAAGCGGGGTTTGGCACTCACAATCGGGTTATCCCCCGTCGCCAAGTTGACATGCCAGCGCTCTTTTCGTCCTCCGTTCCAGTCGACAAGCCGGTCGCATTGCGGCCGATCCGGCTGTCGACCATCACGCCCGCGGAGCAGATCGCGCAGCACCTCGGTCAGGCCATCCTCCAGGGGAAATTCGCGCCCGGCGAACGCATCGGCGAACAGGCGATCGCCGATCTTTTTTCAGTGAGCCGCGGGCCCGTGCGCGACGCGTTGCGCGAACTCGACAAGCAAGGCCTCGTGGAAATCTCGCCGCGCCGTGGGGCCTTTGTCGTGCATCTGGTGCTGAACGACGTGGTCGACATCTTCAACATTCGCGGCACGATGATGGGGCTCGCCGCGCGCTACCTGGCGAGCCGGCCCAACGACGCTGCGATCGACACGCTGGACGCACGCCTCGACGAGCTGCGGCAGCTCGCTTTCGAGCAGGACACTTCGCTCGTCGAGTTCGTCAAAGCCGTGGGCCGCATGGGCACCGGCCTCATCCAGCACTGTGGCAACCGACAGCTTGCGTCGACCTACCGCAACCTGCCGCACGATGCCATCTGGCAGATGCTGTGGGTGAACAACAAGCCGCTCGATTACGAGCGTGCCGCGCGGCGCATCGAAAGCCTGCAAGGCTACGAGCGGTTGCTGGCCGCGATTCGCGCGGGCGATGCCGACGCTGCAGAAGCTGGCATGCGGCGGATCGTGAGCGACTCTTGCCAGGAGGTGATCGCGCACATGCGGCACTCCCGGACCGAGCCTTTCGACGACTTCCGACTTCACGTGGTGTAGCCCATGAATTCCAATGCGCTTCTGATTCGCAATGTTCGCCCGGCCGGTGCCGCACCGGTCGATGTGAGGGTGGAGCACGGCTGCATCGCCGCCATCGGCCCCGCGCTCACTGCGCCACCGGGCGCCCTGGTCGAGGACGGCGCGGGTGCCTTGCTGCTGCCCGGCCTGGTCGAGGGCCACACGCACCTCGACAAGACCCTGTGGGGACTCGACTGGTATGTGAATTCGGTCGGCCCGAAGCTGACCGACCGCATCGACAACGAGCGTGTCTTTCGCGAGGCGAGCGGACACGATGCCGGCACGCAATCGCTCGTGCTTGCCAAGGCCTTTCTCGCGCTCGGTACCACGCGCATTCGCACGCATGTCGACATCGACACGCAGGCCGGTCTGCGGCATCTCGAAGGCACATTGCGCACGCGCGAGGCGATGCGCAGCGTGCAGGACATCCAGATCGTCGCGTTTCCGCAGTCGGGCCTCCTGGTGCGCGATGGAACCGCGGCGCTGCTCGACGCTGCACTGGCGCAGGGCGCCGACGTGTTGGGCGGACTGGACCCGTGCGCGATCGACGGCGATCCGGTGCGCTCGCTCGATGTGCTCTTCGGCATCGCGGACCGCCATGGCAAGCCGCTCGACATCCACCTGCACGAGCCGGGCGCGATGGGCGCGTTTTCGCTGGGCCTGATCCTGGACCGCACCGAGGCACTCGGCATGCACGGCAAGGTGGCGATCAGCCACGGCTTCTGCCTGGGCGACATCGCGGCGCCCGAGCGCGATGCGTTGCTCGCGCGCATGGCAGCGTTGGGTGTGGTGCTCGTCACCAGCGCACCGCCATCGCGCAGCGTGCCGCCCCTCATGGTGTGCAGGCAGGCCGGCGTGACGGTGCTCGGCGGCAACGATGGCATCCGCGACACGTGGACGCCCTACGGCAAGCCCGACATGCTCGAACGCGCCATGCTGATAGGCCTTCGCAACAACCTGCGTCGCGACGATGAGCTGGAGGTCGCGGTCGACTGCGTCACCTACGCCGGAGCACGCGGATGCGGGTTCTCGCACTACGGCCTTCGTCCGGGCGACCGGGCGGACCTGGTATTGATCGACACCCAAAACAATGCGCACGCGGTCGTCGAACGGCCGGTGCGCAAAATGGTGATTGCCGCTGGACGCGTGGTCGCGCGTGGCGGCGTTCTGGCTGACGGCATCCCCACGCAGGGATAGGCCGCCGCAGGGGCTACAGAGCCGAATTACTTCGGCGTACCGCCCTGCATCGAAGGGCGCTTGCCCGGACGGCGCTCGTCGCGCGTTTCGGCGCGCATTTCGCCGGCCTTGGCCGCACGGTCGTTGCCGATCGCGCCGCCTTCAGGCGCGCGAGGCTGGTCGCCGCCCGGGGCCTTGACCATGCCTTCGGGGCGGCGGTCCTTGCGCATTTCGCCAGCGGCGGTGGCGCGGTCACCCGCGATGCCCGGGGTGTTGGGCGGCACGGCGACGCCGGGTGGGCTGGACTGTGCGTAGACGCCTGCTGCGAAGAAACCGGCGAGCAGTGCGGCGAGAACCTTGTTCATGGAGAGCTCCTGAATGAAATGATGTTGAACCGAGGCGCCAGCCTGACAGGCCTGCGCAACCTCGCAGTAGGACAAGCGCTTTTGCGCGCGCCACCACTGCGCCATTCCAGTACGCGCGTTTCGGCGGCCTGGATGTCGGTTTCATTCGTATCGCTGCGATCAATCCCACACGGGCGCGAGGCTTTCCGGGCTGGTGAGGCGTTCGCCGCGGTCCAGCGCCGCGATCTGCGCCATGTCCGTGTCGCTCAGTTGCAGCGTTTGCGCCTTCAGGTTGCCTGCGAGGTTCTCGCGCTTCGTCGACGACGGGATCACCGCATACCCGAGCTGCATCGCCCATGCCAGCACGACCTGCGCTGTAGTGGCGCCGTGCGCCGCGGCGATCGCTTCGATCACGGGGTCCTTCAACACCTTGCCGTACGCGAGCGTCATGTACGAAGTGATGCGGATGCCCTGCGACTTCGCGAAATCGGCGACGGTGCGGTTCTGCAGGTAGGGGTGCAGCTCGACCTGGTTGGTGGCGATCGCATCGGCGCCGACCGCTGCGATCGCTTCTTTCATCAGCGCGACGGTGAAGTTCGAGACGCCGATGTGCTGCGTGAGCCCTTGCGCCTTTGCCTCGGCCAACGCACCCAGGAACTCGGCGACAGGAACCGCGTTCTTCGGCGACGGCCAGTGGATCAGCGTGAGGTCGACATGGTCGGTGCGCAGCTTGGCGAGGCTGTCTTTCAGGCTCGGGATCAACTTGTCTTTCGCGAAGTTGGCGGTCCAGATCTTGGTGGTGATGAAGAGCTGATCGCGTGCGACGCCGCTTTCGGAGATCGCCTGGCCGACCTCGGCCTCGTTGCCGTAGATCTGCGCAGTGTCGATCAGGCGGTAGCCCAGCTCGAGGCCGGTTTTCACCGAGTCGATGACGACCTGGTCCTTCAGGCGGAAGGTGCCGAGGCCGAAGGCGGGAATGGTGTTTGTGTTCATGAATACGTTGTCCTGCGAAAAATGTTCAGCGGCCGACAGGAATGCCCCCGTGACTGCGTGGTGGAATGCCGCGGCGCTGGTCCAGCTTGCCGCTCCAGAAGGTCAGGCCCAGCGACACCAGCACCACCACCGCGCCGATCCAGGGTGTGTGCATCAGGCCCAGGTGCGTGACGATGAGGCCACCCGCCCACGCCGCACCGGCGATGCCCAGGTTGAAGGCCGCGATGTTGAGCCCCGAGGCCACGTCGACCGCCTGCGGCGTGAAGCGCTCCGCCTGCTTCACCACATAGACCTGAAGGCCCGGCACGTTGCCGAAGGCGACGGCGCCCCATGCGAGCACGGTGGCCAGCGCCAGCCATTTGTGCGGCGCTGTGAACTGGAAGACCAGCAGCACGGCGGCCAGCAGCGCGAAGATGATCTTCAGTGCCGGGATCGGCCCCAGTCGGTCGGCCAGCTTGCCGCCCCAGAGGTTGCCCACCGCCACGGAAATGCCATAGACCAGCATCACCCAGCCGACCGCGCCGGCGCTGAAGCCCGACACGTCGGTGAGGATCGGCGCGAGAAAGGTGAACGGAATGAACGAGCCGCCGTAGCCGATGGCGGTCTTTGCGTAGACCAGCAGCAGGCGCGGCTCGGCCAGCACTTTCGCCTGCTGCGCGAGCGAGGCGGGCGGCGTGTGGCGGATGTCGCTCGGCACGAAGACCCAGCTGCCGATGAAGGCGAGCACACCGAGCGCCGATACCGCGAGGAAGGTTTCGCGCCAACCGAAATGCTGGCCGATGAAGGTTCCGAGCGGCACGCCGGTGACCAGCGCCACCGTGAGGCCGGTGAACATGATCGCGATGGCGCTCGCCGCCTTCTCCTTGGGTACCAGGCCGGTCGCGATGGTCGAACCGATCGAGAAGAAAACGCCGTGCGCCAGGCCCGTGAGCACGCGCGCCGCGATCAGCGTCTCGTAGCTCGGCGCCTGCCAGGCCAGCAGGTTGCCGACGGTGAAGAGCGCCATCAGGCCGAGCAGCAGCGCCTTGCGCGGCACGCGGCCGGTCAGCGCGGTGAGCACCGGCGCGCCGATGGCGACGCCCAGCGCGTAGAGGCTGACCAGCAGGCCCGCGGAAGGCAGGCCGATGCCGAGGTCGGCCGCGACGGTGGGGAGCAGGCCGACGATCACGAACTCTGTCGTGCCGATGGCGAAGGCGCTGAGGGTCAGCGCGAAAAGGGCAATGGGCATGGGAGGCACTCCGTTGAAGTTGCACGAAGTGTCGGCCGGTATTCCTTGCAGAAAAACCCCATAGTCAGCGAAAGACTGTTGATTCAAAATCAACAGTCATGAAGACCACCCTCGAAGAACTGCAGGCCTTTGCCGCCGTTGTCGGCGCCGGCTCGATCACCGCCGCGGCCGATCAACTGGGGCAGACGGTCTCGGGCGTGAGCCGCGCGCTCGGGCGGCTGGAGAAAAAGCTCGACACCACGCTGCTGCGCCGAAGCACGCGCCGCATCGAGCTGACGGAGGAGGGCGCGACCTTCCTGGCGCACACCCGCGCAATCCTCGCGTCGATCGACGAGGCCGAAGAGCAGATCGCCGCGCGCCGCCAAGAGCCGTCGGGCCTGCTGCGCGTGAATGCGGCCACGCCGTTCATGCTGCACGCCATCGTGCCTCTCGTTCCGTCTTTCCGCCGCGCGTATCCGCAGATCACGCTGGAGCTGGACACCGACGAACTCAACATCGACCTGTTGGAGCGCCGTACCGACATCGCCATACGCATCGGGGCGCTGCGCGATTCCACGCTGCACGCGCGCGCGCTCTGCACCAGCCGGCTGCGCATCCTCGCGAGCCCGGCGTATCTGGCTGCGCACGGCAGGCCGAAGAGCGTGGCGAGCCTGGCGCACCACACGCTGCTGGGCTTCACCCAGCCCGATGCGCTGAACCGCTGGCCGCTGCGCGGCGCACATGGCGACGAGTGGCCCATCGCGCCGGCGATCCGGGCGTCGAGCGGCGAGACGGTGCGGCACCTCGCCTTGCAAGGCGCCGGTCTTGTGTGCCTGTCCGACTTCATGACCGACGCCGACCGCGAGCGCGGCGATCTGGTGCAGGTGCTGGCGAAAGAGACGGTCGATGTGCGGCAGGCCGTGAGCGCCGTGTATTACCGAAACACGCAGTTGGCGGCGCGGATCGTGTGTTTCCTGGACTTCGTCGCGGCGCACCTCGGTTCGCCCGTGAGCGGACTCAAAAGCTGACTTTTTGCTGCCCGGTTGAATCCACTGCTTGAAACACCGCGTATCCGGTTGTATCAAAAGTTTGATTTCCAGGTTTCAGCATGCTTCATTCGACGAATTTGGTTCGCATGTGCCGCGACAGCGGTCTCTCCGGTTCGGACATCCAAGGCCTGGTCGGCGTGCTCGAGGCCCGGCGCCGCGAAGGCGGCTGGCGCCAACGATCCGTGATCGGTCAGCAAAAGGGCAGCGCCGTGACGTCGATCGTCGAATTCGCACGGACCTTGCTGGCCACGCTGCGCTGATCGGGGCCGTGTTGGTCGAAGGGCCGCACGCGCGCCCCCGATAATCCGCGGATGCGAATCCGCTTCACCAAGATGCAAGGCGCCGGCAACGACTTCGTCGTGCTCGACGAAACGCGTGGCGCCCTCGGCCTGAGCGCTGCGCAATACCGCTTTCTCGGCGACCGCCATTTCGGCGTGGGCGCCGACCAGATCCTCACGGTGCGGCCGTCGCCCGCCGACGGCATCGACTTCCAGTACGTGATCCACAACGCCGATGGCGGCGAAGTCGAGCAGTGCGGCAATGGCGCGCGCTGCTTCATGCGCTACGTGCGCGAGCACGGATTGACCGACAAGGACCAAGTCCGCGTGCAGACGCTTGCCGGCGTGATCGCGCCCCGCATGGGTACCGACGGCCGCGTCACGGTCGACATGGGTGCGCCGGTGTTCGAGCCGGAGCGCGTGCCCTTCGACACCGCCGGCCTGACGCCGGTGGAAGGCGATGGTGGCTGGCATGTGTGGAACCTGGCGCTCGACACGCGCGCCGAGAGCGCGATCGTGTCCGTCGCGGTGCTGTCGATGGGCAACCCGCACGCCGTGCAGATCGTGGACGACGCCGAAGCCGCGCCGGTCGCCGGGCAGGGGCCGCTGATCGAGCACCACCCGCGCTTTCCGCAGCGCGTGAACGCCGGCTTCATGCAGGTGGTCGATCGCAGTCACATCCGCCTGCGCGTGTACGAGCGCGGCGCGGGCGAGACGCTGGCCTGCGGCACGGGCGCGTGTGCGGCGGTGGTCGCCGGCATCCGCCTCGGCCTGCTCGATGCGCGGGTCGACGTGCACACGCACGGCGGCGTGCTCACGATCGAATGGGCGGGCGCCGGATCGCCCGTGCTCATGACCGGCCCGGCCACCACCGTTTTCGAGGGCGAGATCGACGTGCCCGAACTGCCCGATTTGCCCTGAACCCAGCCACACCATGCCCCACGACAACCACGACGCCATGAACCCGATCACCGAGGACGACATCGCCAACTACCTGGCCAACACGCCCGATTTCTTCGAGCGTCATGCGCAGTTGCTGTCGCAGGTTCAGCTCACCAGCCCGCATGGCAACCGCGCCGTGAGCCTGCAGGAGCGCCAGGCCGAAATGCTGCGCGAGAAGATCAAGGCGCTCGAGCACCGGCTGATGGACATGGTCCGCCACGGCACCGAGAACGTGGTCAGCGCCGACCGCCTGCAGCGCTGGACCCGCGGCCTGCTGACCGCGCGCGACCCGCGCGGCCTGCCCTACCAGATCGTCGATCAGCTGCAGTCGATCTTTCTCGTGCCGCAGGCGGCCATCAAGGTGTGGGATTGCGATGGCAGCTACCTCGACGAGGCCTATGCGCAATGGGTGAGCGACGACGTGAAGGCGCTCGCCACCTCGCTGACCTCGCCGTACTGCGGTCTCAATTCGGGCTTCGAGGCGGCCGGTTGGCTCGGCGACGCGCGCGCCGCGATGTCGATCGCGCTGATCCCGCTGCGGTCCGAGCCGGAAGCGCCCGCCTTCGGCATGCTGATCCTTGCGTCGCCCGACGCGCAGCGTTTCAACGCTGAAATGGGCACCGACTTCCTGGAGCGCATCGCCGAGCTGACGTCGGGCGCGCTCTCGCGGCTGCGGCCTTGAGGCGTGCCACGCGCCGGGCTTTGCACTGGGCGCTGGCAGCGGTCGTGGCCGGCGTCGTGGCGTATGGCGCGATCTGGCTCATGGTGTGGCGCACGGCGGCGCAGCGGCTCGCGAGTCCGCCGCAGCACGATGCCGATGCGGCGCTGGTGCTCGGCAACCGCGCTTACCTGAATGGCCAACCCAATCCTTGCCTGACCGGGCGAGTCGACGCCGCCCTGGCGCTCGCGCAGGCCGGCCGCGTGCCGCGGCTTGCGTTCTCGGGCGGCGTCGACCATGAAGACGGCCGCATCGAAGCCGAAGTGATGCAGGCGCACGCGCAGCAGGCCGGCTTCACCGGCCCGATGGTGCTGGAGCGTGCTTCGCAGTCGACGCGGCAGAACCTCGCCCTGTCGCTCCCGTTGCTGCAGGCGGCCGGCGTGAAGCGCGTGATCGTGGTGTCGGAGCCGTACCACCTGTGGCGCGTCGAGCGGCTCGTGCGCGCGAGCGGGTTCGATCGCACCTTCGACGTGCAATACGCCGCCGCGCCGTCGTCCTGCTGGACGCGCTGGGGCATGGCCTTCAAGGGCGCGTTGCGCGAGCCGCTGGCGATCATCAACAATGCGGCCAATGGCTACTTGCACTGACAGCGCGCTGGTCGAGCGGTACCTTTCGCACGTGCGTGTGGAGCGCAGGCTGGCGGCGCGCACGGTCGATCTCTACGCCATTCATCTGCGGACGCTGGCCGACAAGGCCGCCGGAGCGGGTCTCGCGTTCGACAAGGTGCAGACCGCGCACGTGCGCCGCTGGATGGCGCAGATGCACGGAGCCGGGCGCGAGCCGCGCGGTATCGCGCTGGTGCTGTCGTGCTGGCGCAGCTTCTTCCGGTGGCTCGGCAACGAGGGCCTGGTGCCCGGCAATCCCGTGCAGGACGTGAAGGCGCCCAAGGCCGGCCGGCCGCTGCCGAAGGCGCTGGCGGTCGACGATGCGGTGCAACTCGCCGAGCATCGCGACGCCGAGGCCGATCCCTGGACCGAAGCGCGCGACCGCGCGATCGTCGAGATGCTCTACGGCTGCGGCCTGCGCGTGAGCGAACTGACCGGGCTCGATGCACAGGCGGGCCCCACGGCGCAGGGCTGGGTCGATCTCGACGCGCTCGAAGCCAGCGTGCTCGGCAAGGGCAGCAAGCGGCGCAGCGTGCCGGTCGGCAGCAAGGCGGCCGCCGCGATGCGCGAGTGGCTGGCGCTGCGCGGGCGGCATGAAGACGCCGCGCTGTTTCTCAATGCGAAGCACAAGCGCATGTCCGCGCAGGCCGTCTGGCAGATGCTGCGCGCGCGAAGCCTGAAGGCCGGCCTCGCCGCGCCCGTGCATCCGCACATGCTGCGGCACTCTTTCGCGAGCCACGTGCTGCAATCGAGCAGCGATCTGCGTGCGGTGCAGGAGCTGCTCGGCCACGCCAACATCACGACGACGCAGGTCTACACCCGGCTGGATTTCCAGCATCTGGCGAAGACCTACGACGCCTTCCATCCCCGGGCCAAGGCCAAAGACGACAAACAATGAAAACGCTCCGCCTCAAGCCCGGCAAGGAAAAGTCCCTGCTGCGCCGCCACCCCTGGGTCTTCGAATCGGCCATCGCACGTGGCGGCGCGGATTCGGGTGAAACGGTGCGCGTCGAGTCGCACGACGGCAAGTTCCTGGCCTGGGCGGCTTTCAGCCCCAGTTCGCAGATCCGCGCGCGTGCCTGGAGCTTTGTCGAGACGCAACGCGTCGATGCTCCGTTTTTGATAGCGCTATGCGCCCGTGCGGTCGGCGCCAGAGGCCTTTTCGACCTGCAAAGCGATGGCATTCGCCTCGTGCATGGCGAGGCCGACGGGTTGCCGGGCCTGATCGTCGACCGCTACGGCGACACGCTGGTCGCGCAGTTCGGCGCCGCCGGCGTCGAGCGCTGGAAGGACGTGCTGGCCGATGCGCTGCTGGCGGCCACGGGCCTCACCCGGCTCTACGAGCGCTCCGATGCGAGCGGCCGCGAGCGCGAGGGACTCCAGCCGGTCACCGGCTGGCTGCGCGGCGAAGGCCCGACCGGGATCACGATCCGCGAACACGACTGGCACCTCACGCTCGACATCGCGACCGGCCACAAGACCGGCTTCTATCTCGACCAGCGCGACAGCCGCAAGCGCTTCGCCGAGATCGCGCAGCACCGTCGGTTCCGTCGCGTGCTCAACTGCTTTTGCTACACCGGCGGCTTCACCGTCGCCGCGCTGGCGGGCCTGAAGGGGGCCGGCGCGCTCGAAGGCGCGACGCTGACCTCGATCGATTCGTCGTTGCCGGCGCTCGAGCGGGCGAGGGCGCATGTGGCGTTGAACGGCTTCGATGGCGATCGGGGCGCGACCTGCGAGTACCTCGATGCCGACGTCAACGCCTCGCTGCGCCGCTTCATCGAGGAGGGCCGCACCTTCGACGCGATCGTGCTCGACCCGCCGAAATTCGCACCCACGGTGGCGCATGCCGAACGCGCCGCGCGCGCCTACAAGGACATCAACCGGCTCGCACTCAAGCTGCTGGAGCCGGGCGGCGTGCTGCTCACGTTCAGCTGCTCGGGTGGCATCGGCGCCGACCTGTTCCACAAGATCGTGGCCGGAGCGGGGCTCGATGCGGGCGTGGACGGCTACATCAGCGAACGCCTGGGCGCCGCGCCGGACCATCCGATGACCATCGAGTTCCCTGAGGGGGAGTACTTGAAGGGGCTGGTGGTCGTGCGCAAATAGGGACTCTCGTTGCGGCCTAAACTGCCGGCCCTTTCCTGTTTTCCTGTCTTTCCTCTCCCGGAGCTTCGCCATGGCCCTCATTCCCGCCACCATCCTCACCGGCTTCCTCGGCTCGGGCAAGACCACGTTGCTCAAGCGCATCCTGACGGAGGCCCACGGGCAGAAGATCGCGGTCATCGAGAACGAGTTCGGCGAAGAGAACATCGACAGCGACATCCTGGTGACCGAGAGCAAGGAGCAGATCGTGCAGATGAGCAACGGCTGCATCTGCTGCACGATCCGCGAAGACCTGCGCGAAGCGCTGCAAATGCTGGCTGCCAAGAAGCGCAAGGGCCTGCTCGATTTCGACCGCGTGGTGATCGAAACGACCGGCCTGGCCGATCCGGGCCCGGTGGCGCAGACCTTCTTCATGGACGATGAGATCGCCGAGAGCTACCTGCTCGACTCGATCCTCACGCTCGTCGATGCCAAGCACGCGCCGCAGCAGCTCAACGACCGCCAGGAAGCGCGCCGCCAGGTGGGCTTCGCCGACCAGATCTTCATCAGCAAGAGCGAGCTGGTGTCGGCCGAGGAAACCGAGGCGCTGATCCACCGCCTCAAGCACATGAACCCGCGCGCGCCGCAGCAGAAGGTGCATTTCGGCGAGGTGCCGCTTGCCAGCGTTTTCGACCTGCGCGGCTTCAACCTCAACGCCAAGCTCGACATCGACCCGGACTTCCTGAAGGAAGACGACCACGCGGGCCACGACCATGCGCACGGCGAGCATTGCGACCATCCGTCGCATGCGCACGACCATGAAGGCGGGCACCACCATCACACCGACGACGACGTCAAGAGCTTCGTCTACAAGACCGATCGCGCGTTCGACCCCGCCAAGCTGGAAGACTTTCTGGGCGCCATCGTCAACATCTACGGCCCGCGCATGCTGCGGTACAAGGGCGTGCTCAACATGCGTGGCACCGAGCGCAAGGTGATCTTCCAGGGCGTGCACCAGCTCATGGGCAGCGACTTGGGCCCGGCCTGGGGCGCCGAGGAAGCGCGCCAGAGCCGCATGGTGTTCATCGGCATCGACATGCCCCGCGACATCCTGGAGCAGGGCCTGGATCAGTGTCTGGTTTGATGCGATGGGCACACGGCCGCCCCATCGTTTCGACTTCTCTATATACAATCGCGCGCCTGTTCCGGCGCCATGCCTTGCCCTCCCGGGGGCGGGATACGGCTTTTGGCGCAGGAAAGCGCGCGTTTTCGGCAGGTTTTCGGGGGTATAACCCCTGAGCCGCCGGAGGCGAGCACCCTGACAACGTGGAGCCCGCGAGGTCGACAAACCCGGAGTGGTTCCCATGGGAGGAGATACCCGTGACAGCGCGTTCCAGTTCGTCGAAGGATCCAGCCACCGTGAAGAAACCTGCCGAGCAGGCCAAGTCCGCTTCGAAAGCCGCCGCCAAGGCGCCGGCCGCCAAGAAGGCTGGCAAATCCGCCACCCCGCCATCTCCTTCCAAATCTCCTGCGATTCCCATGAAAAAAACGGCTGCCGCCACCTCTCCCGCCCCGGCGACACCCACTCCGATCACCTCCATCCCCGCCACGCCGGCGCCGGCACGGGGTGGTCGCGTGTCGCGCCTGTCGCAACTCACCGTGCCGTCGATGCCACAGTCGATCGCGTCGACCGCCGCCAAGTCCAGCTTCACGCAGATCGTGTCCACCGCGCTGGTGCCGCCTCCGCACGTGGCTGTCAAGAAAGACCCGAAGCTCGCCAACAACTGGAAGTCCAAGACGGCCCAGGAGCTGAGCGACGCCGAAGTCATCGCGATGCCCGATGCCGAATACATGAACGAAAAGCAAATGGCGTTCTTCCGCCTGAAGCTGATCGAACTCAAGCGCGGCATCCTCGAGAACGCCGGTGAAACCACCGAGCATTTGCGCGAAGACACCGTGGTCGTGCCCGATCCGGCCGACCGCGCCACCATCGAGGAAGAGCACGCACTCGAACTGCGCACCCGCGACCGCGAGCGCAAGCTGCTCAAGAAGATCGAGCAATCGATCCAGCGCATCGACGCCGGCGACTACGGCTACTGCGACGAGACCGGCGAGCCGATCGGTGTCGGCCGCCTGCTCGCACGCCCGACCGCCACGCTGTCGCTCGAGGCGCAGCAACGCCGCGAGCTCAAGCAGAAGATGTTCGGCGACTGATCAACGGCATCCAACCGCGCTGCGCACCGGACCCGAATGGCCAAGGAAGAACCCAGTCGTCTGTTTTCGAAGGTGGCGAAGTTCGTCCGCAATCCGCTGAAGGATTGGTCCGAACTCGACGCGCAGGATTCCGATCCGAATGCGCAGGACAACGCCGGCTACAGCCGCGAGGCGCTCAAGGAAATGATCGAGCGTCGGCAGCGCAACGATTTCGTGCGTCGCCGCGAGTTCGACATGCTTCGCAAGCTGCGTCAGCGCGAAGCTTCCGGCGCGCGCGACCCGTCGGCCACGCCCTCGTCGTTCAACGTCAGCAGTACCAACGAAAAATCGGAAGGCCGCGCCCTCACGCTCAAGAAGATCGACGAGATCGAAGAGCAGATGTCGCAGCAATGGTGGAAAGGGCGCGGCCCCACCGCCGAGGGCCAGGCGCCCGCCGACATGGCCTCGGAACACGTGCGCGCCTATGCCGACACGGCGCCCTATACGGGGCAGGACGCGAAGGCCGGCCCGGAATCCGTGCCTGTCAGCAACCTCGGTGGCCTGGATCCCGCGAAGCTGGTGTACGACAGCGCGCTGCAGGAGGCGTCGATCCGCTTCGCCTGTGGCGACGATGCGGGCGCCGAAGCGATCTTCCTGCAGGCGCTCGCGCCCGACGGCGCCCAGGCCGACCATGACGAGACCTGGCTCGGGCTGCTCGATTTCTACCGTGCGATCGGCGACGCCGAGAAGTTCGTCGCCGCCAGCACGCGCTACGCCCAGCGCATCAAGCGGCAAGGTCCGCAATGGCTCTCGCTGAGAGCGCTCGCGCGCGACAAGCAGGCCGCGCTCAACGCGGCCGCCAAGGGCGCGTCCGCCCGCGGCGACGGTGTTGACTGGCTGTGCCCGGCGCGGCTCGGCCGCGAGGGGCTCGGTGAACTCATGCGTGCGCTCGCCGCCGCGGGCGGCCCGACCTGGACGCTCGACTGGCGCGCGCTGACGGCCATCGAGCCCGATGCCGCCGTGCCGCTCAAGACGCTGTTGGCGCACTGGACGGCTTCGCCGGTGCAGCTTCGTTTCGTCGGCGCATCGCGGCTGAAAGCCGTGCTCGAAGCGGCCACGCCGTCCAACGAACGCGGCATCGACGTGGTCTGGTGGCAGTTGCGGATGGAAGCCTTGCGCGTCACGCATGACGCCGACGATTTCGAACTCGCGGCGCTCAACTACTGCATCACCTACGAAGTCTCGCCGCCGCCCTGGCAGGACCCCGTGGGGGCGTACACCGCGGTGGATGTGCCGGGCGCCGCACCGGCCAGGGCGCCGAGCGCGGCGTTCACCCTGGCCGGCATGAGCGAAGCGGCCGTGGCCGATCCGGGCCATCCTGCGCTGATCGGGGAACTCGGCGGCGAATCGACGGCTGTCTGGCGGCGCCTCGATGCGGAGCTGGCGGAGGCCGACGCCCCCACCATCTCCTGCGAAGCGCTGGTCCGCATCGATCTGGCGGCTGCCGGCACGCTGCTGACGTGGGTCAGGGAGCGTGACGGCCGTGGCGATCGGGCCGAACTCGTCGACGCGCATCGGCTCATCGTGGCGTTCTTCGGCGTGACCGGCATCGCCGACCACGCGGTGATCACCGCCCGTCGGGGCTGAACGCGCCAGCGGTCGCGACCGGCGATGCCGGTCTTGCAATTGTCCCGCCGCATCCCATATGGCCTCGATGGAACAGTTTCACGGCACCACCATCGTCAGTGTGCGTCGCAAAACCCCCACCGGCGACCAGGTCGCGATCGGGGGCGACGGCCAGGTCACACTCGGCAACATCGTCATCAAGGGCACCGCGCGCAAGGTGCGCCGCCTGTATCACGGCAAGGTCATCGCCGGCTTCGCGGGTGCCACGGCAGACGCGTTCACGCTGTTCGAGCGCTTCGAGGCCAAGCTGGAAAAACACCAGGGCAACCTGACCCGCGCGGCGGTAGAACTCACCAAGGACTGGCGCACCGACCGCGTGCTGCGCAAGCTCGAAGCGATGCTGGCCGTGGCCGATGCCACCAGCTCGCTGATCATCACCGGCAACGGCGATGTGCTGGAGCCGGAAAGTGGCGTGATCGCGATCGGTTCCGGCGGCGCGTATGCGCAATCCGCGGCCAAGGCCCTGCTCGACAACACCGACCTCACGGCCGAACAGATCGTGAAGAAGTCGCTGGAGATCGCGGGCGAACTCTGCATCTACACGAACATGAATCACACGGTGGAGACGCTCTGACCATGTCCATGACCCCCCAGGAAATCGTCTCCGAACTCGACAATCACATCGTCGGTCAGCCCGACGCCAAGCGCGCGGTCGCGATCGCGCTGCGCAACCGCTGGCGGCGCCAGCAGGTCGGCGAGCCGCTGCGCGGCGAAATCACGCCCAAGAACATCCTGATGATCGGCCCGACGGGCGTCGGCAAGACCGAGATCGCGCGTCGCCTCGCGCGGCTCGCGGACGCGCCCTTCATCAAGGTCGAGGCGACCAAGTTCACCGAGGTCGGCTACGTCGGCAAGGACGTGGATGCGATCATCCGCGACCTCGCCGAAATCGCCGTCAAGCAGACCCGCGAGAGCGAGAGCGCCAAGGTGCGCGTGCGCGCCGAAGACTCTGCCGAAGACCGCATCCTCGATGTGCTCCTGCCACCGGCACGCACCACCGATGGCGCAGCGCCCGACACCGGCAACGCCACGCGCCAAGCCTTCCGCAAGAAGCTGCGCGAGCACGAGCTGGACGACAAGGAGATCGAACTGGATCTCGCCGAGAGCCGCGCACCGCTCGAGATCATGGGCCCCGCTGGCATGGAAGAAATGACCGAGCAGCTCAAGGGCATGTTCGGCCAGATCGGCCAGACCAAGCGCAAGACGCGCAAGCTCAAGATCGCCGAGGCGATGCGCCTCCTGATCGACGAAGAAGCCGCCAAGCTGGTCAACGAGGAAGAGATCCGCGCTCAGGCGATTGCCAATGCCGAGCAGAACGGCATCGTCTTCATCGACGAGATCGACAAGGTCGCCACGCGCACCGATTCGCAGGGCGCCGACGTGTCGCGCCAGGGCGTGCAGCGCGACCTGCTGCCGCTGGTCGAGGGCACGGCCGTCAGCACCAAATACGGCGTGGTCCGCACCGACCACATCCTGTTCATCGCGAGCGGCGCGTTCCACCTGAGCAAGCCGAGCGACCTGATCCCGGAGTTGCAGGGGCGCTTCCCGATCCGCGTCGAACTGCAATCGCTGTCCATTGCCGATTTCGAGAGCATCCTCATGCAGACGCGTGCGTCGCTGGTCAAGCAATACCAGGCGCTGCTCGCGACCGAAGGCGTGACGCTCGACTTCACCCCGGACGGGATCACGCGGCTTGCCAGCATTGCCTTCGAGGTGAACGAGCGGACCGAGAACATCGGTGCGCGCCGTCTGTCCACGGTGATGGAGCGCCTGCTCGACGAAGTCAGCTTCGATGCCGCCAAGCTGGAAGGCCAGTCGATCCGGATCGACGCAGCTTATGTCGACGGCCGTCTTGCGGCACTCAGTCACGACGAAGACCTCTCCCGGTTCATCCTCTGAACGCACAGCGCCGCAATGGCGCTTCACGCATCACATTCATTGCGTGAGCTAAGTACTTCATTTGCAACGAAATTCACCGCTTTCGAGTCTTCGAAAGCGGTGCTAAGTCGTTGATTCCATTACAAAAAATAGCCTCGGACCGTTCTTGCGCAGCAGTTGTTTCCTGCTAAAGTGGAAAAAAGTGCAGTTAAGTGGGAGAAAGTGTCGTCGAGCGTCCGTATTGGGTGCCGGACACGTCCCACAACCGGGGTTCCGTTTTCGTGTTTCAAGGCGCTTCATCGCTGAGTCTGGATGCCAAGGGGCGGCTGTCTGTGCCGACCCGGCATCGTGACGTCCTGAGCGCGACGGCCGGCAGCCAACTCACGATCACCAAGCACCCGCACGGCTGTCTCATGGTCTTTCCCCGCCCCGAATGGGAGAAATTCCGCGAGCGTATCGCGGCGCTCCCGATGTCGGCGCAGTGGTGGAAGCGGGTCTTCCTCGGCAACGCGATGGATGTCGAGATGGACGGCACCGGCCGCGTGCTGGTCTCGCCCGAATTGCGCGCAGCCACCGGCATCACGCGCGATGCATTGCTGCTCGGCATGGGCAACCATTTCGAACTCTGGGACAAGGCGACCTACGACGCCAAGGAAGCCGAAGCGACGCAGGGCGAGATGCCCGACGTGTTTCAGGACTTTTCGTTCTGAGAGCCAGCGGTGAACCAGCCATGGACCCACACGACCGTCTTGTTGAACGAAGCGGTGGAAGCGCTCTTTCCCGATGCCTCGACGCCGGCGTCGGGCACCTTCGTCGATGCGACCTTCGGGCGCGGCGGGCACGCCCGCGAAATCCTCGCGCGGCTGGCCCCGGAGGGCAGGCTGATCGCATTCGACAAGGATGCGGAAGCGGTGGCCGAAGCAGCGCGCATCACCGATGCGCGTTTTTCCATCCGGCACCAGGGATTCAGGGAACTTGGCCAGTTGCCGAAAGCGAGCGTCGCCGGCTTGCTGATGGACCTCGGCATCAGCTCCCCCCAGATCGACAACCCCGCGCGGGGTTTTTCTTTTCGTTTCGACGGCCCGCTCGACATGCGCATGGACACCACGCGCGGCGAGAGCGTGGCCGAGTGGCTGGCAACGGCCGAAACCCAGCAGATTGCAGAGGTGATTCGTGACTATGGCGAAGAACGGTTTGCTGTTCAGATTGCAAAGGCGATTGATGCTCGCCGACAAGAACGGGGCCCAATTTCAACCACCACCGAGCTGGCCGAGCTCGTGGCTGGCACGGTCAAAACCCGCGAGCAGGGCCAGAACCCTGCAACGCGCACATTTCAGGCTCTTCGGATTTTCATCAACGCCGAGCTTGAAGAGCTGCAACAGGCGTTAGACGCGAGCCTCGACGTGCTGCAACCCAACGGCCGCCTCGCAGTGATCAGCTTCCATTCGCTGGAAGACCGCATCGTGAAGCAATTCATCGCCAAGCATTCGAAGGAGGTCTACGACCGCCGCGCGCCGTTCGCTGCGCCGAAGGTGATGAAGCTTCGCGTGGTCGACCGCATCAAGCCGTCCGCCGCCGAAGTGGCTGGCAACAAGCGTTCGCGCAGCGCGATCCTGCGCGTGGCCGAGCGCACGGCGGCCTGACGACATGGCGCGCCTCAACCTGCTCCTGCTGATCTCCGTGATCGCCACGGCGCTCCTGCTCGTGCACACGCAGTACCAGTCGCGCCAGCTGTTCACCGAATTCGATCGCGTGCAGAACGAAGCGCGGCGCCTGGAGCTGGACGGCGATCGCCTGCAGGTCGAGAAGCGCGCGCAGGCCACGCCGCTGCGCGTCGAGAAGCTGGCCAAGGAGCAGCTCAAGATGCGCACCACCACGCCCGCCATCACGCAGTACGTGCGGCCCGATGGCTCGGTCATTCCCGCGGTAGTGGCGCCTGCCGCGCCGGCCTCGGCGCCGCAAGCCGCGAAGAGGGGACACTGAGATGGCGCGCAACAGCCGCAGCGTGCAATACGCCTCCAGCCCCCTGCTCGCGAGCAAGACGCCGGTCTGGCGCAGCAAGTTCATCGTGGCCGGCATCGCGTTGTGCTTCGTGATGCTGGCGGCGCGTGCCGCCTACGTGCAGGTTTTCGGCAACGCGTTCTTCCAGCGGCAAGGCGAAGTGCGCTTCGCGCGAACGCTCGAATTGCCCGCCAACCGCGGCCGCATCCTGGACCGCAACGGACTCATCCTCGCGTCCAGCGTGGTGGCGCCCAGCATCTGGGCCATTCCCGAAGACGTCGACCGCGACGACCCCGAGGTCAAGGCCAAGCTCAGGCAGGTCGCGAAGCTGCTCGAGATGCCGCAGAAGGATTTCGACAAGAAGCTCGAAGACGAGGACAAGACTTTCGTCTGGATCAAGCGGCAGGTCGATGCGCCGATCGCCAAGCAGATCGCCGAACTCAACATCAAGGGCATCTACCAGCGCAAGGAATACAAGCGCCAGTACCCCGAGGGCGAAGCCGCCGCGCACGTGGTCGGCTTCACCAACGTCGAAGACCATGGGCAGGAGGGCATCGAGCTCGAGTTCGACAAGCAGCTGGCCGGCAAGGCCGGTTCGCGCCGCGTGATCAAGGACCGCCTGGGCCGCGTCGTCGAAGGCGTCGGCGAGACCATCCCGCCGCTCGACGGCAAGGACATCCAGCTCAGCGTCGACAGCAAGGTGCAGTTCTTCGCCTATCAAAAGCTGCGCGACGCGGTCATCACGCGCCGGGCCAAGGCAGGCAGCGTGGTGGTGCTCGATTCCATCACCGGCGAAGTGCTCGCGCTCGCGAACTACCCCAGCTACGTGCCCGACAAGCGCCAGAACCTGACCGGTGAACAATTGCGCAACCGCGCGATGACCGACACCTTCGAGCCCGGCTCCACCATGAAGCCGATCACCGTCGGCATGGCACTCGAAGCGGGCCGCGTGAAGCCTTCGACCATCATCGACACCAGCCCGGGGCGCTACCAGCTCGGCGGCTTCACCATCAGCGACACCCACAACTACGGTGCGCTGACGGTCGAGGGCGTGATCCAGAAGTCGAGCAACGTGGGCGCGCTCAAGATTGCGCAGAAGATGCAGCCGCACGAGATGTGGGACACCTACACCGCGCTCGGGTACGGCCAGAAGCCCGTGATCCAGTTTCCCGGCGCCGTGACCGGCCGCCTGCGCCCATGGAAGACGTGGAAGCCGGTCGAGCAGGCCACGATGGCCTACGGCTACGGTCTTTCGGCGTCGCTCTTCCAGATGGCGCACTCGTACACCTCGTTCGCGCACGACGGCTCGGTGATCCCGGTCACGATGCTCAAGAGCGACGTGCCTGCGGTCGGCGTGCGCGTCTTTTCGCCCGAGAACGCGCTGGCCGTGCGCAAGATGCTGCAGATGGCAGCGGCACCCGGCGGCACCGGGCCGCTGGCGCAAACGGTCGGCTACTCGGTCGGCGGCAAGTCGGGCACCGCGCACAAGCAGGTCGGCAAAGGCTACGCGAGCAACAAGTACCGCGCCTGGTTCACCGGCATGGCGCCGATCGACAAGACCCGCATCATCGTCGGCGTGATGATCGACGAGCCGAGCGACGGCGTGTACTTCGGCGGCCTGGCGGCAGCGCCGGTGTTCAGCGAGGTCGTGCAGCAGACGCTGCGCATGATGAACGTCCCGCCAGACCTCGCGGTCAAGCCGCTGGTCACGACGCAAGGCGTGGACGAGAGCTTCTGATGTCGAATTCGCTCACCACCTTTTCCTCCCCCGCCGAGGCCGCGCACTGGCTGCGCTCGTGCGTCGGCGGCGACCTGCACGCCGACAGCCGCGTCATCGACTCGGGCGACGGATTCATCGCCTGGCCCGGCGCGGCGACCGACGGACGCCAGCATGTCGCGGCGGCCCTCGCCCAGGGCGCCGTGGCGTGTCTTGTCGAGCGCGAGGGCGTGGAGGCCTTCGGCTTCGAGAGCGACGCGATCGCCTGCTACCCCGGCCTCAAGGCAGCCACCGGCGAGATCGCCGCATGGTTCTACGGCAAGCCGTCGGAGCAGCTCGATGTGCTCGCGGTCACCGGCACCAACGGCAAGACCTCGACCGCCTGGTGGCTCGCCGAGGCGCTGTCCGCCTCCAAGCGCGCTGCGCAGTCGCCGTGCGGCGTGGTCGGCACGCTCGGCATCGGCATGCCACCAGCGCTGGTCTACACCGGCCTCACCACGCCCGACCCCGTGATGCTCCAGCGCGAGCTGCGCGCCTTCGTGTCGCGCGGTTTCGGGGCCTGCGCGATCGAGGCGTCTTCCATCGGCATCGCCGAGCGGCGGCTCGACGGCACGCGCATCGCGGTCGCGGTGTTCACCAACTTCACGCAGGACCACCTCGACTACCACGGCGACATGGATGCGTACTGGCAGGCCAAGGCCGAGCTGTTCCGCTGGCCCGGCTTGCGCGCGGCGGTGGTCAACCTGGACGACGTGCATGGTGCCGCGCTGGTCGGCAACCTGATCGATTCCGGCGTCGGATCGCTCGACGTGTGGACCGTGTCCGCCGCCGGCTCGCCCGCGCGCCTGATGGCCAGGGACATCGGCTACGACAGCGAGGGCCTGGTGTTCTCGGTCGTGGAGGGCGACGGGCCGGCCGAGCGTCTTGCGACCCGGCTCATCGGCCAATACAACGTCGACAACCTGCTCGGCGTCCTCGGCACCATGCGCGCACTCGGCATCCCGCTGCCCGCCGCCGTGGCCGCGTGCCAGAACCTGAGCAGCGTGCCCGGCCGCATGGAGCGCATCGCCATCGCGGGCCAGCCGCTGGCGGTGGTCGACTATGCGCACACGCCGGACGCGCTCGACAAGGCGCTTGGCGGCCTGCGCCCTCTGGCGCAGCAACGCGGCGGCGCGCTCTGGTGCGTGTTCGGTTGCGGCGGCGACCGCGATGCGGTCAAGCGCCCGCTGATGGGGGCCGTGGTCGAGAAGCAGGCCGACCGTCTCGTGATCACCAGCGACAACCCGCGCAGCGAGAAGCCGGCCGCGATCGTGAGCCAGATCCTCCTCGGGCTTGCCGATCCGGACGCAGCGCAGGTCGAGGTCGACCGCGCGCGCGCCATCGCCGACACGCTGGCACAGGCCGCACCCGAAGACGTGGTCCTGATCGCAGGCCGCGGCCACGAGGCATGGCAGGACATCGCGGGCGAGCGCATCGCCTTTTCCGATCGCGCGCACGCGATCGATGCGCTCACGCGAAGGAGTGCCGCATGAGCGCGCCACCCATGATGACCCTCGGCCAGGCGCACGCCTGGGTACCCGGATCGCGCCTGGTCGGCGACGCGTCCACGCCGGTGCTGCGCGTGCACACCGACACCCGCACGCTCGCTGCCGGTGACCTCTTCGTCGCGCTGAAGGGCGAGCGTTTCGATGCGAATGCTTTCCTGGCCGATGCGAAGAGCGCTGGCGCCGTCGCGGCCATCGCACACGGCGGGCTCGAAGCCGCAGGCCTCGCGGGGCTCGAAGTGCCGGATTCGCTGGTCGCGCTCGGTGCGCTCGCCGCCGGATGGCGTTCGCAGTTCGAATTGCCGCTCGTCGCTGTCACCGGCAGCAACGGCAAGACCACCGTCACGCAAATGGTGGCGTCGATCCTGACCACGGCATCGGCCAACCGCGCCCTGGCGACGGTCGGCAACTACAACAATGAGATCGGCGTGCCGCTGACGCTGTTCCGGATGCGCGCGCACCACACGCGCGCCGTGATCGAGCTGGGCATGAACCATCCCGGCGAGATCGCCCGGCTGTCCGCCATCGCCCGACCCACGATCGCGCTGGTCAACAACGCCCAGCGCGAGCACCTGGAATTCATGGCCACGGTCGAAGCGGTCGCGCGGGAGAACGGCGCCGTGTTCGACGCGCTCCCGGCCAACGGCACGGCGGTGTTTCCGGCCGGCGATCCGTTCACTCCGCTGTGGCGCACCCTTGCGCAGGAAACTGCCCAACGCCGTTGCCTGACCTTCGGCGAGCACGAGGATGCCGACATCGGACTCGCGTCGGCGGAGTGGCTGGGCGATGCCTGGAAGCTGGTCGCTCGCACGCCGGTCGGATCGCTTTCGTGCACGCTGCGCATCGCGGGGCGCCACAACGTCGTCAACGCGCTGGCCGCGATCGCCTGCGCACTGCCGACCGGCGTCTCGCTCGCAACCATCGCGGAGGGGCTCGACGCTTTCGAGCCGGTCAAGGGGCGCTCGAGGGCCATCGTGGTTCAGCTCGACGGACGCGCGCTCACGCTGGTGGACGACACCTACAACGCCAATCCGGATTCGGTGCGGGCGGCGATCGACGTGCTCGCCAGCATGCCGGCGCCGCGGCTGCTGGTGCTCGGCGACATGGGCGAGGTCGGCGACGAGGGCCCCGCGTTCCACGCCGAAGTCGGCGATTGGGCGCGGGAGCGTGGCATCCAGCGTGTGTTCGGACTCGGCGACGAGTCGAGGCACAGCGTGGATGCTTCGAACCGCGGCCGTGGCGACACGCAAGGCCGGCACTTCGCCGACATCGACGCGCTCAACGCCGCCGTGGTCGAGGCCCTGCCGGACACCGCCAGCGTGCTGGTCAAGGGCTCGCGCTTCATGCGCATGGAGCGCGTGGTGCAAGCCGTCGTGCAGGCGACCACAACACACAACGAGGAGGCCGGTCATGCGTGAACCGTGCGCTGTCGCACCATGCTGATGAGCCTGGCCCAATGGCTGCAGACGCTGTCGCCCGAGTTCGGGTTCCTGCGCGTCTTCCAGTACCTGACCTTCCGCGCGCTGATGGCCGCGACGACCGCGCTGCTGATCGGCCTGGCGATCGGTCCCTATGCGATCCGCCGGCTGACCGCGCTCAAGATCGGCCAGCCGATCCGCGGCTACGGCATGGAGACGCACCTGACCAAGAGCGGCACGCCCACCATGGGCGGCGTGCTGGTGCTGTTCTCGATCGCCTTCGCGACGCTGCTGTGGTTCGACCTGTCGAACCGCTTCGTGTGGATCGTGCTGTGGGTGACGCTCGGTTTCGGCGCGATCGGCTGGGTCGACGACTGGCGCAAGGTGGTCCGCAAGGACCCCGAAGGCATGCGCTCGCGAGAGAAGTATTTCTGGCAATCCGTGGTCGGCCTGGTGGCCGGCTTCTACCTGCTCTTCAGCATTTCCGAAAGCTCGAACTGGCGCGTGGTCGAACTGTTCTACGCATGGGTCCGCTCGGGCTTCGACCTGAGCTTCCCGCCGAAGATCAACCTGCTGGTGCCCTTCTTCAAGGAAGTCAGCTATCCGCTCGGCGGCATCGGCTTCGTAATCCTGACCTACCTGGTGATCGTCGGCTCCAGCAATGCGGTCAACCTGACCGACGGCCTCGACGGCCTGGCGATCATGCCGGTCGTGATGGTCGGTTCCGCGCTCGGCGTGTTCGCGTATGTCACGGGCAGCGCGGTCTACTCGCGCTACCTCCTGTTCCCGCACATCCCCGGTTCGGGCGAATTGCTGGTCTTCTGCTCGGCGATGGCCGGGGCCGGGCTCGCGTTCCTGTGGTTCAACACGCATCCGGCACAAGTGTTCATGGGCGACGTGGGCGCGCTCGCGCTCGGCGGCGCGCTGGGCACGATCGCCGTGATCGTGCGCCAGGAGATCGTCTTCTTCGTGATGGGCGGCATCTTCGTGGTCGAGGCGGTCTCGGTGATGGTCCAGGTCATGTACTTCAAGTACACCAAGAAGCGCTTCGGCGAAGGCCGGCGCATCCTGAAGATGGCGCCGCTGCACCACCATTTCGAGAAGAGCGGATGGCGCGAGACGCAGGTCGTCGTGCGTTTCTGGATCATCACGATGCTGCTGTGCCTCGTGGGCCTGTCGACCCTGAAGTTGCGTTGAGCCGATGAAGCATCTGCAAGACCTTCACGTGCTGATCCTGGGCCTGGGTGCCTCGGGCCTGGCGATGGCGCGCTGGTGCGCCCGCCACGGCGCGCACGTGACCGTGGCCGACACGCGCGAAGCGCCGCCGCAACTGGCGACGCTCGCGCACGAGGTGCCGGGTGCGGTCTTCATCGGCGGCGCGTTCACGGCGGCGCTGGTCGACGGGACGGCGGTTCGCGCGGTGTACCGCTCGCCGGGGCTTTCGCCCGCGGCCATCGCGCCGGTCGTCGACGCCGCCAGGGCCGTGGGCCTGACCGTCGGCGGCGAGCTGGACCTGTTCGCGCGAGCGCTGCTCGACCTGCGCACGGTCGACCTGCCGCCCGTTCCGCCCGCGCATGAGCCTGAGCCGCAAGCGCAGGCCGAGATCGAGATGGCGGAGCAGTCGCCGGCGGTCGTGGCAGCGCCGGTAAGCGAGAGTTCGCCTGTCGTCGAATCCGAGCCGGAAGCGGAACCCGCGGCTCCCGGCGAAGCGCCGGCAGAGCCTGGACACGTCGATAGCGTGACGCCTGCGCCCCTTGAAGCGCCGCCTCCACCGGCCATCGCTGCCGCGAGTTCGGTCCACACGGCAGCCCGTGACGCAGCCGCCTTCGTCGCCCGCATCGCGGAGCTGTCGGTCGCGCCGGTCGTGCCGCCGCCAGAAGACGAAGCGCCGTCGCCGGTCCTCGCGCCGGAACCCGCGCAGCCCGTGGGCTACACCCCCGCCGTGCTCGCCATCACCGGCACCAACGGCAAGACCACCGTCACCGCGCTCACCGGCCTGCTGATCGAGTGCGCCGGCAAGACCGTGGCAGTCGCCGGCAACATCGGTCCGACGCTGCTCGACACGCTGGCCGCACACATCGACGCCGACACGCTGCCCGACGTCTGGGTGCTGGAGTTGTCCAGCTTCCAGCTCGACGGCGTACAGGGCTTCGAGCCGACCGCCGCGACCGTGCTCAACGTGACGCAGGACCACCTCGACTGGCACGGCGACATGGCGGCCTATGTGGCCGCCAAGGCCCGGGTGTTCGGCGAGCGCGGCCTGATGCTGCTCAACCGCGAAGACACCGGCGTGATGGCGATGCTGCCGCCACCGGTGCGCGTCAAGCTGCAGCGTCCGCAGGTCCGCGAGCACGTCACCTTCGGCGCCGGCATGCCGCTGCGCCCGGGCGACTACGGCATCGAGCGCGTGAACGGCATCAGCTGGCTGGTGCGCGCGCTGGAAGCCGACGAGACCCAGAAGCGCAAGCGCGGTGCGGTGGTCGAGGAAGAGATCTTCCTGCAGCGCTTCTTGCCGGCCGATGCACTGCGCATCCGCGGCCAGCACAACGCGCTCAACGCGCTGGCCGCACTGGCGCTCGCCACGGCCGCCGGCTGCCAGCTCGCTCCAATGTTGTACGGCCTGCGCGAGTACCGCGGCGAACCGCACCGGGTCGATCCGGTCGCGATCGTCGACGCGGTCGAATACTTCGACGACAGCAAGGGCACGAACGTCGGCGCCACGGTGGCCGCACTCGGTGGCCTGGGCATCGACCGTCGCGTGGTCGTGATCCTGGGCGGCGAGGGCAAGGGGCAGGACTTCTCGCCGCTGGCCGCACCGGTGGCGCAGTTCGCACGAGCCGTGGTGCTGATCGGGCGCGATGCGCCGCGCATCGCCGCCGCACTCGAGGGCACCGGCGTGACGCTGGTGAACGCCGCCACGCTCCCCGAAGCCGTGTCGCTCGCGGCGGGCCGCGCGCACCCCGGCGACGCCGTGCTGCTGTCGCCCGCCTGCGCCAGCTTCGACATGTTCCGCGACTACGAACACCGCGCCGACGTGTTCTGCGAGGCCGTCCAGGCACTCGCCGATGCGCCGCGCGAAAGCGCTGGAGAAGCTGCATGAACAGCGCCGCTGTCTCGAATTCAACGGACGACAAGGGCGGCCGCTTCGGTGGCTGGTTCGGTCGCGCCAAGCGCGGCATCGACGCCTTGCCCATCCACCTGCCGGTCCACCTCGGCGGTGCCGGCACCACCCAGACCAAGGCCGCGCCGGTGCGGGTGCTGGGATTCGACCAGGCGCTCGTGTGGGTCACGATCGCGCTGCTGGCCTGGGGCCTGGTGATGGTCTATTCGGCGTCCATCGCGTTGCCCGACAACCCGCGCTTCGCGCGCCAGGGCTACGGGCCGCTGTTCTTCCTGACGCGGCACGCCATGTCGCTGGTGGTCGCGTTCGTCGCGGCGCTGCTGGCGTTCCAGATCCCGATGAAGACCTGGGAGCGCATCGCGCCCTGGCTGTTCGTCGCGTCGTTGCTGCTGCTGGTGGCGGTGTTGATCCCGCACATCGGCATCAACGTGAATGGCGCGCGTCGCTGGTTGCCGATGGGTTTCATGCGCTTCCAGCCGTCGGAGCTGGCGAAGCTCGCGATGGTGCTCTATGCCGCCAGCTACATGGTGCGCAAGATGGAGATCAAGGAGCGCTTCTTCCGCGCCGTGCTGCCGATGGGCGTCGCGGTGGTGGTGGTCGGCATGCTGGTGATGGCCGAGCCCGACATGGGCGCCTTCATGGTGATCGCGGTCATCGCGATGGGCATCCTGTTCCTCGGCGGCGTGAACGCGCGCATGTTCTTCGTGATCGCGATGCTGGTGGTGGTCGCTTTCGCCTCGATCGTGGCGTCCAGCTCCTGGCGGCGCGAGCGCATCTTTGCCTACCTCGATCCGTGGAGCGAGCACAACGCGCTCGGCAAGGGCTACCAGCTCTCGCACTCGCTGATCGCCATCGGGCGCGGCGAGATCTGGGGCGTCGGCCTCGGCGGCAGCATCGAGAAGCTGCACTGGCTGCCCGAAGCGCACACCGACTTTCTGCTGGCGGTGATCGGCGAGGAATTCGGCCTGGTCGGCGTGCTGCTCGCGATCGGGTTGTTCCTCTGGCTCACCCGCCGCGTCATGCACATCGGCCGCCAGTCGATCGCGCTCGACCGTGTGTTCTCCGGCCTGGTGGCCCAGGGCATCGGCATCTGGATCGGTTTCCAGACCTTCATCAACATGGGCGTGAACCTGGGCGCGCTGCCGACCAAGGGCCTGACCTTGCCGCTGATGAGCTTCGGAGGCTCGGCCATCCTGTTCAACCTGATCGCGCTGGCCATCGTGCTGCGCATCGACTACGAGAACCGCGTGCTGATGCGCGGTGGCAGGGTATGACGCGGACCGCCTTGGTCATGGCTGGCGGAACCGGCGGCCACATCTTCCCGGGACTCGCGGTCGCCGAAGAGTTGCGCACGCGCGGCTGGCAGGTGCACTGGCTCGGCGCACCGGGCAGCATGGAAGAAAAGCTCGTGCCGCCGCGCGGCTTCGCCTTCGAGCCCGTGCAGTTCGGTGGCGTGCGCGGCAAGGGGCCGCTCACCCTGCTGATGTTGCCGCTGCGGCTGTTGCGCGCGTTCCTGCAGAGCATCGCGGTGGTCCGCCGCGTCAAGCCCGACGTGGTCGTCGGACTGGGTGGGTACATCACCTTTCCCGGCGGTCTGATGAGCGTGCTCTTCGGCAAGCCGCTGGTGCTGCATGAGCAGAACTCGGTGGCCGGCCTCGCCAACAAGGTGCTCGCGAGCGTCGCGAACCGTGTCTTCACGGCGTTTCCCGACGTGCTCAAGAACGCCAGCTGGGTCGGCAATCCGCTGCGCGCAGGGTTCCTGCAACAGCCGGCGCCGGCACTGCGTTTCGCGCATCGCAGCGGCCCGCTCAAGCTGCTCGTGGTGGGCGGCAGTCTCGGCGCCAGGGCGCTGAACGCCGTGGTGCCGAAGGCGCTCGCGATGATCGCGCCGGCCGAACGGCCGAGCGTGATCCACCAGAGCGGCGCCAAACAGATCGACGAGTTGCGCGCCAACTATGCCGCGGCAGGCGTCACCGGCGAGCTCACGCCTTTCATCGACGACACCGCAAGCGCCTATGCCGATGCCGACCTGATCGTCGCGCGCGCCGGTGCCAGCACCGTCACCGAGATCGCAGCGGTCGGCGCCGCCGCGCTCTTCGTTCCCTTTCCTTCGGCGGTGGACGACCACCAGACCACCAACGCGCACTTCCTGGTCGACGCGGGCGGCGGCTGGATCGTTCAACAGTCCGAACTCACCCCTGAATTGCTGGCCGACTTGCTACAGAAAACTGAACGCTCCACGCTGGTCGAGCGGGCCTCGAAGGCCAAGACGATGCAGAAGACCGAAGCCGTTGCCGAAGTCGTGCGCGCCTGCGAAGAGCTCGCCGCCAAACGGGAGGCCCGCGCATGAAGCACGCGATCCATCACATCCATTTCGTGGGCGTCGGCGGTGTCGGCATGAGCGGCATCGCGGAGATCCTGCTGAACCTCGGCTACCGCATCTCCGGCTCCGACCTGGCCGACAGCGCGACGCTCAGGCGCCTCGCGAGCCTCGGCATCACGACCTTCATCGGTCACGACGCTGCGAACATCGCAGGGGCCGATGCGGTCGTCACATCGACCGCCGTGCAGGCCGCGAACCCCGAAGTGATCGCCGCGCGCGAGAAGAAGATCCCGGTGGTGCCGCGCGCACTGATGCTGGCCGAGCTGATGCGCCTGAAGCAGGGCATCGCGATCGCCGGCACGCACGGCAAGACCACGACGACCAGCCTGGTGGCGAGCGTGCTGGCCGCCGCGGGCCTCGATCCGACCTTCGTGATCGGTGGCCGTCTCAACAGCGCCGGCGCGAACGCGAAGCTGGGCAGCGGCGACTACATCGTGGTGGAGGCCGACGAATCGGACGCTTCGTTCCTGAACCTGCTGCCTGTGATGGCGGTGGTCACGAACATCGACGCCGATCACATGGAAACCTACGGGCACGATTTCGCGAACCTCAAGAAGGCCTTCGTCGACTTCCTGCACCGCATGCCTTTCTACGGCGTGGCCATCCTCTGCACCGACGACGAGGCGGTGCGCGAGATCGTCTCGCAGGTCACTTGCCCGGTCACGAGCTACGGCTTCATGGACGATGCACAGGTGCGTGCGGTCAACGTGCGCGCGGTCGGGAGCCAGATGCACTTCACGGTGCAGCGCCGCAACGGCATCACCTTGCCCGATCTCGAGATCGTGCTGAACCTGCCGGGCGAGCACAACGTGCTGAACGCGCTGTCGGTCATCGCCGTCGCCGTCGAGCTCAACGTGCCCGACGAAGCCGTGCAGCGAGGCCTTGCCGACTTCAAGGGCGTCGGCCGGCGCTTCCAGAGCCATGGCGATGTCGCTGTGCGTGGCGCGCAGGCGACGCACGCAAGCGGCACCTTCACCGTGATCGACGACTACGGTCATCACCCGGTCGAGATGGCCGCGACGATCGCGGCGGCGCGCGGCGCCTTCCCGGGCCGTCGTCTGGTGCTGGCGTTCCAGCCGCACCGCTACACGCGCACCCGCGACTGCTTCGAGGATTTCGTGAAGGTCATCGGCAGCGCCGACGCGGTGCTGCTGGGCGAGGTGTATGCGGCCGGCGAACAGCCGATCGTCGCGGCGGACGGCCGCTCCCTGGCGCGTGCGCTGCGCGTGGCCGGCAAGGTCGAACCGGTCTTCATCGACGACATCGCCGCGATGCCGCAAGCCATCCTGGACAACGCCCGCGAAGGGGACGTCGTGATCTGCATGGGCGCCGGTTCGATCGGCGCGGTGCCGTCGCGCGTCGTCGAGCTGGGTGCGGTCTCCTCGAAATCAGAGCGCTTCACGCGCGAGGGAAGGGCGCTGTGAGCGTGATCGATCCTCGAAACCTGGGCAAGGTCGCGGTGCTGTTCGGCGGCACGTCGGCCGAACGCGAAGTCTCCAACATGTCCGGCAGCGGCGTGCTGGCGGCCCTGCAATCGCGCGGCGTCGATGCGCATGCGTTCGATCCGGCGGCGCGCGACCTGGTCGAGCTCAAGCGCGAAGGCTTCGCGCGCTGCTTCGTCGCGCTGCACGGCCGCCACGGCGAAGACGGCACGGTGCAGGGCGCGCTCGAACTGCTCGGCATTCCGTACACCGGCTCGGGCGTGATGGCCTCCAGCGTCGCGATGGACAAGGTCATGACCAAGCGCATTTGGCAAGCCGACGGACTGCCGACGCCGAAGTACGTGCGCCTCGCGGCCGACCAGCAGAGCCGCGAACAGGTTCGTGCGGTGCCCGACGTGCTGGGCCTGCCGCTGATCGTGAAGCCGCCGCGCGAAGGCTCGTCGATCGGCGTGACCAAGGTCGAGGGCTACTCGCAGATGCAGGACGCGGTGACGCTCTCGGCGAAGTACGACAGCGATGTGCTGTGCGAGGAATTCATCGAGGGCGAGGAAGTCACTTGCGCCGTGCTCGGCGAAGGGCTCGCCGCGGTGGCGCTTCCGGTGGTGCGCATCGCCGCGCCCGAAGGCGCCTACGACTACCAGAACAAGTACT
>JBGMOF010000029.1:0-69872 GCA_041424275.1 Variovorax sp.
ATCGTCGGCGTGAGCATTCCGCAGAAGAAGGGCGACCCGCTCGTCTTCAACCAGGACGAGTTCATCAACCGCAAGACCAGCGCTGAAGGCCTGGCCGGCCTGCGCCCCGCCTTCGACAAGGCCGGCGGCGTGACCGCGGGCAACGCCTCGGGCCTGAACGACGGCGCCGCCGCCGTGATGGTCATGACGGCCAAGAAGGCGGCCGCCCTGGGCCTGAAGCCGCTGGGCCGCATCGCCAGCTACGCCACCGCCGGCCTCGACCCCGCCATCATGGGCATGGGCCCGGTGCCCGCGTCGACCAAGGCGCTGCAGCGCGCCGGCTGGAAGCCCGCCGACCTCGACCTGCTCGAAATCAACGAAGCCTTTGCCGCTCAAGCCTGCGCCGTGAACCGCGAGATGGGTTGGGATGTGAACAAGGTCAATGTGAACGGCGGCGCGATCGCCATCGGTCACCCGATCGGCGCGTCCGGCTGCCGCATCCTGGTGACGCTGCTGCACGAAATGCAGCGCCAGAACGCGAAGAAGGGCATTGCCTCGCTGTGCATCGGCGGCGGCATGGGCGTGGCGCTTACGATCGAGCGCTGAGCGCGCTGCCCGGGCTGCGGCCCGGGTGTTCAGTCCGCCGGCTTCGTGGCCGGCGTGACGAAGTAGCCGTGATTGCGTGCCCACAGCACCAGCGCGCCGCGGTTGTGCACATCGAGCTTGGCGTAGATCGTTGCGACGTGATTGCGCACCGTGCTGAGGGCCACACCCAGCGTCTTGGCGATCTCCTTGTCGGCCTGGCCCTGGCACAGCGCGTCGAACACGTCGCGCTCGCGCCGCGTGAGGTCGGCCAGCTGGGCGCTGCTGCCGGCAGCGCCGGCGCGCTTCACGTTGGCGAGTTTTTCAATCAGCGATCGGCTGAACCATGAGGCGTCCTGCATCACCGTCTCGATGGCGCTGACCAATTCCATTTCCGAGCGCTTGCGGTCGCTGATGTCGAGCCAGGCCATCAGCACGCAGTCCTGACCGTTGATGCTCACGGTCTCCGCAGACACCAGGCAATCGATGGGTTCGCCTTCCTTGCGCCCGATGCGGAATTCTGCGTTGCGAATGCTTTCGTGCTCGGCCAGGCGCGTGACCAGCGTGGCGTGCGTGTCGTCGAGCCAGATGCCCGCTTCGTCGCCCGCGCGGCCGAGCACATCGGCCGACGCGTAGCCCGTCACGGCCGTGAAGGCCTCGTTGATGTCGATCAGCACCAGCGTTGCGGCGCTCAACACGGCACTCGGTACCGGAAGCATGCGAAACGCCTTCTGGAATCGCTCTTCGCTCTGGCGCAAGGTGCTCTCCGCCTTGCGTCGTGGCTCCAGGTCCATGAAGGTGAAGAGCATGCAGGCCTCTTCGCCGATGTCGATGGGCTGACCCGCCACCACGACAGGCTTGTGGCCGCCGTCGGGTAGGCGCAGCTCGGCTTCCATCTGCGGAATGGTCCCGCCTTCACCGAGTCGCTCGATGGCCAGCTCACGCCGGTCTGCGCCTTCGAACACGTCGAGCTCGTAGACCGAGCGGCCGATGACCTGTTCGCGCACGTAGCCCGTCATCTCGAGAAAGCCCTGGTTCACCTTGATGTAGCGCTGGTCGCCGAGGCGGCAGATCATGGCTGGCGCGGGATTGGCGTTGAAGGTCTTCTCGAAGCGCTCTTCGGCGCTGGCCCACTCGCTCGCGTCGTGCAGGATGAGCGCCAGGCAGTCCGGGTCGCCATCGTTGTTGGTCAACACCAGGCTGCGCACGCGGTGCACCCAGTTCACGCTGTCGTCGTCGGCTGGAAAGACTTCGACGATCACGTCGGAAAAGCACTCGCCGGCGATCACGCGCTCGATCGGATATTGGCCGTCCTGCAAGGGATGGTTGTTGCGATAGCGCAGCCGAAAGCGCTCGCGGTATTGCGTGACGTCGCGGCCCAGGTCAGCCACCGATTCGATGCCGTGCATCTTCAGCGCGGCATCGTTGGCCCACAGGATCCGCTGGTCGGGTTCGACCAGGATGACGCCTTCGGTCAGCCCGGTGATGATCTGCTGGAGCTGGCGTCGGTCGGTCTGGGTTTGCAGCACACGGTCGTTCATGGCGATTTTTGAAAGTCGGAACGCCCCGGCGTTGAATCAACGACGAGGCGTTCGGGGCGTCTGCAGAACAGACGACGTTGGCGATCAGGCGACGGCGAGCCGCTCGCCTTCGCTGCGAAGCCCGCTGCGGCGTCCGGCGAAGCCTGCTGCGGCGGAAATCGCGAAGCCCAGCAACATGACCACCACGCCGGCCCAGGCGGCCTGGCTCACGCCCTTGGCAGCCGCATCGCCTGCCTCACGCGCCGTCTGCTCGGCCTGCACCTTGAGCTGCTCGTACTTTGCGACAGCCTGGTTGTAGGTCTGCTCGTAGTTGGCCGCCATCTGCTCGGCTTCCGGACGGCTCTTGCCGGTCCGCGCGACGATGATGTTGACCAGCGCATCCTTGTCGGCAGCGTCCAGACCCGGCTGGGCCTTCTGGCGCAGGCGGTCGAAGAAAGCACCGAGTTCGTTGCCCGCGTTCTGCGGCGTGGTCGCCGCGCCATTGGCAGTGCTCTTGCCGTCGGTCACGGCGGCGTCCGCCTGTGCCTTGAGCTGGTCCGGATTGAGCTCGGCCTTGCCGGTCTGGCGCAGCAGCGTCTCAAGCTGGTTGCGTGCGTCCGAGAAGTCGAAGTCGACGCCGTTCTTCTGCATCTGGTCCTTCACGCCGGAGGCGATGCCGGGGGCCACGGCAGCGACGCCCTGACCTGCCAGCGAGAGGCCACTGCCTGCGACGCGCGAAGCCGTGCCGATCACGCCCGTCGCCAGCGACGACAGTGCATAGACGGTGACGAGTGTGGTCACAGCCCAGCAGAGCACGCCATGCAGGATGCCTTTGCCGGGCGCCGTGCGGCCCGCGAAAAATGCGCCGACGGCCAGGGCGATCAGCGTCGAGACGCCGACCCAGACGCCGGCCCCGGTGCCGAAACCGGCGAGCGGATTGCGCTCGCCCATGGCGTCGATGGAGCCCGAGCCCACGGCCGTGCCGAGCACGCCGAGGAAGAGATAGGTGGCCAGCGCGAGGAACAGGCCGGCAAACACGGCGCCCCAGGACACCCGCGATGCGTAGAGGCGCGGCGTGTCAGTGGCGAGGATCGTTGTTGTGTTCATGCTTTCTCCCGATCACCCGATGTTCAGCGGCGGGCCCAGATCGCGCCGATGATGAAGCCGGCACCCGCTGCCACGGCCAGCGTGCCGATCGGGTTGGTGAGCGCCGATTCGCGCACCTGGTTCAACACGTCGCCATAGCTTTGCTGCGCCTTGCCGGCGAGCTGGCGCGTCTTGCCTTCGAGTTGGGTGGACGTGTCGCCCGTCGCGCCGCCGACGGCGTCCTGGATGCGGCCTGCGATGTTCTGCATGGTGCCTTCAGCTTTTTCAAACATGGTGTTTTCCTTTTTGTTGTGGATGGATTACTTCTTCAGCTTGTCGGCTGTTTCCTCGGCGGCATCGCGGGTCTTGCCCACGCCTTCCTGCACCTTGCCGGCGACCTTTTCGGTGGCGCCTTCGGCCTCGAGCCGTTCGTTGCCAGTGACCTTGCCCAGCGCTTCCTTGACGGATCCCTTTACCTGCTGCACGTTGCCTTCAACGGTGTCCTTGTTCATGGTGATGTCCTTTCAGTGGCTTGCCCTCCGCGGGATTGCAGGGGCCGTCGCATGGAGTGCGAGTGAGCAAATGGTAGGAGGCCACGGCGGCGGAAAACACCTTCAAATGCACTAGCGCGTGTAGTGCATTTGACCCAGACGGTGTGGGTTTCCGGCGTGCGGTGCGGTTAGCTCAGGCTGAGCAGAACGGGCTGGTGGTCAGACGCCTGCGTGATCAGGTCGACCTCGACATGCCGGACTTTTGACGCCAGCGATTCACTGACGAACACGAAGTCGCAGGCGACAGCTTCAGGCCCATAGGTACGGTCGAAGAGGCGGAAGGTGGGCACATGCGGCGATGCGCCCCTGGCCAGTGGCCACGCATCCCGAAGGCGCGATGTGGGTGCGCCGGGCGCAGCCTCGAAAGGCGCCTGCACCACCGCGTACTCGGGTTCGTCGGCGCCGAGATTGAAGTCGCCGCAAAGGATGGCGTGGGGCGTGTGCACCTTGGTCTGGAACGGCGACCGGCTGTCGTCGTCGAGCGGGGCCGCGGCAGCCTGCGCACAGGCCTCGATGTGCAGCTGCTGCAGTGCCCGTGCCTGCGCCATGCGCTGCACCTTGCTGTAGTACTCGAGGTGCGTGGTCATCACCCGTACCGCACCCAGCGCGGGATCGCGCACCGTGACGACCGTGCACATGCGCGGCATGCTGCGCACGCCCGCGTCGGCAGGCCAGGGCAGGGCGTGGTGCTGCACCTGCGCTACCGGCAGGCGTGTCGCGATCAGGTTGCCGAAGCGCTGGCGCTGGCCTTGGGCGTCGAACTCGTCGACGGCGGCGCCGAAGAAGATCTGAAAGCCCGGCAGCAATGCCTGCAACTCGGCCGGTTGGTCGCCGGGCGCGCCCGGCATCTGCGAGTAGCCCTGCGCGATCTCCTGCAGGCACAGCACGTCGAAATCGGCCATCGCCCGCGCACCCGCGACGATGCGTTCGACGTTCACCGCGCCGTCGAGGCCGCGACACCATTGGGTGTTCCAGGTAACCAGCTTCACTTGATCCCCGCCCGCATGAAGCTCTGCACGAACTGGCGCTGGAAGAGCAGGAAGGCGATGAGCAAGGGCGCCGAGGTCATCAGGGTGGCGGCCGTGATGATCGACCAGTCGACACCCTGGTCGACCGATGAGAACACCTGCAACCCGACCGTGAGCGGCCGTGAATTGACGCTGTTGGTGACGATCAGCGGCCACAGGAAGTTGTTCCAGTGAAAGCTCACCGAGACCAGTGCGAATGCGGTGTAGACCGGTTTGGCCAGCGGCACGTACACGCGCCACAGCGTCTGCATCGCGCTCGCCCCCTCGACACGCGCCGCGTCATCGAGCTCCTTCGGAATGCCCATGAAGGTCTGGCGCAACAGGAAGATCGCGAAGGCCGATGCGAAGTAGGGCAGCCCGATGGCGAGCAGCGTGTCGATCAGGCCGAGCTTCGCCATGGTCTTGTAGTTTTCGACCACCAGGATGTCCGGCATGATCATCAGCTGGACCAGCACCAGGGCGAACGCGATGTTCTTCCCGCGGAACTCGTAGCGCGCGAATGCATAGGCCGCCAGCGTGCCAAGCACCAGTTGCACCACCAGAATCATCGCGACCAGCAGCGTCGTGTTGAGGAAGTAGCGAGCGAACGGCGCCGCCGCCCAGGCGCGCGCGAAGTTGTCGAGCGTGAGCGGCGCGAAGAGGTCGAAGCGCGTCGAGTATTCGGCCGGGTGGAAGGCGGTCCACACCGCGTAGACGAGCGGCAGGATCCACAGCAGCGCGAGCAGCCAGGCGGCGATCGTGTCGAGCCAGCCCGGTTCGTTGTAGGCGAGGCGCTGCGAGGGCGCGGCGGCGCTCATTTGTAGTGCACCTTCTTGTCGAGCACGAAGAACTGGAAGAGCGCAATGCCTGCCAGCACGGCCACAAGCACCACCGTGATCGCCGATGCATATGCGGTGTCCCAGAAGCTGAAGCCGACTTCGTAGAGGTGATAGAGCAGCAGCGTCGAAGCGTTGTCCGGCCCGCCGCGCGTGAGGACGAACAGGTGGTCGACCATGCGGAAAGCGTTGATGAAGGCGTTGACCAGCACGAAGAGCGTGGTCGGCATCAGGAGCGGCCATTGCACGCGCCGGAAGAAGTACCAGCGCGACGCGCCCTCGATGGCAGCGGCCTCGCGCAGGCTCGGGTTGAGCGTTTGCAGCGCGGCCAGATAGAAGATCATGAAGAAGCCGGCTTCCTTCCAGATCGCTACCACCGTGACCGCGCCGAGCGCCGTCGACGGGCTGCCGAGCCAGTTGTGCGAAGGCAGGCCGAGCGCGCCGGTGACCTGCTCGAGCAAACCGTACTGCGGCGTGTAGAAGAAGAGCCAGATGTTGGCGACCGCGATCATCGGCAGCACGGTCGGCGTGAAGTACGCCATGCGCAGGAATGCGCGGCCGGCGATGCGTTCGTTGACCCACAGCGCCATCACCAGCGCGAGACCGATCGAACAGGGAATCGTCGCGCCGGCAAACCACAGGTTGTTGCGCACCGCCTTCCAGAACACCGGGTCTTCGGCCATGACCTGGTAGTTCTCGAGGCCGACCCAGACGCCCGGCCGCGCACCCTTGGGCGTCGAGAAGAAGCTGTCGACCAGCGTCGACACCGCCGGCCAGTGCGTGAACGCCACCAGCAGCGCGAGCGCCGGCAGCAGCATCAACCACGCATGGACCGACCGTTGCTTCATCTCGACGCGCGAGCTGTCACTTGTACGAACGCAGGATGCGGTCGGCTTCCTTCTGCGCGTCCTGCATCGCCTGGCCCGCCGGCTTGGTGCCGGTGAGCGCGGCCTGCAGGCCGTCGTTCAGTGCCTTGGTCACGCGCTGGTTGTCGTGCGTGGAAAACTCGGCGACCGACACCGGCAACTGGTCGCGCGCCACGAGGGCCGCCGGGAAGTCGGTGCCGTATTTCTTGAGCGTCGGCGTGTCGTAGGCGGCTTGTGACACCGCGACGTAGCCGGTGTCCATGCTCCACTGCGCGGCCCGCTCGGGTTGTGTCACCCACTTGATGAACTTGAAGGCCGCTTCCTGCTGCGCGGGCGTCGACTTCTTGAAGATGTAGAAGTTGCCGCCGCCCGTGGGCGAACCCTTGCGCTTGTTGCCCGGGATCATGCCGACGCCGAAATCGAACTTGGCGTTCGCCTTGATGTTCGTCAGGTTGCCGGTGGTGGTGTAGATGATCGCGGCCTTCTTCTCGAAGAAGTCCTTGGGCGTCGTGCCCCACTCGACCACGCCCGGCGGGTGGATGCCGGCCTTGCCGAGGTCGACCCAGGTCTGCAGCGCCTCGATGACCTTCGGATCGTCGAACTTCACCTGCGTGCCAGCCTCGTTGGCGAGAAGGGCGTCGTTGGGCGTGGTCAGCGTCTGGAACAGCCAGTACGGAAAGCCGCTCGACGGGATCTGCACGCCCCATTGCGTGACCTTGCCGCTCGCATCCTTCTTCGTGAGCCTGGTGGCGGCGTCTTTCAGCTCGGCCCAGTTCGTCGGCGGTTTGTTCGGGTCGAGGCCGGCCTCCTTGAAGAGTTCCTTGTTCCAGTACATGACCACCGTTGAGCGCTGGAACGGAATGCCCCAGGTCTTGCCGCCGGTCTGGCTGTTGGCCATGAAGGCCTTGTAGAACCCGCCCATCCAGGCCTTGTCGTCGGCGGTCTTCGCGAAGTTGTCGAAGGGCACGATCGCGTCTTCGTCGATCAGCGTGAACATGTCGGTCGACAGCAGCACCGAGGTGACGGGCGGCGTGCCCGACTTGTGCGCGGTGAGCGCCTTGACGATCGTCTCCTGGTAGGTTCCGGCGTAGATCGGCGTGAGCTTGATGCCCGGGTTCTCCTTCATGAAGCCCTCGGCGAAGCCGTCGATGGTCTTGGCGATCGGGCCGCCCACGGCGACCGGATAGTAGAAGGGCACCTCGACCGGCCCCTGCGCCTGCGCGCTCAAGCAAAAAGTGCCTGCAGCGCCCGCCAGCAGGGCGCTCAAAGCTATCGATTTGATAGCAAACGCGCGCACGAAGGTATGTCGTCTCATGGTCTCGTCCTTGGATGAAAAGCAGTCAGAGGATGCGTTGGCCAGCGGCGTCGAAGCCGTGGCTTTCTTGCGGGGCCCAGTGCAGGCGAACGGTGTCGCCGGCCGTGGCGTGGTGCTGGCCATCGGTGCGCACCAGCAGGCTTTCGGTGCCGACGGTGCAGCGCAGCACCAGGTCGGCGCCGAGGTATTCGACGCTCGCGACGGTGGCAGGCACGCCCGCGCTGTCGGGGTTGTCCGCGTTCGCCAGCAGCGTGATGGCTTCGGGTCGCACGCCCAGCGTGCGGGCGGTCAGCCCGACGGGCACGTCGCTGCCCGCAATTCGGCCGGCCTCGAGCGACACCAGGTTCATTGGCGGCGTGCCTATGAAGCGCGCGGCGAAGACGGTCGCCGGCCGTGCGTAGAGCGCGCGCGGCGGGCCCGACTGCTCGACGCGGCCCTGGTTCAGCAGCACGACCTGGTCGGCCATGCTCATCGCCTCGGTCTGGTCATGCGTCACGTAGACCACGGTGAGGCCGAGCTTCTGTTGCAGTTCGCGCAGTTCGCGTCGCATCTCCTGGCGCAGTTGGGCATCGAGGTTCGACAGCGGCTCGTCCATGAGACAGACCTTGGCCTCGGCCACGAGCGCACGCCCGAGTGCCACGCGTTGCTGCTGCCCGCCCGAGAGTTGCCCCGGCCGGCGATCGAGCAGCGCGCCGAGGCCGAGCAGGGCGGCGGCGTTCTTGAGCCGTGTCGCGGTCTCGGCCGCCGGCGTCCTGCGCACGGAGAGCCCGAACGTGATGTTGTCCGCCACGCTGAGGTGCGGGAACAGCGCGTAGTTCTGGAACACCATCGCGATGCCGCGCTGCGCAGGCGGGAGGTTGGTCACATCGCGACCATCGATGCGAACCTGCCCGGCCGTGGCGGTCTCGAGGCCGGCCACGATGCGCAGCGTGGTTGACTTGCCGCAGCCCGATGGACCGAGAAGAACGCAGAAAGACCCTGCCGCGATGCGCAGGTCGATGGCGTGAAGTGCACTGCTGGTGCCCCAGGATTTTGCGATCCCGTCGAGCTCGATCGATGACATCGAACCAGTATAGGAAGGCCTTGTGACAGCTGGTTGCAAGCTCGCGTCAGTGTTTTCCTCACCCGGCAGGGACTGAAATCTTCGCTACAGTAAATACGCCAGTCCTGGCATTCGAATCAAGGAAAAAAACATGAGCAAGAAAGTCGCATACGTCACCGGGGGCATGGGTGGCATCGGAACCGCCATCTGCCAACGCCTTCACCAGGACGGATTCACCGTGATTGCCGGATGCGGCCCGACCCGCGACCACGCCAAGTGGCTCGCCGAGCAAAAGGCATCGGGCTTCGAGTTTTTTGCTTCCGTCGGCAACGTCGGCGACTGGAATTCGACCGTCGAGGCTTTTTCCAAGGCCAAGGCCGACCATGGCAGCATCGACGTGCTGGTCAACAACGCCGGCATCACGCGCGACCGGATGTTCATCAAGATGACGCCCGAAGACTGGAGCGCGGTGATCGAGACCAACCTCAACAGCATGTTCAACGTGACCAAGCAGGTCGTGGGCGACATGGTCGAGAAGGGCTGGGGCCGCATCGTCAACATCAGCTCGGTCAACGGCGCCAAGGGCCAAGCCGGCCAGACCAACTACTCTGCGGCCAAGGCCGGCATGCACGGTTTCACGATGGCGCTGGCGCAGGAAATGGCCAGCAAGGGCGTAACCGTCAACACGGTGAGCCCGGGCTACATCGGCACCGACATGGTGAACGCGATTCGCCAGGAGGTGCTCGACAAGATCATCGCGACCATCCCGGTCAAGCGTCTGGGCAAGCCCAGCGAGATCGCCTCGATCATCTCGTGGCTCGCCACGGACGAAGGCGGCTACTCCACCGGCGCCGACTTCTCGGTGAACGGCGGCCTGCACATGCATTGAGATGGCCGCACCAAACTGAACACCCCAACCCGCTTCGGCGGGTTTTTTCGTTTTTGAACGAATGTGGGTTCTACGCATGGCGATGCGCCCTCGGGGCGCTTACATTTCCCCACTCTTTCCGGAGGCAACATGGCAACCATAACGACTACACCCGCTAAAAAGCTACCTCTCTACCGCTCGCTTTATGTCCAGGTGATCACCGCCGTGATCATCGGCGTGTTGCTCGGCCACTTCTATCCGGCGGTTGGCGAAAGCATGAAGCCGCTGGGCGACGGCTTCATCAAGCTGATCAAGATGATCATCGCGCCGATCATCTTCTGCACCGTGGTGGTTGGCATCGCGGGCATGGAGGACATGAAGAAGGTCGGCAAGACCGGTGGCCTCGCGCTGCTGTATTTCGAGATCGTGAGCTCGATCGCGCTGGTGGTGGGCCTGGTCCTCGTCAATGTGATCAAGCCTGGCGCCGGCATGAACATCGATGCGGCCACGCTCGACACCAAGTCGATCGCCGCCTACACCGGTCCCGGCAAGATGACCGGCACCGTCGACTTCCTGTTGAACGTGATCCCGACCACGGTGGTCGACGCGTTCGCCAAGGGCGAAGTGCTTCAGGTGCTGTTGATCGCGGTTCTGTTCGGCTTCGCGCTTCACAAGTTCGGCGGGCGCGGCACGCTGGTGTTCGACGTGATCGAGAAGGGCTCGCACGTGCTCTTCACCATCGTCGGCTACATCATGAAGCTGGCTCCCATCGGTGCCTTCGGCGCCATGGCCTTCACCATCGGCAAGTACGGCGTCGGCAGCCTGTTCTCGCTGGGCAAGCTCATGGGCACTTTCTACATGACCTGCCTGCTGTTCATCTTCGTGGTGCTCGGGCTCATCGCGAAATTCCACGGGTTCAGCATCTGGAAATTCATCAAGTACATCAAGGAAGAACTCCTGATCGTGCTGGGTACGTCGTCGTCCGAGTCGGTGCTTCCGCGGATGATGGAAAAGATGGAGAACCTGGGCGCGACCAAGGCAACGGTCGGCCTGGTCATTCCGACCGGCTATTCGTTCAACCTGGACGGCACTTCGATCTATCTCACGATGGCGGCCGTGTTCATCGCGCAGGCCACCAACACGCCGATGACGCTGACGCAGGAGCTCACGCTGCTGGCCGTCTTGCTGCTGACCTCCAAGGGCGCTGCAGGCATCACCGGAAGCGGCTTCATCGTGCTGGCCGCTACGCTGTCGGCCGTGGGGCATGTGCCGGTGGCGGGGCTGGCGCTCATTCTCGGCATCGACCGCTTCATGTCCGAAGCCCGTGCGCTGACCAACCTGGTCGGCAACGGTGTCGCGACCCTGGTGGTCGCGAAGTGGACCAACGAACTCGACATGGACCGGCTGCAGGCCGGACTCAACGGGGAAACCTGGGTCGAAGCGCAAGAGCCCGAAGTGCTGGTCAACGCCAAAGACAGTCGCATGGCGACCTCAGCCGGCGGGTGAGTTGAACCGCCGGACCTTTTTCCGGCAACATGGGGCGCATGCCACACAGCGTTTCCCTGATCAACACCATCGCAGCAGGGCTCGGCCTCGCCCTGCTGCTGGGATTTCTCGCGGTGCGAGTGCGGCTGCCGGCCCTGGTCGGCTACCTGCTCGCCGGCGTCATCATCGGGCCCTTCACTCCGGGCTTCGTGGCCGACAGCGCCATCGCCGCGCAGCTGGCCGAAATCGGCGTCATGCTGTTGATGTTCGGCGTGGGCCTTCATTTCTCGCTCGACGACCTGCTCGCGGTCCGCAAGATCGCGGTGCCCGGCGCATTGGTGCAGATCGCGGTCGCGACCCTGATGGGGGGTGGGCTGGCATACGTGTGGGGTTGGGACCCGGCGGCTGCGCTGGTGTTCGGCCTGGCCTTGTCGGTGGCAAGCACTGTGGTGCTGCTGCGGGCGCTGGAGAGCCTGGGCATTCTGGATTCGTTCACGGGTCGCATCGCTGTCGGCTGGCTCGTCGTCGAAGACCTGGCCATGGTGCTTGCGCTCGTGCTGCTGCCGCCGCTGGCCGGGGTGCTCGGCACGCAGGCCAGCGCCGACCCCACGCCCCTGTGGCAAACCCTCGGCCTCACCCTGTTGCAGGTCGGTGGCTTCGTGGCGTTGATGCTCGTGGTGGGCCGCCGGTTGTTTCCGTGGATCCTCTGGCAAGTCACGCGCACCGGGTCGCGCGAACTGTTCACCCTGTGCGTGGTGGCTGCTGCCGTGGGGATCGCCTTCGCATCGGCCGCATTGTTCGGCGTCTCGTTCGCGCTGGGTGCGTTCTTCGCCGGCATGGTGATGCGCGAGTCCGAATTCAGCCATCGCGCAGCCGAAGAATCGCTGCCGTTGCGCGACGCCTTCGCCGTGTTGTTCTTCGTGTCGGTGGGGATGTTGTTCGATCCGTCCGTGCTGATCGAGCGGCCGCTCCAGGTGCTGGGCGTGGTCCTGGTGATCGTGGTCGGCAAGTCGCTGGCCGCCTGCGCGCTGGTGCTGGTGCTGCGCTATCCGCTCGGCACCGCGCTCACCGTCAGTGCCAGCCTGGCGCAGATCGGCGAGTTCTCGTTCATCCTCGCGGGACTGGGCGCGTCGCTCGGTTTGCTGCCGTCCGAGGCGCAGAGCCTGATCCTGGCGGGCGCCCTGATCTCCATTGCCATCAATCCGTTCTGCTTCACCGCTATCGCGCCGATACAGAAGTGGCTGCACGCGCGGTCCTCTTTTGCGCGAGGCCTCGCGTTGCGTGACGACCCTCTTGCTGAACTGCCCACTTCAACGGCAGCGCGCTATCTGTCTAGGCAAGTGGTCCTGGTGGGTTACGGGCGCGTGGGTCGCCGCATCGCTGCGGCGCTGGCCGCGCACGACATTCCTTTCGTCATCGCCGAGCAGAACCGAGAACTGGTGGAAAAGCTGCGTGCGGAAGGCGTCGCGGCCGTGTGGGGCGATGCCGCAGATCCGGCCGTGTTGATCCAGGCCCACATCGCGCGTGCGCGGGTTCTGGTGATTGCCACGCCCGACACGCTGAATGTCAGGCAGATGATCGCCACCGCCCGCACACTCAATCCTGCGATCGAATCCGTGATCAGAAGCCACAACGAATCGGAAGCCGAACTGTTGAAGCAGGAGGAGGGCACCACGGTTTTCCTGGGCGAGGACGAGCTTGCGCAGTCCATGGCCAGCGACGCTGTGAGGCGCGCGCAGGCCGCTTGAGCGCGGCGTGGCCGCGCCAGGCAGGACTTAAAGGTCTTCGATGACCAGCGCGCGATAGCGCTGGGCCATCGAGTAGGGCACTTGGCGCACGAGCTTCATCACAGTCTCGGCCGCAGCCTCGTCGTCTGTCTTGACCAGCAGCGCCGTATGGCCTTCGCGTGCAAGCTTGGTGTAGGCACGCACGGTGGCACCTTCGCTCCCCGCGGATGGCAGCGGATTGTCGGCATCCGCCACCGTCGGGGTGATCTGGGAAAGGATCGTTTCCGGCGGGATGAGGAAGATCGCATCCGCGCTCAAACCGCCTGCCATCAGGTCTCTGCCAACCGATGCCGCATCGTCGGCAGCCGGGAACAGGACCATCGAATACCCGGTCGGGTAGAAGGCGCCGCCGAACGTGGCGAGCATTTTCGAATCGATTGCGAATGGCTTCATGGTGTTTCTTTTTGGCAGTCCGTCCAGGACCATGCACGTCAGCTTATGAACAGATCGTGTGGCGGCGTGTAGGAGACGGGAACTGCAACGATCGGAAAAACCGGACGAATTGCACGGATTGCCGCGGCGCCCATCGCAGATTACTTACGCAATGTCACATATGTAGCAAAACGTGAAATTGTGCTTTTGTATTCATTGGCGCGGTCCCTAGGATCGGCGCAATTGCATTTCCGAGTCCTCCCGCCATGTCGAAACTGCGAAATATCGCGCTGACCGTTCAAGAACTCGAAGAGGGCGAATTCCATTGGGTATTGATGGAGGCCACGGATTGCGCGATGGAAGAAGCCTTGCCTTATTTTCCTTTTGAAGCGGCCGGCACTCCCTATTCCAGCTATGGCGACGCCTGGGTAGCAGGCCTCGCCCGGATCCGAAAATCGTTTGGAAAAGAAGGTCCGCGTGTTTGAATCGAGTCGTTCCTGGAGGGAAGGCATGCGTAAAACCTGGATGGTGTTGACGGTGGTGGTCATCGGACTGGGCACCGTTTTCTGGTACCACCGTCCCGAGACGCATGGCGAATGGGCGGCCTGGGTGCAGGCGTTCGGCGTGCTCGTTGCCATCGGCTGGGGACTGCGCGCGCAGGCCCGTTTTGCGCAGCAGGGCTCCCGGCAGGCAGCGCAGGTCGCTTCGATGTTCGCCTCCAACATGCACTGGGTCTTTCGAGAGTTGAGCGATGCGTGCGGCAAGCGCGCATGGGCCGACTACACCGTGCATCGCCGCATCCTTGAGGAGATCCTTGCGCAGGGCCGAGAAGTCTCGTTGCAGCTGCTCGATGGACGCTCGCTCGCGATGGTCAGCAGCCTGCGCGCGATCGCCGTCGAGGCGCTGGAGCTTTCCCATGCGCACGGTGAAGACGGAATGTGGCGCGAGCTGCACGCGCACTTCGAAAAGCGTTTGCCGAGCATTTCGGCGTGGCTGTCCGTCACCGGGAATCCGCCCGAGAGCAGTGGACCCACGGACTATGCGGGGCTGCGTACCTCCTTCGGGCAACTCGGCAACCCCTGAGAGACAATCGCAGGCCCTGCCGCGGCGCCCGGTCTACGCTTTCGTCTCATGTCCACACCTGCTTTTGCCATCCATCCGTTCTCGCCCGACCGCGTCAGCGTGGCGCCGATGATGGACTGGACGGACAGGCACTGCCGCTACTTCCATCGCCTGCTGACAAGGCACGCACTGCTCTACACCGAGATGGTGACCACCGGCGCCCTCATCCACGGCGACGTGCCGCGGCACCTGCGTTTCAACGCCGAAGAGCATCCCGTCGCGCTCCAGTTGGGTGGCAGCGAGCCTGCGGATCTCGCGCATTGCGCGAAGCTGGGTGAAGACTGGGGCTACGACGAGATCAACATCAACTGCGGATGCCCCAGCGAGCGCGTGCAGCGCGGCGCTTTCGGCGCCTGTCTGATGGCGGAGCCGCAGCTCGTCGCCGATTGCGTCAAGTCGATGGTCGATGTGGTGAGCGTGCCGGTGACGGTCAAGCACCGCATCGGCATCGACAAGACCGAGAGCTACGAGTTCGTGCGCGATTTCGTCGGCACGGTCGCCGAAGCGGGTTGCAAGACCTTCATCGTGCATGCGCGCAATGCGTGGCTCAAGGGCCTGTCGCCCAAGCAGAACCGGGAGGTCCCGCCTTTGCGTTACGCACTCGTGCACCGGCTCAAGCACGATTTCCCGGCGCTGCGCTTTTCGATCAATGGCGGCATCGTGCGGGCGGATGAGGTCCACGAACAGCTGCGCCTGCTCGATGGCGTGATGGTCGGCCGCGAGGCTTATCACAACCCCTGGTGGCTGGCCGACTGGGATGCCGAGTTCTTCGGCGACACGCCGCGTGAGCTCACGCGCGAAAACATCGAACGCGAGATGTGCGACTACATGGTGCGCGAGGCGGCCGAGCACGGAACGCCGTTTTCGAATGTTGCTCGCCACATGCTCGGCCTTCGGAACGGGCTGCCCGGTGCGCGCCGCTGGCGGCAGGTCTGGAGCGACCACAGGCTGAAAGGCCTGGCGCCCCATGCGGTGATGGCCATGGCGCACGAACCGGTCGAACAACCGGCCTGAAGATCCGCCAGCTCAGGTGGCGGCCTCAAGGCCGCTTGCGAAATGCGCTCGCATGCGCGTCGCAGCCGAGGGCGCATCGCGCGCTTCGATCGCCTCCATGATCGCCCGGTGTTCGGCCAGCGACTCGCCGATCCGTCCAGACTTCAACAGCGAGTTGTGGCGGTTGAGCTTCATGACCTTGCGCAGGTCCCCCACCATCTGGTCGCGCCAGCGGTTGTTCGCGATGGCCAGCAGCCGCATGTGAAAGCGCTCGTTGATCGCAAAAAACAACTCGCGATCTACATGCCCCGGGCGCGCGGCCGCTTCAAGCTCGTCGTGCAGGCGGCGCAAATCGTGCAATTGCGCATCGGTCGCGCGCTCGGCGACCACGCCCGCCGCATCGCTTTCAAGCAGGCTGAGCAGGTGGTAGACGTCTGTCAGGTCCTGTTCGGACACTTCGGTCACGTAGGCGCCGCGCCGCACCTTCATGGTCACGAGGCCCTCGGCTGCGAGCACTTTGAGCGCCTCGCGCAGCGGCGTGCGGCTGATGCCGTACTCCTCGGCCAGCTTCATTTCGTCGATCCAACTGCCGGGTTCGAGCTCGCGCTGGAAGATGCGCTGACGCAGCAGCTCGGCCACCTCTTCATAGAGGGCGCGCGGTGTCAGGGTGAGGGCGGACATGGGCCGCAATGTACCGCAAGAAAGTCGATTGAATTAATAATTACGGATCAGTTAGACTCGCCCGATTCCTGCACGGACGACTCCCGCACTGCCATGAGCACACCTGAACCGACCTTCAAGCCCGCCGACCTCGCTGCCTGGAACAAGGCTGCCGCCAAATCGGCGCCCGGGGGAGATGTCGGCGCGCTCAACTGGCTGACGCCCGACGGCATCACGGTCAAGCCGCTGTACACGGCGGCCGATCTGCAGGGCCTGAAGTACACCGACACGCTGCCCGGTTTCGAGCCCTACCTGCGTGGCCCGCAAGCCACGATGTACGCGGTACGGCCCTGGACCATTCGCCAATACGCCGGCTTCTCGACGGCCGAGGAGTCGAACGCGTTCTATCGCAAGGCGCTCGCGGCGGGCGGGCAAGGCGTGTCGGTCGCGTTCGACCTGGCCACGCACCGCGGCTACGACAGCGACCACCCCCGCGTGACCGGCGACGTCGGCAAGGCTGGCGTGGCGATCGACTCGGTCGAGGACATGAAGATCCTGTTCGACCAGATCCCGCTCGACAAGGTGAGCGTGTCGATGACCATGAACGGCGCCGTGCTGCCGGTGCTCGCGGGCTACGTGGTCGCCGCGGAAGAGCAGGGCGTGGCACAGGACCAATTGAGCGGAACCATCCAGAACGACATCCTCAAGGAGTTCATGGTCCGCAACACCTACATCTTCCCGCCCGCGCCAAGCATGCGGATCATTGGCGACATCATCGAGTACACGGCGCACAAGATGCCCAAGTTCAACTCGATCTCGATCAGCGGCTATCACATGCAGGAAGCCGGTGCAAACCAGGCGCTGGAGCTGGCCTTCACGCTGGCCGACGGCAAGGAGTACGTGAAGACCGCACTGGCCAAGGGCCTCGACGTCGACGTGTTCGCGGGGCGACTCTCCTTCTTCTGGGCCATCGGCATGAACTTCTACCTTGAAGTCGCCAAGATGCGCGCCGCGCGCCTGCTGTGGTGCCGGATCATGAAAGAGTTCGAACCAAAGAATGCCAAGAGCCTGATGCTGCGCACGCATTGCCAGACTTCGGGCTGGTCGCTCACCGAGCAAGACCCGTACAACAACGTGGTGCGCACCACCATCGAGGCGATGGCCGCGGTGTTCGGCGGCACGCAGTCGCTGCACACCAATGCGCTCGACGAAGCCATCGCGCTGCCGACCGAGTTCAGCTCGCGCATCGCGCGCAACACGCAGCTCATCATCCAGGAAGAGACCCACATCACCAGCGTGATCGACCCCTGGGCCGGCAGCTACATGATGGAGAAGCTCACGCAGGACATGGCCGATGCGGCCTGGACCATCATCGAAGAGGTCGAAGGCATGGGCGGCATGACCAAGGCCGTCGACAGCGGCTGGGCCAAGCTCAAGATCGAGGCCGCCGCCGCCGACAAGCAGGCCCGCATCGACTCGGGCCGCGACGTGATCGTCGGCGTCAACAAGTACAAGCTCAAGACCGAGGATGCGATCGACAGCCTTTCGATCGACAACGTGAGAGTGCGCGATGGCCAGATTGCCAAGCTGCATGCGATCCGCGAGAAGCGCGACACCGCGGCCACACAGGCCGCGCTCGACGCGCTGACCGCCGCCGCCGAGAGCGGCGAAGGCAACCTGCTGGCGCTGAGCATCGACGCGGTGCGGCTGCGCGCCACGGTCGGCGAGATCAGCGATGCGCTCGAAAAGGTCTACGGCCGCCATCGCGCCGACACGCAGAAAGTCACCGGCGTCTATGCAGCGGCCTATGACTCGGCCGAAGGCTGGGAGGCACTGCAGCACGAGATCGCAAAGTTCGCGGAAGAGCAGGGCCGCCGTCCGCGCGTGATGATTTCCAAGTTGGGCCAGGACGGGCACGATCGCGGCGCCAAGGTCGTTGCGACCGCATTCGCCGATCTCGGCTTCGACGTCGACATGGGGCCGCTGTTCCAGACACCCGAGGAGTGCGCGCGCCAGGCGATCGAAAACGACGTGCATGCGGTCGGGGTGAGCACGCTCGCCGCGGGCCACAAGACACTGGTCCCCGCGATCATTGCGGAGCTCAAGAAGCAGGGCGCAGACGACATCATCGTGTTCGTCGGCGGCGTGATTCCCCGAGGCGACTACGAGATGCTCTACGAGGCTGGCGTGAAGGGCATCTACGGCCCCGGTACACCGATCCCGGCCAGCGCGAAGGACGTGCTCGAACAGATCCGCGCCTCGCTCGCGACCGCCGCCTGATCGTGACCGCGCTGGTTGCGCTCGAGGCGACGCTGATCGGTTCTGAGCCGATGCCGCAGCGGCGCGCCATCGCCAAGGCGATCACGCTGCTCGAATCCACTCGGCCGGACCACCGCCTGCAGGCCGACGAACTGCTCACGGCGCTGCTGCCGCGCACCGGGAACTCGTTTCGGCTCGGCATCTCCGGCGTCCCTGGCGTTGGCAAATCGACCTTCATCGAAACGCTCGGCCTGTTCCTGATCGAACAGGGCCATCGCGTCGCGGTGCTCACCATCGACCCGTCGTCGACCGTCTCGGGCGGTTCGATCCTGGGCGACAAGACCCGCATGGAACGACTGTCGGTGCACGAGCGCGCGTACATCCGCCCGAGTCCTTCGTCGGGCACGTTGGGCGGCGTTGCGGAGAAAACGCGCGAGGCAATGCTGGTGTGCGAGGCCGCCGGCTACGACGTTGTCATCGTCGAGACCGTGGGGGTCGGCCAGAGCGAGACGGCGGTCGCCGGCATGACCGACATGTTCGTGCTCATGCAGCTGCCGAATGCCGGCGACGACCTGCAGGCCATCAAGAAAGGCGTCATGGAGATCGCCGACCTCGTGGTCATCAACAAGGCCGACCTGGACCGCGATGCGGCCACCCGGGCGCAAGCGCAGATCACCTCGGCGCTGCGGCTCTTCGGCCACCACGGCAATCCGGCGCATGCCGAGATGCTGCGGGCCGCGCATGCCGAACCGGGCTCGCCCGAGGCCGAGATCCGTTTCTGGCAGCCGCAAGTGATGCAACTCAGCGCACTGCTGGGCACCGGCGTCGATGCCTTCTGGACATCGGTGATGCGGTTCAAGAAGCTTCAGGACTCCAACGGCAAGCGCGCCACGCGGCGCGAGAAGCAGGCGCTGTCGTGGATGTGGGAACGCATCGACGCCGGCCTCAAGCAGGCTTTTCGGCAACATCCGGCGGTGCGCGAGTTGCTGCCCGACACGATCGCGCAAGTGGCCGCGGGCCGCTTGCCAGCATCTACGGCAGCACGCCATCTGCTCGCCGCGCAAGCGTCGCGTGCCACCTGATCGTCAGACCCTTCCGATTCATCTTCCAGACTGAATGCCATGAAAGAAATCCTCGAACAACTCGAACAACGACGCGCCCAGGCGCGTCTCGGCGGTGGACAGAAGCGCATCGACGCGCAACACAAGAAGGGCAAGCTGACGGCGCGCGAGCGCATCGAGCTGCTGCTCGACGACGGCACCTTTGAAGAGTGGGACATGTTCGTCGAGCACCGCTCGGTGGACTTCGGAATGGCCGACAACAAGATTCCCGGTGATGGCGTCGTCACCGGCTACGGGATGATCAACGGCCGCTTGGTCTTCATCTTCAGCCAGGACTTCACCGTGTTCGGCGGTGCGCTCAGCGAAGCGCATGCCGAGAAGATCTGCAAGGTGATGGACCAGGCCATGAAGGTCGGTGCGCCGGTCATCGGCCTCAACGACTCGGGCGGCGCCCGCATCCAGGAAGGCGTGGCTTCGCTCGGCGGCTATGCCGACGTGTTCCAACGCAACGTGATGGCCAGCGGCGTCGTGCCGCAGATCAGCATGATCATGGGCCCGTGCGCGGGCGGTGCGGTGTACTCGCCGGCCATGACCGATTTCATCTTCATGGTGCGCGACAGCTCCTACATGTTCGTGACCGGTCCCGAAGTGGTGAAGACCGTGACGCACGAGGACGTGACGGCCGAAGAGCTGGGCGGTGCGCTCACGCACACCACCAAGAGCGGCGTGGCCGACATGGCCTTCGAGAACGACGTCGAGGCGCTGATGATGCTGCGCCGGCTCTACAACTACCTGCCGCTCAACAACCGCGAGAAACCGCCGGTGCGACCCAGCGGCGACCCGGCCGACCGCGCCGACCTGTCGCTCGACACGCTGGTGCCCGAGAATCCCAACAAGCCTTACGACATGAAGGAGCTGATCACCAAGGTGGTCGACGACGGCGACTTCTTCGAACTGCAGCCCGACTACGCGAAGAACATCGTGATCGGCTTCGCGCGCATGGAAGGCCAGAGCGTGGGGATCGTCGCCAACCAGCCGCTGGTGCTGGCCGGTTGCCTGGACATCAAGAGCTCGATCAAGGCGGCGCGCTTCGTGCGCTTCTGCGATGCGTTCAACATCCCGGTCGTGACCTTCGTCGACGTGCCGGGCTTCATGCCTGGTACGTCGCAAGAGTACGGCGGCATCATCAAGCACGGCGCGAAGCTGCTGTATGCGTACGCCGAGTGCACCGTGCCGAAGATCACCGTCATCACGCGCAAGGCCTACGGCGGCGCGTACGACGTGATGGCATCGAAGCACTTGCGTGGCGACGTCAACCTGGCGTGGCCGCGCGCCGAGATCGCGGTGATGGGCGCAAAGGGCGCTGTCGAGATCATCTTCCGCGAGGACAAGAACGACCCCGAAAAGCTCGCTGCCCGCGAAGCCGAATACAAGGCCCGCTTCGCGAACCCGTATGTGGCCAGCACGCGTGGCTACATCGACGACGTCATCCTGCCGAGCGAGACGCGCAAGCGCATCTGTCGCTCGCTCGTGATGCTGCGCGAGAAGAAGCTCGAGAACCCGTGGCGCAAGCACGGCAACATTCCCCTGTGAGCACGGAGAACAAGAACATGTTCAAGAAAATCCTGATCGCCAACCGCGGCGAGATCGCCTGCCGCGTCATCAAGACCGCGAAGAAGATGGGCATCCTCACGGTCGCCGTCTATTCCGATGCCGACAAGGATGCGCGCCACGTGGAGCTGGCCGACGAGGCGGTGCACATTGGCGGCTCGGCCAGCCGCGACAGCTACCTGCAGGCCGACCGCATCATCGCGGCGTGCAAGAAGACCGGGGCCGAGGCGGTGCACCCGGGCTACGGTTTCCTGTCCGAGAACGAAGCCTTCGCCCGCAAGGTCGAGGAAGAGGGCATCGTCTTCATCGGCCCCAAGCACTATTCGATCGCGGCGATGGGCGACAAGATCGCGTCCAAGAAGCTCGCGAACGACGCCAAGGTCAACACGATTCCCGGCTGGAACGAAGCGATCGAATCGGCCGAGCGGGCGGTGCAGATCGCCAGGGACATCGGCTACCCGGTGATGATCAAGGCATCGGCCGGTGGCGGCGGCAAGGGCCTGCGCGTGGCGCACGACGACAAGGAGGCCTTCGAGGGCTTCACTGCTTGCCGCAACGAGGCGCGCAATTCTTTCGGCGACGACCGCGTGTTCATCGAGAAGTTCGTGGTCGAGCCGCGCCACATCGAGATCCAGGTGCTGGGCGATTCGCAGGGCAACGTGATCTACCTGAACGAGCGTGAATGCTCGATCCAGCGGCGTCACCAGAAGGTGATCGAGGAGGCGCCGTCGCCCTTCATTAGCGATGCCACGCGCAAGGCCATGGGCGAGCAGGCGGTGCAGCTTGCCAAGGCCGTGAAGTACCAGTCGGCGGGCACGGTCGAGTTCGTGGTCGGGAAGGACCAGAGCTTCTACTTCCTCGAAATGAACACGCGCCTGCAGGTGGAACACCCGGTGACGGAGTGCATCACCGGGCTCGACCTGGTCGAGCTGATGATCCGTGTCGCGGCGGGCGAGCCGCTGCCGCTGAAGCAAGCGGACGTGAAGCGCAACGGCTGGGCCATCGAGTGCCGCATCAACGCCGAGGACCCGTTCCGCAACTTCCTGCCGTCGACCGGCCGCCTGGTGAAGTTCCAGCCGCCGAAGGAAACGATGTTCTCGGCCGACACCGAGCGCCTGTATGGCGTGCGCGTCGACACCGGTGTGTACGACGGTGGCGAGATCCCGATGTTCTACGACTCGATGATCGCCAAGCTGATCGTGCACGGCAAAGACCGCGCACACGCGATCGCGCTGATGCGCGAGGCACTCAACGGCTTCGTGATCCGCGGCGTCAGCAGCAACATCCCGTTCCAGTCGGCGCTGCTCGCGCACCCCAAGTTCGTCGCTGGTGATTTCAACACCGGCTTCATCGCCGAGCACTACAGCCAGGGCTTTCATGCGGAAGACGTACCGCACGACGACGCCAATTTTCTGGTGGCGCTGGCCGCGTTCATGCATCGCCGCTACCGCGCGCGCGCCTCGGGCATCAGCGGCCAGCTCGAGGGGCATGGCGTGAAGATCGCCGAGCAGTTCGTCGTGGTCACGCTCGATGCGAAAGGCGACAACGTCCACACGCCGGTGTCGGTGACCGACTTCAAGGGGGCCAGCGGATCGAGCGCGGTGCAGGTGGGCGATACCACCTATCAGATGAGCAGCAGCGTCTCGCTCGGCGCGGTGCGGGTCGAGGGCTTCGTGAACGACAAGCCCTTTGTCGCACAGGTCGAGCGCGGCGCCGGCAAGAACCCGCTGGCCCTGCGCGTGTCGCACAACGGCACCCAGATCGAGGCGATGGTGCTGTCGCCACTCGGCGCGCGACTGCAGAATTTGATGCCCTTCAAGGCGCCGCCGGACCTGAGCAAGTTCCTGATGTCGCCGATGCCGGGCCTCCTGGTCGAAGTGTCGGTGCAGCCGGGACAGCATGTGCAGGCTGGCGAGAAGCTCGCGGTCATCGAGGCGATGAAAATGGAGAACGTGCTGTTCGCCACGCAGGACGGCGTCGTTGGCAAGGTTTCCGCCAGCAAGGGCGAGTCGCTTGCGGTGGACCAGATCATTCTGGAGTTCACATGAGCACACGTCCGTTCAAGGTGCTGGGCATTCAGCAGATCGCCATCGGCGGCCCCGACAAGATGCGCCTGCAGAAACTGTGGGTGGACATGCTGGGGCTCGAGGTGACCGGTACGTTCAAGAGCGAACGCGAGAACGTCGATGAAGACATCTGCGCGATCGGCAGCGGCCCGTTCAAGGTGGAGGTCGACCTGATGCAGCCGCTCGACCCCGAGAAAAAACCAGCAGTGCACGCCACGCCGCTCAATCACATCGGCTTGTGGATCGACGACTTGCCGGTCGCGGTCGACTGGTTGACCGCGCAGGGCGTGCGCTTCGCGCCGGGCGGCATCCGCAAGGGCGCGGCGGGTTTCGACATCTGCTTCATGCATCCGAAGGCAAACGACGAGTTTCCGATCGCCGGCGAGGGCGTGCTCATCGAGATGGTGCAGGCGCCGCCCGAGGTGGTCAGCGCGTTCGCAGCTTTGGCTGCGCGTTAGGGCGCAGCAGCCCTAGGGCTTTCTGGCAGCGGCCGCGGCGCGGGCCCGCGCCAGGGCGGCCTCGACGATGGAACGCTTGCGTTGGCCCGCGTCGTCGGCGGGCAAGGGTTCGGGTGCCTCGGGGCCTTGACGCCCGCCCACGGTGCGATGCGCCACATGCCATTTGTAGCGCTCGCGTGCACTGTCGGCCTGGGCTGCCGACCATGCCTGCCAGCCCGTTTGACCAGGGGTTTCAACTTCGAGCGAGATGCAGTCGACGGGGCACACCGGAATGCACAGCTCGCAACCGGTGCAATGCGGCTCGATGACGGTATGCATCTGCTTGTGGATGCCGACGATCGCGTCCGTCGGGCAGGCGTCGAGGCACAACGTGCAGCCGATGCACCAGGCTTCGTCGATCACTGCCATGGACCGCGGCCCCTCGACGCCGAATTGCGGATCGAGCGGAAGTGACGGCCGGCCGGTGATCCGTGCAAGTCGGGCGATGCCTTCCGTGCCACCTGGCGGGCACTGGTTGATGCCCGCTTCGCCGGTGGCGATGGCATCGGCGTACCCGGCGCAGTCGGGGTAGCCGCAACGCGTGCACTGCGTTTGCGGCAGCGCGTCGTTGATGCGCTCGGCCAGCGTCGCCGTCATGACCGCGTGTCCGTCCTCGTGCTCAGCGTGCGCTGGTGCTGTGTGCCTTGCGCGAAGGTTTTGCGGCCGCGAGGGCCTTGGCCGGGCGCTTGCGTGCCGGCTTGACAGTATCTTCCGCAGTGACTTCGGCTTCGGCGGCCTTGGAGCCTGCACGCGTTTGCGGTGAGTCGTGGGCGGCGATGAACTTCTGCACCTTCGGGTACACCATTTCGCGCCAGCGGCGACCGCTGAAGATGCCGTAGTGGCCTGCGCCCTTGACTTCGTAGTGCTCGCGCTGGTTCGCCGAGATGCCGGTGCAGAGGTCGTGCGCGGCTTCGGTCTGGCCCGAGCCCGAGATGTCGTCGAGTTCGCCTTCGACGGTCAGCAACGCGATGGTGCGGATGTCTTGCGGACGCACGCGCTCGACCTGGCCTTGAGGGTTCTTCACGTCCCAGGTGCCGTGCACGAGGTTGAAGTCCTGGAACACGGTCCGGATGGTGTCGAGGTAGTAATCCGCGTCCATGTCGAGGACCGCGTTGTACTCGTCGTAGAACTTGCGATGCGCTTCGGCACTGGCGTCGTCGCCCTTCATCAGGTCCTTGAAGTAATCGTAGTGACTGGTGGCGTGGCGATCGGGGTTCATCGCGACGAAGCCGGTGTGCTGCAGGAACCCGGGGTAGACGCGGCGGCCTTCGCCCGGAAAGCCCTGAGGCACCGGGTAGATCACGTTGTTCTCGAACCAGTCGAAGCCCTTGGTGGTCGCCAGGTTGTTCACCGCAGTCGGCGACTTGCGGGCGTCGATCGGGCCGCCCATCATGGTCATGGTGAGCGGCAGCGTCTCGCTGCGGCTGGCCATCAGCGACACCGCTGCAAGCACCGGCACGGTCGGCTGGCAGACGCTCACCACATGGCAGTTGCCGTATTCGGCTTGCAGGTCGCGAATGAATCCCTGCACGTAGTTGATGTAGTCGTCGAGATGGAACTCACCTTCGGAGAGCGGCACCAGCCGTGCGTTCTTCCAGTCGGTGATGTAGACCTTGTGGCCCTGGAGCATCGTGCGAACCGTGTCGCGCAGCAGCGTGGCGTAGTGCCCGGAAAGCGGCGCCACGATCAACACCACGGGCTGGCTCTTGAGCGTCTTGAGCGTGTCTGGTTCGTCCGTGAAGCGCTTGAAGCGCAGCAGCTGGCAGAACGGCTTGTCCTGCGCGACCACCTCCTGGATGACCACCTCGTTGTCGCCCACTGTCACGCTCTTGATGTTGAACTCGGGCTTTTCATAATCCTTGCCGAGTCGGTAGAGCAGGTCATAGCCGGCCGCCATGCGCTGTGCCATCGGCATCTGGCTCCAGATGGCACCGGGGCCGTACAGCTTCGATGCCGCCTGTGCGAAATCGGAAAACGGTTCCATCAAGGAACGTTGCGCTTCGTAGATTTGATACAGCATGGGACCCTGGGCTTGTTATGTTGCGGTGCAATATATCAGCAGCATTGCGCCTGCGAGGTAGGCACAAACACCCAGAATGCGTCACCTCGGTGACGCCACAAGCAGCCGGTCAGGTGGCCGCGTAACGGCCCGGCTTGTGATTGATCCAGAGAAACAGGCCCATCACGACCGCCGCCAGAACCGACCACGCCACGCGCTGCGGCGGGATGATCAACAGGGCCAGCAGCACCACGGTGCAGTCGATCGCAATCTGCACCTTCCCCGCTGGCCAGCCGCGCTTTTCCTGCAGGTAGAGCGTCAGCACCGTTGCGCCGCCCAGGCTGGCGCGGTGACGCGCCAGGAACAGGCAGCCGGTGCCGAGCAACAGCCCGCCAAGAACGGCCGCAAAGCCGGGATGCAGCGTATCGATGGAAAAAAGGCGCGGAGCCCATTCCGTCATGCCGGACAACAGCGCGATCGCTATGAATGTCTTGATCGTGAATGGGCGACCCATGTGCCGCCAGGCGAACCAGTAGAACGGCAGGTTCACCAGGAAGAACAACTTGCCGAAGCTCACGCCCGTGGCGTAGTGCAGCAGAAAGGCCACGCCGGCCGTGCCGCCGGTGAGCAGACCGGCCTGCCCGAACAGCATCATCGCCAGGGCGACGAAGAGGGTGCCTGCGAAGATTGCCTGCGCGTCATCGAAGCGGGAATGCCGCAGCAATTCGTGCAGCGGCGGGTGCGGTGGCGCGTTCATGGCCAGAAGCCACGCAAATCCCGCGCCACCGTCACGGGGGTCAGATCACCTTCGCGATCGACGCGCAGACGTAGTCGATGTTCTTGCTGTTGAGCGCAGCCACGCACATGCGGCCGGTGTCGGTGCCATAGACACCGAACTCGTTGCGCAGGCGCACCATCTGGTCCTTGTTGAGGCCCGAATAGCTGAACATGCCGATCTGCGTCGTGATGAAGCTCATGTCTTGCTGGATGCCGGCAGCCTTGAGGCCATCGACCAGCTTCTGGCGCATGGCCTTGATGCGCACGCGCATTTCTGCGAGTTCTTCTTCCCACTGGGCGCGCAAGGTCGGGTCGTTCAGCACCGCGGCCACCACGGCGCCACCATGGATCGGCGGGTTGCTGTAGTTGGTGCGGATGGCGATCTTGAGCTGCGACAGCACGCGCGAAGCCTCTTCCTTGCTCTCGCACAGCACCGACAGGGCGCCGACGCGCTCGCCGTAGAGGCTGAAGCTCTTGGAGAAGGAGGTCGATACGAAGAAGGTCAGGCCGGCGGCCACGAACTTGCCGATGACGGCGCCGTCTTCCTGGATGCCGTAGCCGAAGCCCTGGTAGGCCATGTCGAGGAAGGGCACGAGGTTGCGCGCCTTGACGGCAGCGATCACCTGATCCCACTGGGCGGATGTGATGTCGTAGCCGGTCGGGTTGTGGCAGCAGGCGTGCAGCACGACGATGGTGCCCGCAGGTGCGGCATCGAGTGCGGCGAGCATGCCGTCGAAGTTGATGCCGCGGCTGGCCGCGTCGTAGTAAGGGTACGTTTCCACTGGAAAGCCGGCTTGCGTGAACAGCGCGCGGTGGTTTTCCCAGCTGGGGTCGCTGATCAGGACGGTGGCGTTCGGCTGGAGCTTCTTGAGGAAGTCGGCTCCGACCTTGAGGCCCCCCGTTCCGCCGATGCCCTGCACGGTCGCCACGCGGCCGGAGGTGACGGGTTCGCTGTCGGCGCCGAACACCAGGCCCTTGACCGCGTTGTCGTAGGCCACGATACCGTCGATCGGCAGGTAGCCGCGTGCGCTCGGCGTCTTGATCATGGTCTGTTCGGCAGCCTGCACGCACTTCAGCAGAGGCAGCTTGCCGTTGTCGTCGTAGTACACGCCCACGCCGAGATTGACCTTGTTGGGGTTGGTGTCGGCGGCAAATTGCTCGTTGAGGCCGAGGATCGGGTCGCGCGGTGCCATTTCGACCGCGGTGAACATAGACATGGAAAGGGTCCTTTGGGGTGAAGCTTCGCGTGCAACCGGACATGCGCTTAAGCTTTCCGGTTGCCTTGAATTTTACCGGCGCCAGCGCCACCTGACGGGTACAGCCATGCCACAGATCACCCAAGCCATCACAGACACGCATGATCCCGCAGGGGTCGGCCCCGCCCGCGAAGGGCATTTCGTCAAGTTCGAGGGGTCTCCGTTCGAGCTGTTCCAGCCATATCCGCCGGCCGGCGACCAGCCCGCGGCCATCGAAGGACTCGTCGAAGGAGTGCGCGACGGCGAGGTGTTCCAGACGCTGCTGGGCGTTACGGGCTCGGGCAAGACATTCACCATGGCGAACGTCATCGCCCGGCTCGGCCGGCCTGCGATCGTCTTCGCGCCCAACAAGACGCTTGCCGCGCAGCTCTACAGCGAGTTCCGCGAGTTCTTCCCGAAGAACGCCATCGAGTACTTCGTCAGCTATTACGACTACTACCAGCCTGAGGCCTACGTGCCGCAGCGCGATCTGTTCATCGAGAAGGACAGCTCGATCAACGAGCACATCGAGCAGATGCGACTTTCCGCCACCAAGAGCGTGCTGGAGCGGCGGGACACCGTGATCGTCGCGACGGTGAGCGCCATCTACGGTATCGGAACGCCCGAGGACTACACCCAGATGCGTTTCATCATGCGGATCGGCGACAAGATCGGTCAGCGCGACATGATCGGTCGGCTCATTCGCATGCAGTACACACGCAACGAGCAGGATTTTTCCCGCGGCACCTTCCGGGTGCGTGGCGACACCATCGACGTGTTCCCGGCCGAGCACAGCGAACTGGCGATCCGCATCGAGCTGTTCGACGACGAAATCGAGACGCTGCAGTTGTTCGACCCGCTCACCGGCCGCATCCGGCAGAAGATTCCGCGCTTTACCGTGTATCCGTCCAGCCATTACGTGACGCCGCGCGACAAGGTGCTCGGCGCCGTCGAGACCATCAAGCTCGAATTGGCCGACCGGCTCAAGGAATTCGTGAGCCAGGGCAAGCTGGTCGAGGCGCAGCGGCTCGAGCAACGCACCCGTTTCGACCTCGAAATGCTGGCCGAGATCGGCCACTGCAAGGGCATCGAGAACTACTCGCGCCACCTTTCGGGCGCAGCGCCGGGGCAGCCGCCGGCCACGCTCACCGACTATCTGCCGAAGGACGCGCTGATGTTCCTCGACGAGAGCCACCAGATGATCGGCCAGCTCAACGGCATGTACAGCGGCGACCGCGCGCGCAAGACGACGCTGGTCGAGTACGGTTTCCGCCTGCCGTCGGCAATGGACAATCGCCCGCTCAAGTTTGACGAGTTCGAGACGCGGATGCGCCAGGCGATCTTCGTGTCGGCCACGCCGGCCCAGTACGAGATGGACCATTCCGGCAACACCGTCGAACAGCTGGTGCGGCCAACCGGCCTCATCGACCCCGAAGTGGAAGTGCGTCCGGCGACGCACCAGGTCGACGACGTGCTCGGCGAGATCCGGCTTCGGGTCGACAAGCACGAGCGGGTGCTGATCACCACGTTGACCAAGCGGATGGCCGAGCAGCTCACCGATTACCTCAGCGACAACGGCGTGAAGGTGCGCTACCTGCACAGCGACATCGACACGGTCGAGCGGGTGGAGATCCTGCGCGACCTGCGGCTCGGCACGTTCGACGTGCTGGTCGGCATCAACCTGTTGCGCGAAGGGCTGGACATTCCCGAGGTGTCGCTGGTTGCCATCCTCGACGCGGACAAGGAAGGCTTCCTGCGCGCCGAGCGTTCACTCATCCAGACCATCGGCCGTGCGGCGCGCAACCTGAACGGCAAGGCCATTTTGTATGCCGATCGCATCACCGACTCGATGAAGAAGGCGATCGACGAGACCGAGCGGCGGCGCGCCAAGCAGGTCGCGCACAACCTGGCGAACGGCATCACGCCGCGCAGCATCGTCAAGCAGGTGCGCGACCTGATCGATGGCGTCTACAGCGAAAAGACCGGCAAGGAAATGGCCAAGCTGGACTTGGAGCGCGCCAAGGTCGAGGACATGAGCGAAAAGGATGTCGCCCGGGAGATCAAGCGGCTCGAGAAACTGATGCTCGAACACGCTCGCAATCTCGAGTTCGAAAAGGCTGCCAGGGTGCGCGACCAGCTGGCGCTACTACGCGAGCAGGCCTTCGGCGGGGCGGGAGGCGACAACATCGTCGTGCTCACACCGGGCAATTGAGGCTTTGGCCTACAGCATCGAAGGCTGTGATGGCGGGTTTACCCGAGCACTTCAGGGGGCTTTCTGCTATACTTGACCGAAATACTCAAGAACAAAGAACTTCGCGATGAAGGGCCGACTCCCACTGACTGGAGCACCAGTTAGGCAAGGGTCGGGCAGGGCGGAGACGAGGTCACTGCAGCGCTTGGCTGTGGTGTCATTTCAACGGTAAGCACTTGAAGGAGCTTGCGATGCGTCTCACTACCAAAGGCCGTTTTGCGGTCACCGCCATGATCGATCTGGCCTTGCGCCAGAACACCGGGCCGGTCACCCTGGCTGCGATCAGCCAGCGGCAACAGATTTCGCTGTCCTATCTGGAACAGCTGTTCGGCAAGCTGCGCCGCCATGAACTGGTGGAGTCGACCCGGGGTCCGGGCGGCGGTTACAGCCTTGGCCGAAAAGCTGCGGACATCACGGTGGCCGACATCATCGTGTCGGTGGATGAGCCGATCGATGCGACCCAGTGCGGCGGCAAGGAAAATTGTCTCGGCGAAGCCGGTCGCTGCATGACGCATGAACTCTGGGCCTCGCTGAACCAGCGCATGGTCGAGTTTCTGGATTCCGTCACGTTGCAGAAACTGGTGGACGACCAGCTCGCCAAGGGCGTGCAGATCGAGAACAAGCCTGTCATCAAGCGTGCAATCTCTGCGCAGCCGGTGGTCAAGCCGATTCGTGTGAATGCGCCGAATTCGGTGTTCGCCTTGGGCAACGCCTTCGCCAAGTCTTGATCGCGCCAGAGCGCCTTTGTGCGCACTGAACGCAACGTATCCCCCCATAACCTTCGCCAGCCCGAGCCAGCCATGGACGTCACTCCCCATTTCCCGATTTACCTCGACTACGGTGCAACAACGCCGGTCGACCCGCGCGTCGTCGACGCCATGATTCCCTGGTTGCGCGAGCATTTCGGCAACCCGGCATCGCGCAGCCACGCCTGGGGCTGGGAAGCGGAAGAGGCAGTCGAGAAAGCCCGCGGCGATGTCGCGAGCCTGATCGGTGCCGACCCGCGCGAAATCGTCTGGACCTCCGGGGCCACCGAGTCGAACAACCTTGCCATCAAGGGCGCCGCGCAGTTCTACAAGGGCAAGGGCAAGCACCTCATCACGGTCAAGACCGAGCACAAGGCCGTTCTCGACACGATGCGCGACTTGGAGCGCCAGGGCTTTGAAGTGACCTACCTCGATGTCGAGGAAGACGGCTTGCTCGACCTCGCGAAATTCAAGGCGGCGATCCGTCCGGACACCATCCTCGCAAGCGTGATGTTCGTGAACAACGAGATCGGTGTGATCCAGGATGTCGTCGCGCTCGGCAATGCCTGCCGCGAGAAGGGAGTGATCTTTCATGTCGACGCCGCGCAAGCCACGGGCAAGGTCGAGATCGACATGACAACACTGCCGATCGACCTCATGAGCCTGGCGTCGCACAAGACCTACGGTCCCAAGGGCATCGGCGCGTTGTATGTGCGCCGCAAGCCGCGGGTGCGGCTCGAAGCCCAGATGCACGGCGGTGGCCACGAGCGCGGCATGCGCTCGGGCACCTTGCCCACGCACCAGATCGTCGGCATGGGTGAAGCGTTCCGGCTCTCCAAGCTCGAAATGAAGGACGACATCGCCAAGGCCGCCAGGTTGCAGAAGCGCCTGCTCGACGGACTCAAGGATGTCGAACAGGTCTTCATCAACGGCAATCTCGAGCATCGGGTGCCGCACAACCTGAACATCAGCTTCAACTACGTCGAAGGCGAGTCGCTGATCATGGGCATCAAGGGCCTGGCTGTCTCGTCAGGATCGGCTTGCACATCGGCCAGCCTGGAGCCGAGCTACGTCCTGCGCGCCCTCGGCCGCAGCGACGAACTGGCGCACAGCAGCCTGCGCATGACGATCGGCCGTTTCACGACCGAAGAAGAAATCGACTACGCCATCTCCACGATCAAGCACAACGTCTCGAAGCTGCGCGAACTGAGCCCCTTGTGGGAAATGTTCAAGGACGGCATCGACATCAGCACGATCCAGTGGTCGGCGCATTGAATCCCACGAATTGAAGAGGTAACACCATGGCATATTCATCCAAGGTCATCGACCACTACGAAAACCCCCGCAACGTCGGTTCGTTCGAAAAAGGCGACGACTCCGTGGGCACCGGCATGGTCGGGGCCCCCGCGTGCGGCGACGTCATGAAGCTGCAGATCAAGGTCAACCCTGAAACCGGGGTGATCGAAGACGCGCGCTTCAAAACCTACGGCTGCGGCTCGGCGATCGCATCGTCCTCGCTCGTGACCGAATGGGTCAAGGGCAAGACGCTGGACGAAGCGGCTGCGCTCAAGAACGCACAGATCGCCGAAGAACTCGCGCTGCCGCCGGTCAAGATCCACTGCTCGATCCTGGCTGAAGACGCGATCAAGGCTGCAGTGAACGACTACAAGGCCAAGCACGCCGCTGGCGTGAAGCCCGCAGCGGAAGCCGTTCACTGAGATGGCCGTCACGCTGACCGAAGCCGCAGCGCGGCACGTCAATCGCTACCTCGGTAAACGGGGCAAGGGCGTGGGGGTGCGGCTCGGCGTCAAGACCACGGGATGTTCGGGGCTTGCCTACAAGCTCGAATATGTCGATGAGTTCGCACCGGAAGACGTTGTATTCGAAGACCAGGGCGTCAAGGTGCTCGTGGACCCGAAGAGCCTGGCGTACATCGACGGGACGAAACTCGATTTCGTGCGCGAAGGGCTGAACGAAGGTTTCAAGTTCATCAATCCCAACGAGCGTGACCGTTGCGGTTGCGGAGAGAGTTTCCGCATCTAGGCTTCGGCTCGCTGCGCCACAAGCTGCCACCATGTCATGTGCTGGCGGCTTTTTTATTGCCATGAACCTCAACGACACCGATTTTGAACTGTTCGCCGTTCCAGCGACCTTCGCGCAGGACCGCGCAACGCTCGACGCACGTTGGAAAGAGCTACAGCGCGAGGCGCACCCCGATCGCTTCGCGGCGCAGGGCGCGGCCGCCCAACGCCTGGCGATGCAGTGGTCCGTGCGCATCAACGAAGGCTATCGGCGCCTGAAGGACCCCATTCGACGGGCGAGCTATCTGTGCGAGCTTCACGGCGCGGCGGTTAACGCGGAGAACAACACGGCCATGCCCTCCGACTTCCTGATGCAGCAGATGGAGTGGCGAGAAGCGCTCGACGATGCGGCGGATGGCGCCGCGATCGCTGCGTTGCGCGCGGAGGTCGAGGCCGCGCAGGCGCGAGCGCTGGCGTCGCTCGACTGGCTGATCGACGAGAAAGCCGATTACCCGGCCGCCGTGCAGCAGGTAAGAGCCCTCATGTTCATCGAGCGCTTTGCCGAAGACGTCGAGGACAAAAGCGAACCCCCGGGACAATAACGTCATGGCACTTCTGCAGATTTCCGAACCGGGCCAGGCGCCCGACCCGCACCAGCGCCGCATCGCCGTCGGCATTGACCTCGGCACCACGCACTCCCTGGTCGCTGCGGTGCGCAACGGCGTGGCCGAATCCTTGCCCGACGATGCCGGGCGCGTGATCCTGCCCTCGGTCGTGCGCTACCTCGATGCGGAGCGCCGGCAGATCGGTTTCGATGCGCTGGCGTCGCGCGCTGAAGACGCGGCCAACACCATCACCTCCGTCAAGCGACTCATGGGCCGCGGTCTGGCGGACATCGCCAACCGGAGCGCCATGTCGTACCAGCTCGTCGACGAAGGCGGCATGGTCAAGGTGCGCACGGTGGCTGGCATCAAGTCGCCGGTCGAGATCAGCGCCGAGATCCTCGCCACGTTGCGCTACCGCGCCGAGGACACCTTCGACGACGACCTCTATGGCGCCGTCATCACCGTGCCTGCGTATTTCGACGAAGGACAGCGGCAGGCGACGAAAGACGCAGCGCAGCTCGCGGGGATCAACGTGTTGCGCCTGATCAGCGAGCCGACAGCCGCGGCGATCGCCTACGGCCTCGACAACGCGAGCGAAGGCGTCTATGCGGTATACGACCTCGGCGGCGGCACCTTCGACATCTCGATCCTGCGGCTCACGCAGGGCGTCTTCGAAGTCATCGCCACGGGCGGCGATTCCGCGCTCGGTGGCGACGATTACGACCATGCGCTGGCTGATTTCGTCTGCGCGCAGAACGGCGCGCAAGTCGAAAGCAATGCCGACAAGGCTGCCTTGCTGGTCGCGGCACGCGCGGCCAAGGAAGCACTGACTGCTTCCTATGCAACCGTGTTCAGCGCGCGGCTTGCGGGTGCCGACGTCCGCTTCGACCTCACGCGGGAGCAATTCGACGCTGCCACCCGAGCGTTGACCGATCGCACCATCGCCGCCGTGCGCAAGGCACTGCGTGACGCGAAGCTCAAGGCCGACGACCTCCAGGGCATCGTGCTGGTCGGTGGCTCGACGCGCATGCCGCAGATCCGGGAGGCGGTTGCCGCATTTTTTGGGCGCGAGCCGTTGACCAATCTCAACCCGGACGAAGTCGTCGCACTTGGCGCCGCGATCCAGGCCAATCAGCTGGCAGGCAATGGTGGCTCCGGCGACTTGCTCCTGCTCGATGTGATTCCGCTGTCGCTCGGCATCGAAACCATGGGTGGGCTGGTCGAGCGCATCGTGCCGCGCAACCAGACCATTCCAACGGCGATGGCGCAGGACTTCACCACTTATCAGGACGGCCAGACTGCATTGGCACTGCACGTGGTGCAGGGCGAGCGCGACCTGGTCGGCGACTGCCGCAGCCTGGCGCGCTTCACGCTGCGCGGCATCCCGCCGATGTCTGCCGGCGCCGCGCGCATTCGCGTCACGTTCACTGTGGACGCAGACGGCCTGCTGAGCGTGGCGGCGAAAGAGCAGGGCAGCGGCGTCGAGGCCAGCGTGACGGTGAAGCCTTCCTATGGGCTGTCGGACGACCAGATTGCCACGATGCTGCAGGACAGTTTCGCCACTGCGCAGCAGGACATGCAGGCACGCGCGCTGGCCGAGTCCCGCGTCGACGCCGATCGAATGCTGCTCGCCACCCAAAGTGCGCTCGACGCGGACGGCGAACTGCTTGCCGACGACGAGCGAGCCACCATCGATGCGTCCATGACCGCGCTGCGCGTTGCGGCCAAGAGCAGCGACGCTGCCGTGGTCGAAGCGGCCACGAAGGCGCTCGCCGACGCCACCGAAGCCTTCGCCGCCCAGCGCATGAACGCGGGCATTGCCCGTGCGTTGTCCGGCCGCAAGCTCGAATCGCTCTAGAACAAGAACTTTCCCATGCCCGTCATCAAGATCCTTCCGCATCCCGAATACTGCCCGCAAGGCGCAGAGATCAGCGCGCCAGCCGGCACCTCGATCTGCGAGGCGATGCTCGAGAACCACATCAACATCGAGCACGCCTGCGAGATGAGCTGCGCCTGCACCACCTGCCATGTGCTCGTGCGCAAGGGCTTCGATTCGCTCAACGAAGCGGAAGAGGGCGAGGAAGACCTGCTCGACCGTGCATGGGGCCTGGAGCCTCAATCACGCCTGAGCTGCCAGGCGATCCTCGCGCAGGAAGACCTGACGGTCGAGATCCCGAAGTACTCGATCAACCACGCCAAGGAAAACCACTGAGCGTGCCCAGCGTTCTGCCTCAACGCAGGTAGCGCCCGTCGCTCTTGAGCATCGAGAGTTCCGAGAACGTGAGGCCCCTGTGCTCTCCGGGGCGGTAGCTCACGGCGAGGCCACCAAGGTCGAGCGACTTGAACGACTCCAAGCCCTTGTGCAGCGAGTCGGCCGTCGGGTTGGCGCCTGCACGCTTGAGTCCTTCGACCATGACTTTCGCTGCAACATAGCCCTCGAGGCTCCCGTAGCTGAAGTCCACAGCGCCCATTTTCTTCATGGCTGCCTGGTACTCCGCGATGATCGGCGTCGCAGCGTTCCATGGGTACGGCACCACCTGCGAGACCACCACGCCGGCCGCGGCTTTCTGAATGTCCTGGTGGAGCTTTTGCCCATTCAGGAAAGAGAAAGAATAGAACGCGGTCTCGCCGCCCGCCGCGCGGTAGGCCGTGATGAACTTAGCCGTCACATCGTTCGTAGCCGACAGCACGACCGCTTTGGGTTGAAACTTGACGAGTTCCGCGGCGCGCGCGTCCGCGTCGGAGCCGTCGTTCTTGATGGCCACGCTGCCGACCATCTTGTCGCCACGTTCCGAGATGAATCGCGCGGTGCTTTCCATCGCGGATTTCGCGCCGGGATTGTCGTTGTGCGCGAATGCGATGCGCGTGATCCCGATGGTGAAGAGATGGTTGACGATGCGGCTGTATTCCTCGTCGAAGCTGATGCGGACCGGGAAACCGTACTCCGAGAACTTCACCACCGGACCGGCGCCCGTGTACGGCCCGACCATCGGCACCTTCAGTTCGTTGGCGGCCTTCAGCGCGCCGACCGAGGAGGAGGTGCCGATAGGCATCAGGATGCCCACGGCGCCTTCATTCACGAGCGTCTTGACGTTCTCGCTGGCCTTGGCCACATCATAGGCATCGTCGAGCTGGCGCAATTCGACCGGCCGGCCATTCACGCCCCCGCCGGCGTTGACGGCATTCAGCATGGCCTTGATGCCGATCAACGGCTCGATCGAGAGCGATTGCAACGGCCCCGTCTTCACATAGGTCTGGCCGATGACGATGGGCTTGGTTTGCGACTGAGCTGCCATCGAAACGCAGAGCAGCAGAAACAAGACCACTGAATGAAACGTTTTGTATTGCATGGTGACCAAATGTTAATAGTGGCCATCTTACTGTCCGCAATAATCGTGCATGCGCCAAATTGTTCTCGACACCGAAACGACCGGTCTTTCCGCCGATAACGGCGACCGCGTCATCGAACTGGGTTGCGTCGAACTGTTCAATCGCAAGCTGACCGGCAACGACTTCCACGTGTACTTCAACCCCGGCCGAGAGAGCCATGAGGATGCGCTCAAGGTGCACGGACTCACGACCGATTTCCTGCGCGACAAGCCGAGGTTCGAGACGCTCGCCAAGGATGTCGTCGAATACCTTCGCGGCGCCGAACTGATCATTCACAACGCGGCTTTCGACGTTGGCTTCCTCAACAAGGAACTCGAGCTCGCAGGCCTGCCGCCGCTGCGCACCTTCGTCGACGAAGTGACCGACACCTTGGCCATGGCCAAACTGGTGTATCCGGGCAAGCGCAACTCGCTGGATGCTTTGTGCGACCGCTTCGGGGTCGACCGGTCGAACCGTACGTTCCATGGCGCCAAGCTGGATGCGCAGTTGCTGGCCGATGTTTACATCAACCTCACACGGGGCCAGGACGCGCTGCTGATCGAGGTGGCATCGAATGAACCGGCCATCGGCAACATCGTGGCTGTCGACCTGCGCACTTTCGAATTGCCAGTGCTCTCTGCAACCGAGCACGAAATGGTTGCGCACGAAGCGTTGCTGAACCAGTTGGACAAATCCAGCAGCGGCAAAACGCTTTTTCGTGCGGGAGCCTGAAAAGGCTGTGGCATAATCAGAGGCTTCGCGGCACACGCGAAATCCAACGCACTGCACTCGCAGCGCACGGGCGGTTAGCTCAGGGGTAGAGCACAGCATTCACACTGCTGGGGTCGGAGGTTCGAAACCTCCACCGCCCACCACATTTCGGGACAGCGCCACGGGACACCTACGGGACAGTCCAGATGGCAAGCACCTTCAAACGCACCGACAGCCTCGGTCGCACTTCCTACCAAGTCAAAATTCGCCGGGCAGGCCAGCCCGCGGTGTCTCGGACGTTTCCGTCCAAGGCGCTGGCGCAGCAGTGGGCAATCGAGCAGGAACACGCAGCGGCCAGGGGCACGATGGTCAACCCCGGCCTCGCCCGCAGCACAACGATTGGTGTGCTCATGCGGAGGTATTTGGCCGAAGTGACGCCGACCAAAAAGGGCGCGAGCCAAGAGGCGGGGCACATGCAGCCGCTGCTGAGGTCCAAGCTGCCCGCATACACGCCGGCCACACTGACCCCTGCGGCGGTCCGCGAGTTCCGGGACGCCCGCCTCAAGGAGGCAGCGCCGTCGACAGTAAATCGGCAGTTGAACCTCCTGTCGCACGTTCTGCAGCATGCGCGCAAGGAGTGGGGCATCGGGACCGGGCTGACCAATCCGGTGTCCGAAGTGTCGAGGCCGAAGAACGGCCCGGCGCGGGACAGACGGCTGTCCCACGGCGAGGAGGAGCGCCTGCTCCAAGCCTGCGATGCGAGCCGGGGCGGATACCTTCGGGAAGTGGTCCTTTTCGCCATCGAGACAGGCATGCGGCAAGCGGAGTTAGTGGGTATGCGGTGGGAGTTGGTCGACCTCGACAGATGCACGGCCCGCCTGCTGGACACCAAGAACGGGGAGGCGCGGACCGTCCCCCTCAGCAAGGCGGCGGTGGGGCTGCTGGAGACGCGCAAGGCAGCGGGGAAGGGCAGGGGTGCGGTGTGGCCTGACGTGACCACAGAGGCCGTGAAGCAGTCCTTCCAGCGGGCATGCGAGCGGGCTGGAATCGAGGGCCTGCGGTTCCACGACCTGCGGCACGAAGCCACTTCCCGCTTCTTCGAGAAGGGGCTGAACGTCATGGAAGCCGCGGCCGTCACAGGTCACAAGGACTTGCGGATGCTCAAGCGATACACACATCTGGATGCGTCGAAGCTGGCGTCTAAGTTAGGATGAAGTGGCAGGCGTGGTGCCATGCTGCATCGTCGCCGCTGTCGTCGGTGAGGGACAGCCAACCCCCTGCGCGGACTGCCTGCACGGTGTACTCCCTACCGACGGTCAGCCGGCCCTCAGCGCCCTCGTCGTCAACGCACCAAACATCGGCCCCGACCGCGATAGGTGCGCGGTCCTCTGTGAACTCGGCCAGCGGGTAGCGGGCCTCTGCCTCCACGTCGAAGCCTTCCAGCAGGTCCGGCAGCAGCCAATGCACAACCGGGTCGCAGTCGGCGATGAAGGACCGCGCTACAAGGTCGCGGCAGTCCCGTAGGGTGGCGGTAGCGGGCAGGTGCTTGCCGATCGCCTTCGGCTGATAGGTGGCGCCGAAGGCCCCAAGGGCGCGGGCTTCGCGTTGTAGCTGCTCGCGCTCGACGTTAGTCCAGGCGGGGGCAGCGGTGGCGTTGGTGTGAATCGTCTTCTCCGTAGTGATGAAAAGATCAGTGTCCGACGACACGCCCGGCACAGTCAAAGCGCCCCAGCCTGTGTGCTGCTGGGGACAGTCCAGGCGCGGCGTGGCGTCCGGCACAAGAACGACGGCGGTGGGACAAACGTAACTGTCCCACCGCTGTAGCGCCGACGCTACTCGGACGCCAGCAGGCCGCTCACAGCTTCTGCGAGGTCTACTTTGTCGGCCAGGGTGCCATCCGTCCAGGCGCCTTGGACCAACGCGGCGCGGGCATCCGCGAGTGCTCTCTTGGCGCGCTCGATCTTTTGCCGAGATTCGAGTAGTTGCTCGGTCCGCGCCTCAATCTCCCGCAGCAGGAAGTCGTCGGCCACTGCCGCCTCGACAGCGGCAATCGCGAGGGCGTGGGCCGCACTGCTGCCCCCTCGACTCGCGGCCTTACGCCGCCCCATCAGCGTGTATTCGGCGCTCATACGATCCCCGCTGCGTGCATCCGCATGGCGACATGCACCACGGCAGCAAACGCGTCTTGGTGCCGGGCGTGCAACTGCGCTGCGTGGTGCTCCAGCTCTTGGGTACTCTGGCCGATCCTGCCGGCGACGGTGCCTGCCGACTTGGCGTCGCGGTACTCGTTCAAGGTGCTGAGATAGCGACGGGTCAACTGGGCGAAGGAGGGGCGGCTTTCAATGCTTCTCGTCATGCTCTTCTCCTCAGCCGCGGACGTAGCCACGGGCCTTGTCGCCGCAGTAGCGACGAACGGCGGTGTCCGGGTCTGCGTCCAATGCGCGGATCGCGGCGGGCAGGACGCTAGGGTCGGCCAGGATAGCGGTGTAGAGGTCGGGCGCCGGACCGGCGAGAGATTGCCGACCCGGACGAAGGACTAGCTCCTTCGTCTCAAAGTCGGTGGCGAGCACGTTGTACGTGATCGTGTAGTCATCCATGCGCGGACTGCCTTTGCCAGTGCCCGTGATGCGGATGTTCTTGAAGCGTGTAATGGCAGCGGCCTTCCTCGCGGCGGCGCGGTCAGCATCGGCCTGCTGCGCGTCAAACTGCTTCAGCTTGGCGACTAGCTCGGCCTCGCGCTTGAGTGCGTGCTGCATGGCGCGTAGCTGATCGGCCAGGGGGGTGACAGTGGAGAGTTCGGCCTTCACGGCGTCGATGGGGTTCGTGGTCATCATGTGTTCCTTGTGGACGTGAAAAGGGGCGCACTAGGCGCCCCGTGGTGGGTTGGTGTGGCTCTCAGCGACGACGCAGAAAGACGGTCGCTCGGGCCGGGGGTAGGCTGTCATCGCGGAAGCTGATGCTTTCAGTAGTGCCACGATTCAGCATGTCCATGTACCGGCCGACAAGCCCCCGTGCCTGTCGCGGCGTTAGGGCGACTTCTTCGCCCCGCGCATTGGTGGCGCGGAACCCGTGCGCGGCCAGGAAGCCCTCGGGGTTGTGGTCCGAATGAACCCCGCCAGAGACGAGAGGCGCGGCGGTACTGTGGTCGTAGAACTGCGCCGCGGTGGCGCGGCCTTCGCGCTGGGCTCGCAGCGCCAGGACTTCGCGAGATACGGGCATGTCGCTGCGGCTATAAGTAGCCGGGATGGTGCCGACAAGGGCGGACTCGTTCCGGCCTGCCTGGGTCATCTCAGCGCGGGCGCTGGTGACGGTTCGCCCGGTGAAGCCGGTGGGGCCGTGCTGGCCGTTGAAGATCACGTTGTCGTTCATGTAGTTTCCTTGGTGGATGTGGCGCTCGTGCGCTTGGGGGTGGGTCGTGCCTTCGCACGCATGCGGGACGTGGCCCGCTTCTTGGCGTTGTCCGCCTTGGCCTGCTGGGTCACTTCTTGGTTTATCGACCATCCAAGAGCGGTCCCGCCGTCGGCAAAGAACGCGGCCTCTTCGGCCTGCTCCCTCGCGGTCCTAGCGCGGTCGCGTCGGGCGCGTTCTGCATCTGCAGCGTCGGCAGCGGCCTGCCGGTCTGACGCCTGGGAGGCAAGCAAGGCGCCGTAGGCCGGGGTGCGGGTGTGCCGCGTCCGCATGATGTCGCGGGCGCGTGCAGCGATTCGGCCGAGCGGGTCGGCGTGCTGAATCGGGGTCGTCCACCATGACGGCACGGTGTACAGCGTCATGGCGGCTTCCCACCAGTCGCCGCGGTCGGGCTGCGTGGGGAACGGCGGCATGGTCATGCCTGCGCCTTGGCCTTCCTGACGTGGTAGCCGAGTGCCTGGGGCACGACGCCGAACTGAGCGGCGACGGCTCGCAAGGTCACGCCGCCAGCGTTGTACATGGCGACGGCTGCGGCTGTGTCGAAGGAGACTTTGGCGCCGTTCTTCTTCCGCTCTGCCCACGACGGCAGGCCCCCGGTAAGGGCTTCGGTTACGCGCCGCCAAGCAGCGCGGGTCGAGGTGTCGGTGAGGGTGTGCCAGCGAGCGCGCTCGATGAGGTTCGTTTCAAGTGGATGGGTCATGTTTGGTCCTCTAGGTCCAGCCGGCCCATCGGAGTACCTCTAGGAGGTCAGGATGTCGCTGGACTATGTTGTGGATGAAGTCGAAGGGATGCCGGCTCAGGTCGGGGATGTGCAGGCCCAAGGCCGGCGCGTCGATGGACAGCTTTCCGGTCGGCGCCGTGGTGCCCGTGAATGGCCCGAAGGTGCAGGACTCGCGCTCACCGTTGCGCTCGCGCCTGCGCTCTTCGCAGAGAGCGAGCCACCCAGCGCGGGACCGGAGGGCTGGAGGCCATGAGGCCACTGTGCCGGCCTGGGTCAACTGCAACGGTCGGCGCCGCAACTGGCAGGCGTGGCAGGAGGCCGTGTACGTCGTCCGCACGGTAGATGCACAGCGCCGACACGGCGTATCGCTGTTGTAGCTACTACGTCCCGCCATGAAGGCGTGGAACCGCGCAGCCTCACGAATCCGGCGGCCGAAGTGTTCTGCTACCGCGATGTCTGACCGGGCTAGGTCGCGCTTTACCCTGGTCAACTTAGAAGCTGAAAGCCGGATTCCGTGTCTCTGCTCGTGGTGCTGTAGGGCTGGCGGGCATCCTTTAGGCCCGAGCCGGTGTCCGGCCCTAGGCATGACCGTAGCCTCCACATCGACGCAGGATGAACGAGGGTGTGCGCTCATTCGCGGGCAGTCGCTCCAGCGTGTCAACGCCCCGCACATTCCGGGACCGCGCCTCGGCCTGGGCTGCATCTGCCCGGCAAGGGGCATCTAGCGCCTGCATGTGGGCGAGCCGGGAGTCGCACTTTCGAGCGGTCTGCACCTCGGTCAAAGTCGAGAGGTACGCGGCAATCGCCCTACTAGCCGTCGACGCTGCCGCGGCGTACTTCTGGCACGTCCGCTCGTTGTACCGGGAACCCAGCAAGACCCCCACATCGTGGGCAGTGATGCGCGGCAGGATGCTCAGTATCTTGAACAGGTGGGTTCGAGATAGGGATCGGGTTGCGGTATCGCGCTCGGTCTTCAGCGCCAGGACGCCAGAGAGGATGTCGTCTGTCTTTGGGTACGTCTCGATCATGTCGCTGGCATTCCAAAAGCAACGGGTGAAAGTACGTACAGTGGTGTTGTCTTGATGCTTGGCGGGCCGGCCGCGCTTGGAGTCGGGAGCCAGAACTGACTCGGGGATGGCGGTGGGATTGGTGGTCACGGTTGACTTTCGATCAGGCACGGCTACGCCTCGCCGGCTGGGCGGCGCGGGACATGCGGGGTGGTGGTTCCTAGTGGGCTAGGCGTTGGAGTTCGGCATCCGGCCAAGGCCGACGACTGCACCGAACGGTGTGTGTAGACAATGGAGGACGAAAACGATTTGAGGGGAGCGTGTGCATCGAGAACGACCACCCCGACGGTTGCATCCCCGCCTGAAAGCCGATCTGAGACATGGGAGAGGGCGCGCCTGCCCGCGCTGCTGCGTACAGTTGACCGGACGCAGTCCCCCCAGGCGATCCCTTGGCATCTCCGTCGACGACGGGAGTACCCCCCTCTCTTAGGTTACGGAAATTGCCAGTCCCTTGGTCATACCCAGGAACGACAAAGCGCCCGCGAGGGGCGCCTTGGCGACGGTCTGCGAGCGCGGCCCTACGCGGCGGGCTCTGTCTCTCCCGCCCGCAGATGCTGGTACAGCGTCTCTCTGCTAATCCCCAGGTCGCGGGCGATGGTCGCCTTGGGCTCCTTGGCCTTCACGCGGCGCAGGAGTTCTAGCACCTGAGCGTCGGAAAGCTTTGGCTTGCCGCCCTTGTAGACACCGCGCTCTTTCGCGGCCTTGATGCCTTCGGCTTGCCGCTCGCGGATCATGCTTCGCTCGAACTGCGCCACGGCTCCGAGCAGGTTCAACATCAGTTCATCCATGGGACTCGCCTTGTCGCCGCTGAAGCGTAAGCCCTCCTTCACGAACTCCAGCGCGGCTCCCTTGCCGCCTTCGCTGCGCGGTCCAGCGATGGTCTTAACCAGCGCCAGGAGGTCCGACATGCTCCGGGCCAGCCGGTCGATGCTGTGGACAACGACGGTATCCCCTGCGCGGATGTGCTTTAGCATGGCCTCAAGCTGCGGGCGCTTGGTGTCCTTGCCGCTGGCCTTGTCTTCGAACTCGGCGTCGAAGGTCTGTCCGTCAAGTTGGCGGTCAGTCTTCTGGTCGATGGACGACACGCGGCGATACGCCACTCGTTGCCCAATGTGCTTGGTGCTGCTGTTCACGTTGGCTTCTTTGGTCATGCTGCGGTGCTCATTAGTCGAGGTGTCAGGACAGAGTCTAAACCCACACTGGCAAAGTGTCAAGTGATTCCGTTTTGACCCTGAACTGACACTTCGTGTCCGTGCAGTCTGACGTCAGTTCAGGGTGTACCTTAACCTGACATGTCGCATGGCCCTCGGGCGCCTCAGATTGGCGCAGGGCACGCCCGACAGCATCTGCCAGTGCAACCTGCGGCGTGGCATCTGTGCGCCTCCTGCGCCCTCAGCCTGTCGTCCTCGCGGGCGTTCGTCGGGCGGGGCTATGGGGGCAGCTGGGCGCGGGCGGGCGTATGCACCCGCGTAGAAATCTGCATCACTTTTTGGCTCGAGCGCATTCCAGGCCAAGCGACAATCCCGCATTTGCACTCGGTTACTACGTCCCTATGAACCATCAAGCGCTGTCGTCCTTCATCTGGTCGGTGGCCGACCTTCTGCGCGGCGACTACAAGCAATCCGAGTACGGTCGCGTCATCCTTCCCTTCACCGTGCTTCGCCGTTTGGATTGCGTGCTGGAAGCGACAAAGCCAGCGGTGGTGGAAGAGTTTGAGGCCAGAACTAAGTCCGGCCTCAACCCCGACCCGTTCATGCGTCGAATGGCGGGGCAGACTTTCTACAACACGTCCCCGCTTGATCTAGTAAAGCTCTTGGGCGACCAGGACCACATTCGCCAGAACCTGTACGCCTACGTGCAAGGCTTTTCGCCGGAAGCGCGAGACATCTTCGAGCGATTCGACTTCTCCACACAGGTTGAGCGCCTCGCGAAGGCCAACCTGCTCTATCTTGTCGTCGAGAAGTTCGCCAACATCGACCTTCATCCCAATGCCGTAGACAACGCCAGCATGGGCGCGGTGTTCGAGGAACTGATTCGCAAGTTCGCCGAAATCTCGAACGAGACGGCCGGAGAGCACTTCACTCCGCGTGAGGTCATCCGCCTGATGGTGAACCTGCTGTTCATCGAGGACGATGACGTGCTGACCCCCGGCAACGCCGTGGTGCGCACCATCTACGACCCTACCGCCGGGACAGGCGGCATGCTGTCCATTGCCGGTGAATACCTGCTGGAGCACAACCCGCAGGCGCGGCTGACAATGTTTGGTCAGGAACTCAACGACGAGTCCTACGCCATCTGTAAGGCGGACATGCTCATCAAGGGCCAGCCCGTCGAGAACATCGTCGCTGGCAACACGCTCAGCGACGACGGCCACGGCGGGCGCAAATTCGACTACATGCTCTCCAATCCACCCTTCGGCGTGGAGTGGAAGAAGGTGGAGAAGGCCGTGCGTCAGGAGCACGAGCAAAAGGGATTCGATGGTCGCTTCGGCCCGGGCCTGCCTCGCGTGTCCGATGGTTCGATGCTGTTCCTCATGCACCTGCTGTCCAAGATGCGACCGGCGCAAGAGGGCGGCAGCCGCTTCGGCATCGTGCTCAATGGCTCGCCTCTGTTCACTGGCGGTGCGGGCTCGGGCGAGAGCGAAATTCGCCGCTACGTGCTGGAGAATGACTTGGTAGAGGCCATCGTCGGCCTGCCGACCGACATGTTCTACAACACCGGCATCGCCACCTACGTCTGGATTCTGTCCAACAGGAAACCGACGAACCGCAAGGGGAAGGTGCAGCTCATCGACGCCAGCGGCTTCTGGCAGAAGATGCGGAAGAGCCTGGGCAGCAAGCGCAAGGAGATGAGCGATGCGCACATCGCCACGGTCACACGCTTGTTCGGCGATTTCACCGAGGGCGAACTGGTCACCATGTTCGACGACGCGGGCCAGCCCGCTGGCGAGCCGAAGCTTGTCACCACCGTTGACAATTTGCTCACCGCGCCCGAAGGCGGCAGGCTTAAGCGCGTGCCCATCTCGCGCATCTTCCGCAACGAGGAGTTCGGCTACACCACCCTGACCGTGGAGCGCCCCTTGCGGGACAAGGCGGGCAACGTAGTGCTGGGCCTTAAGGGCAAGCAAAAGGGAAAGCCCCAGCCTGACGGCGCGCTGCGCGATACCGAAAACGTGCCGCTCACCGACGACATTGCCGCCTACTTCAAGCGCGAAGTGCTGCCGCACGCGCCCGATGCGTGGATCGACGAGGACAAGAGCAAGGTGGGCTATGAGCTTCCATTCAACCGTCATTTCTACGTCTTCGAGCCGCCGCGCAGCCTGCACGTCATCGACGAGGAACTGAAGACCGTGACGGCCAGCATCATGAAGATGCTGGAGGAGTTGGCCGAATGAGTCTGCCGAGGTACCCGGAGTACAAGGACAGTGGAGTGCAGTGGCTTGGCGCGGTTCCCAGCGGATGGAATGCGGTGCGACTTATGTGGGCTGCCAGCGTCAACGACGACGTGCTGCCGGAGTCCACGTCACCGACGCTCGAGATTCAATACGTTGACATTGGGAGTGTCAGCCTCGACCGTGGAATCGAACGCACAGAGCAGTTCTCATTTTCGGAAGCTCCTTCGCGAGCGCGCCGATTGGTCCGCGAGGGTGACGTGCTGGTTTCTACGGTTCGCACTTACCTGAAAGCCATCGCACCGATTGTTAGTCCGCTTGATAACTTGGTTGTATCGACCGGCTTTGCCGTGGTTCGCCCGAACGGCAAACTGCAATCGGGCTACGCCAAGTACGCGCTGCAAGCCAGTGGCTTCGTTGATGAGGTGATTAGCCGTTCGACCGGCATTAGCTACCCAGCAATCAACGCATCGGACTTAGTTCGCATAGCCATACCCGTACCTCCAATCGACCAGCAATCCTCTATCGCCACTTTCCTTGACCGCGAAACCGTCAAGCTTGATAAGCTGATCGCCGAGCAGGAAAAGCTCATCACCCTGCTGGCCGAAAAGCGCCGGGCGACCATCTCTCACGCCGTCACTCGCGGCCTCAACCCCGATACGCCGATGAAGGATTCGGGCGTGGCATGGCTTGGTTTCATTCCGGCTCATTGGGAGGTCAGTCAGAGCAGAAGAATGTTCGCGGTCCGCAGTGAGCCGGCATTGGCGTCCGACAGGATGCTTACCGCCTCACAGAAGTACGGTGTGCTCTATCAATCCGACTTCGTCGAACGCGAAGGGCGCCGAGTCGTCGAAGTGATCTTAGGTGTTGAGCATTTGAGGCACGTCGAACCCAACGATTTCATCATCAGCATGCGAAGCTTTCAAGGTGGCATTGAATGGTGTAAGTTGCGCGGCTCCACTAGCTTCCACTACGTGATGCTTCGACCTTTGAAATGGGTGCACCCGCCGTTCTTCGCTCACTTGCTTAAATCGAGCGTTTACATACAGGCTTTGCGGACGACCACAAATCTAATTCGGGACGGGCAAGAATTGCGTTTCTCAAATTTTGCTCAAGTCGATCTACCAGTTGTCCCTCTTGAAGAACAAATACGAATCGCCGCGTTCTTGGACGAAGAGAATCTGAAACTCGACAGCTTGGCCGCCGAATCAGCTTCTGTCATAAGGCTTTTGAGAGAACGCCGAAGCGCCCTGATCGCCGCTGCCGTTACGGGCCAAATTGACGTGCGCGCCGCAGTGAGACCAGTGCCTACTGAAGCCGCCGCACTCGTCGCCTCGGCGAAGGACTTCAACAAATCAGGCAACACCCGAAGAAGACCATGAGCCAGACGAACCTGCATCAGGAACACCACTTTGAGGCCGAAATCTGCCAACACCTCGCTGCTAACGGCTGGTTGCATGAAGAGGGCGATGCCGCGCTTTTAGACCGCACCAACGGCCTGTTTTCACCTGACCTCCTTGCCTGGGTCGAAGCCACGCAACCTGAGAGCTTGCAGCGCCTGACCAAGACGCACGGCACGTACTTGCCGGCGGTGCTGGCCGAGCGGGTGCGCAAGAGCTTGAACGAGCGTGGCACGCTGGACGTACTGCGCAGGGGCGTGGAGATGCTGGGACTGAAGGAGCCGCTGATGCTGGCGCAGTTCAAGCCCGCGCTGACCATCAACCCAGCGATTCAGGCGCACTACGCGGCCAACCGCGTGCGCGTGGTGCGACAGGTGACACACTCTCCAAACAACCCGAAGGCCGAACTGGACCTCGTTCTGTTCTTGAACGGCATCGCAGTCGCTACGGTCGAGTTGAAGTCGGACTTCACGCAGAGCGTGCATGACGCGGTGGACCAGTACCGCTTCGACCGCCATCCGCAGCCCAAGGGCGGCGTGCTGGAGCCGCTACTGGGCTTTCCCGGGGGTGCACTGGTGCACTTCGCCGTGAGCCAGTCCGAGGTGATGATGACCACCCGGCTCGCGGGTCCGGCGACAACCTTCCTCCCCTTCAATCGGGGCAATGCCGGAGCAGCGGGCAACGCGCCGAACCCGGACGGCTTTGCGACCGCCTACCTCTGGGAAGAGGTCTGGGAGCGCGAGAGTTGGTTGAACATCCTGCACCGCTACCTCATCGGCAAGCGCGACGACAAGAAGCAACTCCAGAGCGTCATCTTTCCGCGATACCACCAACTCGACGCGACGCGCAGGCTGGTGGCGGATGTGCTGGCCAATGGTGCCGGGCAGCGCTACTTGATTCAGCACTCGGCCGGATCGGGCAAGACCAACTCGATCGCGTGGACCGCGCACTTCCTGGCAGACCTGCACGATGTCGAGAACAACAAGATGTTCGACAGCGTGCTGGTCGTCTCCGACCGCAACGTGCTCGACGCGCAGTTGCAAGAGGCCATCTTCGATTTCGAGCGCACCACGGGTGTCGTAGCAAGCATCACCAACGAGCACGGCAGCAAGAGCGCCCAGCTCGGACAGGCGTTGAAGGACGGCAAGAAGATCATCGTCTGCACCATCCAGACCTTTCCGTTCGCATTGCAAGCGGTGCAGGAGCTGGCCGCGACGGATGGCAAGCGCTTCGCTGTGATTGCCGACGAGGCGCACAGCTCGCAGACCGGCGAGGCGGCGGCGAAGCTCAAGCAACTGCTGTCGACCGAGGAGTGGGCCGAGTTGCAGGACGGCGGCGAGGTAGATACCGAGGCGCTGCTGGCTGCGCAGATGGAAGCCCGCGCCGGGGTGAAGGGGCTGACTTACGTCGCCTTCACTGCAACGCCCAAAGCCAAGACCTTGGAGTTGTTCGGCAGGCCCGGACCCGATGGTTTGCCCCAGCCCTTCCATGTGTACTCGATGCGTCAGGCCATCGAGGAGGGCTTCATCCTCGACGTGCTGAAGAACTACACCACCTACAAACTGGCGTTCAAGCTCGCCCACGACGGCAAGGAGTACGACGAGAAGGAGGTCGAGCGCAGCACCGCGATGAAGGGAATCATGCAGTGGGTCCGGCTGCACCCGTACAACATCGCGCAGAAGGTCCAGATCGTCGTCGAGCACTACCGCGAGAACGTGCAGCCGCTGCTCGATGGCCGCGCCAAGGCGATGGTGGTGGTGGGCAGTCGCAAGGAGGCTGTGCGCTGGCAGAAGGCAATCCGCGCCTACATCGCCAAGCAGAACTACCCACTCGGCGTGCTGGTGGCCTTCTCGGGTGAAGTGGACGACCCCGAGAGCTACCCGAACGCGGTCACCGAAACCAGCAAGGACTTGAACCCCGGCCTCAAGGGCCGCGACATCCGCGATGCCTTCGCGGAACCCGACTATCACTTGCTGCTGGTCGCCAATAAGTTCCAGACCGGTTTCGACCAGCCGCTGCTGTGTGGCATGTACGTGGACAAGATGCTGGGCGGCATTCAAGCGGTGCAGACGCTGTCTCGCCTGAATCGCGCTCATCCAGGCAAGGACACTACCTACATCCTCGACTTCGTCAACGACGCCGCCGACATCCTCAAGGCGTTCAAGACCTACTACGAGTCCGCCGAGTTGGAGGCGACGACCGATCCGCATCAGGTCTATGACCTGCGGGCCAAGCTTGATGCGTCCGGTCACTACGATGATTTCGAGGTGGATCGTGTCGCCATGGTGGACCTCGACCCGCAGGGCACGCAGAAGCAACTCGACGCGGCCATTGCCCCAGTAGCCGACCGTTTGCTCAATCGCTACAAGGCGGCGCAAGCTGCCGGGGCCGCCGCAGAGGGAGCAGACGACGGCAAAGCGGCCGAGGCGGCGAAGGTCACGCTTGAAGCCCTGATGCTGTTCAAGAACGACATGGGAGCGTATGTACGCCTGTATGCTTTTTTGAGCCAAATCTTTGACTACGGAAACACCGACATTGAGAAGCGCTTCCTGTTCTTCAAGCGCCTCCTACCGCTGTTGGATTTTGGACGCGAGCGTGACACGGTGGACTTGTCCAAGGTGGTGCTGACCCACCACACCCTGAAGAACCAAGGTAAGCAGTCCTTGAGCCTGAGTCAGGACGGCACATACAAGCTGGCGCCGATGGACGCCGTGGGCAGCGGCTCCGTGCAGGAGAAGCAGCAAGCCTACCTCGCTGAAATCATCCAGAAGGTGAACGGCCTGTTCGAGGGCCAACTATCCGACGATGACCAACTCGTCTACGTGAACGGTGCGATTAAGGGGAAACTGCTGGAGAACGAAACGCTGGTGCAGCAAGCCGCAAGCAACAGCAAGGAGCAGTTCGCCAACTCGCCCGACCTGAAGGACGCGCTGCTACACGCCATCATGGATGCGCTCGACGCGCACACGTCCATGAGTACCCAGGCGCTGGGCTCGGAGCGTGTCCGAGAGGGTTTGAAGGATGCTCTACTGGGGCCCGCGCAGTTGTACGAGTCATTGCGTGCAAGGTCTGCACAGGGGGCCGCGAGGCCGTAGTCGCTCGCTCGCAACCACCAAAGTCATGCCGGCATGAGTCAGTACGACTTCGATAGAGATGCGTTGCACCTTTTGTTAGGCAGGCTCATCCATGCCTATGCCCGCCTCGACCACTTCATTGGTCTTCAACTGAAGTGGCTCGGTGAGTACCGGGATCGTCCCGCAGCCAAGCTCCTCCGGAAGAACGTTCCCTTTGATCGTCGGCTCAAGCTCCTTCAGCATCTTTCAGTTGAATGTTGGGGTCACTCGGACATCACCGTCGCCGACGAGTTCAAAGCCTGGTTCAAGGAGGTCGAGCGGGTGCAGAAGCAGCGAAACCGATTTGCCCACGGTCGTTGGGGCTACGTCCACAAGGGAACTGGCGAAGTTGAGTTCGTGGACCTGTCGTGGGAAACAGACCCCGACAAGATGAAGCCGACGGTGCGCGTCGCGCTCGCGGATTTCGGCGGCTTGGCAAGCGATGTGGAACGCCTAAGCGGCGAATTCTTGTCGCTTCAGGACAGGCATATGCCACGAGTTCGGTACACGAAGCAATGGGAGGATGCAAACCCCGCGGGGCTTGCGGCTTGGTACGGGTACCAAGAGACCCTTTCAGAGCGGTCATGAGCAAACCCTTCGGGCGCACCGGCATCGTGCTGCGACCGACTTCGCCTAGACTGTCTGCACGGCAACTCCTTGAGCGTTGGACAGATGGGATACATAGACAGCACCACGCATACAGCAGTGTGCACATGCGGCAACACCGATCAAGTGACTATCCTTGAAATGGGATCACAGTACGGTGCCTCGTGGCAGTCGGGCAAGCCAATGAAGACCTTCGTTCTCGAGTGGGGCGCAGTCGGCCTTTCCGGTCCTGAGATAGTCAAAGCGACCTGCAATCACTGCGGTGCCATGGCAGCTATTCAGATTTCGTAGTCGCTCCAGTGAGCTTCGGCAATTTTCGCCGAGACCAAGTTCTAGAGCCGCCAACGTGTTCGGACGGCTACCTTTTGGAGATGCAGTTCCAGGATTTGGTCAAGGCGCTCCGTCGGCACACGGGTACGATCAAGCGCGGGCTGGGGGGAGCCCGCTAGTGCCGTGCATTCGCCCGACTGCGCGCAGCTGATCCCACAACCGCTCGTTGAACTCGTCCAGCGTGTGTCGTGCTCGGTCGATGAAGTCCACATCTTCTTGCACGCGGGCCAAGTCAAAACGCCTATAGCGATGACTGATGCCGGTACGCTTAGATTGGGACTTGACGCGCACATAGCCGCCGAGCCTGACCCCGATCCAGTCTGCGTGGGCGTACTCATTGCGACGGGTCGCGCACTCCGTGAGTAGTACGTCCAAGGTGCGCAGTTCGTCGTGGGTGACATTAAGGGCGCATGTCTCGACCATCTGCCCGTACAGGTCGAGAAGTGCTCGCGCCTTAGCTGAGTACAACATGCTTGCGAGAAAGACGTCCATCCGCTCGTCCTGAAGCGCGTCCCGAAGGATGGCTTCACGGATGAAGTGCGAGACGCTGTCCTCCAACGAGTTGAAGTAGATGATGATCCAGCCAATCTCGGGCGCAAGATCAGTCAGGTAGTCTGTGAGTTCTTCTTCTTCGACCGAGTCCAACTCCTCAGCCTGTCGCAAGGACAGATGGAGTTGTGCATCGGGGTCATCGAGCTTTGACATGGCTCCAGTCTACGCGGCAGGATTTTTCAGGACATTACTCCCCGACCGGCCTCCGTTTCGCTCTTGCGCTGCAGCCCATCTTTGAGCATGCGCCGTGTGACCCTAGAATGAGCGTCCCGCTGGCGGCCTGTCCCGTGGGACAACTGTGGGACAAATGGGTGTCCCGCGGAGGGGTAGAGCAGGCCCGAGCCCCCTGTGGGCGAGGGTCTTAAGCAGCATTCACACTGCTGGGGTCGGAGGTTCGAAACCTCCACCGCCCACCAATTTCCTTTTCAGTTCATAGCGGCGGTGTCGGCTCAGGCCCACGCGATCTGCGGTTGCGCGCTGGCGTTCGCGATTCCCGCGGGCGGTAGAAGTCCTCCAACACAAGGAGATTTCGCATGGTTATCGCATCCGACCTTCCGACACCCATTACGCCCGACGAGGCGCCCGGGCATATGCCCGTGGAGCCGGACCAAGGCCCCCTGAATCCGGCGGTGCCGCCACTTGACCCGGAACGGCCCTTCGTGCCGGAGCGTTCTGTACTGCACTTTGTCGCCAATCGCAGCTTCATGCGCGCCGCGTCGTTCCGCTGGCCGACCTCTCGAACGATCGCTTTCGCTCCTGCGCTCTGAAGTTCCCGACCGCGCGCGAGCCGCTAAGCTTGCGCGATGGACACTTACGATTGCGCAGTGATTGGCGCCGGCGTCGTCGGGCTCGCGACTGCGAGAGCATTGGCGTTGACAGGGCGCGAAGTCATCGTGCTCGAGTCCGAGGGCGCCATTGGAACCGGTACGAGTTCGCGCAACAGCGAAGTCATCCATGCTGGCATCTATTACCCGGAAGGGTCGCTCAAGGCGCGTTTGTGCGTCGAAGGCAAGGCGTTGCTTTATGACTATCTTGTGTCTCGTGGCCTACCCCACCGCCGGTGCGGCAAGTTGATCGTGGCGACTGCTTCGTCACAACTGGCGGCGTTGAACGCAATTGTGGATGGGGCAAGGCGCAACGGCATCTACGACCTTATTTTGCTGGGTCCCGATGAGGCCTGCGGCATGGAGCCTGCACTTGAATGCGTGGGCGCGCTGCACTCGCCGAGCACCGGCATCCTTGACAGCCACGCTTTCATGCTGAGCCTCCAAGGCGACCTGGAGAACGCGGGTGGCGTCGTCGCGTTTCGCTCCGGAATTGATAGGGGCACTTGCGCTGACGGCGCTGTTGATCTGATCACAGGCGATGGCACAGCATTGCGCTGCAAGACCGTCGTTAACGCCGCGGGGCTGCGTGCGCCTGCCGTCGCCCGCTCATTCGCCGGCTTTCCGGCGGCGCTGGTTCCGGTCGAGCAATTCGCCAAAGGGAACTACTTCACATTGGCGGGTCGTGCGCCGTTCAGCCGGCTCATCTACCCTGTGCCGGAGCCGGGCGGGCTCGGCGTGCATCTGACGCTCGACCTCGGCGGCCAGGCCAAGTTCGGACCGGATGTGCAGTGGGTGTCGTCACCCGACGACCTGGTCGTCGATCCTGCACGGGGCGATGGCTTCTATGAAGAGGTGCGCAAGTACTGGCCCGGCTTGATGGACGGTGCATTGCAGCCCGGCTATGCGGGCATCCGCCCCAAACTGTCGGGGCCCGGGGAGCCTGCGCGCGACTTCGTGATCCAGGGAACTGACTCGCATGGCGTGCCCGGCCTGGTCAACTTGTTCGGCATCGAGTCGCCGGGGTTGACCAGCAGCCTCGCGATCGCACAACACGTGGCACACCTGCTGGAAGCGGCGTGAGCTTGGCATGTACCATGGCAAGGCACGCCTATTGCAGGCTTGCGAAGCCGCCGGCACGGTGTCGGCGCCAATCCAGAGAGGGAAGATCCAATGAGTGCAACCAGTAACCTTGAAGCGGCCGCCGACGCGGTGGTCGAAGACGTGCGCGGCGTTCTCGCGAGCACGGACCTCGACGCCGTACCGCACATCAAGCAGCTGCGTCAACGCGTTGACGCAAAGGTGGCCATTGCCAAGGAAATCACCGCCGAAAAGGCGCGCATCGCGGCCAAGAAGGCACGTGAAGCAGCCGATACGGCCAACGCGTATGCGCACGACGAGCCATGGCAAATCGCCGGTGCAGCGCTTGCCGTCGGCGTGCTGGTCGGTCTGCTCCTCGGTCGCCGCTGATCGATGAGGCTCCTGGCCCTTTTCGGGCTGGATGCCCGTGTCCGCCGCGTGCGCGCAGCGGTCGGTGAAGGGGCGATCGCCGCCGAAGACCGTGTGCAGCTGCTGCGCATGGCCTGGGACGACGAGAAGCAGCGGATCACGCGGATCGTGGCGCTCGGTGTGGCCGTCACTGGCCTCACGACTGTCGCCGTGGCCTTGCTGTCGGTGGCCGTCGTGGTGCATTTCTGGGAGACACCGAACCGCATCATGGCGGCATGGCTGGTGGCAGGCGTGTGGATCCTGCTGTGGCTGGCTGCGATCGTGGCGTGCATGGTCACCTTGCGCGAAGCGACCAGTGCTTTCGCTCCCGCGCGCCAAGAGCTCGAGCGCGACTGGTTGTGGCTTCAAGGCCGCTTCAGACGCAATGACGCCGATTCGGCGCCACGCGATCCCCGTCCATCTACGCGAGAGGAACTGCTGGAGCGCATCGAGGCGCAACGCCAGCGCATCGCGCGTCTGGAATCGGGTGCCGAATCACGCCAACCGGAAGAGGCTGTCGACGACATGCCCCCAGCCGATGAGTCGGCGACCTCGACCGCCCTGCGCATCGCTCGCAAGCACCCTGTCGCCGTAGGTGTTGCGACGGCTGCTGCCGTGGTGGTGTTGAAGCCCCGGCGCTTGCTGCGTTGGGCAGCGTTCCTGGCGCCGGTGCTCTGGCGCATGCGCTGAGGAAACGCCTCAGGCGATGCGTGCTTCGCGCAACGCCTGAGCGGCCTCGCGCACCAACGCAGGACCGCGATAGATCAAGCCGGTGTACATCTGGACCACATCGGCGCCCGCCGCGATCTTGGCCTTGGCGTCTGCGCCACTGAGCACACCGCCGACGCCGATGATCGGATAGCCAGCACCCAGTGCCGAGCGAAACTGCGCGATGACCCGATTGCTGGCTTCGCGCACCGGTGCACCGGAAAGGCCACCGGTTTCTTCCGCGTGCGGCAGTCCCTTGACCGCTTCGCGTGACAACGTGGTGTTGGACGCGATCACGCCGTCCATGCCGTGTCGCTGAAGCGCCGCAGCAATGACCGCGATCTGTGCCTCGTCCAGGTCCGGAGCGATCTTCACGAACAGCGGCACGCGCTTGCTGTGTTGGCTTGCAAGCTCTTCCCGACGCGCGGCAATGGCGCCTAGAAGCGTGTCCAGCGCTTCGTCGCTCTGCAACGTCCGCAGGTTCGCAGTATTGGGGCTGGAGATGTTGACCGCCACGTAGTCGGCGTGCGGGTACACACCGTCGAGCGCGATCAGGTAATCGTCGGTGGCGCGCTCGATCGGTGTCGCGCCGTTCTTGCCGATGTTCAAGCCCAGCAGCATCGGGTTCTTCGTCGCGGATCTTCTGAACTGCGCCCGCTGGACGTTGGCGACAAAGGCGTCGAGCCCTTCGTTGTTGAAGCCCAGTCGGTTGATCAGCGCGTCGCGTGCTGGCAGGCGAAAGATGCGCGGCTTCGCGCTGCCCGGCTGTGGCTTCGGCGTGACCGTACCGACTTCGACGAAGCCGAAGCCCATCGCAGCGAAAGCGTCGATGCAACGCGCGTTCTTGTCGAGGCCGGCCGCAAGACCGATCCGGTTCGGGAAGGTCAGCCCTGCGAGCATGACCGGATCGTCCACGCGCGGCGATGCATAGGCGCAGGCCAGCGGCGTGTTCTGCGTGCGCGCCAGGGCGTTCAGCGTGATCTCGTGGGCGTGCTCGGGGTCGAAGCCGAAGAGGAAGGGGCGGGCGAGGCCGTAGAGCGAGGAGAGCATCGGATAATTCAGATCTTCAAACAGCACTGGATTCTCCCCGATGACCTCGATCACGCCCGCCTTGACGCAAGACCAGATGAAGACTCAGGTCGGGAAGGCTGCCTTGGCCTATGTGGTCAAGGGCGAAATCGTCGGCGTGGGGACCGGTTCCACCGTCAACAAGTTCATCGACGCGCTGGCGACGATCAAGGACGAGATCAAGGGTGCGGTGTCGAGTTCGGTAGCGTCCACCGAGCGCTTGCGCGCATTGGGCATTCCGGTGTTCGACAGCAACGAGGTCGAGGAAATTTCAGTCTACATCGACGGCGCCGACGAGATCGATCACCACGGTCACATGGTGAAGGGCGGCGGTGCCGCGCTCACGCGCGAGAAGATCGTCGCGGCGCAGTCCAGGCGCTTCGTGTGCATTGCGGACGCGTCGAAACTGGTAGACACGCTCGGTGCCTTTCCGCTGCCGGTCGAGGTCATCCCGATGGCGGCGCGCAGCATCATCCGGCAGTTCGCGCGCATGGGCGGGCAGGGGCAGGTTCGCGAGAAAGATGGCGTGGCGCTCGTGACCGACAACGGCCAGCACATCATCGACGTCACCGGGCTGAAGATCAGCGAGCCTTTGACCTTCGAGGCCGAAGTGAGCCAATGGCCGGGTGTGGTGACGGTCGGAGTGTTCGCCTGTCAGCGTGCAGACGTCTGTCTGCTCGGCACACCGACCGGCGTTGAAACCCTTCGGTTCGATTGAGCAGCGGTCAGAACCTGATGCCGGCAGGATTGCTCGGCGTCGGCCCCGCTGGTGGTGCCACAGGCTGCGGCTGGACGATGACAGGTTTCGGCGGCGTCGCCAACGGCGCAGCCGTCTGAGCGACGAGCGGCTGTGCCGACGGCATTCGATAGCCCGATGGCAATTGCGAACTCTTGGGATAGCCCGCTGCGTCGAGGTACTGCGACCATTCCTGATCCGAAAAGCCCTTGAGCTGTTGCGAGCCGATCGACAACAACGGCAGCGAACTTTGGCCACTGATCCTCTGCAAGGCCGCGACGTCGGTATCGGTCTTCACGCTGCGTTCGTCGAACGGCACACCGCGCGTCACCAGCAAAGAGCGCCCCGCACTGCAAGGCCCGCATTCCTCGCTGGTGTAGATCGTGACCGGATAGCGCTGCACCACCTGCCGCAACGCGTAGGGAAGTCCGCCGTTATCGATGCTGGCACTGCCCGCCGCCACGCTGCCGCTGCGCGGCGTGGCCGGCTGTACGTTGGCGGCCGGCGCCTGGTCGGTGTAGGTAACCTTGCCGTTCTTGTCGACGCTGCGGTAGAGCGGCTGCGCCAGCACGCCACAGGCGACAAGCAGGAGGGGCAGGGCAGCAAGGCGGGCGGTCAAGGGCATCGGGGGCTCCGGGGGCGATTCGATCGAGCGAGTATCACGCAGGTTGCGGTTCCGCCATGCCTTGATGACGCAGCAGCGCATCCAGCTTGGGCTCGCGACCGCGGAACGCCTTGAACGATTCCATCGCGCTGCGGCTGCCGCCAGCTTCGAGAATGGCCTGGCGGTACTTGCGGCCGGTCTCGATGCTGGGTTCGCCATTCGCACCCGCCGTCTCTTCGAAGGCAGCGTAGGCATCGGCGCTCAGCACCTCGGCCCACTTGTAGCTGTAGTAGCCAGCCGCATAACCACCGGAGAAAATGTGGCTGAAGGTGTTCGGGGTGCGACTGAAGGTCGGCAACGGCATCACGGCGACTTCGGTGCGGACCTGGTTGAGGAGCGCGAGCACGTCGCCGGGTTTCGCCGTTGCCGCGCCGTACTCGGTGTGCAGCAGCATGTCGAACAGCGAGAACTCGATCTGGCGCAGGGTCTGCAGGCCGCTCTGGAAATTCTTGGCCGCAGTCATCTTGTCGAACAGCGCACGCGGCAGCGGCTCGCCGGTGTCGACGTGCGCGGTCATGTTGACCAGGACATCCCATTCCCAACAGAAGTTTTCCATGAACTGGCTCGGCAGCTCGACGGCATCCCATTCGACGCCGCTGATGCCCGAGACGTCGCGCTCATTGATCTGCGTGAGCATGTGGTGCAGGCCGTGGCCGAATTCGTGGAAGAGCGTCGTCACGTCGTCGTGCGTCAGCAGCGGCGGCTTGCCGTCCACGCCTTCTGCGAAATTGCAGACGAGCTGCGCGATCGGCGTCTGCAGCGTGCCGTCGTCGGGGCGCAGCCAGCGGGCGCGCACGTCGTCCATCCAGGCGCCGCCGCGCTTGCCGGCGCGCGCGGAGGGATCGAGGTAGAACTGGCCGACCTTCTGGCCCGCACGTTCGATGCGGTAGAACTCCACGCTCGGATGCCACACGGGCGCACTGTCGCGGCGGATCTTCACTTCGAACAGTGTCTCGACGATCTTGAAGAGGCCGGCCATCACCTTCGGGGCGGTGAAATATTGCTTCACTTCCTGCTCGCTGAAGGCATAGCGCGCTTCCTTGAGCTTCTCGCCCACGAAGCTCCAGTCCCAGGGTTGCGGGTCTTGCAGGTTGGCGGCTTCCGTCGCGAAAGCACGCAGATCGGCCACGTCGCGCGCGCCATAGGGCTTGGCCTTGACCGCGAGGTCGCGCAGGAACTGGATGACCTGGTCGGCCGAGTCGGCCATCTTGGTGACGACCGAGAGCTCGCCGAAATTCTTGTAGCCCAGCAGCTTCGATTCTTCTTCGCGCAGCGCGAGGATCTCGATGATGAGCGCGGTGTTGTCGAGGGCCGGGTCGCCCAGTTCGCTCGCGCGCGTGACGTAGGCGCGATAAAGCTTCTCGCGCAGCGCGCTGCTTTTGGCGAACTGCATCACGGGCAGGTAGCTCGGCATCTTCAGCGTGAGCTTGTAGCCGGTCTTGCCCTCGGCTTCGGCGGCGGCCCGTGCCGCGCTGATCACGTCGTCGGGCACGCCTTCCAGCTCCTCGGCCTGCGCGTAGTAGGCGAAGGCGTCGGTCGCGTCCAGCGCGTTTTCGCTGAACTTCTGGCTCAGCTCGGCCTGCCGTTCCTGAATCGCTGCGAAGCGCTCCTTGGCGGCCCCTTGCAGTTCGGCGCCGCCGAGCACGAAATTGCGCACGGCGTACTTGTGCGCCTGGCGCTGCTCCGGGTTCAACGTCGCCGGGTCGATTGCCTTGTACTTGGCGTAGAGCCGTTCGTCGGAGCCGAGCCGCGTCCAGAACGCCGTGACGCGCGGCATCGCATCGTTGTAGGCCGCGCGCAATTCGGGCGTGTCGGCGACGGCGTTGAGGTGACCCACCGCACCCCAGGCCCGGCTGAAGCGCTCCGACGACACGTCGAGCACCTTCGAGATCGCCAGCCAGTCGGCGGGGAACGCCGGCGCGGTCACGGTCTCCAGCGCGGCGTCGGCATCGGCGAGCAGGATGTCGACGGCGGGTGCGACGTGCTCCGGCTTGATCTTGTCGAACAGCGGGAGGTCGGTGAAGTCGAGGAGGGGATTGGTCATGGTGTCATCTGGCGGCCGGGCCGCAGGAGTTCAAGGGCCGTTCAGGCGCGTTCGGCGGCTTCGAGCGTGTTGACGAGCAGCATCGTGATGGTCATGGGGCCGACGCCGCCCGGCACGGGCGTGATCCAGCCGGCGACTTCCTTCACGCCGTCGAAATCGACGTCGCCGCACAGCTTGCCTTCGTCGTTGCGGTTCATGCCGACGTCGATGACCACCGCGCCGGGCTTGACCATGTCGGCCGTCAGCACGTTGCGCTTGCCGACGGCGGCGACGATCACGTCCGCCTGGCGCGTCATTGCGCCCAGGTCGGCGGTCGCGCTGTGGCAGATCGTCACCGTCGCGCTTTTCGCGAGCAGCATGAGCGCCATCGGCTTGCCGACGATGTTGCTGCGACCGATCACCACGGCGTGCTTGCCGCGCAGGTCGTAGCCGATCGATTCGAGCATCTTCATGCAGCCGTAGGGGGTGCAGGGCCAGAAGCCGGCCGAGCCTGTCATCAGCGCACCTGCACTCGCGACATGGAAACCGTCGACGTCCTTGGCGGGGGCAATGGCCTCGATGACCTTCTGCGAATCGATGTGCGGCGGCAACGGCAACTGAACCAGGATGCCGTGGATCGCGGGATCGTTGTTGAGCGCTTCGACGCGGGCGAGCAGGTCGGCCTCGCTCAGGTCGGCCGGATACTTTTCGAGCACCGAGTGCAGCCCGTTGTCTTCGCAGGCCTTCACCTTGTTGCGCACGTAGACCTGGCTCGCCGGGTTGTCGCCGACCAGCACCACGGCCAGGCCGGGCACCACGCCACGATTCTTCAGGGCATCGGCGCGTTGCGCGACGTCCGCGCGCAGTGTGCGGGAGAGGGCGTTTCCGTCGATCAGTTGGGCTGTCATGGGTTTCGATTTTCCAAGTAAAAACGCCCGCTGACGCAGGCGTGGCGGGCATTCATCGCTATCGCGGTGATAGCACTCAGGCTTTGGCGGGGGCCACCTGGCCGAGTGCGATCTTCAGCAGGTCGGCCACGGTATTGGCGTTGAGCTTTTCCATGATGTTGGCGCGGTGCGCCTCCACCGTCTTGATGCTGATGCCGAGGTCGTCGGCGATCTGCTTGTTCAGCCGGCCGGCGACGATGCGCTCGAGCACCTGGGCTTCGCGGCCGGTGAGTTTGGACAACAGGGCATCGCGGCTCGCCGATTGCTGGTGCTGGGTGAAGGCGCTGCGCGCGTTGTCGAGCATGCGCTCGACCAGCGTGACGAGCTCTTCCTCGTTGAAAGGCTTCTGGATGAAATCCATGGCGCCCTTCTTCATCGAGTCGACCGCCATCGGCACGTCGCCGTGCCCGGTGATGACCACGATCGGCAACGGCGAACGGCGCTCGATCAGGCGGTCCTGAAGTTCGAGCCCGGTCATGCCGCCCATGCGGATGTCCACGATGAGGCAGGCAACTTCTCGCGGGTCGTAGCGCGAGAGAAAGGATTCGGCGGAATCGAAGCAGCGGACGCGGTAGTCCTTGCCTTCGAGCAGCCATTGCAGCGAGTCGCGAACCGCTTCGTCGTCGTCCACGACATACACGGTGCCCTTCTTCGGAATCAAACTCATGCAGGTACCTTTGCCTCGTCGCTTGCTATGGAATTGAGAGCATCGAACACCGGAATCCAGAAGGAAAAACGGCATCCGACCACATCCGGTCCATTGTAGATGTTCTCCGCCTGCATCCGGCCGCGATGGGACTCGACGATGGTGCGGCACAGGTTCAGGCCGATGCCCATGCCCTCGGCCTTGGTCGAGAAGAACGCCTCGTACAACCGGTCCATCACCTCGGGCGCCAGTCCCATGCCGGTGTCCTGCACCGAGAACTCGACCGCGCTTTGGCCTTCGATCACCTTGGGCAGCACCCGCAGTTCGACGCTGCGCCGGGCCAACGGACGCTCGGCGAGGTCGATGGATTCGGCCGCGTTCTTGAGCAGGTTGACCATCACCTGTTCGATGAGGATCGGGTCGACCCGCAGGATCGGCAGCCGAGCCGCGACGTAGTGGTTGAGCCGCACGTTGCGGCGGCGCAGCTCGATGCCGGCGAGTTCGACCGCCTCCGCCACCATGGTCGCGACCTCGGCGGGCGTGCGGTTGGGTTCGCTGCGCTTCACGAACGATCGGATGCGCTGGATGATCTGTCCGGCCCGCTGCGCCTGCTTGGAAGTCTTGTCGAGCGCGGCCAGCAGTGCGTCGTTGTCGATCGTCTGGTTCTTGATGCGCGAAGACATCCCGTTGCAGTAATTGGCGATTGCGGTCAGTGGCTGGTTCAGCTCGTGGGCCACGCTCGACGCCATCTCGCCCATCGTGATGAGCCGGCTGGCCGACTGGGCACGGTCGGCCTGTGCGGCCGCTTGTTCTTCGGCCACGCGCCGCGGCGTGATGTCGGTCGCGATCACCATCTGCGCCAGGCGGCCGTCGACCCAGGTGAGGTAGCGCGAGCGCACTTCGAGCCACTTGTTGAGCTCCGGCACGAAGATCTCGTTGTTGGCTGGTTGCGCCGCGGTGAGCGTGTCGATCGGCAGGCCGGCGAACGGGTCGACATCGTCGAGCGTCTCGTCGTGCGGCTGGGATGCCGGCACGCCGGCCTGCGCCACCAGTCCGAGGTGGCCGACCGTGTTCGAACCGAACCACAGGCGATACAGCTTGTTCGCGAACAGGAGCTCCTCGCTGCCGATCGGCGCCACCGACACGGCCGCGTCGAGCGCCTCCAGCACCGTGGTGAAGCGCTCGTGCGAGGCCGACAGCTGTTCCCGGATGCGCGTGGGTTCGGTGATGTCGGTCATCGACGTCATCCAGCCGGTCTGGTGGCCCCTTGCATCGATCAGCGGCGACACGTACAGGCGTGCGTTGAACACGCTCGTGTTCTTGCGCCGCACCCGAACCTGGAAGCCGCCGGGGAGCGCGCGCCCGTGCAACTCTTCTTCCAGTCGCTCGTTCATGACCTCGCGATCGGATTCGAGCCAGTACGGAAACGGTGGCGTCTGGCCGACCAGTTCGGATTCGCTCCAGCCGGTCATCGCGCAGAACGCGGCGTTCACATAGGTGATGCGGCCTTCGAGGTCGAGCACGCGCATGCCCGTCAGCATGGAGTTCTCCATCGCGCGGCGGAAGTTGGTTTCGGCCACGAGCGCCTGTTGCGCCTGCAACCGGCGACGCGTGTGACGCCAGGTGCCGATCAGCATCCAGCTGGTGAGCACGCTGAGTGCACCCACGAGCCAGAAGAGGCCATTGCCCACGAAGCCCTGCGACGTGCGGTAGGCCTGCGCACGCAGCAGCAGGCCGTTGCCCACGGGCGAGACCGGTACCTCGTATTCGTTCGTGTGCTCCAGCCATGGCAGCAATCGCGTCCCGGCATCGCGCGGGTTGACGGTGTTGCCCGCGAGAACGCCACTCTTGCCGTCGATCAGCGACACCGCATAGCGAGCGGACAACTCCGGCGGCACGCCATAGCGCAACAGGCCGTCGATCGAGAATTCACCGACGACGGCGCCGGCGAACAAGCCCTGGTCGTACATCGGGATGTGCAACTGCAGCATGACGGCCGGATCGGCGCCGGCGATCGGTTGCGAGAACACCGGCTGCCGGAGTTCGCGTGCCAGCGCGTAGTTGCTTTCCGTTTCGCCCGGGCGGAGCACCTCGCCGACGGCGTGCTGCTGGGACGGGTGCACGCTCGGCGCCGCGTAGCTCGCCTTGAAGCGCCGGCGATCGTCGATCCAGCTGATTTCCTGCAGTTCCGGAAACTGGCTGACCAGCGATTCGGCCCGGCTCGTGAACTCGGCCGCGTCGATCTCGCGGTTGGACGCATCGCGCGCGATGCGCATCAGCTGTTCCTGCCGCTCCAGAAGGCGAAGCCGCACGCGTTGCTGTGCGTACTCGACATCGCGCTTGACCGACTCCTGTTCGCGCTCGAGCTCCTCGGCGCGCAGGTACCAGAACGCGGTGACGATGGCCGCCAGAAACAGCAGCACGGCGGCCATCGGCGCGAGCATGGCCACGGCGTCCTGGAGCACGGGGGTCTGGCGCCGCCACCAGCGACGCCACCACGACAGCGGTGATGCGTTCACGGCGCTGCGGGCGACCGCCATCGGGTAGGAAAAGGGCATCGACGGAGTTTAGGTGAACACCCTGCGATGTTCACGCTTTGACATTGCTGCTCCTGATCGAAGGTTCGCGGTCATCAAAACTCTCTTGCATTTCACAATAAGAAACGTTTGCGCACGATTTGAAATCGGATAAATTATGTGGGAAACTCCCTCGCGCTGCCAATTCCGGCACTAAATTACCGTCACGAACCCCATAAACAGGAGAGACAACATGTCGGCAAATCCCGAGAACCTGTTCGGCTCGGCCGCGAATGACGCGGACGCGCAGGAAACCCGCGAATGGATGGACGCGTTGTCCGCCGTCATCCAGAGCGAGGGCCCGGAACGCGCCCACTTCCTCCTGGAGCAACTGCTCGAACACGCGCGTCAGAACAGTGTCGACCTGCCTTTCTCGGCGAACACCGGCTACGTCAACACGCTCGAGCCCGAGCTCGAAGCGCGCAGCCCCGGCAATCTCGAGATCGAACAACGCCTTCGCGCCTACATGCGCTGGAACGCCATGGCGATGGTGGTCAAGGCCAACCGGCTCCATCCCGCCGATGGTGGCGATCTCGGCGGCCACATCGGGTCTTTCGCCTCGCTGGCCAGCATGTTCGGCGCCGGCTTCAACCACTTCTGGCGCGCAGAGAGCGAAGACCAGGGCGGCGACTGTCTCTACATCCAGGGTCACGTGTCGCCCGGTATCTATGCCCGTGCCTACCTGGAAGGCCGGTTGAGCGAAGAGCAGCTGCTCAACTTCCGCCAGGAAGTCGACGGCAAGGGCCTCTCCAGCTATCCGCATCCGAAGCTGATGCCCGAGTTCTGGCAGTTCCCGACGGTGTCGATGGGCCTCGGCCCGCTGATGGCGATCTACCAGGCCCGCTTCCTCAAGTACCTGCACGCCCGCGGCATCGCCAACACCGAGAACCGCAAGGTGTGGGTGTTCTGCGGGGACGGCGAGATGGACGAAGTCGAGTCGCTCGGTGCCATCGGCCTGGCGGCGCGCGAGAAGCTCGACAACCTGATCTTCGTCATCAACTGCAACCTGCAGCGGCTCGACGGCCCGGTGCGCGGCAACGGCAAGATCATCCAGGAGCTCGAGGGCGAGTTCCGCGGCGCCAACTGGAACGTCATCAAGCTGATCTGGGGCAAGGGCTGGGATGCCCTGCTCGCCGCCGACAAGGACGGCGCGCTGCGCAAGATCATGATGGATTGCAACGACGGCGATTACCAGGCTTTCAAGGCCAACGACGGTGCCTACGTTCGCAAGAACTTCTTCGGCCGCGATCCGCGCACTCTGAAGATGGTCGAGCACCTGAGCGATGACGAGGTCTGGAACCTGCAGCGCGGTGGCCATGACTCACAGAAGGTTTACGCCGCGTTCCACGCGGCGCAGAACCACGAAGGCCAGCCGACCGTGCTGCTCGTGAAGACCGTCAAGGGCTTTGGCATGGGCAAGATCGGCGAAGGCAAGAACAACGTCCATCAGACCAAGAAGCTGACGGACGAAGACATCAAGGCCTTCCGCGACCGCTTCAATATCCCGATCCCGGACAGCCAGCTCGCCGAGATACCGTTCTACAAGCCGGCCGACGACACGCCGGAAATGAAATACCTGCACGAACGCCGCAAGGCGCTGGGCGGCTACCTGCCGCTTCGCCGCACCAAGGCCGACGAGAACTTCACCGTCCCGGCGCTCGACGTGTTCAAGAGCGTGATCGAGCCGACCGCCGAGGGGCGCGAAATTTCGACCACCCAGGCCTACGTGCGCTTCCTGACGCAGCTGCTGCGCGACCAGGCACTCGGCCCGCGCGTCGTGCCGATCCTCGTCGACGAGGCCCGCACCTTCGGAATGGAAGGCCTGTTCCGCCAGATCGGCATCTACAACCCCGCAGGTCAGCAGTACACCCCGGTCGACAAGGACCAGGTGATGTACTACCGCGAAGACAAGGCCGGCCAGATCCTGCAGGAAGGCATCAACGAGGCGGGCGGCATGTCCAGCTGGATTGCTGCGGCCACCTCGTACTCGACGAACAACCGCATCATGGTGCCGTTCTACGTGTACTACTCGATGTTCGGCTTCCAGCGCATCGGCGACCTGGCCTGGGCGGCCGGCGACATGCAGGCCCGCGGCTTCCTGCTGGGCGGCACCTCGGGGCGCACCACGCTCAACGGCGAAGGCCTGCAGCACGAAGACGGTCACAGCCACATCCTGGCCAACACCATCCCGAACTGCGTGAGCTACGACCCGACCTTCGCGCACGAAGTCGGCGTGATCCTGCACCACGGCTTGAAGCGCATGGTCGAGAAGCAGGACAACGTCTACTACTACCTGACGCTGCTCAACGAAAACTACGCGATGCCCGGCCTGCAGCCCGGCACCGAAGAGCAGATCATCAAGGGCATGTACCTGGTCAAGCAGGGCCCTGCGCTGAAGGCCAAGGCGCCGACCGTGCAACTGCTGGGCAGCGGCACCATCCTGCGCGAAAGCTTCGCGGCGCAAGAACTGCTCGAGAAGGACTGGGGCGTGTCGGCTTCCGTGTGGAGCTGCCCGAGCTTCAACGAGCTGACGCGCGACGGCCAGGACGCCGACCGCTGGAACCTGCTGCACCCCGACCAGACGCCGCGCGTGCCTTTCGTGGCTGAGCAGCTCGCGCCCTCGACCGGCCCGGTGGTGGCATCGACCGACTACATGAAGGCCTATGCCGAGCAGATCCGCCCCTTCATCCCGAAGGGCCGTACCTACAAGGTGCTGGGCACCGATGGCTTCGGCCGCAGCGACTTCCGCAACAAGCTGCGCGAGCACTTTGAAATCAATCGTCACTACATCGTGGTGGCCGCACTCAAGGCGCTGAGCGAAGATGGCACCGTGCCGGTGGCCAAGGTGGTCGAGGCGATCAAGAAGTACGGCATCAACATCGACAAGGTCAATCCGCTCTACGCCTGACCCTCAACAATTAACGAACGAAACGGCGCCTCACGGCGGGAGACAAACGATATGGCAGCAGTGGAAGTCAAGGTGCCGGACATCGGCGATTTCGATGAAGTCGCGGTGATCGAGGTGCTGGTGAAGGTGGGCGACACGGTCAAGGCCGAGCAGTCGCTGATCACCGTGGAGTCGGACAAGGCATCGATGGAAATTCCATCGAGCACGGCCGGCGTGGTGAAGGAACTCAAGGTGTCGGTGGGCGACAAGGTCAAACAGGGCTCGGTCGTGCTGGTTGTGGAGGCCGAAGGTGCGGCCGCACCGGCACCGGCACCGGCACCCGCGACGGCACCGGCCGCTGCGCCGGCTTCGGAGCCAAAAGCGACTGCAGCGCCCGCTGCACCTGCGGAGCCTGCTATCGATTCAGGAGCGGCCGGCGCATCGGGCCCGATCGACGTGAAGGTGCCGGACATCGGCGACTTCAAGGATGTCGCCGTGATCGAGATCCTGGTGAAGCCGGGCGACACGATCAAGGCCGAGCAATCGCTCATCACGGTCGAGTCGGACAAGGCGTCGATGGAGATTCCGTCGTCGCACGCCGGTGTGCTCAAGGAGCTCAAGGTCAAGGTCGGCGACACGGTCAATATCGGCGATCTGATCGCGGTGATCGAGGGTTCGGGCGGCGGCGCTACTGCTGCTCCGGCACCAGCGCCGGCGTCGGCCGCAGCCGCAGCGCCCGCTGCGGCAGTGGCCAGTGCGCCAGCGCCGGCAGCTCCCGATTCGGCACCTGCAACATCGGCGCCCCCCGCCGCACACAACCCGACCATGGCCCCCAGCGGCAGCCTGCCGCACGCCTCGCCGTCGGTGCGCAAGTTCGCGCGCGAACTCGGCGTGCCGCTCGACGAGGTCAAGGGCTCCGGCCCCAAGGGACGCATCACCGAGCAGGATGTGCAGAGCTTCACCAAGGCCGTGATGAGCGGCCAGGCCAGCACCAAGGCCGCCGCGGCCAAGGCGCCGGCGGGTGGTGGCGATGGCGCGGCCCTCGGACTCATTCCGTGGCCCAAGGTCGACTTCACGAAGTTCGGCACGGTCGAGCGCAAGGACCTGTCGCGCATCAAGAAGCTCAGCGGCGCGAACCTCCACCGCAACTGGGTGATGATCCCGCACGTCACGAACAACGACGACGCCGACATCACCGACCTCGAAGCGTTCCGCGTCTCCACGAACAAGGAGAACGAGAAGTCGGGCGTGAAGGTCACGATGCTGGCCTTCGTCATCAAGGCCGTCGTCGCGGCATTGAAGAAGTTCCCCGAGTTCAATGCCAGCCTGGACGGCGACACGCTGGTCTACAAGCAGTACTACAACATCGGCTTCGCGGCCGACACGCCGAACGGGCTGGTGGTGCCGGTGCTCAAGGATGCCGACAAAAAGGGCATCCTGCAGATCAGCCAGGAGATGGGCGAACTCGCCAAGAAGGCGCGCGACGGCAAGCTCGGCGGCGCCGACATGCAGGGCGGCTGCATGTCGATCAGTTCGCTGGGCGGCATCGGCGGCACGCACTTCACGCCGATCATCAACGCGCCCGAGGTGGCGATCCTCGGTTTGTCCAAGGGCCAGATGAAGCCGGTGTGGGACGGCAAGCAGTTCGTGCCGCGCCTGATCCTGCCGATGTCGCTGTCGTACGACCATCGCGTGATCGACGGGGCGCTGGCCGCACGCTTCAACGCGTACCTGGGCCAGGTGCTCGCAGACTACAAGCGGATCATCCTGTGACCACGGTGGTGGCCGTCCGCAAGGGCGGTCAGGTGGTGTTGGCGGCCGACACGCTCGTGACCTTCGGCGACACGCGTCTTTCGCATGCGCAGGAGGCCAACCGGAAGCTGTTCAACATCGACGACGCCGAGGGCCGCAGCATTTTTGCGGCCTCCGGGTCGGTTGCGCACTTTCCGGCACTGCAGCACGCACTGGCCGCGATGCCCAAGGACGACCTGAAGCTGCGCGGCAAGGACGAGATCTACCGAACCTTCATCAAGCTTCATCCGCTGATGAAAGAGTCGTTCTTCCTGCAGACCAAGGAAGAGGACCACGATCCGTACGAGTCGAGCCAGTTCAGCCTGATGCTGGCGAATGCGAGCGGCATCTACGGTGTCTACAGCTACCGCGAAGTGTTCGAGTTCAAGCAGTTCTGGAGCATCGGCTCCGGCCGCAGCTTCGCGCTCGGAGCGATGCACGCGGTGTATCCCAAGGCGCGCTCGGCGCGCGACGTGGCCGAAGCCGGCATTGCCGCCGGTTGTGAATTCGATCGCAATTCGGCCGGACCGGCCGACGTACTCACTCTCAAGTTGAAGGTGCCCTCATGAGCGAACAACAAATCCAGGTGCCGGACATCGGCGATTTCGACGAAGTGGCCGTCATCGAAGTGCTGGTCAAGATCGGCGACACGGTCAAGGCCGAGCAGTCGCTGATCACGGTCGAATCCGACAAGGCGTCGATGGAGATTCCATCCTCGGCGGCAGGCGTCGTGAAGGCGCTGGCCGTGAAGATCGGCGACAAGGTCAAGCAGGGCTCGGTCGTGCTGACGCTCGAGGTCGACGGCGCAGCCGCCGCCGCGCCTGCGCCCGCTGCGCCCGCACCGGCACCGGCCGCGGCTTCGGCACCCACACAGGCTTCGGCACCCACACAGGCTGCGGCGCCCGCTGCACCTGCGGCACCCGCTATCAAATCCGTAGCATCGACCTACAGCGGAGCGGTCGACATCGAGTGTGACGTGGTCGTGCTCGGCGCCGGACCGGGCGGCTATTCGGCCGCATTCCGTGCCGCCGACCTCGGCCTCAAGGTCGTGCTGATCGAGCGTTACGCGACCCTCGGCGGCGTGTGTCTCAACGTCGGCTGCATTCCCTCGAAGGCGCTGCTGCATGTGGCCTCGGTGATGGACGAGGTCAAGCATTTCGAATCGCTCGGCGTGAGCTTCGCGCCGCCGACCATCGACCGCGCCAAGCTGCTAGGGCACAAGAACAAGGTGGTTGGCAAGCTCACCGGCGGTCTCACGGCCATGGCCAAGATGCGCAAGGTGACGGTGGTGCGCGGTGTCGGCAACTTCATCGATCCGTACGTCATCGAGGTCGACGAGAGCACAGGCACCAGCCGGGACACGACCGGCAAGAAGCAGAAGATCAAGTTCCGCAACGCGATCATCGCGGCGGGCTCGCAGTCGGTGAGCCTGCCGTTCATGCCCAAGGGCGATCCGCGCATCGTCGATTCGACCGGCGCGCTTGAGATGGGCACCGACCCCAAGCGCATGCTGATCCTGGGCGGCGGCATCATCGGGCTCGAGATGGGCACGGTGTATTCGACGCTCGGCGCGCGGCTGGACGTGGTCGAAATGCTCGACGGCCTGATGCAGGGCGCCGACCGCGACCTGGTCAAGGTCTGGCAGAA
>JBGMOF010000030.1:0-6874 GCA_041424275.1 Variovorax sp.
GGTGCCCACGTTGACGTGGGGCTTGGTGCGGGTGAACTTGCCTTTTGCCATTTTTTCGCTCCGAAGAAATAACGATCAATACGCGGAATGAGGAGCAACGACACCGTTGCAACCCAAAGAAACTGGTGCCCTTTGCGGGAATCGGACCCGCGACCTCCCCCTTACCAAGGGGGTGCTCTACCACTGAGCCAAAAGGGCATTGCTAAACACATTCGCATCCGCGGCGAACCGGGTTTTTTGGAGCGGGAGACGGGAATCGGACCCGCGTCATCAGCTTGGAAGGCTGGGGTTCTACCATTGAACTACTCCCGCATCGGGGGCATTCGATACACCCAAGCGCGAAATCCAAACGCTCTTTGAAAACCAAATTCATCGCTGGTGGAGAGGGCTGGATTCGAACCAGCGTACTCGTAAGAGGGCAGATTTACAGTCTGCTGCCATTAACCACTCGGCCACCTCTCCGGCGAACCTCGGAATATAGCATGGTTCCGAGGCATCAGTGAACCCGTTGTGCGCCGTATGAAGGCACCCGCAGGTTTGTCTGACGGCCGCGATTGTGCCAGAACCCGATGACCGCTCCGAACGCGGCGTTGGCTCACATCAACATCAGGGTTTACCCTCATTTCGCGAGTCGCCTCGACGCAAAATGGCTTGCATGCATTCCATTCCAAAGCCCATTGCCGGCCTGGCAACGCCAAAGCAGCGCGCCGTGAGCCTGGCGCTTCAGGGCGGCGGCTCCCACGGCGCATTCACCTGGGGCGTCCTCGACGCATTGCTGGAGGACGGCCGACTCGCGTTCGACGGAATCAGCGGCGCGAGCGCCGGTGCGGTCAATGCCGTCGCAATGGCGCACGGACTCGCCACGGCGCGCGCCGCTGGCGGCGATGAAGTCGAAGCCCGCGCCGCCGCGCGCAATTCGCTGTCGCGGGTGTGGCGGCGCGTTGCCAGCCTCGGCGCACCGGGTGCGATGGCTCAGCGTTTTGCCCGCCTCTTGCTGGGTGGTGCCAGCGGCGAGCGCCTGCGGGCCAGCCTGGGCGTCGACACGGTCAGCCACTGGGCGTCGCCGTACCAGATCAATCCGCTCGACATCAATCCGCTGCGCTCCCTGCTCGCACAGGAAATCGACTTCGCTGCCCTGTCGACGCATCACGCACCGCGCGTGTTCGTGTCGGCGACCCACGTGAAAACCGGACGCGCCGAGATCTTTCATGGCGAGCGGCTGACCTTGGCCGCCGTGATGGCTTCAGCCTGCCTGCCGACGGTGTTCCAGGCCGTGACCATCGACGGCGAGGATTACTGGGACGGCGGTTTCTCCGCGAACCCCGCCTTGATGCCGCTCGCGAACGAATGCGACAGCGCCGACATCGTGCTGGTGCAGCTGAACCCCCTCGCCCATGCGGAGACGCCACACACGCCGCACGACATCACAACCCGCATGAACGAACTTGCGTTCAATGCAAGCCTCCTTTCCCAGATGCGCAGCATCGCCTTCACAAACCAGCGACTGGCCGACGGGCGACTGCAGGAGGGCGCGCAATACCGCGCCATGCTGTTGCATCGCATCGACCTCGGCCACGCCGCCGACGCATTGCCCGCGTCCAGCAAGCTCTCGACCGACTCGGCGCAGATGGACCGGCTCTTCGAAAGCGGCCGCCTTGCCGCCGCCGAATGGCTGGCGACGCATTTCTCCGCCCTGGGCCAGCGGAGCACGGTCGACATCGAGGGCGACTATCTTCCGAGCGAGGCGCCGGCCAGCGTTTCCCGCCAGGCACGCGCCTGACCGAAATGCCCGCAGCCGATGAACGGCACTGGCGGACGCATGGCGGAGAGCGGTGAGGGATGGTTGGCCGTCAACACCTGGTGGCGCGACGCGTCGATCAACGCGCGCTTGCCTTGCGCGTGCGCGCCCCACAGCATGAAAACGACTGGCCGCTCGCAGGCGGCGACGTGGCGGATCACCGCATCGGTCAGCACTTCCCAGCCACGGCCCGCGTGGCTGGCAGGCTGCGCTTCCTCGACCGTGAGGCAGGTGTTGAGCAACAGCACGCCACGCGCGGCCCAATTCACGAGGCTTCCGCCAGGCACCGGAAACGCGGGCGGCGGCGTGCCGAGATCGCGCTGCAGTTCCTTGAAGATGTTGCGCAGCGACGGCGGCACCTTGACGCCCGGTGCCACGGAAAACGCCAGTCCTTCGGCCTGTCCCCGGCCGTGATACGGGTCCTGCCCGAGGATCACGATGCGAACGTCATCGGGCGGTGTGAGTTCGAGCGCACGCAGCGGTTGCGGTGGGAAGATGGTCGCACCGGCGACCAGCCGCTCGTCCAGGAACGCGAGCAGCTTGCGGCCCGCATCGCCCGCGAAGAACTTGTCGACCAGCGGCTGCCAGCCGGGCGCCGCCGGCCACTGCGCCGGGTCGGCAGTCGTGAGCTGGTCGAGTGCGCTCACCGGAACAGGTCGGCGAGCGCCTCGCCGGGTTCGGGCGCGCGCATGAACGTCTCGCCCACCAGGAAAGCGTGGATGCCCGCCGCACGCAAGGTGGCCACGTCCTCGCGCGTCGCGATGCCCGATTCGGTGACCAGCAAACGATCCGTCGGCAGCTTCGGCAGGAGATCGATCGTGGTCCGGATCGACACCTCGAAGTTGCGCAGGTTGCGGTTGTTGACGCCCACCAGCCGCGTCTTGAGCTTCAGCGCGCGAGCGAGTTCGGCTTCGTCGTGCACTTCGACCAGCACCGCCATGCCGAGCCCGGATGCGATCGCCTCGAAGTCCTTCATCTGCGCATCGTCGAGACAGGCGGCGATCAGCAGGACCGCGTCGGCACCGATCGCGCGCGACTCGTAGATCTGCCAGTCGTCGACCATGAAGTCCTTGCGCAGCACCGGCAGGTCGCACGACGCGCGCGCCTGCTTCAGGTAGTCGATGCCGCCCTGGAAGAACTGCTTGTCGGTGAGCACAGAGAGGCAGGCGGCACTGACTTCGCCGTCGCCCTCGGCATAGCTCTGGGCGATGTCTGCCGGGACGAAGTCGGCGCGGATCACGCCCTTGCTCGGGCTGGCCTTCTTCACTTCGGCGATCACCGCGGCGTGTCCGGCGGCGATCTTCGCGCGCAGCGCGCCTTCGAAGTCGCGCGTCAGCACCCGGCTCTCGGCATCGAAGCGGATCGCCTCGAGCGGCGTGCGCTGCTTCGCGGCAGCGACTTCCTGGTGCTTGACGGCAACGATCTTGTCGAGGATGTCGGACATGTCAGTTCACTCCCGCTTCGGTGGTGGCCTTGACCAGCGCGGCGAGCTTCGCCCTGGCCGCGCCGGAATCGAGCACCGCGCGCGCGCGCTCGATGCCCGCGCCGATGGAGTCGACGACGTTGGCCGCGTACAGCGCCGCACCCGCGTTCAGCACGACGATGTCGCGGGCCGGGCCGGGCTGGTTGTCGAGCACGCCCGTCAGCATCGACTTCGACTGCTCGGGCGTCTCCACGCGCAGCGCGCGGTTGCTCGACATCGCGAAGCCGAAGTCCTCGGGATGCAGTTCGTATTCGCGGATCTCGCCGTCCTTCAGCTCGCCGACCAGCGTGGCCGCGCCCAGCGAGATCTCGTCCATGCCGTCGCGGCCGTAGACCACGAGCGCGTGCTCGGTGCCCAGCCGCTGCAGCGCGCGCACCTGGATGCCCACGAGGTCGGCGTGGAACACGCCCATCAGCATGTTGGGTGCGCCCGCCGGGTTGGTGAGCGGGCCGAGGATGTTGAAGATCGTCTTGATGCCGAGCTCTTTGCGCACCGGCGCGACGTTCTTCATCGCCGGATGGTGGTTCGGCGCGAACATGAAACCGATGCCGACATCCTCGATGCACTGCGCGATCTGCGCGGGCTTCAGGTTGATATTGACGCCCAGCGACTCCAGCACGTCCGCGCTGCCCGATTTGCTCGACACGCTGCGACCCCCATGCTTGCTCACCTTGGCACCGCCGGCCGCGGCGACGAACATCGAGCAGGTCGAGATGTTGAAGGTGTGCGAGCCATCGCCGCCGGTGCCGACGATGTCGACGAGGTGGGTCGTGTCTTTCACGGGCACCTTGGTCGACACTTCGCGCATCACCTGCGCGGCGGCAGTGATCTCGCCGATGGTTTCCTTCTTGACGCGCAGGCCGGTGATCAGCGCCGCCATCATCACGGGCGAGCATTCGCCGCTCATGATGAGCCGCACGATGTGCAGCATCTCGTCGTGGAACACCTCGCGGTGCTCGATGGTGCGCTGGAGCGCTTCCTGGGGGGTGATCATGCTGGGCCTCCTCGGGCGATCAGGCGTTGAAGAAGTTTCGGATGGCCGCAACCGCCCGGTCCACGCCCGCGGCATCGACATCGAGGTGCGTCACGAAGCGCAGCCGGTAGAGCCCCGTGGCCAGGATGCCCTGCGCGTTCAGGCTGGCGAGCAAATCGGCGGAACGGGCCTGCGCCGCGCCCGTGAGGTCGACGAAGACGATGTTGGTATGCGGCGCTTCGACCGTGAGACCTTCGATGCCGGCCAGGCCCGCAGCGAGTCGCTGCGCCAGTGCATGGTCCTCCACGAGCCGGTCGACGTGATGGTCGAGCGCGTGCGACGCCGCGGCGGCGAGCAGCCCGGCCTGGCGCATGCCGCCGCCCGCCATCTTGCGGATGCGGTGCGCCCGGGCGATGAATTCCTTCGAGCCGCACAAGGCCGATCCGATCGGCGCGCCGAGGCCTTTGCTGAAGCACACCGAGACGCTGTCGAAGCACTGCGCGATGCGCCGTGCTTCGGCGCGCACGTCGGCGCCACTGCGTGCGGCCTGCGCGCTGGCGGCATTGAAGAGCCGCGCGCCGTCGAGATGGCGCTGCAGTCCTTTCGACGTCGCGAGGTCGGTTGCGGCCCGCACGTAGTCGAAGGGCAAGAGCTTGCCGCCGAGCGTGTTCTCGAGCGCGAGCAGGCGCGTGCGCGCGAAATGCGCATCGTCGGGCTTGATGGCCGCTTCGATCTGCGCGAGCGGCAGCGTGCCGTCGGCCGCATGGTCGAGAGGCTGCGGCTGCACGCTGCCGAACACCGCGGCGCCGCCGCCTTCCCAGCGGTACGCGTGCTGCTGCTGGCCGACGATGTACTCGTCGCCACGGCCACAGTGCGACAGGATCGCGCAGAGGTTGCTTTGCGTGCCGGTCGGCACGAACAGCGCCGCCTCGAAACCGAGCATGCCGGCAATCTTTTCCTGCAGCGCATTGACGCTCGGGTCCGCACCGAAGACGTCGTCGCCGAGCGGCGCTGCGGCCATCGCCGCGCGCATCGAGGGCGTGGGCTGCGTGACGGTGTCGCTGCGAAGGTCGACCAGCTCTTTAATAGTCAAATCGGCCTCCAGCGCCCGTCCCGCTTGCGGGAACAGCTATTGATTTCATAGCAAACTCATTCCAGGAAGTTCTTGAGCATGGCGTGGCCGTGCTCGGTGAGGATCGATTCGGGGTGGAACTGCACGCCCTCGATGCGCACCTCGTGCCCGAAGCCGGTGTGGCGCACGCCCATGATCTCGCCGTCGTCGGTCCACGCCGTGAGCGCGAGTTCTTTCGGACAGCTCGCGCGCTCGATCGACAGCGAGTGGTAGCGGTTGACGGTGAAGCGCTCCGGCAGCCCGGCGAAAACGCCCTCGCGCGTCGTCGTGATCTCGCTGGTCTTGCCGTGCATGAGCTGCTGCGCCCGCACGATCTTGCCGCCGAAGGCCGCGCCGATCGCCTGGTGGCCGAGGCACACGCCGAGGATCGGCAGCTGCCCTGCGAATGCTTCGATGGCCGGCACCGAGACACCCGCTTCGGCCGGCGAACACGGCCCGGGCGACACCACGAGTCGCGCGACGCCGGCCGCGATGCGCTCACCGATCTGCGCGACGCCGATCTCGTCGTTGCGCACCACGTCGACCTCGGCCCCCAGCTCGCCCAGGTACTGGACGATGTTGAAAGTGAAGGAATCGTAGTTGTCGATCATCAGGACTTTCATGGCTTGCTCACGATCCGGTGGACACCTTTGACGACGGGGAACACATTGAAGTTGATCAGGAGGCCGAGCTTCAAGCCCGAGAGCCGCAAGGCCGCCATCACCTGTGCGCGGTGCAGGTCGGTCAGCACCTCGACGGCACGCAACTCGACGATGACCGACTGCTCGATCACGAAGCCCGCGCGGTAGACCTCGCCGAGGTCGCGCTGCTTGTAGTGCGCCGACAGCGGCACGTCGCGCTGGAAGCCGATCTCGCGCTCGGCCAGTTCGACTTCGAGTGCCGCGGCATAGGCCGATTCGACGAGCCCCGTGCCGAGCACGCGCTGCACTTCGACCGCGGCACCGATGATTTCGTGCGAGAAGTCGTTGACGCTTTCGTGGACGCTCATTCCAGGCCTTCCTCGACCAGTTCGGCCGCACGCAAGAGCGCGCGCGCCTTGGCTTCGGTTTCCTTCCACTCGAGCTCGGGCACCGAATCGGCCACCACGCCCGCGGCCGCCTGCACGTGCAGCACCTGGTTCTTGATGATGCCGGTGCGGATGGTGATCGCGACGTCCATGTCGCCGGCGTAGCTGATGTAGCCGCACGCGCCGCCGTAGAGGCCGCGCTTGATCGGCTCGAGCTGGTCGATGAGCTCCATGGCGTGCACCTTCGGTGCGCCGGTCAGCGTGCCGGCCGGGAAGGTCGCCTTCAGCACGTCGATGGCGGTCATGCCGTCCTTCAGCGTGCCTTCGACGTTGCTGACGATGTGCATCACATGGCTGTAGCGCTCGACCGCGAACGCTTCGGTCACCTTGACAGTGCCGATCTTCGCGATGCGGCCGATGTCGTTGCGCGCGAGGTCGATCAGCATCACGTGCTCGGCGCGCTCCTTCGGGTCGTTGATGAG
>JBGMOF010000031.1:0-62758 GCA_041424275.1 Variovorax sp.
TGCAGGCCCGCGACGAGATCCTGATGGTCAGCGGCTTCACCGACGACCGGCAGGTGCGCGGCGGCAATCGTCCCTTCGCCGACAACTGGGAGCTGTCGGCGCAGCGCGCGCTCACGGTCACCCGCGCGCTGATCGAGGAGGGCGTGCCCTCTGCCTCCGTCTTCGCCGCGGCCTTCGGCTCGGAGCAGTCGGTGGCGTCGAACGCCGATGCCGATGGCCGCTCGAAGAATCGCCGCGTCGAGATGGCACCGACGCCCAAGCGCGCGGACGCCGCCGCGAAGAAGAAGCCGTGAGCGAAGTCGACGCCCTGCGCGCCCGGGGCGACCACCGCGTCGACCCGGTCCGCTTCCGGCTGATCGAGGCGTTGGCGCGGCGCAGCGCCGCGCACGAAGGCGAGGCGCGGCGACGGCTCGACGCGCGCCTCTCGCAACTGCTGGCGGACTATGCCGCCGAGGTGGCGCGGCGCGCCGCCAACGCGAGTTCAGCACCCGCCGCATTCGCTGAAGCGACGCCTTTGCAGGTCGGTCCACTGGCCGCGCTCGGCGCGCACCTCGCCCAGCAGGCAGCGTTGCGCGGCGACGGACGGACGGCGCCGGAAGGCCAGACGCTGACCTGGTTCCGCAGCGTGTGGACGCGGCTCAGCGCCGAACGCCGCCTGACGCAATCGCTGGCGCGCGTGCCGACCAACGCCGGCCCGCTCAATTCGCACAACCTCGTGCACCAGTCGCTCGCGCTGATGCGCGATCTGTCGCCTGAATACCTGCACCGCTTCATGTCGTACGTCGACACGCTGTTCTGGCTCGACGAGGCGGTGGTTCCGCGTCAGGGCCGCGACCGCAAATAGACGGCCGCCGCAAAGGCGCCGAGCGCGCCCATGACGAGCGCTGCGCACCAGCCGAGCGATGCGGCCTGCCGGTGCAGCGCGTACTCGCCGTACTGCGCGTGCGCCAGGAACAGCAGGGCGGCGCCGCCGATCGCGCAGCCGACCGCGCGCAGTTGCCGCACCTGCGCCGCGTTCATCACTTGCTCGGGTTGATCAGGAACTTCTCGCCCGTGGAGGCCTTGCCATAGACGTTGATGGCGTCGATGGTGAGTGCCTCGGCCAGCGACACTTCGCGCGTGTAGTGGCTGGCGAAGGTGGTCTTCAGTTCCGCGGCCACGCGGTCCTTCAGGCGCTGCACGTCGGCCGCGCCGATCTTTTGCAGGAACGGGAACAACAACCAGCCGCCCACGCCCCAGGCCATGCCGATGTTGCGCACGATCTCGGTGTTGCTGCGGTCCAGGCTGCCGTAGAGGTAGACCTGCTTGTGCACGGCCGAACCGTAGCGGCTGTATTCCTTCGCGGTGCGGTTGATCGCCACTTCCATCGCGCTGAGGATCTGGCCGGCCAGCTTGCCGCCGCCGATCGCGTCGAACGCGAGCGTCGCGCCGGTGGTGGCGAGGGCCGCCGTGAGGTCTTCGACGAAGGTGGGCGCGCTGGAGTCGACCACGTACTTCGCGCCCAGCGACTTCAGCAGCGCAGCCTGCTCGGGCTTGCGCACGATGTTGACCAGGTCGATGCCGTCCTTCTGGCAGATCCTGTTGAGCATCTGGCCGAGGTTGGATGCGGCCGCCGTGTGCACCAGCGCCTTGTGGCCTTCACGCCGCATCGTCTCGACCATGCTGAGCGCGGTCATCGGATTGACGAACCACGACGCGCCGTCGGCCGCCGTCGTGCCCTCTGGCAGCGGCATGCACTGGTCGGCACGGATGCAGCGCATCTGCGTGTACATCGCGCCGCCGATCATCGAGACCGTCTTGCCGAGCAGCGCCTGGGCCGCGGGCGATGAACCGGCCTTCACCACCACGCCCGCACCTTCGTTGCCCACGGCCATCGACTCGCCGTGGCGCGCCTTCATGCCGGCCAGCACGCGCTCCGGCACGGTGGCCGTGACGACGGGTTGCGCTGCGGTGCCCGAGGCCTTCAGCGTGGACAGGTCAGCCACCGCGAGCAGCAGGCCGAGGTCGGACGGATTGATCGGCGCGGCTTCCATGCGCACGATCACCTCGTCGGCCGTGGGCTCGGGCGTGGGCACGTCGACGAGGGAGAGTTCGAGTTCGCCCGTGGGCTGGAGGAGGGAGCGGAGTTCGAGTGCCATGGTGTTGTCGCCTTGAAGTGTTGAAGTCTGCCAATGCTAGCCTCCGGACCCATGACGCAACTCCTGATCCTCAGCGTGAGCGCCGGCAACGGCCATGTGCGCGCCGCGCAGGCGCTGGCCGCGACCGCCGAAACAATGGTGCCGCCCTGCCATGCCACCCATGTCGATGCGATGGCGCACGTGGCCGGCAGCTTTCGCAAGGTGTACACCGACTGGTACATCCAGCTCGTCAACCGTGCGCCCGAGGTGTGGTCGTACCTGCACCAGCGCGCTGACATCACGCCGCACAGCGCGACCTCGCAACGCCTGCGCCGCGGCATCGAGCGCGTGAGCGCCGGCGCGCTGCTGCGCGAGATCCAGCGCGCGAAGCCCGACGTGATCATCTGCACGCACTTCCTGCCGGCCGAACTGCTCATGCGCGAGCAGACCCGAGGCCGCATCGATTGCCCGGTGTGGCTGCAGGTCACCGACTACGACCTGCACAACATGTGGATCGTGCCTGGCATGGCGGGCTACCTCGCCGCCACCGAAGAGGTGGCGTTCCGCATGCGCGCGCGGGGCCTGCCTTCAAACCGCATCCACGTCACCGGCATCCCGGTGATGCCGGCCTTCGCGCAGCCCGATGCCGTGGCGTTGGCGCGCGGTCCGAACGTCGCCCGGCTCGGGCTCGACCCGGCGCGCAAGGTCGTGCTGATGGCCGCGGGCGGGGCCGGCGTGGGCGACCTGCCGAGCATGGTGGAGCGCGTGCTGTCGATCCGGGGCGCCGGTTCCGACTTCCAGGTGATCGCGGTGGCGGGGCGCAACGCGGCGGCGCACACATCGCTCCAGGCGATGGCGCAGCAGCGGCCCGACCGGCTGGTCGCGATCGGCTTCACGAACGAAATGGAGAAGCTCATGGCCGCGGCCGACCTGGTGGTCACCAAGCCGGGCGGCCTCACGATCTCGGAGTGCCTCGCGCTCGGCAAGCCGATGCTGCTGGTGTCGCCGATTCCGGGACAGGAGGAGCACAACGCCGGCTTTCTGATGGAAGAGGGCGCGGCCTGGCTGGCCTACGACGCGATCGGCCTCGAATACAAGATCGGCCGCCTCATGGCTGCACCGGAGCAGCTCGCGCGCATGGCGCACAAGAGCCATGGTCTCGGCAAGCCCGGCGCCGCGCGCGCGGTGCTCAACTGCGTGCTCTCCGCATGAACGCCACCGAACAATTCGAGCGGCGCATCGGCCGCACCGTCGTCTACCTGGTCTGGGTCGTGGTGATGGCGTTCTTCTTCGCCAATGCCGAGATCCAGATCGAAGGGCCGGCCGGCTGGGCCGCCAACCTGCCGACCTGGCGCATCGAGCACCACTGGCTGCTCGACATCTTCTGGGGTGGCCGTGCGATGACGGGCTACCACGCGTGGGTGTTCCCGTTCATGGCGCTGGTGTTCTTCGGGCCGATGGCCTTCAACGGGCGGTGGAGCTGGCGCGACGCAGGGCTCGCGCTGGTCGGCCTCATGGTGTTCTGGATCGCGGAGGACTTCATGTGGTTCATCGTGAACCCGGCCTATGGCTGGGAGCGCTTCAATCCGGCGGTCGTGACCTGGCACAAGCACTGGTTGTTCGGCGCGCCGGTCGACTACTGGGTCGGGCTCGCGGCGGCGGGGCTGATCCTGTTCGTGCGGCATCGACGGCGCGTGCACCGCGAACAGGTTGACCACGCGGAGACCCGGGCATGAAGCGCCGCTCGAAACGCCACTACGCGCCGGTCGCCAGCCGTCCGGATGCATGGGCCGATCCGCTGGCGGGCGGCGAGCATCGCATCGAGAACCTGCACCGCATCACGCCCACGCTGTACCGCAGCGCGCAGCCCCGACGCGAGGATGTGCCGGCGCTGCAAGCTCTCGGCATCAAGACGGTGATCAGCTTCCGCTCGTTCAACAGCGACGAGCGGGCACTGCGCGGCAGCGGCATCGATCTGGTCCGCGTGCCGATCGACACCTGGTCGATCAACGACGACGAAGTGCGCCGCGCGCTGCTGGCGATCCGCGAGGCCGAGAAGAAAGGGCCTGTGCTGATCCACTGCTGGCACGGCGCCGACCGCACCGGCGTCGTGGCGGCCGTGTACCGCATGGCCATGCAGGGATGGGACAAGGACGCCGCGCGGCACGAGATGTTTCGCGGCGGCTTCGGTTACCACACGCTCTGGCGCAACATCCCGAGCTACCTCGGGCGGGTGGATCCGGGCGCGATGCGCGCCGCGCTGGACGCTCCTTGATCGGCCCTCGCGCGTGAGGGACTCGCCGTGCACCGAGAATGTGAGCCTCGCCAGGATCGATCCACCGCTGCCATGACCTCCCCCGAACCCGTCCGCCTCAACAAACGCATGGCCGAACTCGGCCTGTGCTCCCGCCGCGAAGCCGACGCGTGGATCGAACAGGGCTGGGTCAAGGTGAACGGCAAGCCGGCCGAGATGGGCGTCAAGGTCACGCCGGCCGACCGCGTGGAGGTCGACAAGAAGGCGCAAGGCCATCAGGCGACGCAGGTCACGATCCTGCTGCACAAGCCGATGGGCTATGTGAGCGGGCAGGCCGAGGACGGCCACGAGCCCGCCGTGATGCTCATCAATCCGCGTACGCACTGGCGCGAGGACCCGAGCACGAACCGCTTCTCGCCGCCGCAGACCCGGGGCCTGGCGCCCGCGGGACGCCTCGACATCGATTCGGTCGGCTTGCTCGTCTTCACGCAGGACGGGCGCGTCGCGCGTCAGCTGATCGGCGAAGACTCCGACATGGAAAAGGAGTACCTGGTGCGCGTGGCGTACCACGGCCTCGGCCGGCCTGCGCCGACCGGCCAGCTCGTGCGCATCGACGACGAAGACCCGATCACCACCAACGTGCGCGCCATCTTCCCACCCGCGTTGCTGGAACGCCTGCGCTTCGGGCTGAGTCTCGACGGCCAGCCGCTCCGACGCGCGCAGGTCGACTGGCAGAACCCGGAGCAATTGCGCTTCGTGCTGACCGAAGGCAAGAAGCGCCAGATCCGGCGCATGTGCGAACAGGTCGGCCTCAAGGTGGTGGGCCTCAAGCGCATCCGCATCGGGCGTGTGCTGCTGGGCAATCTGCCTGCGGGCCAGTGGCGCTACCTTGGCCCGCAGGAGCGCTTCTGACGATGGTCAGGCCGCGGGGTCGCGGGCGAGCGTGGGATGCGGTTCGTCGGCCGGCGAGGTCAGCAGCAGCTTGTAGATCAGTGCGCCGATGATGGCGCCCACGATTGGCGCGACCCAGAACAACCACAGTTCGTTCAACGCGTAGCCGGGCGCGAAGAGCGCCGGGCCGGTGCTGCGCGCCGGGTTGACCGAGGTGTTGGTCACTGGGATCGACACCAGGTGGATCAGCGTCAGGCACAGGCCGATGGCCAGGCCGCCGAAGCCGGCCGGATTGCGTCGGGACGTGGTGCCGAGGATGACGATCAGGAAGATCGCTGTCAGCACCACTTCGCACAGCAGGGCCGAGGTGAGGTTGAAGCCGCCCGGCGAATGCGCGCCATAGCCGTTGGTCGCGAAGCCGCCGATGTCGGCGCCGGCCTTGCCGGTGGCGATGAGGTAGAGCACGCCCGCGCCGGCGATGCCGCCGAGCACCTGCGACACCACGTAGCCCGGCAGTTCAACCGCGCGGAAGCGCCCCGCGACCACGAGCCCGACCGACACGGCCGGGTTGAAGTGGCCCCCCGAGATGCCGCCGAGGGCATAGGCGCCGGTGAGCACGGTGAGGCCGAAGGCCAGCGAGACGCCGGTGAAGCCGATGCCGAGGCCCGGAAACCCGGCGGCGAGAACGGCGCTGCCGCACCCCCCGAAAACCAGCCAGAACGTACCGACGAACTCCGCTGCCCACTTCTGAAAAGTGTTGTGTTCCATTCCCTGAACTCCCTTGTGTGACATGAAAAGAGCGCGTGCCCTGCACGGACGCCGGGCGGATTGTAGGAAGCAAAGAATCGGCACCGTCCTTTTGCGTTGCAGCAGTTCACGGATGACCCGGTTTTCCGCAGCGGCGTGGCTTGTTAGCCTTGAAACCTTCAATCAACACACGAGAACCGGCATGAAAACTCATCGATCTGCTGCCCAAACGACTGTGCGTCGCGCCTTGCTGGCCGGCGCGGCAACGCTGTGGTGCATGAGTGCTTCGGCGCAGGGCGTGGTCAATGCCCTGTGCAGCACCGACGGTGCGTGGTGCGAGGCCGCCGCGGCGGAGTTCACGCGCACCACCGGCATCAAGGTCAATCAGGCCCACAAGGGCACCGGCGAGATCGCCGCGCAGATCCGCGCCGAGGCGGCGAATCCCAAGACCGACATCTGGTGGGGCGGCACGGGCGATCCGTTTCTTCAGGTGGCCGAGCAGGGCCTGCTCGACGCCTATCGGCCCGCCTACATCAACGATCTGCACGATTGGGCGGTGCGCCAGTACGCCATGAGCGGCAACCAGGTCGGTGGCTTCTACACGAGCACGATCGGCTTCGGCTTCAACACCGAAGTGCTCGCGAAGAAGAAGCTGGCCGAGCCCCGATGCTGGGCCGACCTGCTCAAGCCCGAATACAAGGGCGAGATCGAGATTTCGCATCCCGCGTCGAGCGGCACGGCGTACACCATCATCGCGGGACTGGTGCAGCAGATGGGCGAAGACGCCGCCTTCGACTACCTGAAGAAGCTGCACCGCAACGTCACCACCTACACCCGCAGCGGCCAGGCGCAGGCGCCCAACGTGGCCAAGGGCGAAGTGGCGATCGGCGTGAGCTTCCTGTTCGGCTTCGAGAAGTGGCGCTACGAGAAATTCCCGGTCAGGACGGCCTCGCCCTGCGAGGGGACGGGCTACGAGATCGGCGGCATCGCGCTGGTGAAAGGTGCGCGCAACAAGGCCAATGCCCTGAAGTACTACGACTGGCTCATGAGCCCGGCGGGACAGGCCATCGGCGCGAAGGCCGGCAGCTTCCAGACGCCCGCGAACAAGACCTTCAAGCCCGATCCACGCGTGCCGTCTTCGAGCGGCGTGAAGCTGATCAAGTACGACTTCGAGAAGTACGGCAAGGCGGCCGAACGCAAGCGGCTGATCGACCGCTGGACGAAAGAGGTCGAGTCGCTGCCGCGCTGAGCGGTTTCAGCGGTCTCGCTGCACCGCGAAGTCTGCGGTCGCGGTGCTGCGCACGTCGACCTGCACCGGCGTGGGTTGCCGCGCGGCCGGCGCCCACGGCAGCGGCAGGTTGTCGGGGACCACTTCCACCTGGTAGGTGCCTGGGGCGACCGCGGGAAAGCTGTAGTAGCCCTGGGCGTCGGTGCGCGCCACGAAGCGGCGGTTCAGCGTCACCGTGACGTTGGGCACGCCGCCCTCGCTGGCCTCGCGCTTGCCGTTGTTGTCCTGGTCGAAGAACACGTGGCCCTCCAGCCGGCCCGAGCCACCCCCTGCGCTGCCGCCGATCGGTGCGCTCGCGCTGCCAGCGCTGGTCTCCCAGCGCAGCGCGACCTGCATCGAGCGACTGGACGGCAGCAACAGGATCGGCGCCTGCGTCGCGGTGGTCAGCGCCGACACCACGGCCGGGTTGAGCGATTCCTGCCCGCGTGCGGCGGTGTACTGCGCGATGAACGACCAGCCGCCGCCGAGCGGCCAGCTCACGCGCGCGTTCGCGTTGAGGAAGCGGCTGCTGCTGCCGCCCAATCCGCTGCTGCCGCGCAGGCTCAGGTCGAGTCGTCCGCTGGCGAGGAAGGGCATGCTGCCGAGCACGCCCCAGATCACCGAACGCGTCTGCACGCCGGCCTGGTCGTTCTGTTCGAAGGCGAGCGTGGTCGAGAGCGATTGCCCCTCGCCCACGGCCCAGGCATGGTCGATGCCGAGGCGCGACACGCGCTGGTCGCGCCCGTGCGCGAAGTCGGCGCGCCATTGGCTCTGGCCCCATTGCGGCGAGATGTGTTCCCAGGTGAGCTGCAGCGACTGCGCGGCCAGGTTGCCGCTGCGCGCGGCGACCGTGCCCGACACGGCATCGCGCGAGTCGAAGCGGTAGCGGCCGAACAGGTTGCCGAACACCGAACGGGCCTGCAGTCCGCTCACGCTTTCGCTGACCTCGACATTGCCCCCGAGCTGCCACTGCCGCGTCGAGACGTCGGCACGCCAGCTCGCACCGCGCAGGTCGCCCGCGATCGGGTTGCTGCCCCAGCGCATGGCGGGGTCGAAATAGAACACGCTGGCACCCTGCTGGGCCCAGTCGCTGCGCCAGGTCGAGTCGACCCAGAAAGCGTTGGCCGAATCGTTGGGCGCGAGCGAAGTCGCGTAGGAAGGCTTGCCGCTGCTGTGCGCATAGTTGGCCTGCACGCGCAGGCCGCCCGGGCGCTCCTGCACGGGGCCGATGCCGGGGCCGAGCGTGTCCGCCCACGGCGCCACGCCCTGCCACGACACGGCGCCCCAGAACGACTGCGTGTCCTGTGCAAAGCCGGGCAGGCCATTGAGGTTGAAGTTGCGGGTCTCGACCCACTGGAACGCGGCGTCGGTGCGTCCGATGCCGAGCGCACTCTCGTCGCCGCCGAGCTGCTGCTGCGCGCCGAAGCTCGCCGCCCGCCCTCGACCCACCGTGAAGCCCTGCGAATCGAGGCCGTCGAAGAAGCCCAGCCGGCCGACCGACGCGTTGAGCAGGGTGCGGCCGCCGCGTTCGAGCGTCGTCGACGCCCCCTCGATCGGCAGCGACGGCAAATACACCCGGCCGAGGCCGCGCGACAACGGCGTCGATGCGGTGTTGATGTTGCCGATGCTGTTGTTCAGGAACCAGCCGTCGGCGAGCGGCATCGCGCGCTGGTCGATGCGGCCGGTGTTGCCGTTGCGGTACGCCAGGCTGTAGAGGTTGCCCGTCTGGCCCGAGAGGTCGTATGCCGTGACCGGGTTGCGGTAGCGGTTGATGTTGAGGTTGGCCGAGAACGCGCCGTAGTTCGGCGTGTCGAGCTGGCCGTCGAGCTTGAGCGTTTCGTTGCGCGTCGCGGTCAGGCCGCTCTGCCGCAGCGACTGCAGCTCGATGCTGCCGCCCCGCGGCCAGCCGGTGTCGGCCGACTGTTCGGTGGCTTCGTCGACCGCGGCCTGCGGCGTGGTGTCGAGCACCCGGTCTTCGTACGGGGCGGGGGCAGGCGACGGCTCCGCGGCCCGGCCGTCCAGCGCACTGCCCGCGCCGAGCATGCCGAGCGCGACACCGATCAGCCTGCGCTTCATGGGGCGAAGCGCTGGTCGACGGTGGTCGAGCCGGATTCACCCCATTCGAGCTTGCCGCGCACGGTGACCGGAAAGCGCACCTGCATCTGCGCATCGGCATTGCCGGGGCGCGTGGCGCTGAGCGCGATGTCACGGGTTTCGCCGGGCAGGATCGGCGACGTGGCGGCCGTGAACTCGAGCGCGGTGCCGCTGGCGTCGGTGCCGTTGAGGAATCCGCTGAGCCGGCCGTGCGCGGTGCCGTCGTTGCGCACCTTGAGCACCGGCACCGGCTGGCCGTTGATCTGCTGCACGCCGTTGCCGACCACGCTGAGCGCGGGTTTCACGTCGCCGATCGCCACGTAGACGACCACGCCGACGCGCGCCGACAGGCCGATCGGCACGCCCGGCCCGGCCGCTTGCTCCTTGCCCTCGATCAGGATGGCGAAGCGGCACTCCATGGGTGCGGTATCGGCCGGCGGCGTGACCTCGAAACGGTAGCGGTAGGGCCGGCCGGGTGTGACCACCAGCTCCTTGCGCTCGATGCCGACCCAGGGCCTGCAGCTGCCCGGTGCGAGCGGGTCGATGAAGTCGACCGAGCCGTCGGGCTTGAAGTTCCAGTCGGCGGTGCGAACCGTGTAGTTGCCGGGGCGAATGTCGACCTGCGACAGCTCGATCACGTTGCGGATCGGCGCGCCGGGCTTGCCGGTCAGCTCGAAGCGCGGTGGCGAGACGGCCAGCGCGAACTGCGCGAAGGCGGCCGGGCAGGCCAGCATCAGGCCGAGCGCCAGCAGCGCGACGCGTCGGCCGGTGCGGGTGGCGAGGGAAGGGTTCAAGGCGATACCTCGATCTCGAAGAAGAACTGGAGCGATTGGGTGCGCGTCAGCAGGCGACCATCGGCCGCCAGGCTGAGCTGGATCGTCTCGGCCAGGAAGGGGTCGCGCACCGTGCCGTCGTAGATCAGCGTGCGGCCGCCGCTGCGCAGCGAGCCCGGCAGCAGCCGGCCCTGGGTGCGCCAGCTGGCCTGCAGTTGCTCGCCTTCGGTCGGCGCCAGCGCCATGTAGATGCGGGCCGGCCGATTGACCCAGCTCGACAGATTGAGGCGCAGCGCAACGTTGAGCTGGCCTTCGACCGTGTTGTCGCCGGCGCGTGAAGGCACGAGCTGGCGCCACTTCATGGCGGTCACCGGCTGGCTCACCACCGTGCCGGTGTCGTCGACCTTGTAGGTCGCGGCGTGGGCTGCGGCGCCCCATGCGAGAGCGCCGAGCATCGCGATCAACGTCCGGGTCTTCATGGCGCCACGAGTTGGTAGGTGGCGCGGCCCGTGAAGGTGCCGGCCGGTGCCAGTTGCGCGTTGGCGTAGCGGAAGGTGAGGCAGCTCTCGAACCAGTTGTTGCGCGCGATCGACAGCAGGGTCTGGTTGGCGCCGCCGGTGAAGGTGCCGCTGGGCACCGTGGCCGAAGCGTCGCCGTTGCCGCCCGACACCCACGAGATGGTGCTGAACGGAATCGTGTCGCTCGTCGCGTTGACCAGGTTGAGCGGCGTGGTGACGCTCAGCGTGGCATTCGCGCCGGTCGTGCCGGGCGTGCGGTAGAAGCCGCCGACATACACCTGGCCGGTGCCCGGGGTGCAGAAGGCGAAGTTGTCGTAGGGGCTGTTGGCCGTCGGGCTGTTGGTGGTCATCGTCTGTGCACCGGTGCCGATCGCGCCGGCCGCGACCGTGGCCGTCGCCGTGTTGACGGTGGTGTTGTTCCCCGGTGTGCCGCCGGCCGAATAGGTGCCGGTGAACGTGCCGGTGCCCACCTGCAGGTAGATGGCGCGGGTGCCGGCCGAAATGGTCACCAGGAAAGCCTGGGCTGCATGGCAGCTCAGCAGGGCGGCCACCGCGAGGCTCGCCGCAAGAAAAGGGTGTTTGCGCAAGGATGGCCTCTCGGTTCGCAAGGGTCGCCGGGCGTTCGGTCAGGGCATCGAGGCCGTGTAGCTGACCCGGCCGTTGTTGACGCCCGCGCCGCCGTAGGTGCCGGCCGCCACCACATCGGTGTTGGCGTAGCTGTAGGTCCACTGGCCTTCCCGTTGCACCAGCTTGTTGCTGGCGGCGAGGAGCACCGCCGTGCCGGCGCCGCCGTTCGTGTTGAAGGCGGGGTGCGTGAGGCCGCTGTTGTTGAAGCCGCCGGTGGTCGCGGCCAGGGGTGAGCTCGCCACGTTGATCCGGTTCCAGCCGATCTGCTGGCCCGCCACGCCGTTGTTGAGCGGGCCGGTGGTGCTGGAATTCAGGGTGATGTCGCCGCCGTTGCCCAGGACCCGCACGGTCACTGCGCCAGCGCCCAGGTCGCCACCGGTGCCGGCCACGGCCACGCCGTTACCGACCGCGGCGGCAGGCACCGCGAAGTTGATGAGGTCGACGGTCGCGACGCTCGTGAAGTCGGTGCCCGTCCCGACCCGCAGGTAGAGCACACGCGGGATCGTGACCACGAAGTCGAGGCGCGCCGTGGCGGTCAGCGTGCCGGTGGTCGCGCTGACGAAGTTCGATTCGGCATGGGCCGATACCGGCCCCGCCGCCAGTCCAGCGAGCAGCGCCAGCCGCGCCCCGATCCAGAGGGTCTTCAAAGCTCGGGCGCTCGTCGCGCTCAGGGCATCGTGGCGGTGTAGGTGACGCGGCCGGCGTTGGTGTTCACACCGCCGTAGGTACCGGCGGCCAGCACGTCCTGGTTGAGGTACGAGAAGGTCCACTTGCCTTCTTCGCGCACCACGCCGTTGGTGGCGTTCAGGTTCGTCGCCGTGCCGTTGCCGGTGTTGGACGCCGCGAAGGTCGGGTGCGTGATGCCGGTGTTGTTGAAGCCGGTCGTCGTGCCGGCGGTCAGCGGCGCGGCAGCCACTGCGATGCGATTCCAGCCGACATTCGAGCCCGCGCCGTTGGTCAGCGGGCCGGTGGTGGCCGAGTTCAGCGAAATGGTGCTGGCGCCGTTGCCCATGACGCGCACGGTGACCGCGCCGTTGGCGAGGTCACCGCTGCCTGCCGTGGCGGCCACGAGGGTGCCGTCGCCGACATTGGTGGCCGGCACGGTGAAGTCGATGAGGTCGACGCCGGCATTGGCGGCGAACTTGGTGCCCGTACCGACTTGCAGGAACAGCACGCGCGGCACGGTGATGCGGAAGTCGAGGCGCGACGCGGCGGTCGCATTGGCGGCCGCCGGCGACACGTAGGTGGATTCGGCCTGGGCAGCAAACGGCGACACGAGTGCCGCGAAAATTGGAATCAGAAGAAGCTTTTTCATGACAAACGTGTATTAAAGAAGTTCGTGAATCGGACGACAGCGTGCTGCCGGTGCCGCGAATGTAAGAGAACACCTACGTCCTAGGTCACTTTTTAAAAACGTACGTTACGTAACTGTTAAATAAGTACTACTTTTCGTGGTGCGCAAGCATCGACCCGAGTGGCGCGAAAGCCACGGACGCCCTCAGTAGGTGATCGTCACGGTGATGACGTCCTGGTATTGACCCGCCGGAACGTTCTGCGGCGCAGGCACCCGACCGTAAACGGCTTGCGACGCGGCGCTGCCGGTGCCCGTCCCCGTCGCAACGCCGGCGCCGGTCGCTCCCCAGGGCGTGGTGCGACCGCTGTCGCGGTACAGCTGGTAGGCGACGTAGTTGGCGCTCGTGCCCAGGCGCATGCGGCGCGTGCCGCCCGAGAAATTCTGGCCGTCGTCCAGGCTCAGCGTCCACGCCGTCCCCCGGCGGCAGGTGAGCGCGATGCTGGATGCGTTGTCCAGCGTGGCGGAGATCGCTCCGGCGTTGCTGCCGAACTGCAGGTCGTTGGCGGTCAACACCTCGCAGCTCGGCGCAACGGATGCCCTGACATCGAAACTGAAGTTGGACGGCGTTCCGGCCGTGCCGCCGGAGGTGCACGTCGCCGGGTAGGCGGCGGTGCCGAGCAGGGTGGTGTTGGCCTGGAACACGACGGCCGTGTCGGCCGCACCGAAGGTGTGAAGGTAGCTGCCCGCGGCCGCGCTGGGCTGTGCCAGGATCAGGCCGTACAGCGTTCTCGTGACGGCGCCGCTGCCACCCTGCAGCAGGGTGACCGGATAGTCCAGGTCGATGATCAAGGGTTGGTTGGCGGGTGCCGCGATCGTGCTGCTTCCCCATATCAGCGAGCGGGCCGCGTCCTTGTAAAGCTGGTAGCTCAACACGGCGCCGGCAATGGCGGCATTGGGCATGTCGCGCACTGCCTTCCCGATGTTGACGCACATCCGGACCTTGGTGTTCGCGAGGAGCGCCAGGGCCGAGGTGTTGCAGGTGGCCGTCAGCGTTGCCACGCCCTGCGTGGGCAGGGTGACATCCGGCACGCTGCCGAAATCCAGGGTGGTGATCGTGGCGGAACAGGTCGTGATCGCCCAGGCGCCCTGCATCGACCACGCTGCGAGCACCACCAGCGCCATCCGCGCTGCCGAACGGAACGCCTTCATGGCCGGCTCTCCTCGGCCACGCAGCGCAGCGGGCCGACACGCGGCGTGGTGCCGCTGGCGGCCGGCAGGTCGAATTCGACGATGCATGCGGACGCGGGCGCGGCCGGAATCACGCGAAGACGGTTGTGCATCTGCAGCGTGTCCAGGTAGGTTTCTCCGTCGTAGCCGACGACCGCTTGCGGTCCGCTGCCGTCGGCGTCTTGCACACGGGAGCCCAGCGCCAGCGCTCGCCCGCCGGCATCGTGGAGCACGATCAGCGCCGCCCGAACCGGATGGAGCGAGAAGCGGGTGACGGTCCCGGCGCGATCGGCCGGTGTGGCGTTCAGCTCGACGTCGCGGACCTGCATGTCCGCGGGAAGGTTCATCGGATCGATCGAGAGCTTGTTGCGCTGCCAGGCGTTCAGGCCGGTGACCAGCAGCGCGCCGCGGTCGTCCGTCACGCCGACGACGCGGTTTTCCAGCTTGACCGGCACCCCGGCGATGCCGTCGGTGGTCACGAGTGCGAACCCGTCGCTGATGTCGCGGGCCGCGAAGACACCGCCGCGCATGAACACCAGCGAGCCGCTGGCGCCGGCATAGCCGTAGCTGTTGCCTGCGAAGGTGGCGGCGCCCAGGTTTGCGCGCCCGAAGGGGCCGAGCCAGCCCGTCTCGATCTGTCCGCCCCGGCTTCCCCCGTCGTCGCGGAGTTGCGCGCGCCAGCCCCACCCGCCGTCGCCCGGCACGGGTTGCGTGACCTCTGCGCTCGCGCGCGCGCGCCCTTCGCTTTGTTGCAGCGTGGTGCTCGCATTCAGCCGCCCATCCAGGCTGTAGCTCAGGCCGAAGAAGACGTTCAGGTTCTTCCGGTCGTTTAATTGCTGCGTCATCGAGGCACTCAAGGTGAGACGGTTGCCCAGCTGCCTGGACCATGAGATGCCGGCGTATCGCGCGTCGGCGCCGCCCGGGTAGGCGAGCCGTATGTAGCTCAGCCCCAGGCTGCCGACCGCGGCGGAGGTGAAGCCGGCCGTGGCCCGGTCGCTGACGCGTGCAGGGTCCTGGCCGAAACGCGAGGCGATGTCGCGGTAGTGGCCCGCGGTGCGTTGCGTGTTGAACTCGACGAACAGGTTGTCGTGGCTCCATTGGTAGCCAAGGGATCCCTGGGTGCCGCGCTCACCGGCATCGGCGCTGGCTGCGACCGAAGCGCTGAGCACGCCGGCCGTGCCGGCGGCGCCGAGCAGCCAGGAGCCCCCGACGCCGGCGTTTCGAACCTCTGCACTGCCTTCGGCGTGCGCTTCGACGGTGAAGCGGTCGTTGACGCCATGGCGCACGATCGCGCTGGCGACCGGGGAGCGGTCGTACGAGAAGGACCGCAGCCCATACCCCAGCCGCACCGCGCCCAGCGACACCGACCAGTCGGTCAATCCGCTCGCGAGCAGGCGTGGCGTGTTGTAGAAGGGCAGCGACAGGGTGCGGCTGCGGCCGAACGCATCGGTCAGCACGACCTGCGCGTTGCCCGCGCCCGTGATGCCGGGATTGGCATTCAGCTGGAACGGTCCCGAAGGAACTTGCCCGCTGTACTGCTTGAGGCCATTGACGTAGAGGTCGACCGCCGAAGGCACGGTGACTTCGCCGAAGAACGCGGGCTGCGGGGTCGTGAGGCGATACGGCTCCAGCGCGAAGTTGCTGCCGATGCGCACGCCACCGATCCGGACCGACCGGCTCCAGTCCAGGCTGCGTGTCACGCTGTCGCCCAGCTGCAGCGTAAGGAGGCGATCGGGCCAGGACTTCTCCCACGAGGTGTCGAGCCGGACCGACTGACTGCCCCAACCGCTGCCCGTGCCGCCCGTGCCGCCGGTGTCGCTGCGCAGCAGCCGCGTGATCATCGTGTTGCTGTAGACCCCCTCGCCGATGCCGAACACGCGGGTCTCGTGGGCGGCGCTCCACTGGCTGCCGTTGCGATCGTGGGCGGCATAGAGGTCGTAATTGAGCAGCACACCCGGCGCCGTGGGGCTGGGCGCGGCCGGGGCGCTCCGGTTCGCGTCGAGGCGCGTGGTCTTGAGCGACAGCAGGCGCAGGGGCGCGATGAGCTCGAGTCGCTGCAGGCGGATGTCGAGGCGCGCGGTCAAGCCCGGCAGGTCGGTGAGGTCGACGAGCGGGTCTGCCGGGCTTTCGGAAAGGATGAACCCGAGCGTTCGCAGGTCGGAGGCGCGCGCGAACAACTTCCCACCGCGCTGGACGAAGGGGACCAGTCTTTCGACGCGCGTGTGGTTGAGCGTGACTTCCAGGTACCACTCGGCGCCGTCGGCCGGGCTTGCGATCGACGGCGTCGGCTGGGCGCGCGGCTCGGATGTCGTCACGGCCACGCCGATCAACAGGGCCAGGATTCCGAACGCGCCACGGGGCCGGCGGTCACGGCGCTCAGCGAGCGTCACCGGATGCGCGGGCTGGGGACGGATGGGTCAGGAGCGTTCGATCTGTGAATTCGCCGTCGACGTACGCCTTGAAAACTCCCGCGCCGCTGGCGGAAACGGTCGAGGGGATTTCCCACTGCTTGAGCCGCCCCGGCAGCACATAGCCGGCCAGCCCATCACGCACCGTCTGGCGACGGCCCGCAACGTCGACGAACGCGATGTCCGTGATCTGCGCATGCGCCGCCCCGTCGTTGCGGATCTCCAGGTAGGTCTTGCCGCTGGCCGTGAACAGCCGGCTCTCGAGGGTGGAGCGCATTCCTTTCGGGGCCGCGGCACTCGTCGCCATGGGAGGGCGGAGGAACACCGGCAGCGAATACCGCAGCACCAGCTGAAGTCCCGCGCGCCGGCCTGCATCGCCGGCGGGCGATGCCGTGTCGGGCAGCGGCAGCTCGTCGACGATGACGCGGTAGCTCGTCTCGACCTCGGCGGGCGGTGCGCCGAGCCGGATCACGCGCACGAGTTGCTTGTCGCCGCCCGGAAGCTGCACCATGGGTGGACTGATCGCGAGGTCGCGCGTGGGCTCGAGCTGGTCTTCGCCATCGACTTGCCGCCACCGGTAGACGCGCACCTGCGCGGTCAGCGGCGCGTCGCCGGTGTTGCTCAGCCAGAAGCCGTCGGCGTTTTGCGTCGCCTGCAGCGTGAGGGAGACAGGTGCGACTTGGAGGCTCGCCGCACCTGCCTGCGACACGAAGGTGAAGCCCATCGCCGCGCATGCGCATGCGGATGCAAATGCGGATGCGAGTGCAGCCATCGTCCCGCGCAGATCATTTGCCATCGAGGGCGATCAGTAGGTGACGGTCGCGGTGATCACATCCTTGTAACTGTCGGCCCGGTGGTTCGTGCTGGGCACCGTGCCATAGACGGGGATGATTTGCTCCAGACCGTTGCCCACACCAGCGACGGTGTCGGTCCCGACGGTGGTTCCCCAGTTGCTGCTGCGCGCGCTTTCGCGGTACAGCAGGTAGGGCACCTCGTCCGTGTTGCCGGCGGTCAATCCCTTCATCGTGCGTGCCAGGACGGTCGCACCGGTACCGGTGCCGGCGCTCAGGCCGATGTCGTAGGCCGTGCTCTTGGTGCAGGTCACGTACAGGTTGCCGACGTTCTGAACGTTGGTGGCGGTCGACGCCTGCGAACCGAAATTCACGTCGCTCGCAGCGGTGGTGAAGTTGCACGCCTTGGTGATCGTCAGCAGCACATTGAAGGTCGTGGTCTTCGTATCGGCCCAGACAGCGGATGTGGCGGAAATGATCGCGAGGGTCAGGATGGCAGGTTTGAGCATGGCGTCGGCGTCAGTGAGTGAGATGCCCCGGCACGCGCGATGTCCGTCATGCGCCAGGCTTGAACACTCATCGTAGGACTTGCCCTACACGCGTGCCTAAATCACGCGAGCGATTTAACAATGTGGTAATGATTGCGAAGCTAAAAATAATACTTTAGTAGTCATTCGATAGGACTATTTTGTCCATGTAAGAAAAAAGTGAGCTTCTGCGGCGCGATCGAGGACTGCCCGCGACCATTGAAAATGCGCGTTGCGTCACAAGCTGATCGCATTCCCTGCTACCTCTTTTTCAATCTTCCAGAACCATGGCCGAAGCCTCCAAGACAAAACTCCCGTTCCAGGCCGAAGTGGCCCAGCTGCTTCACCTCGTCACCCACGCGCTCTACTCCAACAAGGAAATCTTCCTGCGCGAGCTGATCTCGAACGCATCGGACGCGTGCGACAAGCTGCGCTTCGAGGCGATCGACCAGCCCGACCTGTACGAAGGCCAGTCCGATCTCGACGTGCGCATCACGTTCGACAAGGCGGCCAGGACGCTCACGATCACCGACAAGGGCATCGGCCTGTCGCGCCAGGAGGCGATCGACAACCTCGGCACGATCGCCAAGAGCGGCACCAAGGATTTCATGAGCAAGCTCAGCGGCGACCAGAAGGCCGACGCACAGCTCATCGGCCAGTTCGGCGTGGGCTTCTACTCGGGCTTCATCGTGGCCGACAGGATCTCGGTCGAGTCGCGTCGTGCGGGCAAGCCGACGGAAGAGGGCGTGCGGTGGGTGAGCGGTGGCGCCGGCGACTTCGAGGTCGACGACATCACGCGTGCCGAGCGCGGCACCAGCGTCACGCTGCACCTGCGCGAAGACGCAGAGGAATACCTCAACGCCTGGAAGCTCAAGCAGATCGTCGGCAAGTACTCCGACCACATCTCGCTGCCCATCCTCATGGAGAAAGAGGAATGGAAGGAAGGCGAGAACGACCAGCCCGGCGACATGGTCAAGACCGGCGAGTGGGAGACCATCAACAAGGCCAACGCCCTGTGGGCGCGTCCGAAGAAGGACATCACGCCCGAGCAGTACGCAGAGTTCTACAAGTCCATCAGCCACGACTACGAGGCGCCGCTGGCCTGGAGCCATAACCGTGTCGAAGGCTCGACCGAGTACACGCAGCTGCTCTACATCCCGGCCAAGGCGCCGTTCGATCTGTGGAACCGCGACAAGAGCGCGGGCGTCAAGCTATACGTCAAGCGCGTCTTCATCATGGACGACGCCGAGGCGCTGATGCCGAGCTACCTGCGCTTCGTCAAGGGCGTGATCGACTCGGCCGACCTGCCGCTCAACGTGAGCCGCGAGCTGCTCCAGGAAAGCCGCGACGTGAAGGCGATTCGCGAAGGCAGCACCAAGCGCGTGCTCGGCATGCTGGAAGACCTGGCGAAGAAGGCCAATCCGGCGCCCGTCGAAGAAGGCGTGACCGATGTGGTCGACAAGAAAGACAGCGGCGAGGCCGAGGCCGAAGACGAGAGCGGCAAGTACGCGACCTTCTACGCCGAGTTCGGCGCCGTGCTGAAGGAAGGTCTGGGCGAAGACACGGCCAACCGCGACCGCATCGCGAAGCTGCTGCGTTTCGCGTCGTCGACGACCGATGGCGTGACCGTCGGCTTTGCCGACTACAAGGCCCGCATGAAGGACGGCCAGGACGCGATCTACTACATCACGGCCGACACCCTGGCCGCCGCCAAGAACAGCCCGCAGCTCGAGGTCTTCAAGAAGAAGGGCATCGAAGTGCTGCTCATGACCGACCGGGTCGACGAGTGGGCGCTGAACTACCTGCAGGAGTTCGACGACACGCCGCTGCAAAGCGTGGCGAAGGGCGCGGTCGATCTCGGCAAGCTGCAGGACGACGACGAGAAGAAGGCCGCGGAAGAAGCTGCCGAGTCGTTCAAGCCGATGCTCGAGAAGCTCAAGGAGGCACTCAAGGACAAGGCCGAGGACGTGCGCGTCACCACGCGCCTGGTCGATTCACCAGCGTGCCTCGTGGTATCGGACAACGGCATGAGCACCCAGCTTGCGCGCATGCTCAAGCAGGCCGGTCAGCCGGCGCCCGACCTGAAGCCCGTGCTCGAAGTCAACGCCGATCACCCGCTGGTGAAGAAGCTCGAAGGCTCGGCGCACTTCGACGACCTCGCGAACATCCTGTTCGACCAGGCGTTGCTGGCCGAGGGCGGCCTGCCGGCCGATCCCGCGGCCTACGTGCGGCGGGTCAACGCGCTGCTCGTCTGATCGGTCAGGCGTACAGCGGCTCTTCGGCCATCTGCTCGCACTGTTCTTCCAGCATCAACACCTGGCTTTTCCAGTAGTCGCTGGAGCCGAACCAGGGAAAGTTGATCGGGAAGATCGGATCCTCGAAACGGCGCGCGAGCCAGGCGCTGTAGTGGATGAGCCGAAGCGTGCGCAGCGGTTCGATCAGCGCGAGTTCGCGCCGGTCGAATTCGCGGAACTGCTCGTAGCCGTCGAGCAGGCCGCTGAGCTGGCCGGTGCGTTGCGCGCGCTCACCCGACAGCAACATCCAGAGGTCCTGCACCGAGAAGCCGGTGCGCGCGTCGTCCAGGTCGACGAAGTGCGGGCCGCCACCGGGGCGGTCGGTCGGCGTCCACAGGATGTTGCCGGGGTGCACGTCGCCATGCAGCCGCAGCTTGCGAAAACTCGAATCGGCCGAGGGCGATGCGACGGCCGACAGTGCGGTCGCGCCGATCATGTCCAGGGCGGCGTTGCAAGCGGTCTCCCACGCGCGCTGCACGTCGAGCGGAATCTTGTCGTTGCCCAGCAGCCAGTCGCGCGAGGCGATGCCGAAGGTCTGAAGGTCGAGCGCCGGGCGTGCCTCGAAAGGCTTGCGGCTGCCGATGGTGTGAATGCGCGCCAGGAAACGGCCGACCCATTCGAGCACCTCGAAATCGTCGAGTTCGGGCGCTCGGCCGCCGCGGTAAGGACTCACGCTGAACGCGAAGCCTTCGTGGTGGTGCAGGGTGCTTCCGTGCAGTGCGAGCGGCGCCACTGCAGGCACCTCGGCCGCCGCGAGTTCCAGCGAGAAGTCGTGCTCTTCGAGAATCTCTTCGCGCGTCCAGCGACCGGGGCGGTAGAACTTGACGACGACCGCACTGCGGTCTTCCAGGAACACCTGGTAGACGCGGTTTTCGTAGGAGTTCAACCCCGTGAGGCGGCCGTCGCCATGCAAATCGAGCGTGGCGAGCGCGTCGAGCACCACGTCGGGGGTGAGGCTCTCGTAGGGATGGGTGTTCATGCACCCATTGTCGCTACACCGCCGCGTTGCCCTTCGAGAGCGAGAGGATGTGACCGATGCGCGGGTCGCCCTTGCCGGCCAGCACGTCGGCATAGGCGGCCTCGACGGCTTGCGCGCCGTGGTGGTGCTCTGCACGCAGCCACGGCGTTTCCGGCGCCGTGACCTTCGCGACGAAGGCATGCCACGCGGCAACCATGCGCCGCCCGAACTCCGCGCCGCCCCATTCCGCGGTGCGTTTCTTGATCTGCGCCGGCGCGAAGAACAGCGTGGCGCGTGGACCGGGCGTGTTCTTGCCGGCGCCGCTGGCGGCCAGTTGTTCGACGTGCGTGCCGCCGATCGAGGCGCTGTACTTCAGATCGGTGAACCGCGTGTGCACGGCGTGGCGCAACCCCCCGTTGCCGGCGAAGTCGATGTAGACGCAAGGCATGTCGGGTGGGAGGCGGTCGAGTTCTTCGTAGGCCAGCACGCGGTCGTAGCACCCGAGGCTTTCGCAGAACGCCTTGTTCGACGCCGAGGTCAAACCGACCACCTCGATGCCCTCGCGCTGCGCAAGCTGGAAGGCGGTGCCGTACGCGGTCTTGCTCGATGCGCTCGACAGCAGCATCGTCTTCGCGCCGAAGAATGCGTTGTCGGCCATGAAGTCGTCGATGAGCCACGACGTGATGAAGAGCGGCCTCAACAGCGCCTGGGTGTCTTCGGTCCCGGCGGTGTAGAGCGCGTCTGCCGCCGTGCGGAAGTACTGGTTGTAGACGGCCGGCAATTCGGCGCGATGCGCGGCGGCATCCGTGAAGCGCTCCGGCGAGAGCCGGTCCGGTTGCAGCACTGCGGCGGAAGCCATCGGCCAGTAGCCGTAGAGCCGCTCGCCCACCGCGACGCCGGGATGCAGCGACTGCATCACGCTGCCGAAGCCCCACACCGGGATGCTGCCCCAGCCGTCTTCCCCGGTCGGGAAGAACTGCCAGTAACTCATCGCCTCGCCGAAGGCCGCGTAGGTGATGTTGTTGGCGGTGAGTGCGAAGACGTCGATGCGAACGCGCACCTGGCCGTCGGACAGGGGTGCGTCCTCGGTCGTGTGAAGGTGCGTGGTGCCGAGATGGTCCTTGCGGACGTGCAGTGCGAGGGTGCTCATGCCCGCACCATAAACACAGCGGCCCGCATGTTCAACACATGCGGGCCGCGAAGGAGACTGATCGCCGCGCGGGCGATCGATCAGACGATTTCGAGGTCGACGTCGATGTTGCCGCGGGTGGCGTTCGAGTATGGGCACACCTGATGGGCGGTGTCGACCAGCAGCTTCTTCTGTGCGTCGTCCAGGCCTGGCAGCGTGATCGCGAGCTTGACCGAGATGCCGTAGGCAGCGCCGCCGTTCGTCGGGCCGAGGGAAACCTTGGAGTCGATCGCGACGTCGTCCGGCACCTTGACGCTGATCTTCGGGCCGACGGCCTTCATCGCGCCGATGAAGCATGCGGCGTAGCCGACCGCGAACAGCTGCTCGGGGTTGGTGCCCGGCTTGCCGGCACCAGGCGAGCTCAGTTGCACGTCGATCGCGCCGTCGCTGGACTTGCCGGCGCCGTCACGGCCACCGGTGGTGTGGGCTTCGGCGGTGTAGAGAACTTTGTCGAGTTTCGTCGTCATGGTGATTTCCTTTGGGTTGGTTGAGGGAAGGTGAAAAATCAGGCGGCCTTGATGCGGTCGCGCAATGTCTGGATCTGTTGGGTGAGCTGCACCAGCTCCGGCACCGAGCACTGCGATGCGGCCATGAGGCAGGCCGGCACATGGGCCGCACGGCTCTTGAGCTTGCGGCCGGCCGCCGTGAGCGTGATGTGCACACGCCGCTCGTCGGCCACGTCGCGCACGCGGGTCACGAAGTCGTTCGCTTCGAGCCGCTTGAGCAGTGGGGTGAGCGTGCCGGAGTCGAGCGACACGCGCTCGCCCAGTTCCGACACCATGACACCATCGCGCTCCCAGAGCGCGAGCATCACGATGTATTGGGGATAGGTGAGACCGAGCTGTTCGAGCAGCGGCTTGTAGAGACGCGTCATGGCGAGCGACGCCGAATACATCGCGAAACACAGCTGGTTGTCCAGCTGTTGCATGTCGACGGTGTTCGGTGTGGAGCGCATGGCGTGAATTATGGCGAGCAATTAAATTGTGTGCAATCTAATTCCATTCGACCCTCAAGGTCGAATTGCCGCAACGCTCAGGGTGCCATCAATGCCCGGGCCACCGCATGGAAGGCCGGCAGTGTGAGCGGATCATTCCCTGCGTTCGCAGCGATCGGGTGCGCGGCGTAGCGCACGATCACCATTTCGGCCTTCGGGTCGATGTAGATGCTCTGGCCGTGGATGCCGCGGGCCATGTAGGCGCCGTGTTCGTTGTTCGAGATCCACCACATGTCGCGGTACGACCAGCCGGGCAGCAGCACGTAGCCGGCCTTGGCGAACCTGGCCTTGTCGCCGCCACGCACGATGTCGGCCACGGCCGCGGCGGGAATCGCCTGCTGGCCGTCGGCTACCTTGCCGCCATTGCGCATCGTTTCACCGAAGCGCGCGAGGTCGCGCAGCGTGGTGTTGAAGCCTCCACCGCCCGAGGCGGTGCCGATGCGGTCGACCATGAAGTAGGCGTCCTGCTCGGCACCGATGCGGCGCCAGATCTTCTCGCTCACGAGGTCGGCCAGCGACTGGTTGTGAGCGCGTGCCAGGATCCAGGCCAGCACCTCGGCATTGACGGTCTTGTAGGCGAAGCCGTCGTCGTGGGCGCCTTCCTTTTGCAGCGTCTTGAGGAAGTCGTAGAAGGTTTTCGGGCCGGCATAGTTCGGGCCCGGGGGCAGCATCCCGCCGGCACGTGCGTAGTCGAACACCTCGGCTTTCGGGTCGGCATAGTTCTCGGAATATTTCACGCCGATGGTCATGTCCATCACCTGGCGCACCGTGGCGTCGCCGTATGCGGTGTCCTTCATCTCGGGCAGGTACTGCACGACCGGCGCGGCCGGGTCGAGCTTGCCTTCGGCGACCGAGATCGCGGCCAGCGTACCGACAAAGGACTTCGTGACCGACATCGCCAGGTGCGGCCGCTCGGGTGTGAGGGCACCGAAGTACTTCTCGTACACCACGCGGCCCTTGTGCAACACCAGCACGCCGTCGGTGTAGGTGCGCGTGAGCATCTGGCCGAAGTTCAGGTCCTCGCCGCTGCCCAGTGCCTTGAACGTGACGCCGTCGAGGTCGCGCGGTGCGGCGGCCAGCGGGCTCGCGGCGCCGGGGCCACGCCAGACGTTGGTCGTCGGGCCGAGCTCGCGCACGTGCGAGAAGGTCCAGCGGTTGCGAGGGAAGGCGCCGCTCATCGGGTTCTCGAACACGATCTGCTTGTCTGCGGTGGGTGGGAAGCCCTGCATCCAGCCCAACGCGCCGACCGAAGTGGCGGCGGGGTCGGGCAGGGCGGGTGGGGTCTGGGCCCGGGGTGCGCTCACGACGGACAGAGTGAGTGCGGCGACGGACAGGTGACGAACGAAAGACATGGAACGGCTCCTACTTGGGGGCCTCCATTCAATCGACACTGCCGTTTCGTGGGCATCGGGTCTACCCGAAAAAGCCTTGACTCACCGGCCGGTGAAGCGGGCCGGCCGCCGCTCGATGAACGAGCGGATGCCTTCGGCCGCATCCTCGCTGTGCAGCAGCCGCTGCTTCACGGGCTCGAAATCCTGCGTGGCCTGCACCGCGCCTTCCTCGATCGCGCGCAGCACGTTCAGGCGTGTCGCCACCACGGCCTGCGGTGCCTGCGCGGCGATGCGCTGGGCGATCTTGAGGGCTTCATCGAGCTCCTGCCCGGCAGGCACCACGCGCTGTACGAAGTTCAGGCGGTACGCCTCGGCACTGTCGAACTCGTCGGCCGTGAGCAGGTGCAGCATCGCGTTGCCCATGCCCGCGCGCTCGGCCATGCGGATCGTCGCGCCGCCCGAGGCCATGATGGCGCGCTGCACTTCGAGTTGCGAGAAGCGGCAGTTGTCGGCTGCCACCACGATGTCGGCGGCCAGCATCAGCTCGATGCCGACCGTGAAGCAGATCCCCTTGACCGCCGCGACCATCGGCTTGGTGCGGCGGCGGTACCCGGGCTGTCCCATGTTGTGCGGCTCGACCAGGGTGCCGTCATCGGGAATCACCTTGGCGCCCGTCTTCAGAAACGCCGCGAACATCGGCAGGTCGAGCCCGGCGGTGAAGTGATCGCCCAGCGCGTGCAGCACGCCCACGCGCAAGGACGGGTCGTCGTCCAGCCGGGTGTAGGCCTCGGCGAGCTGCCGGAACATCTGCGGTGTCCAGCCGTTGCGCTTGGCCGGGCGGTTGATGCCGATCAACAGCACGTGATCGAGCACCTGGGTGTCGATGCAGCCTTCGGACGGGGGGTTGGTGGCGATGGCGGTCATGGGGTTGTCTCCTTGTTGTTCGATCAGTACGCGTAAACGCCGCGCTTGGTCTTGCGGCCGAGCTGGCCGGCGGCGACCATTTCCTTGAGCAGCGGGCAGGGGCGGTACTTGGAATCGCCGAACTGCTCGAGGTACACCTCCATCACGGCCAGGCACACGTCCAGGCCGATCATGTCGGCCAGTGCCAGCGGGCCGATGGGCTGGTTGCAGCCCAGCTTCATGCCGGCGTCGATGTCCTCGGCCGTGGCCAGGCCTTCGGACAGCACGAAGAAAGCCTCGTTGATCATCGGCACCAGGATGCGGTTGACCACGAAGCCCGGCGCGTTCTTCACCGTGATCGGCGACTTGCCCAGCGTCTCGGCCAGTGCCTTCACGGCGTCGTGCGTGGCGTCGCTCGTGAGGTAGCCGCGGATCAGCTCCACCAGCGCCATCATCGGCACCGGGTTGAAGAAGTGCATGCCGATGAAGCGGTCGGCGCGCGAGGTGGCGGCGGCCAGCTGCGTGATCGAGATCGACGAGGTGTTCGACGCAATGATCACCTCGGGGCCCACCAGATCGTCCACCTGCTTGAGGATCTTGAGCTTGAGCGCGTGGTTCTCGGTGGCGGCCTCGATGACGAGCTGCGCGCCCTTCAGGTCGTTGTAGTCGGTCGAGCCCTTCACCAGCGCCAGCGCGGCGGCCTTCTGCTCGGCCGTGAGCTTTTCCTTCTTGATGAGGCGGTCGAGGCTGCCCGAAATGGTGGCGATGCCCTTGTCGACGGCGGCCTGGGCCACGTCGATCATCACCACGTTGACACCCGACACCGCGCAGGCCTGGGCGATGCCGTTGCCCATGGTGCCGGCGCCGATGATGCCCACAGTTTGAATCGTCATGAAAAGTGCTCCTTGAAACAAAAAAGAAAAGGGGAGGCGAGGGCGGGCGCGGGGCCGCCGTCGCGCAATGGCGGCAATTGTGAAGCAGCCCGGTGGGCCCGCCGTTCCCGTGGGCGACACCGCCCCGGGGTGGCTTACAGTGCTGCGATTGTTTTCAACCCTATTTTTTCGAGCCCTCGCATGACCACCCTCGGCACCCCCCTGTCCCCTTCCGCCACCCGCGTGATGCTGCTCGGCTCCGGCGAGCTCGGCAAGGAGGTGCTGATCGCCCTGCAGCGCCTGGGCGTCGAGACCATCGCGGTCGACCGCTACGAGAACGCCCCCGGCCAGCAGGTGGCGCACCACGCGCGCACCATCACCATGAGCGACCCCGACCAGCTCAAGGCGCTCATCGAGGCCGAGAAGCCCACGCTCGTCGTGCCCGAGATCGAGGCCATCGCCACGCAGACGCTCCAGGCGCTCGAAGACGCGGGCGTGGTGCGCGTGATTCCCACGGCCCGCGCCGCCCGCCTCACGATGGACCGCGAAGGCATCCGCCGCCTGGCCGCCGAGACGCTGGGCGTGCCCACCAGCCCCTACAAGTTCTGCGATTCGCTGGCCGAGTTGCAGGCGGCCATCGACGACGTGGATGGAAAAGGAATTGGCTACCCCTGCATCGTCAAGCCCGTGATGAGCAGCTCCGGCAAGGGCCAGAGCAAGATCGACGGCCCGGCCGACGTGAAGAAGGCCTGGGACTATGCGATGGCCGGCGGCCGCGTGAGCCACGGTCGCGTGATCGTCGAGGGCTTCATCGACTTCGACTACGAGATCACGCTGCTCACCGTGCGCTCGCTCGACGCGTCCGGCAAAGTGCAAACCTCCTTCTGCGAGCCGATCGGCCATGTGCAGGTCAGCGGCGACTATGTGGAAAGCTGGCAGCCGCACCCGATGGCTTCGCCCGCGCTGAAGAAAGCGCAGGAGATTGCGGAGAAGGTCACGTCCGATCTCGGCGGCCAGGGCCTCTTCGGCGTCGAGCTGTTCGTCAAGGGCGACGAGGTCTGGTTCAGCGAAGTGAGCCCGCGACCGCACGACACCGGCATGGTGACGATGGCAACGCAGTGGCAGAACGAGTTCGAGCTGCACGCCCGTGCCATCCTCGGCCTCCCGGTCGACACCCGCCTCAAGAGTGCAGGGGCGAGCGCGGTGATCTACGGCGGTGTCGATGCCACCGGCATCGCATTCGATGGCGTGGCCGACGCACTGCGCGTGCCCGGGTCCGACATCCGGCTGTTCGGCAAGCCAGAGAGCTTCGTCAAGCGCCGCATGGGTGTGGCGCTGGTGCATGCCGCGGATGTGGAGACGGCGCGCACGCTGGCCAAGGACGCCGCCTCGCGCGTCAAGCCGCGCCGCTAGTCTCGACGCGCCGCGGGCATCCGGGTGCCTGCGGATACCCAAAGGTCTGCGGGCGAAGGACACTGGTGTCCGTCACCACCTCACCCGGAGAACCTTCATGCTGCATCCCCAGGCCCGCGCGCTGATCGACCTGATGGCCGAGCGCGGCGTCCCGCCGACCCACACGCTGTCGCACACCGATGCGCGCAAGTTCTATCGCGAGCGCCGCACTTTCACGCAGAACGATCCGCCGCCGGTGGCGGAAGTGCGCGACCTCAAGGCCGAGTCGGCCGGCGGCGCGATTCCCCTGCGCCTCTACCGTCCCGCGCGCTCCGAAGTTACGGCGGTGCTCCCCGTGCTCGTCTACTACCACGGCGGTGGCTGGGTCATCGGCGATCTCGACACGCACGACGTGCTCTGCCGTGAACTGACCAACGGTTCGGGCTGCGCGGTCGTCGCGGTCGACTACCGCATGGGGCCGGAACACCGCTTTCCTGCAGCGGTCGACGACGTGGTCGCAGCCACGCGCTGGGTGCATGCCAACGCGGCCAGCCTGGGCGTCGATCCCAACCGGATCGCCGTCGGCGGCGACAGCGCCGGCGGCAACCTGGCGGCCGTCGTCGCGATCGCTGCCCGCGATGCGGGTGATCTGCCGATCGCGTTCCAGCTCTTGATCTATCCCGCCACCGACATGCGGCGCGGCCACGCTTCGCACGTGACCAATGGCGACGGCTACGTGCTCACCAAGGACACGATCGCCTACTTCCACGACCACTACATCACCGATCCGGCGCACGATCTCGACTGGCGCGCGTCGCCGCTGTTGCAGTCTGATTTGAAGGGCCTGCCGCCGGCCTTGCTGATCACCGCCGGCTATGACCCGCTGCGCGACGAAGGGCTCGACTACGCCCGCGCGTTGACCGCAGCCGGCAACCCGGTGAGCTATGTGTGCTTCGAACGGCAGATCCATGGGTTCATCACCATGGGCCGTGTCCTCGACGAGGCCAACACCGCGGTTGCGTTGTGTGCGACGGAATTGCGCCGTGCATTGACCTGAGGCTTCGCGCGCCGCCATGAAAAAAGGCTCCCGAGGGAGCCTTTTTGGTTCAGCGAGTGATGCTGATGCTGCGAGAGCTTAGTAGCCGCCGCGGCCACCGCCGCCGCCGCCACCACTGCGGCCACCGCCGCCGCCGTAACCGCCGCCGCCGCCAGCGCCACCACCGTAGCCGCCGCCACCACCACCGCTACGGCCGCCGCCGCCGAAGCCGCCGCCAGCTGGGCGGGGTTCCATCGGACGGGCTTCGTTCACGGTCAGAGCGCGACCGTCGAGCGAGTGGCCGTTCATGCCTTCGATGGCAGCCAGCGCTTCAGCGTCGGTGCCCATTTCGACAAAGCCGAAGCCCTTCGAGCGGCCGGTGTCACGTTCCATCATGACCTTGGCGGAAGCAACCGAACCGTACTGGCCGAAGGCCTGCTCGAGGTCGTTGTCGCGGATGTTGTAGGACAGGTTGCCTACGTAGAGTTTCTTGCCCATGTGGGACTCCTAAATCAAACCAAAAAAACACAAAGCGATGGAGTCCCAGAATCACAACAAACAAAATTGCGCTGTGGCGCGAAACTGACCGATCACCGATCCGTGCAGCAGTAAAACCGCTTGCACGTCTGAGGATTATCCGCTCGAAATGGAGATTGGGGCCGAAATCTCCATTTATTACTTCCGAATACCGTTGGACGGGCGGCTGCGCAACGGTTTGAGCAGGTCCGACAGGCCGTTGTGGTCGATTTCATGCATCAGCGCCAGCAGGCGACCCATTTCTCCCGAGGGAAAACCCTCACGTGCAAACCAAGTCAGGTAATTTCCGGGCAGGTCGGCGATGAGCGTGCCCTTGTGCTTTCCGAAAGGCATTTCGAGCGTCACCAGGCGTTGGAGATCTTCAGGTTGCATGTGCGTTCACCCACCCGCGCGTTTCACGGTCCTGCCTTGTTTCACGAGTGCGGCAATGACCAACTCGCGATGATCGCCCTGGATTTCGATCGTGCCGTCCTTCACCGTTCCGCCCGAGCCGCAGGCGGCCTTGAGCTGTTTCGCGGTCTGCGCCAGCGCCTCGGCATCGAGCGCCAGACCCTTGATCACGGTGACTCCCTTGCCTTTTCGGCCCTTGGTTTCGTGCGACACACGCACAATGCCGTCTGACGGCGCCGCGGCCGCCCGGGCCCGGTTGGCCCGGCAGACGCATTGCGCCACGGGCTGGCCGCATTCGGGGCACATGCGCCCTGCGTCGGTGGAATACACCAGGCGGGTGGCGCCGGAAGCGCCCGTCGTACCGTTTTTCGTCATATCTCCAACCGACCTCGCATCAGCGCACTCTCTTCGTCATGTCATTCCAGTCCCTCGGCCTCGTCGCCGCCCTCGTGAGTGCCGCCACCGAGCGGGGCTACGCCACGCCGACGCCGATCCAGGCCGCGGCCATCCCCGCGATTCTGCAGGGCAGCGATGTGCTCGGCTCGGCCCAGACCGGGTCGGGCAAGACGGCAGCATTTTCGCTCCCGATGCTGCAGCGCCTGGCGGCCGAACGTGCAGAGCACTCCCCCTCCGGTCCGCGCCGCGTGCGCGCGCTGGTGCTGGTACCCACGCGCGAGCTGGCGGCTCAGGTGGGAGAAGCGATCCGCGTGCTGGCGCAGCATCTGCCGCAGCCCCTGCGCATCGCGATCGCCTTCGGCGGCGTGTCGATCAACCCGCAGATGATGGGCCTGCGCGGGGGCGCCGACATCGTCGTCGCCACGCCGGGGCGCCTTCTCGACCTGGTCGCGCACAACGCGCTCAAGCTCTCGTCGGTGTCGACGCTGGTGCTCGACGAGGCCGACCGCCTGTTCGACCTCGGGTTCGCCGAGGAGCTCGGCAGCATCCTCGCGTTGCTGCCCGAACGCCGCCAGAACCTGCTGTTCTCGGCAACCTTCCCGCCGGCCATCCAAGCGCTGGCCGACAACCTGCTGCGCAACCCCGTGCGCATCGAGGTGCAGGGCGAACCCGGCACCGAGCCCGACATCGTGCAGCGCGTCATCGAGGTGGATGCCAACCGTCGCACGCAGTTGTTGCGGCATCTCATCAGTGAGAGCAAGTGGGAACGCGTGCTCGTGTTCGTGGCGACGCAGCATGCGGCGCAGACGGTCGCCGAGAAGCTCTACAAGAACGGCATCTACGCCGTGCCGTTCCATGGCGACATCGCCCAGGGCACGCGCACCGACATCCTGGCGCAGTTCAAGGACAGCCGTTGGGATGTCGTGGTGGCCACCGACCTGGCTGCGCGCGGCCTGGACATCGTGGACCTGCCGGTCGTCGTGAACTACGACCTGCCGCGCTCGACCGTCGACTACACCCACCGCATCGGACGCACCGGCCGCGCCGGCGAGAGCGGGCTGGCGATCAGCTTCGTGTCCGCGGCCACCGAACCGCACTTCCGTCTCATTGAGAAGCGGCAGGGCCTCACGCTGCCGCGCGAACGCATCGAGGGCTTCGAGCCGGTCGAGGCGGCGCCGGTCGCGGCGCCTCAGGGCAACGGCGGCGTCAAGGGCGCGCGGCCCAGCAAGAAGGACAAGCTGCGCGCTGCCGCTGCGAGCCTGCAGAAGCCGCAATGAGCGCGGCCCGGCATCCGGGAGCCGGTCTTCCGGTGCTGAAGCGGTGGCAGGCTCTCGCAATGCTGCGTGCGGATCGTGCAGGCGTGTGTGGGGTGGGCGCCACTGGCGGGTTCCGTCCGACAGATGGCGCAGGATTTATTCGCTAGAGTCAGAGGCCAATTTAAGGAGAGCAAGCCGTGGAAAACAACGACGCGGGTCTGGAACTCAATGCCAAGCTGGTGTTCGACATGAACCTGGCGCTTTACCTCGACCTGATCGCCGTGCTCGAGAAATCCGGCGTGGTCACGTACCGTCAGATGGCCGCACGCGTGCTCAACATCAGCATCGACGCGAAGTCCGATGGCGACGCGAATCTGGCCACCGCGCTGGAAGGCGTGGCCAAGGGCTTCGCGGGACAAGACGGCGGCCTCTCGATCGGTTTGCTCAAGACCGCCGGCGACCTGCGCAACGACGAAGCGCTCGGCGACATTCCAATGCGCCCGAACGACTACTGACCGGACGTCAGGCCCTGAAGCGCTTGCGCGTGAGGGCCAGCGCGACCCAGAAGGCGGCCGCCGCATACACCGCGAGCACGGCCGCATGGCGCCACCAGTCGGCGGGCCATTGATCCATGAAGAGCGGCCGCACCAACGCCACGGCGTTGGCCAGCGGCAGCCATGAAGCCACCGCGCGCACGACGCCTGGCAACTGCTCCAACGGAAAGAACACGCCGGACAGAAACATCATCGGCGTCATGAACAGCGTGAAGTAGTACGTGAAGAAGTCGTAGCCCTTGGCCAGTGCGTTGAAGATCAGCGCGATGCTCGAGAAGGTAATGCCCGAGGCCACCAGGACGCCCCATGCGACGAAGAGCTTCGGGCTGTGGCTGATGCCCAGGGCGAGCATCACGAAGAGGATCGCCGTCACCGTGAAGATCGACTTGAACGCAGCCCACAACATCTCGGCCAGCACGATGTCGTCGAGCCCGACCGGCGCATTCATGATGCCGTCCCAGGTCTTCTGAACGTGCATGCGCGAGAAGGCGGAGTAAAGCGCCTCGAAGCTCGCCGCGTTCATCGCGCTCATGCAGATCGACCCGCTCGCCAGGAAGAGGATGTACGGCACCTTGACGCCATCGACCGCAACTTCGCCGACCAGCGCGCCCATGCCGTAGCCGAACGCCACGAGCCAGATCAGCGGCTCGGCGATGTTGCCGATCAGGCTCGGGATCGCGAGCTTGCGCCACACCAGCAGGTTGCGCAGGAACACCGGCCACCAGCGCATCGACAGCTGGGGTGCGCGCCACACCGAGGGGGACGCGGCTTGCACTTCAACCGTCTTCACGAATCTGCCTTCCAGTCAATTTGAGGAACAGGTCTTCCAGGTTGGCCGGTCGATGGAACGTGCGCAGGCCACCGCGCTGCGCGAGCGCATCGAGCAGGCGTCGCGCGTCCTGCGTGTAGAAGAACACCGTCTCGCCGCTGACCTCCACGCGCGCGGCCAGTGCCGTGAGTTCGGGCGCTTCGGCCAGTGCGACGGCGCCGTTGCCGTAGACCTCGACGACGTCGGGCTCCAGGTGCTCCGCGATCAGGTCGCGCGGCCTGCCCTCGGCGATCTTGCGGCCGTGGTCGAGCACCAGCAGCCGCGAGCACAGGCGCTCGGCCTCGTCCATGAAGTGCGTGGTCAGCAAGATCGACTTGCCCTGCTGCAACAGCACCTGCAGCCGCTCCCACATGAGGTGGCGCGCCTGCGGGTCGAGGCCGGTGGTGGGTTCGTCCAGCAGGAGCAGCTTCGGGTCGTTGACCAGCGCGCGCGCCAGCGAGAGCCGGCGCCGCATGCCACCCGACAGCTCGCCGGGTTTCGCGTCGGCCTTGTGCGAGAGCGCCGCGAATTCGAGCAGCTGCGGCACGCGCGGTGCGATCTGCGACTTGGCCAGCCCGAAGTAGCGCCCATAGACGACCAGATTCTCGGCGCACGAAAAATCGGGATCGAGCGTGTCGAACTGCGTCACCACGCCCAGTTGCGCCTTGATGGCCAGCGCGTCGCGCGGCATCGACAGCCCCATCGCCTCGATGCTGCCGCCATCCGGCACGGTCAGGCCGAGGCACATGCGGATGGTGGTGGTCTTGCCGGCGCCGTTGGGGCCGATCACGCCGAGGCATTCGCCGGGGGCGATCTCGAAGGAAAGATCGTCGACGACGGTGGTCTCGCCGTAGCGCTTGCGCAGCAGGTGCGCTTTGAAGAGGGGCGGTGTGGGCACCGGGGCATTGTGGGGCCGCGCGGTTACAGCGAAAAGCCTGCGAACTCCGACTTCATCCAGTCGACGAAGGCGCGCGTGCGTGCGGGCAGGAGGCGCGCGTGCGGGTAGATCACGCTGACCGGCACCGGCGGCAACGGGAAGTCCTCGAGCACGACGACGAGGCTTCCCTTCGCGATGTGCGGCAGCACCTGGTACGACAGGAACATGCCGTAGCCCATGCCGGCGGCACAGGCCTCGATGGCGGGCGCGAGATGGTTGAACTCCAGCCGGGCATCGAGCGACACGCTGATCTTCCTGCTGCCGTCGCGGAAGGTCCACGAGGGCGCCGTGTCGATGCGGCCGCGCACGCACGGTGCGCCGGCGAGGTCGCGCGGATGCCGCGGTTCGCCGTGCGCTGCGAGCCAGGCGGGGCTCGCCACCACCAGCGGCCGGATCGTGCCCAGCGGTTGCGCGACCAGCGAGGAGTCGTCCAGCCGGCTGATCCGGATGCCGACGTCGATGCCCTCCTCGAGCAGGCTCACGCTGCGGTCGTGCAGCATCACGGTGCAGCGCATGCCTTCGTAGCGCTGCATGAAGCGCGTGATGGCCGGCGCCACGTACATGTGGCCGAACAGCACGGGCGCGGTGATGGTGAGGTGGCCCGCGGGTTCGCGCGCTTCGACCTTGAGCGCGCTGTCGGCCGCGTCGGCAGCGGCCACCACTTCACGGGCCCGGTCGAGGTAGTGGCGACCTTCCTCCGTGAGCGAGTTGCGCCGCGTGGTGCGATGAAAAAGACGCACGCCGAGATGCGCCTCCAGGGCGGCCAGCGAACGCACCACGGCCGGGAGCGAGCTCCCCATCGCATCGGCAGCGCGTGTGAGGCTGCCCTGGTCGGCGATCTGCACGAAGGTCTGCATGGCTTTGAGTCGGTCCATCTGGCGATTAGACCGGAATGCGCAGGAGTGAAGTGCTGGAACTGCTATTCCTGCAGGAGGAGAAACAGCCAAGAATCGGCGAACTCCTCACTGAAAGCCAGTCATGCCGAACCGCCCCGCCCATCCCGTCAAGGTCTACAGCGTCAACCGCTCGGGTCACTCGCACCGCGTGCGCCTCTTCCTCTCGTTGCTTGATCTGCCCTTCGAGTGCATCGAGCTCGACTTCGGCAAAAGTGAGCACCGCGCCCCCGAATTCCTCCAGCGCAATCCGTTCGGCCAGGTGCCGGTGATCGAGGACGGCGACGTGACGCTCGCCGACTCGAACGCGATCCTGGTCTACCTCAACGCCCGCTATGCCGCCGATCCGGCGCATTGGTTGCCGCGCGATCCCGTCGGTGCGGCGCGCGTGCAGCGCTGGCTGTCGGTCGCGGCGGGCCCGCTCGCCAACGGACCGGCGCTCGCCCGTGTCATCACGGTGTTTGGCACGCCGGCCGATCCGATCGAGGCGATCAGGCGCTCGCATGCGCTGCTGCAGGTGATGGAGGACGAGCTGCAGTCGCAGCCCTTTCTGGCGGGCGACCACGCCACCCTGGCCGACATTGCGAACTACACCTACGTGGCCCATGCGCCCGAGGGCAATGTGTCGCTCGAGCCGTTCCTGCAGGTGCGCGCCTGGCTCGCGCGCATCGAGGCGCTGCCTGGCTTCCTGCCGATGCCGGCCACGCCGGTGGGATTGGCGGCTGCATGAGCGCCGCACCGTTCCATGCCGGCGAGCGCTCGGTGCAGGCGCGCATCGGCTCGCGCGAGCGGATGGCCGAAATCGGGCCGCGCGTGATCCGCGACGCGATGCCCGAACAGCACGGCACCTTCTTCGCGCAGCTGCCGTTCGTGGTCGTCGGCAGCGTCGATGGCCAGGGTCAGCCGTGGGCCAGCGTGCTCGCGGCGCCAGCCGGTTTTGCGCACGCGCCCGATGCGCGGCATCTGCGCGTCGATGCGCTGCCGACCGCGCACGATCCCTTGCATGGCGGCCTTCGGCAGGGTGCGTCGCTCGGGCTGCTGGGCATCGAGCCGCACACCCGTCGCCGCAACCGGATGAACGGCGTGGTCGAGGCGCTCGACGCCGAGGGCTTCGAGGTCGCCGTGCAACAGAGCTTCGGCAATTGCCCACGGTACATCGCGCCACGCGCCTCGGCCCTGCTGCAGGATGTGGTTGCGGTACCGCCGCCGGTCGAGGGGTTTGACGACGCGGCGCGCGCGCTGATCTCCCGCGCCGACACTTTCTTCATCGCCACGGCGCACCCACAGGCCGGAACCTCGTGCGAGGCATCTCATGGCGTCGACGTGTCGCACCGCGGCGGCCCGGCAGGTTTCGTGCGCATCGGAGCCGACGGTGCACTCACCGTGCCGGACTTCGCGGGCAACCGCTTCTTCAACACGCTCGGCAACCTGATGCTGAACCGGCGCGCGGGGCTGCTGTTCATCGACTTCGACACGGGCGACCTGCTGCATCTGGCCGTGAGTGGCACCGTCGTGTGGGACGGACCCGAGGTCGCCGCGATCGAGGGCGCCGAACGCCTGATGCAGCTGCGGGTCGAGCGTGCCGTCCGCCGCCCGGGAGCCCTGCCGCTGCGCTGGCAGCCGCCCGGTGCCGTTGCAGGCTGAGCCGTACACTGCCGCGCAGCGCCCGCTCGGGCAGTCAAGGGTCTCGCGATGAAGCTGCGGTTGTCAGGTGGATGGTTTGGGGTCGTGGCGATGGCCGCGCTGCTGGTGGCCTGTGCCGCGCCGGCCTTGACGCCGGAGCGCGTCGGCCAACTCGCCTATGCCGCGCTCGGCCCTGAAATGCAGATGGGCGAGCAGCTGACGCTGGTCTGGATCGAAGCGCCGGGCGCAGGCGGACAACCCGTAACCAACCCTGCCGACGCCGCTGCGCGCTCGCCAATGGTTCCGGAGCTTGCCGCGGCGCTGTCGCGTGCAGCGCGCGAGCCTGTCAATCTTGCGGTCGGTGGGCCCGACAGCGCCTATGCCGCGCAGGTGTTTTCGCAAGCGTTGCGTGCGGTGCCGCAACCGCAACTGCCGGGCTTGCGTGTCGCCTTCGTCGGCCAGCGCGCCGACGCAGCGCAACTGGCGCCCGTCATGGCCGCCAAACGCGCGGCGCTGCACTTCGAGCCCACGTCGGACTGACTCACTGGAACGCCACTTCGGCAAAGCTGCGCAGCTTGCGGCTGTGCAGCTTGCTCGAGCCCTCGCTGCGCAGGATGTCGACCGCAGTCATGCCGATGCGCAGGTGCTGCTCGACGCGTTCGCGGTAGAAGTGGTTGGCCATGCCGGGCAGCTTGATCTCCCCATGCAGCGGCTTGTCGCTCACGCACAGCAGCGTGCCGTAGGGCACGCGAAAGCGGAAGCCGTTGGCGGCGATGGTCGCGCTTTCCATGTCGAGCGCGACCGCACGGCTCTGGCTGAAGCGGCGCTGCGGCGTGTTGTGGGGCAGCAGTTCCCAGTTGCGGTTGTCGGTGCTGGCGACCGTGCCGGTGCGCATGATCGTCTTGAGCTCCGGGCCGCCCAGGCCGGTCACTTCGGCCACCGCGCGCTCGAGCGCGAGCTGGATTTCCGACAGCGCCGGAATCGGCACCCAGAGCGGCAGTTCTTCGTCGAGCACATGGTCCTCGCGCACGTAGGCGTGGGCCAGCACGTAGTCGCCGAGTTGCTGGCTCGGGCGCAGGCCGGCACAGTGGCCAAGCATCATCCACGCGTGCGGGCGCAGCACCGCGACGTGGTCGGTGATGGTCTTGGCGTTGGCCGGGCCAACGCCGATGTTCACCATCGTGATGCCGGTGCGGTCCTCGCGCACGAGGTGGTAGGCGGGCATCTGCGGCAGTCGCGGTGGCGCCGTGCCCTGCGTGCCGTCGAGCAGATGGCCGAACACCTTGCTCTCGCCGGCTGTCAGCCCGCGCCGGCGCGTGACCACGTTGCCGGGTTCGATGAAGGCGATGTATTCGCTGTGCTCGTCGGCCATCGCCTCGTGGCCGAGCCGCACGAATTCGTCGATGTAGAACTGGTAGTTGGTGAACAGCACGAAGTTCTGGAACCACTCCGGCACCGTGCCGGTGTAATGGCGCAGGCGGTGCAGCGAATAGTCGACCCGCGCGGCCGTGAAGAGTGCGAGCGGCTGCGCTTCGCCCGACCTGGCCTCGTAGGTTCCGTTGGCGATGCCGTCGTCCATCGCGTGCAGGTCGGGCAGGTCGAACACGTCGCGCATCAGCGCGCGGCGATCGGCCGCCATCGTGCCCTCGATGTGGTCGTTCTCGGCAAAGGAGAAGTGGATGGGAATCGGCTGGGTGCTGGTTCCGATCTCGAGCTCGACCTCGTGGTTCTCGAGCAGCAGCCTGAACTGTTCCAGGTAATAGGCCGCGAACAGGTCCGGGCGCGTCAGCGTGGTTTCGTAGCGCCCCGGCCCGGCGACGAAGCCGTAGCTCAGGCCGGCGTTGGCGGGGGGCGTCTTGCGTGCCGACGTGTGCGTGTGCACCCGCACGAAGGGGTAACAGGCGCGCACGCGGCCCGGCAGGCTTTCACCGGCCACGAAACGCTGCATGGTGTCGCGCAGATGCCGGAGCCCGCCGTCGTAGATGCTGCGCACCTGGGCGAGTGCCGCGGTGGCATCGGTGAAACGGGCGGGCGCGATGAAAGCAGGCATGTAGGGCATCGACGGATTGTGCAACCGCTCGCACGAGCGACCGCACTGGCCCACGCGTCTCAGGCCATCGAACCGGCGACCGGGTCGCGCATCGTGACGAATTCCTCCGCCATGGTGGGATGGATGCCGATGGTGCTGTCGAACAGCGCCTTGGTCGCGCCCGCGCGCATCGCGACCGCGAAGCCCTGCACGATCTCGCCCGCGTCGGCGCCGACCATGTGCAGTCCGACCACGCGATCGCTCGCGGTGTCGACGATCAGCTTCATGAAGGTGCGTTCGGTGCTGCCCGACAGCGTGTGGCGCAGCGCCCTGAACTCGCTGCAGAACACGGTGACCTTGCCGAACTTCGCGCGCGCATCCGTCTCCGAATAGCCGCAGGTGCCGATGTTCGGATGCGTGAAGACGGCGGTCGGAACGAACTCGTAGTCCATGCGACGACGGCGCTCGCCGAACAGGGCATCGACCACGACCATCGCCTCGGCCAGCGCGACCGGCGTGAGCTGCAGGCTGGTCGACACGTCGCCGACCGCGTAGATCGACGGCACGGATGTCTTGTAGTGCGCATCGACGGCGATCGCGCCGCGCCCGTCGACCGCGACGCCTGCGGCCTCGAGCCCCAGCGCCTGCGTGTTGGGCACGCGCCCCGTGGCCATCAGCACCGTGTCGACCTCGACCGTGCGGCCGCGCGACATCATCACGACGAGCCCGGCGGCGCCGCGCGTGATGCTCTGCACTTCGGTGCTGAGCACGAGGTCGACGCCGGCCTTGCCCATCTCGGACGAGACGAATTGGCGCACGTCGTCGTCGAAGCCGGTGAGCACGTGCGCACGCCGGTGCACCTGCGTGACGGTCGAGCCGAGGCCATTGAAGATCGACGCGAACTCGCAGGCGATGTAGCCACCGCCGACCACGAGCAGGCGCTGGGGAAAGGGATCGAGATCGAACATGCCGTCGGAGGTGACGGTGTGCTCGTGCCCCGGCAGCTCGGGCACGAAGGGCGTGCCGCCGGTGGCGATCAGGATGTGCCGTGCGGTGAAGGGTTTGCCGCCGACATCGACCGTGTGTGGATCGAGCAGTTGCGCCCAGCCGTTGAGGAGCGTGACCTTCGCGTTCTTCAGCAGCGCGCCGTAGATGTCGTTGAGCCGCGTGATCTCGCGTGCGCGCTGGGCCTTGAGCAGCGACCAGTCGAACTGGGGCGCTTCCGGCAAGCGCCAGCCGTAGCCCGCGGCCTCCTCGAACGCCTCGCCGTAGCTGGCCGCGTAGCTGTAGAGCTTCTTGGGAATGCAGCCGACGTTGACGCAGGTGCCGCCCAGCTCGGCCGCCTCGGCCACGGCCACGCGCGCGCCGCGTTGCCCGGCCATGCGTGCGGCGCGGACGCCGCCGCTGCCACCGCCGATGACGAAAAGATCGAAGTCGTATGTGCGCATCAAAAGCTCCTGGGCGCCACTGTAGCCGCCCGTTCCAGTGTCAATTGCCGTGCCGCGGATGCGCGAGGAAGAAGCGGAGCATCTCGCTGCTCGCATCCGCTCCGCGCGGATCGGTGAAGCTGCCGCTTCGGCTGCCACCCGACCACGCGTGGCCCGCGCCATGCAACTGCCAGTGCTCGACGGCATGATGGCCCGCGGTCGCAGGGTAGACCGTGCGCGTGAAGCGCTGGCCGCCTGCCGAAGTGCCTTCGACCCGTCGCACGGTCGCTGCCTCGCCTGTCTCGCGCGCCGCGCCGAGTGCGCCCGCCACCACCGCATCGCCGTTGCGCGCGCTGACGGTGGCGTCCGCATCGCCGTGGAAGACGATCAGCGGCGGCATCGGCGAGCCTTCGCTGCGCGGGCTGGCCGTCGCACCGCCATGCATGGCGGACATGGCCGACATCACGTCGTGCGCCGCGCCGGTCGGCAGGCCCGAGTGCACGCCGACCGCGGCGAACACGTCCGGGTAGCAGCGCCCGAGGATGTCCGCCATCGCACCGCCTGCCGACAGCCCCGCCGCATAGACACGCGCCGGGTCGATGTCGTGCGCTGCGACGACGGACTGCGTCAGCGCGACCAGCGCCGCAGGCTCGCCGCGATCGCGCTGCTGGTGCTGCGGCTTGAACCAGTTCCAGCATTTCTGCGGGTTGGCAGGCTTCGTCTGCGCCGGGTAGAGCACCGCAACGCCGAGTTCACGCGCCAGCGAGTTCATCTGCGTGCCCGCGGCGAAGTCGTCGGGGTCCTGCGTGCAGCCGTGCAGCATCAGCACCAGCGGGCGTTGCAACGTGGCGCCCGGCGCGGTGCCGGAGACGGGCGGCAGGTAGAGCTTGTAGGCCAGCGTGCGGCCCTGGTGCGTGAAGCGGCCGTCCGTCCACTGCTCTGGCGTGCTGCCGGCGGCGTGCGGTGGCGCCGCCTCGTCGTCGATCACGCGTGCCGGTACGTCGATGACGACGGCCGCGTGGGGCGTCGTGCCGTTGCCCGCAGGCGTGGGCGACGACGCGGTGCCCGGCTCGCCGCGCAGCGCGCGCTGGATCGCATCGGTCGCGTCCTGCAGGTTGCCGCTGCGCGTGAGCCGCGTGGCTTCGTTCATCAGTTGCTGGAAGAGGGGGTTCATCGCATGTTGCTTTCGGGGTGTTCGGGGGTCAGTGGATGCGGCCGGCCAGCGCGGCCTTGACCGGGGCGCTGGCATGGAGGGCGCCCAGCACGGTGATCGATTCGATGGTCGCGAGCGCGAGTTCGGGCGTCACGTCGGCGGCCAGGCTTGCAAGCCCGAGCACGCGGATCTGCAACCGCTGGCCGGCCGCGCGCGCCGCCTCGAGATCGGCCGCGGAGAACTGCTGCAGGCCGAGCACCAGCATCTTGCGTGCGACCACCTGGCGCAGTGCGTCGCCGTGCGTCGTGAGCTGGTGGCGGATCGCGGTGCGGATGAAGTCGGTGCGATTCGAATAGAAGCCCTCGGCCACGAGCAGATCGATGTGGCCGAGGTCGACGTAGCCAAGGTTGATGGTGATCTTCTCGGAATCGATGGGCTTGGCTTTGAAGGCAGGGGGGGCGCTGGCGTGAGGCATACGCGATGTTAAACCATCTGCATGGATGGCGTACGGATGGTTTTATAGGGTTTAGGGTGCCGGCTTGAATGTGGCTGTCACAATTTCTGCATGACCCCTCCCCAAACTCCTTCCGACGCCGTCCAGCCCGCCGAGGGCTACGCCGGCGACATCCCGCCCCAGCTCGCCGCGCAGTGGATGGCGAGCGGCGGCGCCGTGCTGGTCGACGTGCGCACCGACGCCGAGCGCGAGTGGGTCGGCTACGTGCCTGGCGCGGTCGCGGTGGCCTGGAAGCAGTGGCCCGGCATGGCGATGAACGAAGGCTTCGATGCGGCGCTGCGGGCCGCGGTGCCCGAGGGCGGCAAGGTCGTGCTGCTCTGCCGCAGCGGCGTGCGCTCCATCTCGGCCGCCCGGCGTGCCGCCGAGCTGGGCATCGAGGCTTACAACATCCTCGAAGGCTTCGAAGGCAATCCCGATGCGCAGGGCCAGCGCGGCCGCACCGGCGGCTGGCGCTTTCGCGGCCTTCCCTGGAAGCAGAACTGAGCGTCGGGGCCGGCGCCGGGGCTGAGCCGATAATCCCGCGCATGGCGTTCCTCGCAATCGACATCGGCAACACACGGCTCAAGTGGGCGCTCTACGAGGCGCCACGGCCGGGCGCGGCGCTGTTGGCACAGGGCGCCGAATTCCTCGACCACATCGAGCGGCTCGCGGAAGGCCCGTGGGCCGATCTGCACGAGCCGGCGTCGATGCTCGGCTGCGTGGTGGCCGGCGATGCCGTCCGGCGACGCGCCGAGGAGCAGCTGCACGAGCGCTTCGACTGCGCGCCGCGCTGGGTGGTGTCCACCGGCGCAGAGGCTGGCATCGTCAACGGCTACGACCACCCCACACGACTGGGCGCTGACCGCTGGGTCGCGATGATCGGCGCGCGCCACCGCATGCTGCAGCAGCATGGCGCGCCGCGGCCGATGGTGGTGGTGATGATCGGCACCGCGGTGACGGTCGAGGCGGTCGACGCCGATGGCAAGTTCCTGGGCGGGCTCATCCTGCCGGGCCACGGGATCATGCTGCGCGCGCTGGAGTCCGGCACCGCCGGCCTGCACGTGCCGACCGGCGAGGTGCGCGAGTTTCCGACCAACACCAGCGACGCGCTGACCAGTGGCGGCACCTATGCCATCGCCGGCGCCGTCGAGCGCATGGTGCAGCACCTGCGCCAGCACAGCGGCGTCGAGCCGGTTTGCTACATGACAGGCGGCGCGGGCTGGAAGATGGCGCCGTCCATGAATGGCCAGTTCGACCTGGTCGAGAGCCTGATCATGGACGGGCTGCTGGTGATTGCCCAGGATCGGTCACTGGGGAATTGATTGGCGCGTTCTGGGAGCGCCCGCAGCGCACTCAGCCGCTCAACCCATCCACGGCCTGGAACATCGCCTGGCGTGCCTGGCTGACGATCTGGCCTTTCCACGCGTCGGTGTCCGTGTAGAACGCCGCCAGCATCCGCGCGCGGATCGCGTCCGCGAGCTCTGGCGGCGCCTCGGGGTGCTTGTGCAGCCAATGGTCGGCGCGCAGGGCACCTGTCACTTCGAGGATGGGTTGCGTGCCGTACTCGAGCGCGATGGCGGTGTACTCGGCGCTCGGGCATTCCTCGTACATCGCACTCCACATCAGGCCGGTGAGGAAGGCCGAGGTCGATGAGCCGTCGTAGATCGAGGTGACCGGCGCCGCCTCGGTGCCCCACCACGCGTTGGCGCGCGCGTAGGCGGCCTTGTCGTCGCGGCACGCGAAGATGCGCTCGCCCAGCCCGTTCGGGCCGAGGCCGGTGTGCAGGTCGATCCACGCGAGCTGGCGTGCGGACTGGGCATGCTTCCTGAGCACGTCGCGGAACGTCCGATTGCTCCAGGTCGGGGCTTGCCCGCCGAAAAAGAGGCCATCCGGGAACTGGTATTGGCCACCGGTGACGGCCGCCTGGTACGCGGGCGTGCCGTGCTCGGCGATCCAGCCGTTGATGGCGGCCTGGTTCTCATCGGTCGGCGGCCAGGTGTCGGGCAGCAGCAGCGCGTGCAGCTTGGCGTAGGCCGCGTTCACCGGCAGCGGCTGCGCGTAGTCGACGAAGTTTCGGTTCAGGTCGACGTTCTCGTTCGTCACGCGGCGGCGGTGCGAAAAGCCGTGCGGGTTGAGCGCGTGCACGTACATCACGGCCACGCCGGCGGTGCGCGCCTTCTCTCGCCATTCGTCGTCGTGCAACGCAAACACCTGGATGCCGCTGCCGCAGTGGCCCTCGACCCCGTGGCAGGCGCTCGTCACGACCAGGAGGCGCGTGGCATCGGGCGAACCGTCGAAGGCGACGTCCATCGCCAGCGCCTCGCCGTCGCGGCCCTCGAGCGGATGCGCGTGCGAGTCGACCTCCAGGCCCGCAGCGGCTGCCGCCTTCAGAAACTTGGGGCGGGCTTCGGCGTAGCTCGCGGAAAAGGCTTCGGGAATACCGATCACGCGGCGGCTCCCGGCTTGAGGAACTGTTCCGCCAGCTCGACCCAGCAGGTCGCGCCCAGCGGAATGAGGTCGTCGTTGAAGTCGTAGCTCGCGTTGTGCAGCGTGCACGGGCCGCCACCGTGGTGCATCTCGCGGTGCGCGCCATCGCCGTTGCCGATGAAGGCATAGGCGCCCGGCTTGGCCAGCAGCATGAAGGAGAAGTCTTCGGCCGTCATGGCCGGCTCCTGGACCAGCACGTTGTCTTCGCCGACGATGCCGGCCATCACGCGACGTGCGAAGTTGGCTTCGTCGGCGGAATTGATGGTCGGCGGGTAGTTGCGGACAAACTCGAAATCGCATTCCGCCCCGTGCGTCGCGCAGAGGCCTTCGGCGATCTGCTTCATGCGCGTCTCGATCAGGTCGAGCACCTCGAGCGTGAAGGTGCGAACCGTGCCGCGCAGTTCGACGTTGTTCGGGATCACGTTGACCGCTTCGCCCGCATGGAACATCGTCACCGAGATGAGGCCGGCATCGGTCGGCTTCTTGTTGCGCGTGAGGATCGTCTGGAACGCCTGCACCATTTCGCAGCCGATCGGCACCGGATCGATGCCCGTGTGCGGCAGCGCCGCGTGGCCGCCCTTGCCGCGGATCGTGATGCGGAACTCGTTGCTCGACGCCATGGCCGGGCCGGGGCTCACCGCGAACTGGCCGGCCTTCATGCCGGGCCAGTTGTGCATGCCGAACACGGCGTCCATCGGGAACTGCTCGAAGAGGCCTTCCTTGACCATCTCGCGCGCACCGCCGCCGCCTTCTTCGGCAGGCTGGAAGATCAGATACACCGTGCCGTCGAAATTGCGATTCTTCGAGAAATGCTGCGCCGCAGCCAGCAGCATCGCGGTGTGGCCGTCATGGCCGCAGGCGTGCATCTTTCCCTGGTGCGTGCTCTTGTGCGCGAAGCTGTTGAGCTCCGTCACGGGCAGCGCGTCCATGTCGGCGCGAAGGCCGATGGCACGCGGGCTGGTGCCGTTCTTGATGATGCCGATCACCCCCGTCGTGGCCATGCCGCGGTGGATCGGGATGCCCCATTCGGTGAGCTTCGCGGCGACCACATCGGCCGTGCGAACCTCCTGGAAGCAGAGTTCGGGATGGGCATGGATATCGCGCCGGATCGACGCGATGCCTGCCGCCTGGGTGACGAGGGAATCGATGAGTTTCATGGGGAGACAGTCTAGGCTTTGCGGTGCAAGCCCGCAAAACTCGTGCCGTGTTTCCCCGCGCGGGACTCAGCGCCCGATTTCTTTCAGGTACGTGGCGCGGGCGGCCAGTGCCGTGTCGGTGAAATCGGTGAAGACGCCGTCCACGCCGAGACGGTAGTAGGCGAGGTACTCGTTCTTCGCGTCGCTCTTGTAGTCGGCGGCGAGGCGGCGGTTTTCGTTGCGGAAGGTGAAGGGGTGCACGAAGAGCCCGGCCTTGTGCGCATCGGCGACCAGCGTGGTCGGTGCCATCGAGGTGGCGTCGGCGTCGTTGACCTTGCCGTCCTTGTTGACGTCGATCGCCTTGCCGTCGGCGCCGATCGTGCCCTGGATGCTGACGATGTAGCGCTTCCACGGGCCGATGCCGTCCGCATAGGTCTTGATTTCGGCCAGGCCCGCCGGCGTCACCATCACGCTGAAGGTGCGCTTGTCCCCCGCCTTGGTCCATTCGTAGGGGCGGTCGACCGGCACCGCATAGGTCATGGCGCCGGTCTTCATGTCGATGCCGTCGCCGTCGATCAGCTGGATCAGCCGCGTGTTCAGGCCCTTGCTCTTCATGTACTTGAGGCTGCCCGGCTCGAAAGACTGCACGAAGATCGGCGCCGTCTTGCTGTTGAGGCCGGCCGTGTTGATCATTTCGATCAGCTTGTCTTCCATCGGCAGGCCCAGGTCGCGGAACCAGGTCGGGTTCTTGGTCTCCGGATAGATCGCGATCGGACGGCCGGTCTCCTTCGTCTTGGCCTTCTGGAAGTCGAGGATTTCCTGGAAGGTCGCCACCTTGTACCTGCCGTTGAATTCCTGCGGGCGCTCGGCATCGGTCGAGATCGCACCCAGCGTCTTGAGTTCGCGCAGCGTGAAGTCCTGGACGAACCAGCCGGTCTGCGTCTCGCCGTCGACCTGGATCGTCTTCTTGCGCGCGGCGAACTCGGGGTGCTTCGCCACGTCGGTGCTGATCGCGAGGTTGGGGTCGTGGCGCGCGACCAGCACGCCGTCCTTGGTCACGAGCAAGTCCATCTCGATCACGTCGGCACCGAGTTCGACGGCGCGCGCATACGCTTCGATCGTCTCTTCGGGCAGGTACCCGGACGCGCCACGGTGCGCGACCACCAGCGGCACCTTGCCGTCGAGCGTGAGCATCCCCTTGGGCGCAGCGCCCGGCATGCTGCAGGCAGAGACACAGAGCACGGCGACGGCCGTGAGCGCGGTTGCAATTGGTTTCATGGGCGAACGTCCTCCAGCAGGGTAAAACGGCAGCGTACACCTGCACGGTGACACTCCCGCGGCGCACACACCCTGCAACCGACTTCCCGGACAATCGATTCCATGTCGAACATTCTTTCTTCCCGCAGCCTCGAATTCGCGCAGACGCTGGTGCGCATGAACACGGTGAGCGCGAACAGCAACCTCGAGCTGATCGACTTCGTGCGCGACCACCTGGCCGGGCTCGGCGTGCGAAGCCGGCTCACCTACAACGCCGACAAGACCAAGGCCAACCTGTTCGCCACGCTCGGCGCGGGCAAGCCCGCCGGCGTCATCATTTCCGGCCACACCGACACGGTGCCCTGGGACGGGCAGGACTGGAGCGTCGATCCGCTCTCGGCCATCGTGCAGAACGAGCGCCTCTACGGCCGCGGCTCGGCCGACATGAAGAGCTTCATTGCCATCGCGCTGGCCAATGCCCATCGCTTCCTTGAAAGCGACTCGCCCTTCGCGGTGCACTTCGCCTTCAGCTACGAAGAAGAGATCGGCTGCTTCGGCGTGAAGGAACTCATCGCCGACATGCGCGACGCCGGCATCAAGCCGATGGCCTGCATCGTGGGCGAACCCACCAGCATGGTGCCGGCCATCGCGCACAAGGGCGTGTACCGCTACAAGTGCTGCGTGCGGGGCAAGGAAGCGCACTCATCGCTCACGCCGCAGTCCGTCAACGCGATCGAGATGGCGGCCCGCGTGGTCGGCAGGCTGCGCGACATGGCCGAGGGTTTCGAGCATTCCGAGAAGCGCTATGAAGGTTTCGACGTGCCTTTCAGCACCGCGAGCGTGGGCCAGTTTCATGGCGGCATCGCCGACAACGTGGTGCCGCGCGACGCCGAGTTCCGCTATGAATTCCGCAACCTGCCGACGGCCGACGCCCATTTGATGCAAAAGGAAGTGGTCGCCTACGCCACGCGCGCCGAAGAAGCGATGAAGAAGGTCGCGCCCGACGCCGGCTTCAGCTTCGAGACGATCTGCGAAGTGCCGAGCTTCCTCGGCTCGGCCGCCGACCCGGTCACGCGGCTCGCGCAACGCCTGGCCAACGAAGACCGCACCACGCTGGTCGCCTTCGGCACCGAGGCGGGCATCTTCAAGAACGCAGGCATTCCGACCGTGGTGTGTGGGCCCGGCAGCATCGTGCAGGCGCACCAGCCCGATGAATACGTGTCGCTCGAGCAGCTCGCGCGCTGCGAACTGTTCATGCACGGCCTGGCGAACACGCAAGAGATTCGCTGAAGGCCCCCCGCATGAAGCGCATCGCGCTCGGCCTGCTCTGCGCCGCCGCGCTGCTGTACGCGCTGGCCAAGGCGTTCGAGCCGCAGCATGCCTGGCTCGGCTACGTGGCGGCCTTCGCCGAAGCGGCGATGGTCGGCGCGATCGCCGACTGGTTCGCCGTCGTCGCGCTGTTTCGTCATCCGCTCGGGCTGCCGATCCCGCACACCGCGATCATCCCGGCCAACAAGGACCGCATCGGCGCGAACCTCGCCGGTTTCATCTGCAACAACTTCCTGAGCACGCCGCAGGTGCTCGGCAAGCTGCAGCAGTTCGATCCGGCCGCGCGCATCGCCGACTGGCTCGCGGCACCCGTCAACGCAGCGAAGCTGGGCGACCACGCGGTGACGGTGGTGCGCTACGGCCTCACGGCCTTCGACGACGCGCGCGTGCGCGACTTCCTCGGGCGCACGGTCACGGCCGGGCTCGGCCAGGTCGACCTGTCGCGCCTGCTCGGGCAGGCGCTCGATGCGCTCACGGCGGGCAACCGGCACCAGGCGCTGCTCGACGATGTGCTGGTGCAGGTCGCGGGCCTGATCGAAGGCGAAGAACTGCAAGAGCGCATCACCGAAGCGATCGCGCGCGAGATCAAGACGCTGCGCTACGTCGGGCTCGACCAGGTGGCGGCGAAGCTCGCGACGCGCAAGATCGTCGCCGCGGTCGCACGCACGATCACCGACCTGGCGGCCGAACCCGAGCACCCGCTGCGCCGGCGCTTCGATCATTTCGTCGATGACTTCGTGGTTCGCCTCAAGCACGACCCGGAGTTCCAGGCGCGCGGCGAGCAGATCCGCGCGGAGCTGCAGACGCACCCGGCACTCACCGAGTACGCGCACGGCCTCTGGAGCGAACTGCTCGCGTGGCTGAACGAAGACCTCTCGCGGCACGACTCGAGCATTCGCCAGCGCGTGGTGACCATGGCCGCATCGCTCGGCGCCCGACTGCAGCGCGACGATGGCATCCGCCGATGGATCAACGAACAGATCGAAGCCGCCGCGCCGGCCGCGATCGACCGCTACCGCGAAGACATCCGCCGCTACATCGTCGAGCGCGTGGAGGAATGGAACGCGGACGAGATGACCGAAGAGCTCGAACGCAACATCGGGCGCGACCTGCAGTTCATCCGCATCAACGGGACGCTGGTGGGCGGGCTGGTGGGGCTGTTGATTTACTCGGTGACGCAGTTGTTTGGGTAGCGCGCTGCGCGACGCTTGCAGCGCGGAGTGCTCAAAGAAAAAGAGTTGGCCGCCAGTCGCCCCCCTGAGCCCAGCACTGCGTGACAGGCGTTCGCTGAGAACGCCCAAAATCACAAGCAAAAAGTGCCCAAACCGCCCGCCAGCCGGGCGCGCGAAGCTATCAATTCAATAGCAGATCAGGTCCGAACCCGCCCGTCGCCCGTGATCATCGACAGCTCGACGAACTTCGATGCCACGTGGTTCTTCGCCGAGAAGGAGACCTCGAAGCCGCCGAACTGCTGGCGGTCGATGCTTTCCATGCCAGCGATGAGCGAATCGCGCGTCGCCTTGCCGGTGGACCTGCGCAGGCCCTCGGTCAGCACCTTCGCGGCCAGGTAGCCTTCCATGCTCGAGAAGTTGGCCTTGGTGTCGCCGCCGCTCCTGCGCAATGCGTCGGCGAAATCGCGCGTGATGCCGTTGGCCGGGTTGTAGGGCGAGGGCACGACCTGCGTCACCACCACGCCGGCGCCTTCCTTGCCCAGCTCGTCCGACAGCGCCTGCGTGCCGACGAACGACACGTTATAGAACGTGCCGCCGTAGCCCGCCTTGCGCGCCGCGCGGATGAACGCGGCGCACGACTTGTAGGCGCTCACCTGGACGACCGCGTCGGGCCGCGACGCAACGATCTGCTTCACCGCATCGCCGACGTCGACCGAATTGCGCTCGACCGTTGCCTGCGCTGCGGGTTGCAGGTTCAGCTGCGCGAGCGCCAGGTTCACGCCGTCCAGCCCGGCCTTGCCGTAGGCGTCGTTCTGATAGAAGACCGCGATCTTCTTCAGCCCCAGATGGGTGAGCTGCTTGACGATCAGCGCGGTCTCGTCGTTGTACGAGGCGCGCAGGTGGAACACGTTCTTGTGGAAGGGCTCGCGCAACGCCATCGCGCCGGTGAAGGGCGCGATGAACGGCACCTTGTCCTTTACCGCCAGCGGCAAGGCGGCCAGGCTGGTGGGCGTGCCGATGTAGCCGAAAAGCGCGAAGGCGTCCTCGTCGATCAGCTTCTTCGTGTTGGCGACGGTGCGCTCGGGCTCGTAGCCGTCGTCGAGGAACTTGATCTCGACATTTCGATGGCCCGGCGTGGCGTTGTACTGGTCGAGGTAGAGCTTGGCGCCCTGGTAGAACTGGATGCCGAGCTGCGCAGCCGGTCCGGTGAACGGCGCGGACTGGCCCAGGATGATCGGCGCCTCGCTCTGCGCGCGCACGATGCCGGCACCGCCGAGCGCGGCAGCGCCTGCGGCAAGAGAAAAAATTCTGCGGTTGATCATCTGAAAACCCCTCAAGGCGCGGCAGCCGCGCACAAACTAGACTTGTCCGCAGCTCTAGCCACGGTGCTTTTTTGATGACTCCCCCATCCCTCCAACCGGCTTCCGCCACGCCCTCCACAGTGCTCGGCGCCTGTCCGCACGATTGCCCGGACACCTGCGCGCTCGTCACCACGGTGCAGGACGGCATCGCCGTCAAGCTGCAGGGCAACCCTGCCCATCCGCACACCGGCGGCGTGCTCTGCACCAAGGTGTCGCGCTACATCGAGCGCAACGACCATGCCGAGCGGCTCGTGCAACCCCTGAAGCGCTGTGGTCCCAAAGGCGCTGGCCAGTTCGAGCCGGTGTCGTGGGACGAGGCGCTCGACGCCATCGCCGAACAGCTGCGAAGCAGGAAACATTCTGAAACGATTGTGCCCTACAGCTACGCCGGAACCATGGGTTTGGTGCAGGGCGAATCGATGGATCGTCGTTTTTTCAACAAGCTCGGCGCGTCGCTTCTGGACCGCACCATCTGCTCGACCGCAGGAGGCGAGGCCTTAAGTCTTACTTTGGGCGGCAAGGTCGGGATGCGGGTCGAATTTTTCGCCGAAGCGAAGCTGATCCTCATTTGGGGCAGCAACTCGATCGGCAGCAACCTGCACTTCTGGCGCCACGCACAGGCCGCCAAACGCGCGGGCGCCAGGCTCGTGTGCATCGACCCGCGCAAGACCGAGACGGCCGACAAGTGCGACGAGCACATCGCGCTGCTGCCCGGCACGGATGCCGCACTCGCCTTCGCGCTGATGCACGAGCTGATCGTGAACGACTGGCTCGACCACGACTACATCGCCGCGCACACCGTGGGCTGGGACGCCTTGCGCGAACGCGCGCTGCAGTGGCCGCCCGCGCGTGCCGCCGAGGTGTGCGGCGTGCCCGAGGCGCAGATCGTGGCGCTCGCCAGGGCCTACGGCACGACCAGGCCCGCGGCCATCCGCCTGAACTACGGCATGCAGCGGGTGCGCGGCGGCGGCAACGCGGCGCGCGCGATCGCGAGCCTGCCGGCGCTGGTCGGCGCGTGGCGCGAGCGCGCGGGCGGCCTGCTGCTCAGCAGCTCGGGGCAGTTCCCGGTCGATCGCGCAGCGTTGCAGCGGCCCGATCTGCTGGCGGGTCGCCGGCCGCGCACGGTCAACATGGTGCGCATCGGCGATGCGCTTCTCGGCGATGCGGCAGCGCTGTCGAACGGGCCGCCGGTCGAGGTGGTCATCGTCTACAACAGCAATCCGGTCGCGGTCGCGCCGGAGTCGGCCAAGGTGGCCGCGGGCTTTGCGCGCGAAGACCTGTTCTGCGTGGTGATGGAGCAGTTCCAGACCGACACCGCCGACTACGCCGATTACCTCCTGCCCGCCACCACGCAGCTCGAGCACTGGGACATCCACACCAGCTACGGCCACACCGACGTGCTGCTCAACCGCCCGGCCGTCGCGCCGCGCGGCGAGGCGCGCAGCAATGCATGGGTGTTCCGCGAGCTGGCGCGCCGCATGGGTTTCGACGAGCCGTGCTTCGCGGACGACGACGACGCGCTCTGCCGCGCCGCGTTCGCGGGCGACGCGATCGATTACGCGCAGCTCGAAGCGCAGGGCTTCACCAGCATCAGGCTGCCCGATGCGCCCTTCGCGCACGGCAATTTCCCGACGCCCTCGGGCCGCTGCGAATTCGTCAGCGCGCGCCTGCAGGCGCAAGGCGAGGACGGCCTGCCCGACCACGTGCCGAACTGGGAGCCGGCCGGCAGCTCGACCGCGTTCCCGCTCGCGATGATCTCGCCGCCGGCGCGCAACTTCCTCAACTCGACCTTCGTCAACGTGAAGAGCCTGCGCGCGATCGAGGTCGAGCCGCTGCTCGAGATCCACGCCGACGACGCGGCCGCGCGCGGGATCGCCGACGGCGCCACCGTGCGGGTCTTCAACGCCCGCGGCGAGCACCGCTGTCGCGCCGAGGTCTCGCGCCGAGCGCGGCCGGGCGTGGTGCACGGCATGGGCATCTGGTGGCGCAAGTTCGGCCTCGACGGCACCAACGTCAACCAGCTCACCAGCCAGCGCCTGACCGACATCGGACGGGGGCCGACGTTCTACGACTGCCTGGTGCAAGTCGAGAGGGCATGAGCTCCGGCCCTGGTCTTCGCGTATTCGGTGCCGCCTCGCGCACGGTTTTCCCATTGCTCCTGCTGGCTCTGGCCGGCTGCAGCAATCTCGGCTACTACTGGCAATCCGCGAGCGGCCACATCGGCGTGCTGCGCGCAGCGCGCCCGGTGCCCGAGTGGCTCGACGATCCGACCACCTCGAGCGCGTTGCGCGCCAAGCTCGAACTCAGTCAACGCATCCGACGCTTCGCCTCGGCCGAGCTCGGTCTCCCCGACAACCGCAGTTACACCGCCTATGCCGACCTGCATCGCAACGCTGCGCTGTGGAACGTGGTGGCCGCGCCGGAATACTCGCTCAAGCTCAAGACATGGTGCTTCCCGGTCGCGGGCTGCGTGGGCTACCGCGGCTACTACGACGAATCGGCGGCGCAGGCCGAGGCCGCGCAGCAGGCGGCCGAAGGGCTGGAGGTCGCGGTGTATCCGGTGCCCGCGTATTCGACGCTGGGCCTGATGAACTGGGCCGGCGGTGATCCGCTGATGTCGACCTTCATCGGCTACCCGGACGGCGAGCTCGCGCGCATCGTCTTCCATGAGCTGGCGCACCAGGTGCTCTACGTGCCGGACGACACGCTCTTCAACGAATCGTTTGCGACCGCGGTAGAGCGCATCGGCGGCACCCTGTGGCTGGAACGCGAAGGCAGCGACGCCGCCCGCACCGACTACGCGCAATTCGATGCACGCCGGCAGCAGTTCCGGGCACTGGCCCTGCAAACGCGCCGCACGCTGACGGCCATCTACGACGCGAAAAATGCCGACGCACGCGATCCACAGGCGCTCGCCGCGCGCAAGGCCGCCGCCATGCACGACTTTCGGGCGCGGTATGCCACGCTGCGCGCGAGCTGGACCGGCCCGCGGCAGGGCGCCTACGACGGGTGGGTCGCCCGCGCGAACAACGCGATGTTCGGGGCGCAGGGCGCCTACGACGACCTGGTGCCGAACTTCGAGGCGCTCTACGTTCGGGAGGGCCGCGACTGGGTGCGCTTCTACGCGGCGGTCCGGCAATTGGCGAAGCTGTCGAAGGCCGAGCGCATGACAGCGCTGGAGGCGCTCGTCCCACCGGGCGCGGTGCCGGGTGCTGCGATGATCAAGGCTTCGACGACCCCCCATCGACCAGAACACGGAGACCGCGGTGCCTGACATCCACATCGAACGACAACACACACTGGGCATCGAGGCCGCACGCGAAGCCGCCCACCAGTGGATCGCACAAGCCCGCGACGAGTACGGCATGGAATGCGCCTACGTCGAAGGCGACACCTGCGACACCGCCCAGTTCTCGCGCGCCGGCATGGACGGCACGCTCGAGGTCACGGCCGACCGTTTCCTGCTCGAAGCGAACCTCGGCTTCCTGTTCAGCAGCTTCAGCGACCAGATCGAAAGCAAGATCTCGAAGAACCTCGACGAGCTGCTCGGCACCGCAGAGCCGGCGCCGAAGTACGACGACGACGGCGCCTACGGCAAGTGGTGACCGCAGCGCCTGCGGCCGGCCCGCTGTCGGGCCTCAAGGTGGTCGAACTGGGCCAGCTCATCGCAGGGCCTTTCGCGGCGCGCACGCTGGCCGATTTCGGCGCCGAGGTCGTCAAGATCGAGCCGCCCGGCGTCGGTGACCCGCTTCGCAAATGGCGGCTGCTGAAAGACGGCACTTCCGTCTGGTGGCAGGTGCAGTCGCGCAACAAGCGCTCGCTGGCACTCGACCTGCGCGAGCCCGATGCACAGGCCATCGTGCGGCAGCTCGCCGCCGAGGCCGACGTGCTGATCGAGAACTTTCGCCCGGGTGCGATGGAGGGCTGGGGGCTGGGGCCCGACACACTGCTCGCGGCCAACCCCGCGCTTGTCATGCTGCGCATCAGCGGCTACGGGCAAACCGGCCCTTACCGCGACCGGCCGGGTTTCGGCGTGGTCGCCGAGGCGATGGGCGGGTTGCGCCATCTCACCGCGGAACCGGGCCGCGTGCCGGTGCGCGTGGGCGTTTCGATCGGCGACACGCTGGCGTCGCTGCACGGCGTCATCGGTGTGCTCATGGCGCTGCAGCACCGGCATGCGACGGTGAGTGCCGATCTGCCCAGGGGCCAGGGCCAGGTGATCGACGTGGCGCTGTACGAAGCGGTCTTCAACTGCATGGAAAGCCTGCTGCCGGAATACGGCGCCTTCGGGGCGGTGCGCGAGGCGGCCGGCAGTGCGCTGCCGGGCATCGCGCCGACGAACGCCTACCGCTGCAAGGACGGCGGCTACGCGATCGTCGCGGGCAACGGCGACAGCATCTTCCGGCGGCTGATGCAGTGCATCGGCCGGCTCGACCTGGCGGCCGATCCGGCACTGGCGGACAACGCCGGGCGCGTGCGCCAGGTCGAGATGCTCGACGGCGCCATCGGCGACTGGGCTGCGACGCTCACCGTCGCCGAGGTGCTGGCGACGCTGGACGCCGCCCATGTGCCGGCCGGCCGCATCTACACCATCGCCGACATCGCGGCCGACCCGCACTACGCAGCGCGCGGCATGCTTCAGCAGATCACGATGGGCGATGGCAGTGCGTTGCAGGTGCCCGGCTTCGTGCCCAAGCTGTCGGTCACGCCGGCCGTGCATCGCCACAACGCGCCGGCGCTGGGCGAAGACACCGATGCGGTGTTGCGCGAGGTCGGACTGAGCGATGCGCAAATCGCCGCGCTGCGCGAGCGCGGCATCGTCGGCTGAGCCGCGCCGGCGCCTTCAACCGCGCAGGGATTCGATCAGGTCGATGTAGCCCTGCTTGGCATCGTCGGCGCTGGCGCCTTTTTGGGCGGTCCACGCGTCCCACTTGGCGCGCGCCACGAAGTCGCTGAAGCTCGGCCGCTTTTCGGTGTTGTCGCCCTGCGTGGCCTGCTTGTAGAGACCGTAGATCTTCAGCAGCGTCGGATTGTCGGGGCGCTCGGGCAGCAGTTTGGACTGGGCTTCGGCGGCTTCGAATCGGGTTTGGAGGTCGTTGGTTTCAGACATGCGCTCAGTCTGCCAGACCCGCGCGTGCCAGTTCCACGTCGAGCCGTTCGCGCGCGTCGGCGGGGGTGAGCGCAGCGGCCTTTTCATAGAGCGCGGTCGCCTCGGCCGTGCGGGGTTCGCCGTGCAGCACCAGCAGGCCGCGCGCGTATTCCATGAGCCCGCTTGCGGAGTGGGGGTTCAGCGCGAGGCCGCGCTCGAACAGCGCGATGGCCGTCTCCGCCCGCGCACCATGCGTCATGTGCCCCACCAGCGGACCGACCTTGTCGATCACTTCGGTGTGAAACGTGGCGAGGGCGAGGTGCGCGTCGGCGTGATGCGGCTGCAGCTCGATGATTCGCTCGAGCGCCAGCTTGACCTTGCCGCCCAGGCCCTTGGCCAGCGCCCGCGCCACGCTGATGCCCTGCGCATAGCGTCCGATCGCATAGGCCTGCCAGTAGAGCGCCTGGCAGTTGTCGCGCTCGGCGAGGGCCTGCCCATGGGCGCGCTCGGCGACCTCCCGAAAAAGCGCGAGCCGCACGGCTTCGCGCGGCTCGACGTAGTTGGCATAGATCGCGGTCGCCTGGTTCGCGAGGGCCAGACCCTCCGGCCCCTGCGCGAGCCCGATGCGGGCTGCCTGCTCGAAATCACCGCTGTGATAGCGCGCCCAGCCCTCCGCCAGCGGGCCGGGCGCGGGCGGCTGCAGCCCCTGGCCGGCATGCAGGCGTGCCCAGCGGGCAGGCAAGTCATCGGCTTCGAATTGAACGACATCGAGGTAGGGCAGCGGCGCCCATGTGCCAACGGCCGCCGAAGCGGCACCGGGCATTCGCAGCGAGAGGGGTTCCTGGTCGGAGAAGGGCATCGCTTGGTCGCCTGCCGTGTCAGGCTGGAACATCTTCGCGTTCGTAGGCCGCATTCAGCGTCAGCAAATGTCGCCGTTGGTCGGGCTCGAGGTAGGGCGCGAGCAGTTGCAGCACATGGTGGCCGCCGCGCAGCAGGGCGCCCTGCACATGCGCTGGCTCGAGCGCTTCGCGCGGGTTGCGCACGTACTCGTAGCTCAGCCAATAGGTCAGCACCACGACCATGCTCTGCGCCAAGGCGTCGACCTCGCGCACGTCGATGTCGAGATGCCCCGCATGGCTCAGGCCCGCGAGCAGGCTGCGAATCGCGCGTGCCTTGTTCTTGAGCACCAGCTGGAACTGCGTCTCGAGATGCCGGTTCTTGCTGAGCAGGTCGTTCAGGTCGCGGTACAGGAAGCGATAGCGCCAGATGAGCTCGAACAGGCTGTGCATGAAGAACCAGGCGTCTTCCACGTCGTGCACGCCTTCGCTCGCGTGCAGCAGCTCGTTGAGCTCGGTCTCGTAGCCTTCGTAGAGCTTGTTGATCAGCTCGTCCTTGGCCGGGTAGTGGTAGTACAGATTGCCGGGGCTGATGTTGAGTTCGCCGGCGACGAGCGTGGTCGACACGTTCGGCTCCCCGAAGCGGTTGAACAGCTCCAATGCGGCTTCCAGGATGCGTTGCGCAGTGCGTCTTGGCGCCTTCTTGGCCATGCGTTGCCCCGTGTTTTTTGTCTCCGGGCCACTCTAGCGCAATCCCGGCGTAACCGGGGAGAGGGCATAAGCTGACTAAGCGCGCCGACGCGTGGCCGTGCGGCCCGATGGCTTGGCCGTGGTCGACGCCGGCGTGCGAGACGCGCTCTTGCGCGGGGCAGCCTTGCGTGCGGCCGGCGCCTTCTGCGCCTTGAGCTGGGCCTCCAGCGCCTCGACACGCGCCTGCAACGCGGCGACCTCGGCGGCAGACGGCATGCCGAGCTTTTCGAGCGCCTTCGCCACACGCTCTTCGAAGATGTTTTCCAGCTTGCCCCAGCCGCCCGCGGCCTTGGTGCCGAAGTCGCCCGCCAGGCTCGCCATGCGGGCCTGCGCCTGCGCCAGCGTTTCCTCGGCGGCCTGCTGCGTCTTCTTCTGCATGCCCGCGCCGTCCTTCACCAAGGCCTCGAAGGCCTTGCTGCCCTCCTGCTGCATCTTGGCGAAAGCGCCGAGGCCGGCGAGCCAGATCTGCTGGGCAGAGTCCTTGATGCGGTCTGCATTGCCTGCGCCGGGATCGTCTTCGCCAGTCGAGTTCTTCATGGTTGCAACTCCAGGGTGTTACGTGGGCCGCGAGAGAAAAGGTTCAGTTCTCTTTGCCCACGGAGATTTGATAGCCGTGCGTCTTGAGAAGCGCATGCTGCCGGGCGCTTGCCAGATCGCTCGCCACCATCGATTTGACCATCTCGTGCAGCGTGATCTCGGGAACCCAGCCCAAGTCCGACTTGGCAAGTGTGGGGTCGCCCAGCAATGTTTCCACCTCGGCGGGTCGGTAGTAGGCCGGGTCGACCGACACAAGCACATCGCCCGGCTTCACGGCCGGCGCGGCGTCGCCGATGACTTCGCGCACCACGGCTTTCTCGTCGGCACCCGAACCCAGGAAGTCCAGCTGAATGCCCAGCTCGCCCGCTGCGATGCGGATGAAGTCGCGAACGCTGTATTGCACACCGGTTGCAATCACGTAGTCCTTGGGCGTTTCCTGCTGCAGCATCATCCACTGCATCCGCACGTAGTCCTTGGCATGACCCCAGTCTCTCAGCGCATCGAGGTTGCCCATGTAGAGCTGCGTTTCGAGTCCTTGCGCAATGTTGCAAAGGCCGCGGGTGATCTTGCGCGTCACGAAGGTCTCGCCGCGACGCTCGCTTTCGTGGTTGAACAGGATGCCATTGCATGCGTACATGCCATAGGCCTCACGGTAATTCTTGGTGATCCAGTACGCGTAGAGCTTGGCCACACCATAGGGACTGCGGGGGTAGAAGGGCGTGCTCTCGCGCTGTGGGATCTCCTGGACCAGGCCGTACAACTCGCTGGTGCTGGCCTGGTAGAAGCGGGTCTTGTCCTGCAGCCCCAACAGGCGAATCGCTTCCAGCAAGCGCAGCGTGCCGATGGCGTCGACGTCTGCGGTGTATTCGGGCGCTTCGAAGCTCACGGCAACATGGCTTTGCGCGCCGAGGTTGTAGACCTCGTCCGGCTGGACCTGCTGCACGATGCGGGTCAGATTGCTCGTATCGGTGAGGTCGCCGTAGTGCAAATGCAAGGTGCGATTCGATGCGTGCGGGTCTTGGTAAAGGTGGTCGATGCGCTGTGTATTGAACGATGAGGCGCGGCGCTTGATGCCATGCACCTCGTAGCCCTTCTCGAGCAAAAATTCGGCGAGGTATGAACCGTCCTGGCCGGTGATGCCGGTGATGAGTGCTTTTTTGATGGTCATGCTGACGTGATGTTTTTATTCAAGTTTTTGTTGGCGTGTCGTGGTGCGGCGCACCATCAACCTTGCGTGGGTCGTGTCACAGGAATTACCCGACCATAGGTGTCTTCATAGCGGACGATGTCGTCTTCGCCCAGGTAGCTGCCGGACTGAACTTCGATGACCTCGAGCATCACCTTGCCGGGATTTTCGAGTCGGTGGACGGCGCCCAGTGGGATGTAGACCGATTCGTTTTCTCTCACCAGCAAGGTTTCGTTGTCGCGGGTGACCTTAGCGGTACCTTTCACGACCACCCAGTGTTCGGCGCGATGGTGGTGCATCTGCAGCGAGAGCTTTGCGCCTGGTTTCACGGTGAGGCGTTTCACCTGAAAACGCTCGCCGTTGTCGACGCTGTCGTATGCGCCCCAGGGGCGGGCCACACGCCGGTGCTGCGTGGCTTCGACTTGACCGCGAGCACTCAGGAGCGCAACGACATCCTTGACCTGCTCCACGCTGTCCGCTCGCGCCACGAGCACGGCATCCTGCGTGTCGATGATCACGAGATCTTCCGTTCCAAGCGCGACCACGGGTCTGTGTGGTGCGTGGACGAAGGTGTTGCGGGCCTGCAGCGTGACGGCGTGCCCCGATGTTCGATTGCCATCCGCATCGGCCGGCTGCAGCTCGGCCACCGCGTTCCAGCTGCCGACGTCGCTCCAGGCGCCGGCGAAAGGAACGACGACCACGCGATCGTGCTTTTCGAGAACGGCGTAGTCGATGCTCTCGCTGCGGCACCCCTCGAAAGCGGCGGCGTCCAGGCGGATGAAGGTGCCATCGAGCTGGCGGGCTGCCGTCGATCGCTGGCAACTCGCGAGGATGTCCGGTGCATGCAGGCGCAACGCGTCGATCAACGTGCTGGCGCGTACCAGGAAGATTCCGGCGTTCCACAGGAAGTTGCCCTCCAGCAGCATGGCCTGTGCGCGTTCCGCATCGGGCTTTTCGACGAACCGGGCAACCGTCTTGCCGTCCATGCCGTCGAGCGCCTCGCCAGGCTGGATGTAGCCATAGGCCGTGCTCGGCGACGTGGGCTGCACCCCGAACGTGACGATGTGGCCGGCCGCAGCGGCGGGCAAGCCATCGCGGACCGTTTGCGCGAACTTTGCAGCGTCGGGCACGTGGTGGTCTGCTGGCGAAAACAAAAGGAAATCGTCCGGATTGGCCATCAACGCGGTCACAGCCATCGCTGCGGCGGTGTTGCGTCCTGTCGGCTCGAGCACCTGATCGCCAGCCACGCCGGCCGCGGTCATCGCCTCATCCACGAAGAAGCGATGTTCCTCCGATCCGATGCAAGTGATGTCTTGATTGAGTGCAGCCAGGCGCTCCAGCGTCAGTTGCAACAGGCTCTTGTTGCCGACCAGCGGCACGAATTGCTTGGGCAAAGCCTTGCGCGACAACGGCCACAGACGCGTGCCGCTCCCGCCGCAGAGCACGACCGGACGGATGGCTGCCTCGGCAAGGGTGGGGACTCTGTCGTTGCCTATGCTCATTACAAATTCTCACAGTAAAGCTGCAATGTAATACAAAGGAGTTAAACCTTGGCTGCGAGTGCCTTGAAAAAGTCTTCTTCGACGCACCCGGAGGTGCTGCCGGCCCGACTGTACTGCCGTCGGGTAGCGCCCAAAGCCATGCGTGCACGATGGGATAATCGTGGCTGTGCCCGAACACGTGGCGCACATCTCCATTCACAGGGATCTCCATGATTTTGGTTACTGGCGGCGCAGGCTTTATCGGCGCCAACTTTGTTCTCGACTGGCTCGCGCATTCGGATGAGGGCGTCGTCAATCTCGACAAGCTCACTTACGCAGGCAACCTGCAGACGTTGGCGTCCGTGGCGGACGACCCGCGCCATGTTTTCGTTCAAGGCGACATCGGAGACGGTGAGCTTGTTGCGCGTCTGCTGGCGGAGCATCGCCCCAGGGCGGTGGTGAATTTCGCCGCCGAATCGCACGTGGATCGTTCCATTCACGGGCCTGAAGATTTCGTGCAGACCAATGTGTTGGGCACTTTCAGGCTCCTGGAGGCGGTGCGTGGGTATTGGCAGGCGTTGCCAGCGGGCGAGAAAGAAGCATTCCGGTTTTTGCATGTGTCGACCGACGAGGTGTATGGGTCGCTGTCGAAGACCGACCCCGCCTTCACCGAAGAGAACAAGTACGAGCCCAACAGCCCGTATTCGGCCAGCAAGGCCGCCAGCGACCATCTCGTGCGCGCCTGGCACCACACCTACGGCCTGCCGGTGGTCACGACCAATTGCTCGAACAACTACGGCCCCTTCCACTTTCCCGAGAAGCTGATCCCCCTGATGATCGTCAACGCGCTGGCCGGGAAGAGCCTGCCCGTGTACGGCGACGGCATGCAAGTGCGCGACTGGCTCTACGTCAAGGACCACTGCAGCGCCATCCGCCGCGTGCTGGAGGCCGGCAAGCTTGGTGAAACGTACAACGTCGGCGGCTGGAACGAGAAGCCCAACATTGAGATCGTCAATACCGTGTGCGCGCTGCTCGACGAACTTCGTCCGCGCGACGACGGCCAGAAGTACAACGCGCAAATCAGCTACGTCACCGACCGTCCGGGTCACGACCGCCGCTATGCCATCGACGCCCGCAAGCTTGAAGCCGAACTCGGTTGGAAGCCCGCGGAAACCTTTGACACCGGCATCCGCAAGACCGTCGAGTGGTATCTGGCAAACCAGGACTGGGTGAGCAACGTTCAAAGCGGCGGCTACCGCGACTGGGTCAGCAAACAGTACGGCGCCGCATGAAGATTCTTCTGTTCGGAAAGGGCGGCCAGGTCGGTTGGGAACTGCAGCGCAGCCTCGCGCCGCTCGGTGAAGTGGTCGCCCTCGATTTCGACAGCACCGAATTCAACGCCGACTTCAGCCGCCCCGAGCAACTGGCTGAGACCGTGCGCAAGGTGCGCCCCGACGTCATCGTCAATGCCGCGGCCCATACGGCGGTCGACAAGGCCGAGAGCGAAGTCGACTTTGCGCGCAAGCTCAATGCGACCTCGCCCGGCGCTGTTGCCGAAGCGGCGCAGCAGATTGGTGCGCTGATGGTGCATTACTCCACCGACTATGTGTTCGACGGCAGCGGCAGCAAGCCCTGGCAGGAAGACGACGCCACCGGCCCGCTCAGCGTGTACGGCCAAACCAAGCTCGAAGGCGAGCAACTCGTCGCGCAACACTGCGCGCAGCACCTCATCTTTCGCACGAGCTGGGTCTACGCGGCACGCGGTGGCAACTTTGCGAAGACGATGCTTCGCCTTGCCAAGGAACGCGAGCGGCTCACCGTGATCGACGATCAGTACGGCGCCCCCACTGGCGCGGAACTGCTGGCCGATGTCACTGCCCACGCGATCCGCGACACGCTGCGCGACCCGTCGAAGGCGGGCCTCTACCACCTGGTGGCGGGCAGTGAAACATCGTGGCATGGCTATGCGCGCTTCGTCATCGAGCAGGCCAAGGCCGCGGGCCTGGAGCTCAAGGCCGGCCCCGAGGCCATCGACCCCGTGCCGACCACCGCGTTCCCAACGCCGGCCACGCGGCCGCACAACTCGCGACTGGACACGACGAAGCTGCAGACGACCTTCGGGCTCGTACTGCCCGAGTGGCAGTCGGGCGTGGCCCGCATGTTGCGCGAAACCTTCTGACAGCAAAGCAAGACGAGAGACACGAACACCCATGACCAAGACGACGCAACGCAAAGGCATCATCCTCGCCGGCGGCTCGGGCACTCGCCTGCACCCGGCCACCCTGGCAATGAGCAAGCAGCTGCTGCCGGTGTACGACAAGCCGATGATCTATTACCCCCTGAGTACGCTGATGCTCGGCGGTATGCGCGACATATTGATCATCAGCACGCCGCAGGACACGCCGCGGTTTCAGCAATTGCTGGGGGATGGGAGCCAGTGGGGCATCAACCTGCAGTACGCAGTGCAGCCGAGCCCAGACGGGCTGGCGCAGGCGTTCATCATTGGGGAGAAATTCGTCGGGAATTCGCCTAGTGCGCTGGTGTTGGGGGATAACATCTTCTATGGCCACGACTTGGCCCATCTGCTCGAAGGCGCAGACGCAAAGGACGCCGGCGCCACGGTTTTTGCCTACCACGTACACGATCCGGAGCGCTACGGCGTGGTGGCGTTCGACGCGAACGGCAAGGCGAGCAGCATCGAAGAGAAGCCGTTTAAGCCCAAGAGTAGCTACGCGGTGACCGGGCTCTACTTCTACGACAACCAAGTGGTCGATATCGCAAAGGCAGTAAAGCCGAGCGAACGTGGCGAGTTGGAAATTACCGCGGTCAACCAGGCTTACTTGGACCTGGGCATGCTCAATGTCCAAATCATGCAGCGCGGGTACGCTTGGCTGGACACGGGAACGCATGAGAGCTTGTTGGAAGCGGGGCAGTTCATTGCCACGCTGGAGCACCGGCAAGGGCTGAAGATTGCTTGCCCGGAAGAGATTGCTTGGCGCAATGGTTTTATCGACCGGGAGCAGCTTGCGAAGCTGGCTGCGCTGCTTCAGAAGAGCGGCTACGGCAAGTATCTGAATCATTTGCTGGCTGAGGGAGTGAGGTCATGAAGGTCACACGCACTGCCATTGCGGATGTTT
>JBGMOF010000032.1:0-6722 GCA_041424275.1 Variovorax sp.
CAGCAACGTCAAGCTCGGCAAGTGGGACCACTACCTTTCCATGCGCGAGGGCTGCCTTCGGCTGAACGCGCAGCACCGCCGGCTGCTGTCCAACGACATGGGAGCACTGGCCGGGTTGCTCTTCGACATCGGCTCGGGCCGGTACGCGGCGCCGCCGCGCAGCGATGATGTCGCAGCCGTTCAGGGCTGGGAGGCCGACCTCGAGAAAGTTCGCGAAGATTCGGCAGCCGCGCACAAGCGCTGGGCGGCGGAGCGCGAGAGCGACGCAACCCACACGCAAATCCAGGGATGGCTGCGCGACCTGGGCAGGTCGCTCGGCTACGGCGTGTGGATCGCCTCCAACGACCAGGGACGCAGCTATGCGGATGGTCGACTCGGCGACGGTTGCTTGACGCAATTGCCTGCGGGCGCCCAGCCCGGCCTGGACTCGGTGCGCTTGATCGACGTCATCTGGGTGGAGCCCGACGGCTCGAAGATCGCTGCAGCCTTCGAGGTGGAGCACTCGACTTCCATTTACTCTGGCATCGTGCGAATGCTGGACCTCGCACTGGGCACTGCGTTGGGCGTCGGCGTTTCGATGTTCCTGGTGGCGCCCGATGCGCGTCGTGAGGATGTCCGGCTGCAGTTGCGCCGCCCTGCATTCTCGCGCGTCGCCGAACTCGGCATCCGTTATCTGCCCTACAGCGAACTTGGAACGCACCGCGAAGCGATTGGACGGTTCGGTTCGGGCTTGAAGCCACTCAGAGAGATCTCTCACTCGCTCTGATCAAGGCCATTGGCGGCGGTGACAGCCGCGCGCCGCTTCGCGAAGAACGCAGCGCACGATGCAAGTCCCAGGACCATCAATGCGCCATGGCTCGGCATGCGGCAGCACAATCCTTGCAGGCCTTGGCGCAGGCCTTGCAGTGGGCCATCTGGTGCTTCTCGCACTCTGCACCGCATGCGTCGCAGATGTCCGCGCACAGTGCGCAGATGGCCTTGGCATGTTCACTGCCGCGGGCCATTGCGGCCGCAGCAAACTGGCAGGCGGCGGCGCAATCGATGTCAAGGGCGATGCACCTCGCCAGCATCTTGACGTTGTCTTCTTTCAAGCACGCGGACGCGCAATGATTGCAGGCAGTGGCGCAGCCGTTGCAGGCCTCGATGCATGCGGTATAGCTCTCATGTGACATTGCTGACTCCTTTGAAGTGAATGCCGGTGACCCGGCGACAAATGGGCTGCCGTGACTCGGCATCCCGGAACCATCTGCTGCCGTCGCATCGGCCTTGGACGTGGCGATGTCCGACAGCATTGGCTTTGGTGGCGGTTACTTCGGGGTGCCGCCCTGACCGGGATCGCGGTGTGGGCGCGCCTCGCGAGCGGCAGCTCTTCCCTGGCCCGTGGCCTCGGGGCGTGTCGTCTTCTTCACGCCCGAGCCCTCGCCTTCAGCGGTGCTGCCATCCTTGATCGGCTTGGTTCCCGTCGGCTTCGCGCTCTTCTTGGCTTCGGCTGCGACCTGCGGCTTCGTGTTCGTCTGCGGGACGGCCTCGGACGTGTGGTTTTGCGCAATGGCAGCACCCGAGAACAAAACGGCAGCACCGAATCCGATGAACGAGGTCTTGAGAGAGAAGATCTTGCGTTGAGGGATCGTGTTCTGGCTTGTCATAAAAACTCCTTTAGGTCGTTGCCGGTGTCCCGGCGAATAGGACATCTGTCTCATCAGGTATCCGTGAAGACAGCTGCCGCACTCACTTTAGGAAACGGCTTTATAGGAAGCCGGACGCGGGCATTACAGTTGTGTAATCCGCCCTCGCGCAATTGCCGAGGGCAAATTGCGCACGCGGTATCCAGAGGAGACTGCGGCCAGGTCATTGCGCTTCCTGATGAGTGCTGGGCGATTGCTGCGTGAGTTGTTCGAACTCTGCCGGCGAAAGCTTTGGCAATTGCTGCAGGAAGGCCACCATCGACCACAAGGTCTGATCGTCATGGGTGTACCCCCAGGCCGGCATGCCGGTCATCTTGACGCCGTGCTTGATTACCCAAAACGCTTTCTCGGGGTCATGAGCTCCATGCGCGTAAAGATTGGGCGGCCGCGGATTCAACCCTTTGCGCAGATCGGAGTCGCCCTTGCCGGGCGCCAGGTGGCATTGAACGCACATTTGTGCGTACTGCCTTGCGCCCGCCGCAACCATCTGCGGAGCGTCGAGGTCGGGCACAGGAATGCCTTGTGCACGCGCAGAGATCGAGCGCTCGCGCATCGAAGTCAGGGCGGATGTGACGGGCCGCGAGTGCGCCTCGTCCGCTGCGACGTTGTATCCGCCCGTCCACCAAACGGCCGCGAGTCCCGCAGCGGCGACCACGACCGCGGCCGCCGCCCCGACAAGCATCGTTGAGATGAGTTTTGACATGGGGTGCTCCAGTCAGAACCACAATCTCACGCCAGCCACGATTTGCGTGTCCCGAACGCGTTCGCCAGCCTGTCGTGCGTAAGCGGCGGTATTCCCGAACTTCTTCGACCATGTCACCCCAATGTAGGGAGCGAACTGCCTCGTCACCTCATAGCGCAGTCGCACTCCCAACTCCATGTCGGACAGCCCCGAACCGATGCCGCGCTGCGGATCGTTCTTGCTATAGAAATTGGCCTCGAGCTTGGGTTGAAGGATCCACTTCTGCGTCAGGAGGAGGTCATAGCGCAGTTCGAGACGTGCGGCGAGCGCGCCGCCCGAACCCACATAGGCTGTTGCTTCGGTTTCGAACCAGTACGGAGCAAGGCCTTGCACACCGAACGCCAGCCAGCTGCGCGAGCGACCTCCACCGCCGTTGTCGTGCCGCACACCCAGCTGAGTGCTCCAGAACGTGGCGATGGCATGGTCCCAGAGTGCCTCGGTGCGAAAGGCGTCGAGGCGGCCCGCGCGGCGTTCGCCTTCAGCCTTGATCCAAAGCTTGTTGTAGTCGCTCCCATACCAGGCTTCGACGTTAAGGTTCTGGCCACGAGCATCTCTGCCCTTTGCATATTCCAACTCGTTGACCAGGATCCGCCCGTAGCGTTCGTCATCCGCCATGTCCATGCCGGGCATGGCCATCTTCGGCATTCCCTCAGCATAGGCGTCTGGGTCGCGGGCATCGGCAGGGGGGCTGCCACCTTGCATCGGGCCCATGCCTGGCATGGAGCCCATGTTGTTCATTTCGGGCATGTCCTTCATGTCGGAGCTACTGCCTTTCATTCCAGGCATCCCCTGCATTTGTCCGTGATCCATAGGCGCTGCGGTGGATCGAGGATTTTTCTTCTCGGTTAGCTCTTTTGGCGGTGTCGTCGGTGCGGCCCTATTGGATGCACCGTCCTTCGACGTGGGACCGGACATGTTCGTGCCCATCCCCGGCATGTTGTCCATGCGCTTGGACGCATCGCTCTGGGCAATCGCAGAAACTGTGAAGCCGAGTAGAAAAGTTGCGGTTGCGACTGCAATGCTGCTGCGCGCAAGTTTGAGCTGAAGCGGGTTCATGACACGTGCACCTCACGAAACATACCTGCTTCCATGTGGTACAGCAGATGACAGTGATAAGCCCAACGCCCCATCGCATCCGCGGTCACCCGGTAGGTCACGCGCTGCGCGGGCTGGACATTGATCGTGTGTTTGCGAGCCAGAAACTCGCCAGTGGGAGATTCCAGTTCACCCCACATACCGTGCAGGTGAATCGGGTGATTCATCATCGTGTCGTTGACAAGCACCAATCGAAGCCGCTCGCCGAAACGGAAGTGCACTGGCTTCGACTCGGAAAACTTCTGACCGTCGAAAGACCACATGAATCGCTCCATGTTGCCGGTGAGGTGCAACTCGATGTCGCGGCCAGGCTCCCGGCTGTCGATCGGTCCGCCGATCGTGTGGAGATCGGCATAGGTCAAGACGCGTCTTCCGTTGTCGCGCAGATTGATGCCGGGGTCGTCGAGGTTGGTGCGCGGCATGTCGACGTGCATGTCCACGCCAGGGCCGTACTCCGTACGGGCGTGGCGCACGCGCGGCGGTTTCATGGCCGGCTTCGCGCTACCCTCTGCACCCATTCCGGCCATGCTCGAGTGGTCCATCCCTTGCATGCTCCCCATCTCCTGCATTCCGTCCATCTCGCCCTTGCCTTTGGACCCGCCCATGCTCCCCATCATGCCCATGGCGCCCATCATGTCGGTCATGGTCAACCACTGCGGTTTGTCCACCTCAGGTACCGGCGCCTGCATCCCGGTGCGAGGCGCAAGCGTGCCGCGGACAAAATTGGTTCGGTCGATCGATTGAGCGAAAAGGGTGTAGGCCCTGTCGTCGGTTGGTTCGACGATCACGTCGTAGGTTTCGGCAACAGAGATCCGGAACTCATCCACCGTCACCGGGTGGACGTCCTGACCATCCGCGGCGACCACGGTCATTTTCAGTCCCGGTATGCGGACATCGAAGATGGTGGTGGCCGACCCGTTGATGAACCGGATCCGCACCTTCTCGCGGGGTTGGAACACGCCAGTCCAGTTGTGATCGGCGGTCTTGCCATTGAGAAGGTAGCGCGCGGCGCTTCGAAGTTGAGTCGTGCCGGTCAGATCACCGAGGTCGGTGGGGACCATGCGCATGCGATTCCACATCTTTCGCTTTTCGAGCGCGCCTTGGACACCCATCTGGGCGATGTCTCGCTTGAAGTCGCCAACCGTCGGCTGGTTGAAATTGAAGAACCCGCTCATGACCTTCAGCTTCCGGAAGATCTCTTCGGGCACGCCATCCGTCCAGTCCGAAAGCAGCACCACGTGCTCGCGGTCCGCCCTGAAGCGAGGTCCGTCGCGGGGGTCAATCACGATGGGCCCGTACAGCCCCGTTTGCTCCTGGAATCGCGAGTGGCTGTGGTACCAGTAGGTGCCGCTCTGCTTGACCGGAAAGCGATAGACGAAGGTTTCGCCAGGGGCGATGCCGTTGAAACTCAGACCAGGCACGCCGTCCATGGACGCAGGGACCAGGATGCCATGCCAGTGGATCGAACTTGCGACCGGCAGTCGGTTGGTCACACGCAGCGTGACCGTATCTCCTTCGCGCCACCTCAGCGTTGGCGCCGGGATCCGGCCATTGACCGTCGTCCCGATGCGCGCCTGTCCTGTCACGTTGACAGGCGTCTCTGCTATCACGAGGTCGAACTCCGTTCCACGCAATTCCGTACGTTCGGTTTGCTCCGCCGTCGCAGCCCAGGACAAGGAAGGAGGCAAGGCCAGCCCACCGAACGCTCCAGAAAAGCCCAGGCCCGTCACAAATTTGCGCCGATTGAGGCGGTTTGAAACCGGCCTCATGGTGCGCCCCTTCTCGTCTCGATGCGGCACGAACGCGAGACGACGGAAGGTCGGGCCCGACCGGTCGATCGTGGCGCGGGGGATCGGGCTTCAGGCGAGCAAGGCACCCGCGTACCGCTTGGTGGAACAGTACGCACGGATGTGGGCTCGTTCTGGGAACGTGTTGATGGATGGAGCATTGGATCCTCGAAGATTCATGGCTGGATGCATTCCCCGCCCGAGAGGGAGGGAGACTGCCGATGCGAAGCGCTCGGCCTTCGGACTGTGAGGTCGAAGGCGAGAAGGTGCTTCAGGCCCGAGGTGGGCGTTCGAGGAGGAGCGGAAAAAGGGTTGTGGGCAGCGCGCGCGGTTCTGCCAGATCTGCCGCCGGCAGATGCTGAGGGCGAACTCCGGAAGTCTCAGGTATCAATGCCACTGCGTGGCACGCTCCGCAGGTTCCACACTTGTGTGCGCCATCTGAGCTGCCGTCATGGTGACCCGCGTCTTCATCATCCATTCCCTGGAGGTGCGCGGCATCGGAAGCATTGGTATGCGCCTGATGGTGCGAGTCCGCTTGAGTCATCGCGGCGGGCTCGCTTTGCTCGGTCTCGCAGAAAGCCATGGACGCTGCCGCGTACCCTTGGAACGGTACGGCAAAGATGAGCGCCCAAAGAAGCAAAACTCGAATGCAGGACATGCCGCAGGGGCCTTGGTGATCCAATCGACAAGCCGACGGATTGATGCCCGAATGATTGGCGCGTGGGCGCTGCCGTCTGTCAGATAACTGCTGATTCGATCGTGAGTCCCGCCGAGCCCTGTGTCCTTCGCCAGGCCCTCGCAAACGGCAGGGTGGCACTTCGATCGGCAGCTTCCGATAGATGACGCAACTGTAATCTGCGCGTGCGCTAAACCTCCGATCCGCGGCCTAGAGTTGGTACATCGGAAAGACAAATCTCAGCCTGTCTATTTCCGCAGATGCCAACCCCTCCACTGCCAAAGGACCGATCATGAAGACTTCCCTCAAGACCTCCCTGACCCTCGCCGCGCTGCTCGGCACGATCGCAGGACCCGTTCTGGCCGGCAACTATGCCGAAGGCGATCCTCGCCCGGCGCCGCTGACCTCGAGTACCAGCCGTGCAGCCGTTGCCGCGGACACGCAGCGCTGGCTGCAAAGCTCAATGGACCAGGGCTATCCCGAGGGCAATCCACGCGCTGTCGTGAGCGTGTCCTCCAACACCCGTGCGACGGTACAGGCGGACACGCTGGCCTGGATGCGCTCGGGTCTGGCCGCCGCCACCAACGGCGAAGCGGGTGCGGACACGACTCGCCCTGCCTATCGGCAAGCCGCAGCAGCGTACGCACGCCTGCGCGGTGAGCAGCCGGAGTTCGGCAGGCCCGTGGAGCGCCTCACCCAGCAGGGCCAACTGCCGGACGCACCCGCGACCATGCGCC
>JBGMOF010000033.1:0-6048 GCA_041424275.1 Variovorax sp.
CACGGCGGACAGTGATCGGCGATGTCTGAAAACGCTCCGCCAGCACGCTGACTTCGACGACGCCGCCCCCTTGCAAAAGGGCGACGATTTCTTTCTGGCGAGCTGCTTTGAGCATCTGTTTTCTTGCATTTCAGGACGGTTGACGCGCCACGCGCGCACGGGATCGATGCGGAAACTGTACCGCCCGTATTTGTCATGAGTTTGACTCATCATGTTCGTAGCATTCAGGACATGAACACTAACGATCCAATACGAACAGTCGTCTTTGATGTCGATGGAACCCTTTTCGACACCTTGCCCACCCTCGCAGCCGCGGCCAATGAGGTGCTTGTGCTCGCCGGATTGCAGGCCGTCGAGCCGCAGCATCTTCGTCCTGCCTTGAGCCAGGGCATCACCGCCCTCTTCCAGAGCGCGCTCCGGCTTCAGGCCGCGTCTGTGCCGCTCGCGTTGGGGTCGCGACTCGAAGATGCCTTCGCGCACCGCTACGCATCGCACTGGCTGCACAAAACTGTGGCATACGACGGCGTTCTCGATCTGCTGTCGATGCTTCGTTCGCGGCGCATCGCACTGGGCATTTGCACGAACCGCGATCAAGGCTCCACACGCACGCTTCTGGACAAGGCAGGGCTGACCGGCTTCTTCGACGCGATCGTGGGCCTGGGCGACACCGAGCATCCCAAGCCGGACGCCGCGCCGTTGCACCTCGCACTGACCCAGTTGGGCGGGACGCCGCGGACAGCGCTGTTCGTCGGGGACTCCGGCATTGACGCAGCGTGTGCCCAGGCGGCTGGCGTACGGCTGGCGGCCCATCTCGGCGGCTACGCCGCGGCGCCCGACGACTTGCGCCCGTGCACCGTGGCGTTTTCGGGCTACGCAGAGTTTCACAGCTGGATGGCCGCCCGGACATCGACTCAGTCAACGGCGGAGACGAACGACCATGTCTGACATCCAGATTTCCGGCCTGACCAAACGCTTCGGCAACGCTGCCGTTCTTCAGGAACTCGACCTGACAGTGCGCGACGGCGAATTCCTCACCCTGCTGGGCGCGTCCGGTTGCGGCAAGTCCACCTTGCTGAAGCTGATCGCCGGCCTGGACACGCCCGACACCGGCACGATCCGCATGGGAGACCGCGACCTGCTCGCCCTGTCACCCAGCGCACGGGACTGCGCGATGGTGTTCCAGTCCTATGCGCTGTACCCGCACATGACCGTGCGCGAGAACATCTCGATGCCGCTGGTGATGCGCGGCCTGGGGTTCTGGGGTCGCCTGCCGGGGGCACGCCTGGTATCCCCCGGGGTGCGCCGCCGGCTCGCCGACATCCATGCCAGCGCACATGAAGTGGCCCGGCGACTCGCCATCGACGGGTTACTCGATCGTAAGCCGGCGCACCTGTCGGGCGGCCAGCGCCAACGCGTCGCCCTGGCGCGCGCGATGGTTCGCCACCCCTCCGTGTTCCTGTTCGACGAGCCCCTTTCTAATCTGGACGCCAACCTTCGCCATGCGCTGCGCGCCGAAATCCGCCAGCTTCACGACCAGTTGGGCGTGACGTTCATCTACGTCACCCACGATCAACATGAAGCGATGTCCATGTCGGACCGTGTCGCGGTCATGCGCGAAGGCCGCATCCTTCAGGTCGCGCCACCCGAAGATCTGTACATGCGACCCCGAAGCCTCGAAGTCGCGCGATTCGTCGGCGCGCCGCGGATCAACGTCGTGCCGGGCGAGATCCTCGCCAACGGCGAGATCCATTGCCTGGCGCAACGCATCGCGGCTACCCCGGGGAACAGCGGACCCTGCCATGTCGCCTTCCGGCCCCAGGCGGTCACCTTGGCGAGGGCGCCTGGCCTCACCGTGCGCGGCGTGGTCGGCCATGTGGAATATGCGGGCACCGAATTGATGGCCACGCTGACCCTGCCGAGCCAGGGCGAGGCCTGCATCGTGTGCCTCCCGGCCGGCACGGCTGCGCGCGCAGGGGCCGAGTTCGAGGTCACGGTCCCGTGGGAAGCGCTGCATGTCTTCGACGCAGGCGGCCAGCGCATGTCGATCGGTCGATGCGACACCCTGAAGCGAGTGGCCTGAAAGCCGAGCATGCGCGCCCATCCTCTTTCCACCGTTTCACTTCTCGCGCCCGCGGGCCTTCTTGCGACGCTTCTGCTGTTCATACCCGTCCTTGCCGTATTTCTGATGTCGCTGACCGATTGGCAGTTCGGCGCCACCACCCTGAACTGGGTCGGCCTGCAGAACTACGCCGAACTCTGGTCGGACGCGGTGTTCCGCAAGTCTGTGGCCAACACCCTTGTCTACCTCGTCCTGGTCACCGGGGGATCGATCACGCTGGGCCTGAGCCTCGCCTTGTTGATCGAATCCGATCGATCGGGACGCGGCTTCTACCGCACAGCCTTTTTCATGCCGGCCGCATCGACGCTGATCGCAATGGCGTTCGTGTGGGAATTCCTGCTGCATCCGAGCGCCGGGCTCGTCAATCACCTGCTCCAGCAGGTCGGCGTCGCACCCCAGAACTGGCTCAACGACCGCCACCTCGCGCTGTACTCGCTCGCCGCGATCGGCATCTGGCAGATGTCGGGGCTGGCATTGGTGTTCTTCCTGGCCGGCTTGCAGGGCATTCCTCGCGACGTGCGCGATGCGGCAGAACTCGACGGCATCGAACGCCCCTTCGATCGCTTCCGCTTCGTCACCTGGCCGTTGCTGGGCCCCACCACCCTGTTCGTCATCACCGTGTGCGCCATCCGCGCCCTGCAGGTCTTCGACACCGTGCATGTGCTCACGAAGGGCGGGCCGAACAAGGCCACCGAGGTGCTGCTCCACACGATCTACACCGAAGGTTTCAGCTTCTTCCGCATGGGTTACGCCAGCGCCATGACGGTCGTCTTCATTGCAGGCATCTTCCTCTTGACCCAGATCCAGCACGCCGCGCTGGAGCGCCGGACGCACTACGCATGAAACGTCCTTCTCCTTCCTTTCGGATCCTTCGCCACGGGGTCCTGATGGCCGTGGCGCTCGTCTTCCTGATGCCCTTCATCTGGATGGTGCTGACCTCGCTCAAGCCCGCCGACGAAATCTTCGGCAGCGAGATCCATCTCTTTCCGACGCGCTTTGCCGCGGTCGAGAACTACACCCTGGCGCTGACCAAGGTCCCCTTGCTGCGCTACCTGTGGAACGGCGTTCTCGTCTGCGCGGGGATCCTGGTGCTTCAGATCCTGGTGGCGCTGCCTGCCGCCTACGCCTTCGCCAAGCTGTCGTTCCGCGGCAAGCCGTGGGCATGGCGCCTGGTGATGCTTGCGCTCATGGTGCCGTACCAGGCCACGGCCATCCCACTCTACGTGATGCTGTACCACGCAGGTCTGCTCGACACGATGGGCGCGCTGATCCTGCCTTTCAGCGTGTCGGCGTTCGGCATCTTCCTGATGCGGCAGTTCTTTCGCACCGTGCCCGACGACCTGATCCATGCCGCGCGGCTGGACGGCATGGGTGAGCTGGAGATCGTCTGGCGCGTGATGCTGCCCACCGCCATGCCCGCCTTGCTGGCGTTCTCGATCTTCTCGGTGGTCTGGCACTGGAACGACTATTTCTGGCCCCTCCTGGTCATCAATTCACCCGATCTGGCGACACCGCCATTGGGAACCATGTTCTTCCGCAATGAGGAAGCAGGCAGCGCGTTCGGTCCTTTGATGGCCGGCACGGTGCTGATCACGGCGCCGCTGGTGCTGTTGTTCGTCGTCGCGCAAAAGCGCTTCATCGAAGGTGTGACGCTCACCGGCGTCAAAGGTTAAACCGCAAGGAATCAAGCAATGAAACAACTGTTTAAGAAAACCGCCGCACTGGCCGTGTTAATGACCACCGGCCTGGCACAGGCTCAGCAACCGACTGAGATCGTGATCGACTACGCGTACGCTGATCTCTTCAAAGAGGTCCATGAATCAATCGCAAAAGACTTCATGGCGAAGTTCCCCCAGTACAAGGTCACGTTCCGTGCGCCCACGTCTGACTACGAGGTCGCGGCACAACAGGTTCTGCGCCAGGCCGTCACGGGCCAGCTCCCCGATGTGTCTTATCAGGGCCTCAATCGTCTGCGCGTGTTTGCCGACCGTGGGCTCGCTGTCGACCTGACGCCCTTCATCAAGGCGGAGAAGGGCTGGGCGGGGATGGGTTACGACCAAGCGTTGCTTTCACTGGGGCAAGTCAAGGGTCAGCAGGTCGGCATCGGCTTCGCGCTGTCTACACCCGTCATCTACTACAACGCCGACCTGATGCGCAAGGCGGGCGTGGAGCCCGATCGCTTTCCCATGAACTGGGATGCCATCATGAACGCGGCCAAAAAGTCGAAGGCGGCAACGCCCGGCACCGAGAGCCTTCACGTCGAGTGGGACATCACGGGCAACTGGATGTGGCAGGTGCTGGTCTTCAGCAACGGCGGCACCATGTTGACCGCCGACGAGAAGAAGGTGGCCTTCGACGGCCCCGCAGGCAAGGCCGCCATGCTGACCCTCGAGCAGCTCGTCAAGCAGGGTGAGATGCGCAACATCTCCTATTCGGCCGCCTTGCAGGACTTCGTGAGCGGCAAGCTCGCGGTACTGGCGACAACCACTGCGCGCCTGGGCAGCATCACGAAGCAGGTGGGAGGCAAGTTCGAGATTCGTACCGCCCGCATGCCCGTTGCCAAGGACGGCCGACTGCCGGCCGGCGGCAATGCAGCGATGATGTTTTCCAAGGATCCTGCCAAGCAGGCCGCTGCTTGGGAATACATCAAGTTCGCCACCGGCCCGCTGGGCGCGACGACCATGGTCAAGGCAACCGGCTACTTCCCGGCCAACACGTTGCCAGCGACCGACCCGAACCTGCTTGCGCCCTTCTACAAGGCAAACCCCAATCATCTGACCGCCATCGCGCAGATGCCGGTACTCACCGGCCCGTACGCGTTTCCGGGTGACAACGGCTTCAAGATTACCGACGTAATCAAGGATCACCTCCAGACCGTGGTTTCGCAAGAGGTGCAACCCGCCGTTGCCCTTAGCGAGATGAGCAAGGCCGTCCAGGCATTGCTGCCGCGCTGAGTGCAAGGCACGACCATGCACAAGTTCATCCACATCACGGACATTCATCTTGTCGAGCAGGGTCGCGCCCTTTACGGGCATGACCCCGGCAAACGGTTCGAGCGCTGCATCGACAGCGTGATCGCCGAGCACGCGGACGCGGCGTCTTGCGTGATCACGGGCGACCTCGCACATGTCGGGCACCCGGACGCCTACCGCCAGCTGTCGGAGCAATGCGCGCGGTTGCCAATGCCGGTTCATCTGATTCTCGGCAACCACGACAGCCGGACCAACTTCCGCGAGCGCTTCCCACAGGTGCCGGTGGACAGCAATGGGTTCGTCCAGTACGAGCAGGCCATCGGGAGGTTCAGGGGTCTGTTTCTGGATACCAACGAACCGGGAACGCATTGCGGCGTCTTCTGCGAGCAACGGGCAAACTGGCTTTCCCAGCGCTTGGCGGAGGATGATTCACCGGTGCTCCTGTTCATGCATCATCCGGCATTCCACCTTGGCATCCCGGTCGCGGATCGAATCGGATTGGTCGACAACGAATGGTTGCTGACAGCACTGAAGGGCCACGCGCATCGCATCAAGCACCTGTTCTTCGGCCACATCCACCGGCCCATCTCGGGCACCTGGCGCGGCATCCCCTTCTCGACTTTGCGCGGTACCAACCATCAGGTGGCACTGCACCTTGGGGAATCCGAAGACATCCCGGGAAGCTTCGAGCCACCACAGTACGCCGTCGTCCTGCTCGACGACGATTCGGTGATCGTGCACCTGCATGACTTTCTCGATCGCAGCGAGAGATTCTGGCTAGGCGCGTAGGCGCGGATGCAGAGGCGGCCCTTGGTCCAGTGCCGTGAAGTCGATCCTGCCGACTCTGCAGGCGATTCAAGCCTCAATCAAGGGCCGAAGCGGGCCCTAAGAAATCGTAGTGCACCTGCCGGACGGGCACGCCCAGCGTGCGCCGCGAGCGCTGCGCACGCTGCACGA
>JBGMOF010000034.1:0-50497 GCA_041424275.1 Variovorax sp.
GCGGAAAGCGCTCGTCGATGTACTCGTTGATGATGTTCGACTCGTACAGGATCAGATCGCGCTCGACCAGGATCGGCACCTGCCCGTACGGGTTCATCACGCTGATGTCTTCAGGCTTGTTGTACAGGTCGACGTCGCGAATCTCGAAGTCCATGCCCTTCTCGAACAGCACAAAACGGCAGCGGTGGGAAAAGGGGCAGGTTGTTCCTGAATACAGAACCATCATGGCGAAAGACTCCTAAAAATCAAAAAGAGTGGGATGCGTGCGCAGCCCACTCTGAGGGATCGGACGCGTGGGCATCCGATCGGGAAAAACGGACTACTTGACGTCTTTCCAGTACATGGCGCTCAAGCGCCATACGAAGACCAATGCCATCGCGAGGAACAACAACACCCAGACGCCGATGCGCACGCGCTGGTTCTGTGCCGGCTCTGCCATCCACTGCAAATAGCCCACGAGATCGCCCATGGCCTGGTCGTATTGCAGCGGCGTCATCGTGCCCGGGCTCACCTGCTCCCAGCCCTTGAACACTTCGGTCTCGTGACCATGCTGCTCCACCTTGTCGAAGACAGGGCGGCGGTCGCCTTGCAGCTCCCAGAGCACGTGCGGCATGGCCACGGCAGGGAATGCCATGTTGTTCCAGCCTGTAGCCTTCGTGTCGTCACGGTAAAAGGTGCGCAGGTAGGTGTAGAGGTAGTCGGCACCCGTTCCGCCATGACCAGCGCGCGAACGGGCCACCAAGGTCAGATCAGGCGGATTCGCGCCGAACCAATCCTTCGCCTGCTTCGGGTCAATATTGGCCTTCATGGTTTCACCCACCTTGTCGGTCGTGAAAAGAAGGTTGTCCTTGATCTGCTGCTCGGTGATGCCGAGGTCTTGGAGGCGGTTGTAACGCATGAACGCCGCCGAGTGGCAGTTCAGGCAGTAATTGACGAACAGCTTGGCGCCATTCTGCAGCGACGCGACGTCGTTCGTCTTGTTCGGCGCCTTGTCCCATGCCAGGCCGCCTTCGGCCGCATGCGCGCCGGTGACGATGCCCAGGGCGGCGATCAGCGTGAGGATCAGTTTTTTCATTCTTCTGGTCTCCAGCTCAGTGCGCGGAGAACGTCACGCGTTCCGGCACCGGCTTGAACTCGCCCAGGCGGCTCCACCACGGCATCAACAGGAAGAAGCCGAAATAGAACAACGTACCCACTTGCGAAATGCGCTCGCCGAGCGGCGATGGCGGCTGGACGCCAAGATAGCCCAGCACCATGAAGTTGATGACAAACACGCCGTAGAGGTATTTGTTCCAGCTCGGCCGATAACGAATGGACCGCACCTGGCTGTGATCCAGCCAAGGCAGGAAAAACAGGATGATGACTGCGCCGCCCATCACCACCACGCCCCAGAACTTGGCGTCGATGTTCAGCATCAGCACGATGACGACCGCTGCCAGCACGACCGCTGCGCCCTTGAGCAGAACGGCCAGGCGGGACCTCCACACGGCATACACGGCGGCACCGGCGACGCAGGCCATGAGGGCATACATCATCTCGCCCGTGATGGCGCGCAGCATCGAATAGAACGGCGTGAAGTACCAGACCGGCGCGATGTGGTTCGGGGTCTTGAGCGAATCGGCCGGAATGAAGTTGTTGTACTCCAGGAAATAGCCTCCCGCTTCCGGCGCGAAGAAGATCACGGCCGAGAAGATGGTGAGGAACACCACCACGCCGAAGATGTCGTGCACGGTGTAGTAAGGGTGCGACGGGATGCCGTCGAGCGGGTGCCCGTCGGGTCCGCGGTTCGCCTTGATCTCGATGCCATCGGGGTTGTTGGAGCCGACCTCATGCAGCGCGATCAGGTGCGCCACCACCAGGCCCAGCAGCACCAGCGGAACGGCAATCACGTGGAAGCTGAAGAAGCGGTTCAGGGTGGCATCGCTCACCACGTAGTCGCCGCGGATGAGCAGGGCGAGGTCGGGGCCGACGAACGGAATCGCCGCGAAGAGGTTCACGATCACCTGGGCACCCCAGTAGCTCATCTGTCCCCATGGCAACAGATAGCCCATGAAGGCCTCGGCCATGAGGCACAAGAAGATGGCGCAACCGAAGATCCAGATGAGCTCGCGTGGCTTGCGGTAACTGCCGTAGATCAAGCCGCGGAACATGTGCAGATAGACCACGACGAAGAAGGCGGATGCTCCGGTCGAGTGCATATACCGGATCAACCAGCCCCACGGCACGTCGCGCATGATGTACTCGACCGATGCGAATGCCAGACTGGCATCGGGCTTGTAGTGCATCACGAGGAAGATGCCGGTCACGATCTGGATCACGAGCACCAGCATCGCGAGCGAGCCGAAGATGTACCAGAAGTTGAAGTTCTTGGGCGCGTAGTACTTGCCCCACTGGTCGTTCCAGAGCTTGGTCAGCGGGAAACGGTTGTCGACCCAGTTGAGGGCCTTTTCGCCGACCGGCGCATTGGGGGAGATGTCCTTGAATTCAGCCATGTCGTGACCCTCAGGCCTTCTTCTTGTCGTCGCCGATCAGGAGACGGGTTTCGGAGAGGTACATGTGCGGCGGCACGGGAAGGTTGTCAGGCGCGGGCTTGTTCTTGAACACCCGGCCAGCCAGGTCGAAGGTCGAGCCATGGCATGGGCAAAGGAAGCCGCCTTCCCAGTTGTCAGGCAACGATGCTTGCGGCCCGGTCTGGAATTTGTCGGTTGGCGAACAACCCAGATGTGTACAGATACCGACGACCACCAGCACTTCCGGCTTGATCGAACGGCCTTCGTTGCGAGCGTAATCCGGCGTGAACTCGTCGGGGTTGCGCTTGGATTGCGGATCGGCCAGCTGGCCGTCGAGCTTTGGAAGTTCCGCGACCTGCGCGGGCGTGCGCTTGAGAATCCACACCGGCTTGCCGCGCCACTCGACCGTGATCTTCTCGCCGGGCTGGAGCGCGCCGATGTCGACTTCCACGGGGGCCCCTGCGGCCTTGGCCTTTTCCGAGGGCTGGAACGTGCTCACGAACGGGATGGCGGTGGCCACGCCACCCACTGCACCGGCGCAACCGGAGGCGATCAACCACGTCCGCTTGCTGCTGTCGATACGGGGGGCGCCGACGGGGATGTCACTCATTGGGGGTCCTCAATCTTCTCGCTGGGGCTGGGGTCAGCCGGCGATTGTAGCGGAGCGTAAGAGGCGAATTCAACGCTCGGGAAGGCCTGCGCGACACCTTGCGACCGATGTGGCGCACCTATACTTCGGGCCTTCTGCTCAACCCAACAAGAGGACCGCCATGAGCGTGCTGAAGGAATTCCGCGAATTTGCCGTCAAGGGCAATGTGATCGATCTGGCTGTGGGTGTGATCATTGGCGCCGCGTTCGGCAAGATCGTCGACTCCCTCGTCAACGACATCATCATGCCGCTCGCAGGCCTGGTCTTCGGCAAACTGGACTTTTCCAACCTGTTCGTCGTGCTCGGTACGACCCCCGCAGGCGTCGCCCGAAATCTCGCGGACCTGAAGAAAGCTGGCGTACCGGTGCTGGCCTACGGCAACTTCATCACCATCGCCGTCAACTTCGTGATCCTGGCGTTCATCATCTTCATCATGGTCAAGCAGATCAACAAGCTGCGCAAAACCGAAGAAGCAGCACCCGCAGCCACGCCGGAAGACGTCGTGCTGCTGCGCGAAATCCGCGACAGCCTCAAGCGCCCCTGAGTCAGGCTGCAGCGCCCGCCAACGTGCGGGCCATTTGCAGCGCTTTGATCAGGCTCGATGCATCGGCGAAGCCACTGCCCGCGATGTCGAATGCGGTGCCGTGATCCGGACTTGTGCGCACCAGAGGCAAGCCCAGCGTCACGTTCACGCCTTTCTCCACTCCGAGGTACTTGACCGGGATCAACCCCTGGTCGTGGTACATCGCGACCACCACATCGAACTCACCGCGGCGCGCGCGCATGAAGACGGTGTCCGGCGCATGCGGCCCGAGCGCGTCCAGTCCTGCGGCACGCGCAGCGGCAATTGCCGGCGCGATGATGTCGCGCTCCTCCAGACCGAACAGTCCTCCCTCCCCCGCGTGCGGGTTGAGCCCCGCCACACCGATGCGCGGCGTGCGGCCGAGCGCCGCGACGAGCGCGCGATGGGTGATGTGCAGGGTTTGCAGGACGCCATCGAAGGTCACAGCGTCGATCGCATTGCGCAAGGACATGTGGATGCTCACCAGCACCGTGCGCAATTCGTCGTTGGCCAGCATCATGCGCACCGGGACGTCGGCGATCGCACGACCGAGGTGGGCCGCCGACTCGGCCTGCAGCAGCTCGGTGTGGCCGGGGTAAGGAAATCCTGCCGCAGCGAGCGCCTCCTTGTGCAGCGGTGCGGTCACGATCGCGGCGGTCTCGCCACGCAGCGCCGAACGCGCCGCCCAGATGACGCAGTCGCCCGCCACACGGCCGGCCGCTGCGCTGATTTGCCCCATCACCACACCGGCGGGTGGCGCGACCACTTGCAAGACCGGAATGCAATGGGGCGGGACATGCCAGGCCTCTTCGGCGCTTTCGAGTTCTGCGACCGGCCAGGCCGGGCGACCGCCGCTCGCAAGGGTCATCGAAACGGTGCGCACAGTCCCGACATCGCCGGCCACGAAACACCCTCGTGTCGCCTCGGGTGCGTCGCGAAAGGCCTTGACGATGATCTCCGGCCCGATGCCCGCAGGGTCACCCAGCGTGATCGCGATCGGCAACTTGCTCATGCCGGGTTGTCGATGTCGATGAACTCGTGCACCAAGCCGAGTTGCGCCGCGACATGGCCGGCCACCGCCGGCGCGCCGTAGCGCTCGGTCGCGTGGTGGCCGCAGGCAAGGTAGGCGACGCCCATCTCACGCGCGTAATGCGCTTGCGGCTCCGAAATCTCGCCAGTGATGAACGCGTCGGCGCCAGCGGCGATGGCCTCCTCGAAATAGCCCTGTGCGCCACCCGTGCACCAGGCGATCGTCTTGATCGGGCGCGCTGCAGCGTCCACCAGCGTGACAGCCCGTCCAAGCGCCTTTTCCACATGCGCAGCGAGCGCTTTTGGACTGGCGAAGGCGTCCCCGTTCTCGCGGCCACCAAGAAATCCAAGCGCCTGCTTGCCGAAGCGACCGGTCGAGCCGGGATGCGGCAGCAAGCCCAGCTTCAGACCCAGTTGTGCGTTGTTGCCAAGTTCAGGATGCGCGTCGAGCGGCAGGTGGTAGGCGAAGAGATTGATGTCGTCCCCGAAGAGCAGACCGAGGCGCTGTTTCATCCAGCCAGTGACACGGCCGTCCTGCCCGCTCCAGAACAGGCCGTGGTGCACGAAGATCGCGTCCGCTTCGGCGTGGATTGCGGCTTCGATCAGCGCACGGCTCGCCGTCACGCCCGACACGATCTTGCGCACGACCGTGCGGCCCTCGACCTGCAATCCGTTCGGGCCGTAGTCCTTGAAGCGCTCGGGCGCCAGCAAGAGGTCGAATGCGTGCAGCAGTTCGTGGCGTGTGGTGCTCATGCGCCGATTGTGGCGCCGCGCAGGCCGGCCCGCATCGCATGACCACGCGACGCGAGCGGCAACCATGCGAGCACGAACCCGAGCGCCGCCAGGGCCGACACATAGTGCGCCGGTGCCATCGGATCGCGCTGCAGCCACAGCGTGAGAATGACCGGCGTGAGCCCGCCGAACACGGCATACGACATGTTGTAGGCGAACGAGAGGCCCGAAAAGCGAACCGCTGCCGGGAACGCGCGAACACCCGCGATCGGCACCGTGGCGATCGTGCCGACGAAGAACCCGACCAGAGCGTAGTGCCACATCAGAGACGCCGGCGTGCCGGGCAGGCTTCCATAGAACAGGTACGAGGTGACGAACAGCCCGGCCCAGCCGATCACCATCACCACCCGCGTGCCGATCCGGTCGCTTGCCCAGCCGACCACGATGCAACCGATCGTGAGCATCAAGGTGGCGAGCGCATTGGCCTCGAGCGACATCGCGGCGGGGACGTGATGCACCTTTTGCAGGTAGGTGGGCGTGTACAGCACCACTACCACGATGGCCGCCGACAAAACCCAGGTCAGCAAAGCAACGAAGAGGCTGGCACCGCGGTGCTCGCGCAGGATGGTCTTGAGCGGCAGTTCCCGCGCCACGGCACGGCGATCGGCCAGCTCCTGGAACACAGGCGTCTCATGCAGAAAGCGACGCAGGTACACGGACACCAGGCCGAACACACCGCCGAGGATGAACGGAATTCGCCAGGCGAAAGCGCCGACTTCGGCCGGCGTGTAGTGCCGGTTGATGGCCACCGCCACCAGCGAGCCGAGCAGGATGCCGCCGGTGATCCCCGACGTGAGCGTACCGATGCCGAAACCGTAGCGGCGCGCGGGCACGTGTTCCGCCACGAACACCCAGGCACCCGGCATTTCGCCCCCGATCGCAGCACCCTGCAGCACGCGCATCGCGAGCAACAGCAGAGGTGCGGCGATGCCGATGCTTTCGTAGGTGGGCAACAAACCGATCAGCAACGTCGGCGCGGCCATCAGGAAGATCGACAGCGTGAACATGCGCTTGCGACCGAACGTGTCGCCGAAATGCGCGATCACGATGCCTCCGAGGGGCCGCGCCAGATACCCGGCCGCGAAGATGCCGAAGGTCTGCAGCTGGCGCAGCCAGTCGGGCATGTGCGGCGGGAAAAACAGGCTGCCCAGCACCGTCGCGAAGAACACGTAGATGACGAAATCGTAGAACTCGAGCGTGCCACCGAGGGCCGACAGGGACAGCGTCTTGTAGTCGCGGGTTGTCAGGGTGCGCTGTGCGTCGACGGACGCTTGAACGTCGTCACGCGGGAGATGAGCAGTCATGGAGCGGGGGGCCGGAGAAGCGAGGCAGGATCTTACGGGTTTACCCTGAACTTCGCCTGACCCCGGCCGCAAGCGGCCGCCTACACGCCGACCCGCCGGCACTGGGAGACAATGCGTTTTTCACGCACCCTCCCCCACCTTTCCCCATGAAACGCACCTGGCTGCTGTTTGCCCAAGCCGTGACCGTCCTGCTCGCGGCTTATTTCGTTGTCGGCACGCTCAAGCCCGAGTGGCTCAACAAGCGATCGACGTCGCTCGGCGGCGTCGTCTCGGTGATCGAAACCCCTGGCGGCGCTGCCGGTTCGATCGCGCCCGGCAGCCTGAGCGCCGCCGCGAAGAAAGCTTCGCCGGCGGTGGTCAGCATCAACACCAGCAAGGCGGCGCGGCGCAATCCGCGCAGCAACGATCCGTGGTTCAAGTTCTTCTTCGGCGACCAGGGAGAAGACCAGGCGCAAGTGGGCCTGGGCAGCGGCGTGATCGTGAGCACCGACGGCTACATCCTGACCAACAACCACGTGGTGGATGGCGCCGATGAGATCGATGTCACCCTCAACGACGGCCGTCACACCACCGGCAAGGTGATAGGCACCGACCCCGACACCGACCTCGCGGTGCTGAAGATCGAACTCGACAAGCTGCCCGTCATCGTGCTGGGCAACTCCGATGCACTGCAGGTGGGCGACCAGGTGCTGGCGATCGGCAATCCCTTCGGCGTGGGGCAGACCGTGACGAGCGGCATCGTGTCCGCCTTGGGGCGCAATCAGCTCGGCATCAACAACTTCGAAAACTTCATCCAGACTGACGCCGCCATCAATCCGGGAAACTCGGGCGGCGCGCTGATCGACGTCAACGGCAATCTGGAAGGCATCAACACGGCGATCTATTCGCGCTCCGGCGGCAGCATGGGCATTGGCTTCGCGATCCCGGTGTCGATGGCGAAGATCGTGCTTGAAGGGATCGTGAAGGAAGGCCAGGTTCGTCGCGGCTGGATCGGCGTCGAGCCGAACGACCTCTCCCCCGAGCTCGCCGAAACCTTCGGCGTGAAAGCCGACAGCGGCGTGATCATCACCGGCGTGTTGCAGAACGGTCCGGCCGCCAAGGCCGGCATCCGGCCGGGCGACGTGGTGACCACGGTCGGCGACAAGCAGATCGAGAACGTGCAGCAATTGCTCACCGCAGTCGCCGGGCTCAAGCCCGGCGCCACGTCGCGTTTCGCGCTGCGCCGCGGCGGCGACAAGATGGAGCTCGACGTGACCCCCGGCCTTCGCCCCAAGACCACCAATCGCCGCGCACCCAACACGCCCGCGCCGGACGCCGAGTAGTCAGGCGATCAGGGGCTGGCCGAGGAGTCGACCTCGGTCGAGTCGGCTTCTTCGGGAGCCTTGCTGTGCTTCACGAAGTACTTGGCCGCGATGATGCCGATTTCGTAGAGCAGGCACATGGGCACGGCCAATGCGAGTTGCGAGACGACATCGGGCGGCGTCAACACCGCGGCGACCACGAAGGCCACCACGATGAAGTAGCCGCGAAAGGCGCGCAGCTTTTCGACGGTCACCATCTCGAACTTGACCAGCAACATCACGACGATGGGCACCTGGAACGCCACGCCGAACGCGATGTAGAGCGACAGGATCGCCTCGACGTAGGAGGAAATGTCCGGCGTCGCGGCCACTGCGGCCGGCGTGAACTTCTGGATAAAGTTGAACATCTTGTCCAACACGAAGAACTGGACGAACGCGATGCCGCCATAGGCAAGCAGGCTGCCGAAGAAGATCAGCGGCAGGGCGAACTTCTTTTCGTGGCTGTAGAGCCCGGGTGCCACAAACATCCAGATCTGGTACATCAGCCAGGGCAGCGCCAACAGCACCGACGTCATGCCCAGCACCTTGAGCGGCACGAAGAACGGCGAGAACACGCCGATGGCGATCAACTTGGCATCCGGTGGCATGTGCGCGCGGATCGGCACGGCGATGAGATCGATGAGCCCTCCCGGGCCAGGCCAGATGGCAAGCAGCGCTGCTGCCACGGCAAGCCCGTAGGCGCAGTAGAGCAGGCGGTCGCGAAGTTCGACCAGGTGCGCGACGAACGGCTGCTCCGTGCCCGCCAGTTCGTCTTCTTTGTCTTTAATGTCGGCCATGGGAAGGGTGCATTGGCCTGCGCTGCGGCCGGCGCGTGAAGGCGCTCAATTGATCTTGTAGGGACGGAAACGCGCGACGCGTGCAGCGCCCGAAAGCGCCTTGGTGCGCACACCGTTGCGCGCCTTGTACCACTGCGGGGTGGCGCCCTGCTTCAGGCGCCATTTCTTGCGGGGATGCCTGTATTCGGGCGGGGCCGCATCGGGCTCGGCCAGCGCGGAGAGCGTTTCTCCGCTCGCGCCCGAGAGCTCCCGCTCGATGTCGCTCGCGCCGGAATGAATGCTGTGCTCGACGTCGCGCGCGGCGTCCTCCACCGTGCTCTTCATCTTTCGCAGCTCATCCAGCTCCATCGAGCGGTTGACCTCCGCTTTGACGTCGTTCACGTAGCGTTGCGCCTTGCCGAGCAGCATGCCGACCGTTCGCGCCACGCGGGGCAACTTTTCGGGACCGATGACGACCAGCGCGACCACGCCGATCAGCGCCATTTTTTCAAGACCGAGGTCGAACACGTCGGTCGAGGGCTCAGGACTTCTGGCGCGCTTCGACGTCGATCGTCGACTTGTCGGCCGACGGATTCGAAGTCACGTGGCCGGCGGGCGGCGTCGGCGTGTCGTTCGACCCGTCCTTCATGCCGTCCTTGAAACCCTTGACCGCACCGCCGAGATCACCTCCCATGTTGCGCAGTTTCTTGGTGCCAAAAATCATGACGACGACCAGCAGCACGATCAGCCAGTGCCAGATTGAAAAAGAACCCATGGATGACTCCTGAAGAATGTGTCTAATTTTACCGGGCGACCGGTATCAGCCCTTGAGCCAGGGGCGCGGTCCGCCCATGACGTGAACGTGGAGATGGTGCACTTCCTGCCCACCATCGCTGCCGGTATTGACCACGACGCGGAAACCACCTTCCGGATACGGGCGGCAACCTTCGTCGAGAGCGAGCTTCGGCGCGAGCGTCATGATGCGCCCCATCACGCCGGCGTCGTCCGCGGTGAGCTGTGCCATCGACGGGATGTGTTTTTTCGGCACCATCATGAAATGCACCGGCGCCCAGGGCGAGATGTCGTGGAACACGAAAACCTCTTCGTCTTCATAGACCTTTCGGGAAGGAATCTTGCCTTCGATGATTTTGCAGAAGATGCAGTTCGGATCGCTCGACGACATTCAGGACTCCACGGCGCGGCCGGCATTCATGCGAAGCATGCCCTTGACGATGCGGTACAGGAACCAGAGAGAGATCAGCGCCCAGGCGATCCAGCCCGGCACCAGCAGCAGCAACCATAGCCACGATGTCAGCAGGTAGAGCACACCGGCCCACAGCACCGAACGGATGCGCCAACTGAAATGCGATGCCTGCCAGGTGCCTGCGGCTTCGTCGCGTTTCACCACGTCGATCACGAGCGCGATCAGCAGCAGCAGCACCGACACCTGCGCACCGGGCAACACCGCGGCGACCGCCACGATCAGGTGCAGCACATAGCTCACCCAGCCCCAGGTCTTGAGCGAATCGTTCGGGGTCACGTCAATGATTTCGTTGGCCATCAAGCATCCTTGTTTGAGTCTTCGGCGGCTTCCCGCTGCTGCGCCTTGCGCAGAGCCTTTTCTTCGATGCCGCTGGTCCCTTCACGCCGGGCCAGTTCGGCGATCACCTCGGACGGCGCCAGCCCGTAATGGGCCAGTGCCACGAGGCAGTGGAACCACAGGTCGGCCACCTCGTTGACGATCTTGGCGCGATCGCCGCCATGGTCGGCGTCCTTGGCGGCCATCACGACCTCGGTCGCCTCCTCTCCGATCTTCTTCAGGAAGGCATCGGGGCCCTTGTGCAGCAACCGTGCCACGTAGCTCGTCTCGGGATCGCCGCCATGCCCCGGCAGGCGGCTTTCGATGACGGCAGCCAGGCGGTCCAGCGCATCGGTATTGGTCGTCGTCATGATGTGTAGATGCTTTTCGGGTCTTTCAAGACCGGCTCGACCGCTGTCCATTGCCCATTCTCGTATTTGCTGAAGAAGCAGCTGTGACGGCCGGTGTGGCACGCGATGCCGGGCTCGTGCCCGAGCTGCGTGACCTTGAGCAGCAAGACGTCGTTGTCGCAGTCCAGACGAATCTCGTGCACCGTCTGCACGTGGCCCGACTCTTCGCCCTTGAACCACAACTTCGCGCGCGAGCGGCTGTAGTACACCGCGCGGCCGAGTTCTGCCGTCCTGGCGAGCGCTTCGCGGTTCATCCACGCGAACATCAGCACGTCGTTGCTGCCCTGCTCCTGTGCGATGACCGGCACCAGCCCGCTCGCGTCCCATTTGACTTCGTCCAACCATTTCATGACGTGATTCTCACCGGGATGCCGCGCGCGGCCATCTGCGCCTTCGCCTCGCCCACGGTGAACTCGCCATAGTGAAAGATGCTGGCCGCCAGCACCGCATCGGCGCCGCCGATCTGGATGCCGTCGGACAGGTGATCGAGCGCGCCGACGCCGCCAGAGGCAATCACCGGCACGCTGACCGCATCGCTCACTGCGCGCGTCAGCTCGAGGTCGAAACCGCTCTTGGTCCCGTCGCGGTCCATGCTCGTGAGCAGGATTTCGCCGGCGCCGCGGCGCGCCATCTCGGTGGCCCATTGCACGACGTCGAGCCCGGTGTTCTTGCGGCCGCCGTGGCTGTAGACGTCCCATCCGGGGCCCCGCGTGGCCGCGTCTTCTGCGCTGCGCCGCTTGGCGTCGATCGCGACGACGATGCACTGCGCGCCGTACTTGCCCGACGCGTCTTCGATCACCTGCGGATTCGCGATGGCGGCCGAATTGAAGCTGGTCTTGTCTGCCCCCGCATTGAGCAGGCGGCGCACGTCCTCGACGGTGCGCACGCCACCGCCGACGGTCAGCGGAATGAACACCTGCGACGCCACGGCCTCGATGATCGGGAGGATCAAGTCGCGGCCGTCGCTGGTGGCGGTGATGTCGAGGAACGTGAGCTCGTCCGCGCCCTGTGCGTTGTAGCGCGCCGCGATTTCCACCGGGTCGCCGGCGTCGCGCAGCTCGAGGAAGTTGACGCCTTTGACGACGCGGCCACCGGTCACGTCAAGGCAGGGAATGATGCGTTTGGCAAGCATGAATGGAGGCGTTCAGATCACGGTCAGTTGTTGCCAACCCTGCCATTCGGCGCCGGGGGCGAGCAGTACGTTTTCATCGATGCGCGCGGCTTCCACGCAAAGCATTTGGCGATAGCCGTCGTCGGGCAGGTCGGCCAGTTTGGATGCGAGCACGGCGCCGGGGTTCCAGACCACGGTGTCGGTGCAGCTCGCGCTGTGTTCGATCTCCAGCGTGCCCCCGGGCTGCCTCAGTCGGAGCGGGGCGGCCGGAGCGGCGTAGACGCTGTCGAATTCGCCGTCGAAGCGAAGCGCATCGCGCATCTCGACATGCCGCTCGTCGCGCACGGCGTCCCAGCGGTTGGCGCCCTGAAGGCCTTCGAGGCACGCCGCACCGATATCGTCGACCGCCAGGTAACTGTGGAGCGCCGCAGCGAAGCTCCACGGTCCGCCGTCGGTGTTGAGCACCGTGAACGCGATGCGCAGGCTCTTCGGGGTGATCGTCACGGCCAGACGCAAGCGGAACGCATGCGGCCAGAGGGCGCGCGTCACCGCGTCGTCGTGCAGTTCCAGCGCCACTTGCCCCTCGGTCGAATCGGTAGCCGCTCGCCAGGGCATATTCCGCGCGAAGCCGTGTTTCGGCAATGCACCGCGTTGGTTGAACTGAGGCCAGCAGATCGGCACGCCGCCACGAATGGCGGCCTTCCCGTCGAACACCGCGTCGGGGCTCAGGTAGAGACGCTCGACGCCATCGGCAGTAGTCCACGACAGGACGTGCGCGCCATGCAACGCGACGACGACGCGTTCGCCGGTCGGAAGGGTCAGCGCCAGCGCAGGCTGGCCGCGGACTTCGAGAGATTGAATCGGCATGCGTCCGATTCTAGGGAGTGAAGCTCAGAAAAATGGCCGGATCAGGTGCCGGCGAGCGCATCGGCGCGCGCCTGTGCTGCGGCAAAGTCGAGGTCGCCGGAATAGATGGCTCGCCCGCAGATCACGCCTTCGACGCCTTCGGACTCGACGGCACACAGGCCATCGATGTCGGCCATGTTCGACAGGCCGCCGGAGGCGATCACCGGGATCGTCAGCGCCTGGGCCAGCTTCACGGTGGCCTCGATGTTGACGCCCGACAGCATGCCGTCGCGGCCGATGTCCGTGTAGATGATCGACTCGACGCCATAGTCTTCGAACTTCTTGCCGAGGTCGGCGACTTCGTGGCCGGTGAGCTTGCTCCAGCCGTCGGTGGCGACCTTGCCGTCCTTTGCGTCGAGGCCCACGATGATGTGGCCGCCGAACGCCACGCAGGCGTCCTTCAGGAAGCCCGGATTCTTGACTGCGGCGGTCCCAATGATCACGTAGCGCAGGCCGTCGTCGATGTAGCGCTCGATGGTGTCGAGGTCGCGGATGCCGCCACCCAGCTGCACCGGAATCTCCTCGCCCACCTCGCGCAGGATCGCCTTGATGGCCGCGTGGTTCTGCGGCTTGCCGGCGAAGGCGCCGTTGAGGTCGACCAGGTGCAGGCGCCGGGCGCCCGCCTCCACCCACTTGCGGGCCATCGCGGCCGGGTCTTCGCTGAAGATGGTGGACTGGTCCATGTCGCCCTGTTTCAGGCGAACGCAGTGACCGTCTTTGAGATCGATGGCGGGAATCAACAGCATGGCGTGGCCGCCCGAAGGGCGCTCAAGGGTTCCAGTGGAGAAAGTTGCGGTAGAGCTGCAACCCGTGGTCCGCACTTTTCTCGGGGTGGAACTGGGTTGCGAAAATATTATCGCGGGCAACGGCGGCGGTGAATGTCGCACCGTAGTCAGCCTCGCCCACGCTGTGCTTCGCGTCGGCGGGCCGCGCGTAGAAGCTGTGCACGAAATAAAAGTAGCTGTCGTCGGGCACGCCGGCCCACACGAGGTGCGGCTGCGCCTGCCGGACTTGGTTCCAGCCCATCTGCGGCACCTTGAAGCGGCTGCCGTCCGGCTGCAGTCGACCGAGCAGGTCGAACTTGACGACCTCGCCAGGGATCAGGCCGAGCCCGTCGGTCGGACCCTCGTCGCTGCGCGACAGCAGCATTTGCATGCCGACGCACACACCGAACAGCGGCTTGCTGGCAGCGGCTTCGAGCACGGATTCCTGAAGACCGGATTCGCGCAGCTCGCGCATGCAGTCGGGCATCGCGCCCTGCCCCGGCAGCACGACGCGCGTGGCCTTGCGCACCACCTCGGGGTCGGACGTGACGAAAACCTGCACGCCTACCTGGTCGGCCGCGTGCTGCACCGCCTGCGACACCGAGCGCAGGTTGCCCATGCCGTAGTCGACGACGGCGACAGTGTTGGGAGTCAGAGCGACCCCTTTGTCGACGGAATGACGCCGGCCGAGCGCGGATCGAGTTCCAGCGCCGCGCGCAGCGCGCGGGCGAAAGCCTTGAACACGGTCTCGCACTGGTGATGCGCATTGACGCCCTTCAGGTTGTCGATGTGCAGCGTGACGAAGGCGTGGTTCACGAAACCTTGGAAAAATTCGTACGTGAGCTGGCTGTCGAAGGTGCCGATCATTCCGCTGGTGAACGGCACGTGCATCACGAGGCCGGGGCGGCCCGAGAAGTCGATGACGACGCGGCTCAAGGCTTCGTCGAGCGGCACGTAGGCATTGCCGTAGCGGCGGATGCCCTTCTTGTCGCCAACCGCCTGCGCGACCGCTTGGCCGAGCGTGATGCCGACGTCTTCCACCGTGTGATGGCCGTCGATGTGCAGGTCGCCCTGGCAATCGATGTCGAGGTCGATCAGGCCGTGGCGCGCGATCTGGTCGAGCATGTGGTCGAAGAAACCGATGCCGGTGGCGAGCTTCGCGCGGCCGGTGCCATCGAGGTTGACGCTGACGGTGATCTTCGTTTCGGCCGTGTTGCGCGTGACCGTGGCGGTGCGCGCACCGGCGGCAACGACGGCTTTGGGGGCAGTGGGGGTGTTCATAGGGAGGCTTCGATCGCCGCGAGCATCTGCGCATTGTCGTCGGCCGTTCCGACGGTGAGACGCAGGCAGTTCGCCAGCAGTTCGTGCATTTTAGAAACGTTCTTTACCAGCACACCGCGCGCTTTCAGGCCCTCGAAGGTCTTTGTCGCGTCCGGCGCGCGCACGAGGATCATGTTCGCGTCGCTGGGCCAGACCTTCAGGCCGGGCAGCTTCGCCAGGCCCGCCAGCAGCGTCGCACGGTCAGCGCGGATCGCCTCGGCTTGCGCCTCGAACACATCCGCGTGCTGCAGTGCGAAGAGCGCGCACTCGCAATTGAGCACGCTGATGTTGTAGGGCGGCCGGACCTTGTCGACTTCGGCGATCAGCGCCGCCGGGCCCATCAGATAGCCAAGCCGCACGCCGGCCAGGCCGAACTTGCTGAGCGTGCGCATCAGCAGCACGTGGCCGTGACGGGTGATTCGGTCGATGTAGCTGCGCGACGCGAAAGGCTGGTAGGCCTCGTCCATCACCACCAGGCCACCCTGCGCACCCTGTGCTTCGACGATCTTCTCGATGACTGCGTCGTCCCAGAGGTTGGCCGTCGGGTTGTTCGGGTACGCGAGGTACACGATGGCGGGCTTGTGGCGTGCGATGGCTGCCAGCATCGCGGCTTCGTCCAGCGCGAAGTCGGCCGTGAGCGGCACGCCGATGAACTCGAGGCCTTGCAGCTGCGCGCTCATTCCATACATGACGAAGCCAGGAACCGGCGCGAGGATCGCAGCGCCCGGCAGGTCGCAGGCCATCGCGAGCAGCGAAATCAGTTCGTCGGACCCGTTCCCGAGCATCAGGGCGAACCCTTCGGGCAGGCCCGCGAGCGCGGCCAGCGCGCTTTTGAGGTCGTTGCCGCGATCGCCGGGGTAGCGATTGAGCGCGAGTGCGCCGAGCCGAGCCCCCAGTTCAGCTTGCAGGGCAGGTGGCAAGCCATACGGGTTCTCCATCGCGTCGAGCTTCAGGAGGCCGCGCGAATCCTGCACGGCATAGGCGTGCATCGACTGCACATCGGGGCGAAAGCGCGCCAGCGGGGAAACGGTCATGTGAAAGTGCTCAATGCGTGCAGCGGAATGTGTTGCCCAGCGCGTTCGACATCACGAGTTGCACCGGCATGTCGGCCTCGTACACATCGGCATGGCGCGCCAGTTCGGTCTGGTAGAGCGAGCGCGCCATCGCGGGCTCGATCTTGCGATTCTCGATACAGAACGGCGGCTTCTGGCCGTTGCGCAACGAAGTTTCGCTGGCCTCGCGCAGCCCCTCCATCACGCCGACCAGGTAGTAGCTGGCGTAGGTCTTGCCGTTCTTCTTTTCCTGCGTTTCGAGCGCACGGAATTCACGGAGCGTCATGGCCTGCGCCGACGCCGCCAACGCCAGCAAGGCCACACAGGCGGTCAGCGACTTCATGGGGTGGCAAGACGCAGCCGCGCCGCCTCCGCGTGTGCCTGCAGGCCTTCACCCTCGGCCAGCGTCACGGCAATGCGGCCGAGCACCTGCGCGCCCTGCTCGCTCACCTCGATGATGCTGCTGCGCTTCTGGAAGTCGTAGACCCCGAGCGGCGAACTGAAGCGCGCGGTGCCGCTGGTCGGCAGCACGTGGTTCGGGCCGGCGCAGTAGTCGCCAAGGCTTTCGCTCGTGAAGGCGCCGAGAAAGATCGCCCCGGCGTGCTTGAGCAGCGGCTCCCAGCGGTGCGGTTCGCTGCTGCTGACCTCGAGATGCTCCGGCGCGATGCGGTTGCTGATCTCGCAGGCCTCTTCCATGCTACGGGTCTGGATAAGCGCGCCGCGCCCGTTCAGGCTGGCCGCGATGATGTCGGCGCGCGGCATCGTCGGCAAGAGCCGGTCGATGGCTTCCTGCACGCGGTCGATGTAGGCGGCATCGGGGCACAGCAGGATGCTCTGCGCGAGTTCGTCGTGCTCGGCCTGGCTGAACAAGTCCATGGCCACCCAGTCCGGTGGCGTACTGCCGTCTGCCAGCACGAGGATTTCGCTCGGGCCCGCGATCATGTCGATGCCGACCGTGCCGAACACGCGGCGCTTGGCGGCAGCGACGTAGGCGTTGCCCGGGCCGGTGATCTTGTCGACCGCAGGCACGGTCACAGTGCCGTACGCGAGCGCCGCCACGGCCTGCGCGCCGCCGAGCGTGAAGGCGCGCGTGACGCCCGCCACGTAAGCGGCGGCCAGCACCAGCGGATTTTTTTCGCCGCGCGGTGTCGGCACGACCATGATGATTTCACCAACGCCCGCGACGTGTGCCGGAATGGCGTTCATCAGCACGCTCGACGGATAGGCCGCCTTGCCGCCCGGCACGTAGATGCCGACGCGGTCCAGCGGCGTGACCTTCTGGCCGAGCAATGTGCCGTCGGCATCGCGGTAGCTCCAGCTCTCGCCGGACGCCTTCTTCTGCGCCTGGTGGTAGCTGCGCACGCGCGCCGCGGCCGCTTCGAGCGCTTCGCGCTGAATCGCCGGCAGCGATTCGAAGGCCGCTTTCAGTTCGGCCTGGGTCAGTTCGAGCTGGCCGACCGACTCTGCGTCGAGCCCGTCGAAGCGGTTCGTGTACGCGAGCACTGCCGCGTCGCCGCGCTGCTGCACGTCGGAAAGGATGTCTGCCACCACTTTTTCGATGGCGGCATCCGCATCGGCGGACCAATGCAGGCGCGCCTTGAACTCGGCGTCGAAAGCGGCAGAAGCCGTGGAAAGACGGGCGGGGGCAGCCTTCAGGTTCATGGCGTCAGGACTGTGGAATGGCGGACGCAAAGGCGTCGATGATGCGGCGGATCGGCTCGCGCTTGAGCTTGAGCGCGGCCTGGTTGACCACGAGGCGCGCGCTGATGTCCATGATCTGCTCGACCTCGACCAGGTTGTTCGCACGCAATGTGTTGCCGGTGGAGACGATGTCGACGATGGCGTCGGCCAGGCCGGTGAGCGGCGCGAGTTCCATGCTGCCGTACAGCTTGATGAGGTCCACGTGCACACCCTTGTCGGCGAAGAAGTCGCGCGCGATGCCGACGAACTTGGTGGCGATCTTCAGGCGCGAGCCCTGGCGCACCGCGTGGGCGTAATCGAAGTCGGCGCGCGCCGCGACGCTCATGCGGCAGGCGGAGATCTTGAGGTCGAGCGGCACGTAGAGCCCGGCGTTGCCGTGCTCGATCATGGTGTCCAGGCCGGTCACGCCGAGATCGGCGCCGCCCCACTGCACGTAGGTCGGGACGTCGGAGGCCCGCACCAGCACCACGCGCACATCGGGGTGGTTGGTCGCGAGGATGAGCTTGCGCGATTTTTCGGGGTCGTCGGTGACTTCGATGCCCGCGGCAGCGAGCATCGGCAAGGTCTCGTCGAAAATCCTGCCTTTCGAGAGCGCGAGCGTGATCACGCCGCCGCTCCGCTCACGCGTTCGATGTCGGCACCCAGCCCGCGTAGCTTGGCTTCGATGCGGTCGTAGCCACGGTCAAGGTGATAGATGCGGTCGACCATGGTCTCGCCATCGGCCACCAGGCCGGCAATGACGAGGCTGGCCGAAGCGCGCAGGTCGGTGGCCATCACGGTCGCACCGGACAACTGGTGCCCGCCCTCGACCACGGCCACCTTGCCGTCGACGTGGATGCTGGCACCCAGCCGCACCAGTTCGTTCACGTGCATGAACCGGTTCTCGAAGATCGTTTCGGTCACGGCCGAGGCGCCTTGCGCCACGCAATTGAGCGCCATGAATTGGGCCTGCATGTCGGTCGGGAAGCCCGGGTACTCGGTGGTGCGAAAGCCCTGGGCCTTGAGTGCGCCGCCGCCGGCCGACGCCACGTGGATGCCGCCCTCGACGGCCTCGACCGTGCATCCGGCCTCTCGCAACTTGTCGATCACGGCATCGAGGTGGTCGGCGCGCGCATGGCGCAGAACCGCATCTCCGCCGGTCGCAGCCACCGCGCAAAGAAAGGTGCCGGCCTCGATTCGGTCGGCCACCACGGCGTGCTCGCAGCCGTGCAGCTTCTCGACGCCGTGGATGCGGATGTGGCTGGTGCCGTGGCCTTCGATCTTCGCGCCCATCTTGATGAGCATCTCGGCGAGGTCGACGATCTCCGGCTCCTGCGCGGCGTTCTCGAGCAGCGTCTCGCCGTCGGCCAGCGCTGCGGCCATCAGGAAGTTCTCGGTGCCCGTCACGGTGACCATGTCGGTCAGGATGCGCGCGCCCTTGAGGCGCGTTTGCCCCGCCGGCAGCTTGGCGACCATGTAGCCGTGCTCGACCACGATCTCGGCGCCCATCGCCTGCATGCCCTTGATGTGCTGGTCGACCGGCCGGGAGCCAATGCCGCAACCGCCCGGCAACGACACGCGCGCGTGGCCGAAGCGTGCGAGCAGCGGCCCGAGCGCGAGCACCGAGGCGCGCATGGTCTTGACCAGCTCGTAGGGTGCTTCAGGGTTGCTCAGGTCGCTGGCGTCGAGGCGTACCATGCCCTGGTCGTCGCGCTCGCTGGTCACGCCCATGTGCTGGAGCAGCTTCAGGATGGTTGATACGTCTTGCAAGCGCGGCACGTTGCGCAACGTCACGGGTTGGTCGGTCAAGAGCGCGGCGCACAGCTCGGGCAGGGCCGCGTTCTTGGCCCCGGAGATGGGTACCTCGCCGCGGAGCGTGCGTCCGCCGCGAATCAGGAGTTTGTCCATGGAGTAAGGCTCAGGGGTTGAGAGCAGCCCATTCGGTGGGCGTGTAGGTCTTCATCGACAGCGCGTGCACTTCGTCGGTCTGCATTTTCGCACCGAGGGTGGCGTAGACGCGCTGATGGCGCTGAATTGCGCGCTTGCCCTCGAACTCGGCGGAGACGATGGTGGCGTACCAGTGGCGTCCGTCGCCCTCGAGCGTGATGTGTTCGCAGGGCAAGCCGCCCTGGATGATGGTCTGGAGTTCTTCAGCGGTCATGTCGGTTCATCCACGAATCTTGTAGCCGATGCGCAGCAGGTGCACCGCGATCGCACTGACGGCCAGCCAGGCCGCGCCCACGATGCCGAAGCTCAGCCACGGTGATGCGTCGCTCACGCCGAAGAAGCCATAGCGGAAGCCGTCGATCATGTAGAAAAACGGGTTCAGGTGACTCACCTTCTGCCAGATCGGCGGCAGCGATCCGATTGAATAGAAGACGCCCGACAGGAAGGTCATGGGCATGATCAGGAAATTCTGGAAGACGGCCATCTGGTCGAACTTCTCGGCCCAGAGGCCGGCAATGAGGCCCAGCGTCCCGAGCATCGCCGAACCGAGCACCGCGAACACGATGATCCACACCGGTGCAGCGAACGTCGGGGTGACGAAGAAGAAGGTCACGAGAAATACTCCCAAGCCCACGGCAAGCCCGCGGATGACCGAAGAGCCGACGTAGGCGAAGAACCAGCCCCAGTGCGACAGCGGCGTCAGCAGCACGAAGACGAGGTTGCCCATGATCTTGCTCTGGATGATCGACGACGAACTGTTCGCAAAGGCGTTCTGCAGCACGCTCATCATCACCAGCCCCGGCACGAGAAACGCGGTGTAGCCGATGGTGCCGTACACCTTCACGTGGTCGCCCAGCGCGTGGCCGAACACCAGCAGATACAGCAGCGCCGTGAGCACGGGCGCGCCCACGGTCTGGAATCCGACCTTCCAGAAGCGCAGCGTTTCCTTGTAGAGCAGCGCACGCCAACCGGTGACCGCGATCATCGGGCCACCTCCAGCGGAGTCTGCTCGCCGGCCATCAGGTCGATGAACACATCTTCGAGGTCCGCCTTGCGCATTTCGACGTCTTCCACGGCCACGCCGGCTTCGCGGATCGAGGCCAGCAACTGCTCTACCTCGTGGGCGTTGCGGGCCGGCAATTGCACGATGCGCCCGGTGATGCGCGCGTGCTGCGCGATCGCCCAGGGCAGGTCGGCATCGGTCTTGAAGCGAAGCACGTTGCTCGCGGATGCGCTCAGCAGGGCGCTTGTGCTGTCCAGCGCAATGACCCGGCCCTGCTTGAGCATCGCGATGCGGTTGCACAAGGCCTCGGCTTCCTCGAGGTAATGCGTGGTGAGCAGCACGGTGCTGCCCTGCTTGTTGAGCTTCGCGACGAATTGCCAAAGCGTCTGCCGCAACTCGACATCGACGCCGGCCGTGGGCTCGTCCAGCACGATCACCTTCGGCTTGTGCACCAGTGCTTGCGCGACCAGCACGCGACGCTTCATGCCGCCAGACAGCTGGCGCATGTTGGCGCTGGCCTTGTCGCTGAGCCCGAGGCTCTGCAACAGCTCGTCGATCCAGGCGTCGTTGTTCTTGATGCCGAAGTAGCCAGACTGGATGCGCAGCGACTCGCGAACGTTGAAGAAGGGGTCGAAAACGAGTTCCTGCGGCACGATGCCCAGCGTGCGCCGGGCATTGGCGAAGTCGCGCTGCACGTCGAATCCGTGCACGCTGATCGCACCCGCGGTCGGGCGCGACAGCCCGGCCAGCATGCTGATCAGCGTGGTTTTGCCCGCGCCGTTGGGGCCGAGCAGGCCGAAGAACTCGCCCTCCTCGATCTGCAATGAAACATCGTCAACGGCGCGCAGCCCAGGCTTGCCCTGTGCGCGCTGTTGTTTGGAGGGGGGATAGGTCTTGGAGACCGACTGGAAGGAGATCGCTGGCATGGGGAGCGGGCGATTTTACGGGCCAGCGCTGATCAAGGGCGCCGTAGGGCCGTCCCGCGGTCATTTCGCCTCCCCAAAGAGGATGGCGACCCACACGGCGGCCAGCGGAGAGATTTGTCTTTCAGGGAGCCGCTGGCAAGAGGCCTGCGACGCCGTAGAGTGAAGCCAACTCGCGCAGCCTTGTCGAGAGCCCCTTGACTGCGAAACCGCGTCCCAGTGCACTGGCTTCGCGTCGCACCTCGAGCAACACGGCGATCGCGGACGAGTCGAACTGCGCGAGCGCGCTGGCGTCGATCACCGTCGCCGACCCGGATTCCGAGGAACCGGAAAGGCCCTGCTGCAACATGCGCATGCACGCAGGCGCCTCTTCGTGCGTGAGCCGGGCTGGGAGGACGAGCATCATGACCGGGGAATGAGCCGTTCGCTCAGCCCTTCGCGCTGCTCTTGTTGCGTGCCGCGAGCGTGGCGATCAAACCGTCGATCCCCTTGCTGTTGATCTGCTCGGCGAACTGCGTGCGATAGGTGTCCACCAGCCAAACGCCCAGCACATTCAGGTTGTAGACCTTCCAGCCGCCCGCGGCACCGGGGGTTTTGACCAAGCGGTAGTCGAGCTGGACCGGATCACCACGACCGGTGATCTCGGTGCGAATCAGCACTTCCTTGTCTTCCACCGAGCCACGGAAAGGCTTGACGTTCACGGTCTGGTCGCTCACCTGGTCGAGTGCACCGGCGTAGGTGCGCACCAGCAGTGTCTTGAACTCGTCCTGCAGGCGGGTCTTCTGCTCGGGCGTGGCCTGGCGCCATGCGGGACCAACTGCAGACGCCGTCATGCGCGCGAAATCGAGGTTGGGCAGGATCTTGCTGTCGACCAGCGCCATGATCTTTTGCGTGTCGCCCGCCTTGATCGACTTGTCGGCCTTGATGGTCTCGAGCACGTCGGTCGTGAGACGCTTGACCAGCGCATCGGGCGCTTCGTCGGCGGCGTGCGCCACGCGCGAGAGGCCGACCGCTCCGCCGACCAAAAGTGCGCCAGCGAGAAGGAAATGTCCAAGGGTGCGGCGTTGCAAAATCATCTGATTCATTGAATGGGGTCCCTGAAAAAGTAAACGGTTCGGTGGTTGCTACCGATTGGAGGCCCTGGGGGCAACACAGTTCCCCTGATCGCCTACTGTCCGCCGTCTCCGGGCGGGTTGCCGTCATAGACCTCGTTGAGTCGTCGCTGCAGGAACGCGTCCCGGGTGAACGAATACTTGTCGAGCGCCGCATCCTCGAGCATCTGGCTCACGCGCAGCAAGTTGGCACGGGCGTCCACGATGCTCAGCGCAAAGAGGGAATTGCGCCACGGGATGTCCCGAACCGGGCCGAGGCCGTCCGCGTAGCGGTCGAGCGGCAGCGCTGCGGTGTCACGCAGTGTGGACGGGCCGAGCAACGGCAGCACGATGTACGGGCCAGCCGGCGTGCCGTAGTACCCGAGCGTCTGCCCGAAGTCCTCGCGGTGCCGCTCGATGCCCAGATCGCCCGCCACGTCGAGGACCCCGCCCAATCCAAAGAAAGTGTTGACGTTCAGCCGCATGAACGTCTCGGCACTGTTCTGCACCTTGAGTTGCAGGATGTTGTTCGCCAGGCTCCAGACGTCGCTGAGGTTGCCGAAGAAATTCGTGATGCCGGTGCGAACCATCGACGGCACCACGTTGCGGTAGGCGGTTGCCGTCGGCCGCAGCACGGCGTTGTCGACGCCGTCGTTGAAGCGCGTCACCCCACGGTTCATCGGTTCGAACGGGTCCGCCGGATTGGCGTTTGGGCCGGTGGCGCACCCCGTCATCACCGTGAAAACGAGCGCAGCACCCGCCCATGCAGCGAAACGCGCTATCTTTTCGATAGCAGAAGGGAATGACTTTGACGTTTTCATTTTTTCGGTGGCGTGGCCGGCGACGAACTGCCGTCGGCTTTGCTGTAAAGGAACTGGCTGATCAAATTTTCGAGCACCACCGCAGACTGTGTTGCCGTGATGACGTCGCCCGCCTGTAGATTCTTTTCGTCCGCGCCCGCCTCGATGCCGATGTACTGCTCACCGAGAAGGCCGCTCGTCAGGATCTTGAGCGAACTGTCTTTCGGGAAAATGTACTGTTTTTGTAACGAGAGCGTCACGTTGGCCTGAAAGTTCTTGTCGTCGAACGTGATCGATTCGACGCGCCCCACCACCACACCGGCGCTCTTGACCGCAGTTTGTGGCTTGAGACCGCCGATGTTGTCGAAGCGCGCCGTCACGGCATAGGTTTTCTGAAAATTCAAGTTGAGCAGGTTGGCCGATTGAAGCGCCAGAAAGAGGAGAGCCGCTGCGCCAATCAGGACGAACAGCCCGACCCACAGATCGTTCTTGGAGCGTTGCATTTGGATGTGTTCTTTCGTGTCAGATGCTGAACATCATGGCTGTCAGCAAAAAGTCCAGCCCGAGCACGGCCAGCGAGGCCACCACGACGGTTCGTGTGGTGGCGCGTGATACGCCTTCTGGCGTCGGTTGCGCCTCGTAACCTTGAAGCAGCGCCACGAAGGTCACGGTGAAACCGAAGACGATGCTCTTGACGACGCCATTGCCGACGTCGCGCCACACGTCGACGCCACCCTGCATCTGGCCCCAGAAGGCGCCCGGATCGAGGCCGAGCATCAGAACGCCGACCACATAGCCGCCCATCACGCCGACGGCGCTGAACACGGCCGCCAGAAGCGGCATGGTGATGACGCCGGCCCAGAACCGCGGCGCAAGGATCCGCGTGACCGGATCGACGGCCGTCATTTCCATGTAGCTGAGCACCTCGTCGCGTTTCATGATGCCGACCTCGGCCGTCAGCGAAGTCCCGGCCCGGCCCGCGAAAAGCAAGGCGGCCACCACCGGACCGAGTTCGCGCACCAGGCTCAACGCCACGAGCAGCCCGAGCGCGTCGGATGCGCCGTAACGCTGCAGCGTGTAGTAGCCCTGCAGCCCCAGGACGAAGCCGACGAACAGGCCTGAGACGGCGATGATCAGCAGCGAATAGTTGCCAAGGAAATGGATCTGGTCGCGGACCAGCGAGAACCGGCGCAGCGACATCCCCGCCGAACCCAGCAGGCGAACGAACAGCCGCGCGGCGATGCCGAGATCGGACAGTCTGGTGCGCACGGCAAAGCCCACGTCGGACGGACGCCACCAACTCATGCGCGACCTCCGTTGGCGTCGCCGAAGTCATTCGCGACGCTCACGCCCGGATAATGGAAATGCACAGGCCCTTCCGGCAGCGCATTGACGAACTGGTGAACAAGCGGGTCGGTGCTTCGCCGCACGTCGTCCGGCTTTCCTTGGGCCGCGATGTGGCCGTTGGCGAGGATGATCACGTGATCCGCAATGCGGAAGGTTTCCTCGAGGTCGTGCGACACGATGATGCTGGTAAGGCCCAGCGTGTCGTTGAGCTGGCGAATCAGCCGCGCTGCCGTTCCGAGCGAGATCGGATCGAGCCCTGCGAACGGCTCGTCGTACATGACGAGCTCCGGATCGAGCGCGATCGCCCGCGCCAGCGCCACCCGGCGCGCCATGCCGCCGGAAACTTCGCTCGGCATCAGGTCGCGCGCGTTGCGCAGGCCGACGGCCTCGAGTTTCATCAGCACGATGTCCCGCACCAACGCCTCGGGCAACCGCGTGTGCTCGCGCAACGGGAACGCCACGTTCTCGAACACGCTCATGTCGGTGAAGAGCGCGCCGAACTGGAACAGCATGCCCATGCGACGCCGCGCCGCGTACAGAGCATCGGACTTCAGTCCCCCGACGTTCTGGGTGTCGAACAGCACTTCGCCGCGTTGCGCGCGTTGCTGGCCACCGATGAGGCGCAGCACCGTGGTCTTGCCGCCGCCAGAAGCGCCCATCAGGGCCGTGACCTTGCCGCGCGGCACCTCGAAAGAGACGCCGTCGAGGATCGCGCGCGCGCCGTAACCGAACACGACGTCGCGGAATTCAACGAGAGGAGAGGGGGAAGGGGCGGTGTCCATGAGAAAAAAAAGCCGGGGCACCTTGTCAGGCATCCCGGCGTGCGGCTCCCTTCATGATAAGGGGAGCACCGTTGTGGCGTCGCGACAGACGGTCAGCGCGGCAGATCGCTGAATCCCATCAGGAACTCGTCCACCGAGCGCGCCGCTTGCCGCCCCTCGCGGATCGCCCACACGACCAGCGACTGGCCGCGGCGCATGTCGCCGGCGGCGAAGACCTTCGGCACGTTGGTCGCATAGCCGCCGATGAAATCGACGCTCGCCCTGGCATTCCCGCGCGCGTCCTTCTCGATGCCGAAGGCGTCGAGCACGCTGGCCACGGGATTGACGAAGCCCATGGCCAGCAGGACGAGGTCTGCCTTGAGCACTTGCTCGCTGCCGGCGACCTCGACCATCTTGCCGTCTTTCCATTCCACGCGGACCGTCTTCAGCCCGGTGACCTTCTTGCCGTCGCCGATGAACTCCTTGGTGGAGATCGCGAACTCGCGCTCGCAGCCCTCTTGGTGGCTCGAGCTGGTGCGAAGTTTGATCGGCCAGTACGGCCAGGTCATCGGCCGGTTCTCTTCTTCGGGCGGCTGCGGCATCACCTCGAACTGGGTCACGCTCACAGCGCCATGGCGATTGCTGGTACCGACGCAGTCGGAGCCGGTGTCGCCGCCGCCGATGACGATGACGTGCTTGCCGTCGGCGCGCAGCTGGCCCTTGACCTTGTCTCCGGCGTTCACGCGGTTCTGCTGCGGCAGCATTTCCATCGCGAAATGGATGCCGTCCAGCTCGCGCCCCGGCACGGGCAGGTCGCGCGACTGCTCGGAGCCGCCGGTGAGCAGCACCGCGTCGAACTCCTTGTCGAGTTGCTCGGGCGTCACGGTTTCCTTGGCAAGGTTCGTGACTTTCGACCCCTTGCCCATCGGATCTTTCGCGGCACCGACGACGACGCCGGTGCGGAAAACGACGCCTTCGGCCTTCATCTGCTCGACGCGCCGGTCGATGTGCGACTTCTCCATCTTGAAGTCGGGGATGCCGTAGCGCAGCAGGCCGCCGATGCGGTCGTTCTTCTCGAACAAGGTCACGTCATGACCGACACGGGCGAGCTGCTGTGCCGCCGCCATCCCGGCGGGGCCGGCGCCGACCACGGCGACCTTCTTGCCGGTCTTGTGCTTGGCCACGCGCGGCGCGACCCAGCCTTCGTCCCAGGCGCGGTCGATGATCGCGTGCTCGATCGACTTGATGCCGATGGCGTCGTCGTTCACGTTCAGGACGCAGGCGGCCTCGCAGGGTGCGGGACAGATGCGGCCGGTGAACTCGGGGAAGTTGTTCGTCGAATCGAGCACCGCGAAGGCGTTCTGCCAGTCGTCGCGATACACCAGGTCGTTGAAGTCCGGAATGATGTTGTTGACCGGGCAGCCGCTGTTGCAGAACGGCGTGCCGCAGTCCATGCAGCGCGCGCCCTGCACCTTGGCCTGCTCGGTGTTCAGGCCGACGACAAATTCCTTGTAGTGCTTGACGCGCTCGTCCACGGGCTTGTAGCCCTCTTCGATGCGTTCATGCTCCATGAAGCCGGTGATCTTTCCCATCGTGATGTCCTCTGTTCTTCGTAGCTGTGCCGCGCTCAGACGGCGGCCGTGGCAGCGGGTGCGGCCAGTGCGTGCGGCTCCAGGCCCACGTGCGCGTTGTTGCCGCTGCTGGTCAGCTCGACCTTGCGGTCGTGCAGCTCGGCAAGCGCGCGCTTGTATTCGTTCGGGAACACCTTGACGAACTTGGTGCGCGACACGGCCCAGGCGTCGAGCAGTTCGCGTGCGCGCTTGCTGCCGGTCCAGCGGTGGTGCTCTTCGAGCAGCTTCTTGAGCTGGGCTTCGTCGGTCTCGCCGCCGTGCCAGATCTTGCGATGCACGCTGGCCGTCTGCTCGGCCGAGGTCAGCACCTTGTCGAGCGACACCATCGAGAGGTTGCAGCGCGAGGCGAACTGGCCGTCTTCGTCGTAGACGAAGGCGACGCCGCCGCTCATGCCGGCCGCGAAGTTGCGGCCCGTCTTGCCGAGCACGGCCACCGTGCCGCCGGTCATGTATTCGCAGCCGTGGTCGCCGGTGCCTTCGATGACCGCCGTGGCGCCCGACAGGCGCACCGCGAAGCGTTCGCCGGCCACGCCGCACAGGTAGGCCTCGCCGGTGGTCGCGCCGTACAGCGCGGTGTTGCCGACGATGGTGTTGCGCACCGCTTCACCGCGGAAGTCGAGGCTGGGGCGAACCACCACGCGGCCGCCCGAGAGGCCCTTGCCGGTGTAGTCGTTGGCGTCGCCGATCAGGTACAGCGTGATGCCGCGCGCCAGGAAAGCGCCGAACGACTGGCCGCCCGTGCCTTCGAGCTGGATGCGGATCGAATCGTCGGGCAGGCCCTGCGGATGCACCTTGGTCAGCGCGCCCGAGAGCATCGCGCCCACTGAACGGTTGACGTTGCGCGCCACCTCGATGAACTGCACCTTCTCGCCCTTGTCGATGGCGGGACGCGACTTCTCGATGAGCTTGACGTCGAGCGCCTTGTCGAGGCCGTGGTCCTGGTTCTCGACATGGAAGCGCGGCACGTCGGCCGGCACGTTCGGCAGCGCGAACAGGCGGCTGAAATCGAGGCCCGAGGCCTTCCAGTGCTCGATGCCCTTGCGCATGTCGAGCAGGTCGGCGCGGCCGATCAGGTCGTCGAACTTGCGGATGCCCAGCTGGGCCATGATCTGGCGCACTTCTTCGGCGACGAAGAAGAAGTAGTTGACGACGTGCTCGGGCTTGCCCGAGAACTTCTTGCGCAGCATCGGGTCTTGCGTGGCCACGCCCACCGGGCAGGTGTTCAGGTGGCACTTGCGCATCATGATGCAGCCTTCGACGATCAGCGGCGCGGTCGCGAAGCCGAACTCGTCGGCCCCGAGCAGCGCGCCGATCGCGACGTCGCGGCCGGTCTTCATCTGGCCGTCGGCCTGCACGCGCACACGGCCGCGCAGGCGGTTCAGCACCAGCGTCTGCTGGGTCTCGGCCAGACCGATTTCCCAGGGGCCACCGGCATGCTTGATCGACGACCAGGGCGAAGCGCCCGTGCCGCCGTCGTGGCCGGCGATCACGATGTGGTCGCTCTTGCACTTGGTGACGCCGGTGGCGACGGTGCCCACGCCCACTTCGCTGACCAGCTTGGTGCTGATGCTGGCGTGCGGCGCGACGTTCTTCAGGTCATGGATCAGCTGCGCCAGATCCTCGATCGAGTAGATGTCGTGGTGTGGCGGCGGGCTGATGAGGCCCACGCCCGGCACCGAATAGCGCTGCTTGCCGATGTATTCGGTGACCTTGCCGCCGGGCAGCTGGCCGCCTTCGCCGGGCTTGGCGCCCTGCGCCATCTTGATCTGGATCTGGTCGGCCGAGCTCAGGTATTCGGCGGTGACACCGAAGCGGCCCGAGGCGACCTGCTTGATCTTCGAGCGCAGCGAATCGCCCGCCTTCAGCGCGAGGTCGACCTCGACGTTGGCCTCCCCGATCACGCTCTTGAGCGTGTCGCCGACCTTGACCGGGATGCCCTTGAGTTCGTTGCGATAACGGGCCGGGTCTTCGCCGCCCTCGCCCGTGTTGCTCTTGCCGCCGATGCGGTTCATGGCCACGGCGAGCGTCGAATGCGCCTCGGTGGAGATGGAGCCGAGCGACATCGCGCCGGTGGCGAAGCGCTTGACGATCTCGACCGCCGGCTCGACCTCTTCGACCGGGATCGCCTTCGACGGATCGATCTTGAACTCGAACAGCCCGCGCAGCGTCATGTGACGGCGGCTCTGGTCGTTGATGATCTGCGCGTACTCCTTGTACGTGCTCCAGTTGTTGGCGCGCGTGCTGTGCTGCAGCTTGGCGATCGCGTCGGGCGTCCACATGTGGTCCTCGCCGCGTGTGCGCCAGGCGTATTCGCCGCCGGCGTCGAGCATGCTGGCGAGGATCGGGTCGTCGCCGAAGGCTGCGGCGTGCATGCGCAGCGCCTCTTCGGCGATCTCGAAGACGCCGATGCCTTCGACACGGCTCGCGGTGCCGGTGAAGTACTTGCCGATCGCGTCGTTGTTGAGGCCGATGGCCTCGAACAGCTGTGCGCCGCAGTAGCTCATGTACGTGCTCACGCCCATCTTGGACATGATCTTCGACAGGCCCTTGCCGATCGCCTTCACGTAGTTGTAGATCGCCTTCTCGGCCGACAGCGCGCCCGGGAGGTCCGCGTGCATCGCGGCCAGGGTTTCCATCGCGAGGTACGGGTGAACCGCTTCCGCGCCATAGCCCGCGAGCACGCCGAAGTGATGCACTTCGCGCGCGCTGCCGGTTTCCACCACCAGACCGGCGGTCGTGCGCAGGCCTTCACGCACCAGGTGCTGGTGGATCGCGCTCGACGCCAGCAGCGCCGGGATCGCGACCTGCGTCGGGCTGACCGCGCGGTCGCTGACGATCAGGATGTTGCTGCCGCCCTTGATCGCATCCACGGCCTCGGCACAGAGCGATGCCAGCTTGGCTTCGACGCCCTCGCGGCCCCAGTCGGCCGGGTAGGTGATGTCCAGCGTGGTGCTGCGGAACTTGCCCTGCGTGTGCTGCTCGATGTTGCGCAGCTTCGCCATGTCGGCGAAGTCGAGGATTGGCTGGCTCACTTCGAGCCGCATCGGCGGGTTGACCTGGTTGATGTCCAGCAGGTTCGGCTTCGGGCCGATGAAGCTGTTGAGCGACATCACGATCGCCTCGCGGATCGGGTCGATCGGCGGGTTCGTCACCTGGGCGAACATCTGCCGGAAGTAGTTGTAGAGCGGCTTGTTCTTGTTCGAGAGCACGGCCAGCGGGCTGTCGTTGCCCATCGAGCCGATGCCCTCTTCGCCGGACTGCGCCATCGGGCTCATCAGGAACTTGATGTCTTCCTGCGTGTAGCCGAAGGCCTGCTGGCGGTCGAGCAGCGACACCGCGCTCACCGGCACTTCGGCGGCGGGCGCCTCGACGCTGTCGAGCTTGATGCGCAGGTTCTCGATCCACTGCTTGTAGGGCTTGGTGTTGACGACGTAGGCCTTGAGTTCGTCGTCGTCGATCATGCGACCCTGCTCGAGGTCGATCAGGAACATCTTGCCGGGCTGCAGGCGCCACTTGCGCACGATCTTGTGCTCCGGCACGGGCAGCACACCGGACTCCGATGCCATGATGACCAGGTTGTCGTCGGTGACGCAGTAGCGCGATGGGCGCAGGCCGTTGCGGTCGAGCGTGGCGCCGATCTGGCGGCCGTCGGTGAAGACGATCGACGCGGGGCCGTCCCACGGCTCCATCATCGCGGCGTGGTACTCGTAGAACGCGCGGCGGCGCTCGTCCATCGTCGTGTGCTGTTCCCAAGGCTCGGGGATCATCATCATCACGGCCTGGCTGATCGGGTAGCCGGCCATGGTCATGAGTTCGAGGCAGTTGTCGAAGGTGGCGGTGTCGGACTGCCCGGCGAAGCTGATCGGGTACAGCTTCTTGAGGTCGGCCGCGAGCACCGGCGAGGACATCACGCCTTCGCGCGCCTTCATCCAGTTGTAGTTGCCGCGCACCGTGTTGATCTCGCCGTTGTGGGCGACGTAGCGGTACGGATGGGCCAGCGGCCACTTGGGGAAGGTGTTGGTCGAAAAACGCTGGTGCACCAGCCCGATGGCCGAAATGCAGCGCTCGTCGGACAGGTCGAGGTAGTACACACCCACCTGGTCGGCCAGCAGCAGGCCCTTGTAGACCACGGTGCGGCTCGACATGCTCGGCACGTAGTACTCCTTGCTGTGCTTCAGTTCGAGGTTCTGGATGTTCGCGCTGGCGGTCTTGCGGATCACGTAGAGCTTGCGCTCGAGCGCGTCCTGCACGATGACGTCGTTGCCGCGGCCGATGAAAACCTGGCGCAGGATCGGCTCGGTCTTCTTGACCGCGGGCGACATCGGCATGTCTCGATTGACCGGCACGTCGCGCCAGCCCAGCAAGACCTGGCCTTCGGCCTTGATCGCGCGCTCCATCTCCTGTTCGCAGGCCATGCGCGAGGCATGTTCCTTCGGCAGGAAGATCATGCCGACGCCGTACTCGCCGTAAGGCGGGAGTTCGACGCCCTGCTTGGCCATTTCCTCTCGGTACAGCGCGTCGGGGATCTGGATGAGGATGCCGGCGCCATCGCCCATCAGCTTGTCAGCACCCACTGCGCCGCGATGGTCGATGTTCTCGAGGATCTTGAGGGCCTGCGTCACGATGTCGTGGCGCTTCTCGCCCTTGATGTGCGCCACGAAACCGAGGCCGCACGCATCATGCTCATTGGCGGACGAATACAGACCGTGGTCTTCGAGGTGTTTGATTTCGGCATCCGTCGTCATGGCGCGCGCTCCTTCATTTCAACTGCAATTTCTCGGGGGAATGTGAGCATATTGCGATGCACAAACAATGCCAAATACTTTAATCGGGGTCAGATTCCAATAAATCCCAAGCCCAAAGTTCCATTATTTAATAGGGGACATATTAAAAATGATAGCGGCTTCCGCAAGCCCGCCGGGCGCTACGTGGCTTTTTTAGCCAGAATTTTCGTCGCTGCAGGACGCCCAGCCTTGCCTTTGACCGTCCGCCGCTCGGTCGCCTTGTGCAGCGATTCGGCGAACTTTTGGTCTCCTGCGGCCCAACCTTTCAGCGTGGCCTCCGCCAGCATGGCCTCGTCCCCAGCGGCTACGCCCGCGTGCACCAATTCGGCATAGCGGGCTTCGCGTGCGAACGGCGTGTTTCCGAGGGTCCAGTAGAGCGCGGGCGGCGTGACCAATCGGTCCTGCCGCAGACCCGCGTAATGCCCATGACTCGACCACGCAAAGGCGCCCGGCTCGTTCGCGAGTTTCTCCCGCACCGGACGCCAGTCGATGTCGACCATGCACGCCAAGAGGTAGCGCTCCGCCTGGATCAGGGTCGAGCGGTAGCGCCCGTCCCACAGCGTGCCGCTGCGGCCATGCCGATCGTTGAAGTACCGCACGTAGCCCCGGCCGATCGCCTGCATGAACTGGGGCACTCCGTCGCTCGTCCCCGGCGTGGCCAGCAGCCTGAAAGCGTTGTCGAGCAGCACATAGGCATGGATCGCCACGCCGAAGCGCGTCGCGCTGTCGGCCATCAAGGCGAGCAGACGCTCCCTGTCGGCCGGGTCGATGAAGATCGACTGGCCGTTATGCCCTCGCTGGATGACGTGGTGCGGATGGTCCGCCAGCGTGAGTCGGGGCAGGCGCGCCACTAGGGCTCCTCCACGGTCTTCAAGCACGTCGTGTCACCTTGCCAACTCGCATCCAGGGACTGCACCAGCGCCCCGGCGAAGCCGGTTCCGCGGTGTTCACGAAGCGACGAGGTCACGGCGAGCTCCGGGGATCAAGGCAGGCGGAAGCGCGATTCCAGCAGAGATGTCAGGCCGAACTCGCCGAGCAGGCTTTTCAACCGCTCCGCTGCGCTCGCCTTCGGATGACCCGTGCGGCGCGCGATGATCAGTTCGTTCTTCATGCTGTGCTCCCAGCCCACGAGCTCGGTCACGGTCACCTGGTAGCCGTTCGCCTCCAGGTAAAGGCAGCGCAGCACGTTGGTGAGCTGGCTGCCGATCTCGCGCGTATGCAGCGGATGGCGCCACAGTTCGGCCAGCGGCGTGCGCGAGAGCGCGAGCGCCTTGGTTTCGCGCAGGCAGGCGGCGATTTCGGCCTGGCAGCACGGCACCAGCACCATGAAGCCGGCCTGCTTGGCGAGCCCGAACGCGATCGCGTCGTCGGTCGCGGTGTCGCAGGCGTGCAGCGCGGTGACGACGTCGATGCGTGGCGGCAGTTCGGCCGCGTGCGCGGACTCCGCCACCGTGAGATTGAGGAACGACATCCGGTCGAAGCCGAGGTGACGAGCCAGCGCACGCGACTTTTCCACGAGTTCCGCGCGCGTCTCGATGCCATAGACATGGCCGTCCTGCAGCGCCTTGAAGAACAGGTCGTAGATGATGAAGCCGAGGTATGACTTGCCCGCGCCGTGGTCGGCCAGCGTGGCGTGCGCGCCGCCCTCGGGCAGCTCCCGCAGCAGCTTCTCGATGAACTGGAACAGGTGGTAGACCTGCTTGAGCTTGCGCCGCGAATCCTGGTTGAGTCGCCCCTCGCGCGTGAGGATGTGCAGCTCCTTGAGAAGCTCCTGCGACTGCCCCGGTCGCAGTTCGGCGAGCACGTCGGCCTCCGCCTTCGCGGCCTTCTTCGGTTTGGTGACGGTGTTCATCGGCCTGCGTCTCCGGGGCCTACGCCGAGCGCCGCCCAGCCATCGGGGCCGAGCGATTCGAGCGTCTCGATGTTGCGTTCGAAGATGTCTTCGGCGTCGGGAAAGGCTTCCACGGCACGGCTCACGCTGTCTTCGCGCAGCAAGTGCAGCGTCGGATAGGGCGCGCGGTTCGTGGCGTTGGCGATGTCGTCGGCTTCGCTGCCCGCGAACTGGAACTGCGGATGGAAGCTCGCCAGCTGGAGCACGCCCTCGAAGCCGGCGCGCGCCAGCCGGCGTTCGGCGCGCAGCGTGAAATCGTTGAAATCGAGGAAGTCGGTCAAGGTGTTCGGTGCGATCAAAAGTGTGGTGTCTCGCGCTGACGGGTCCAGGTCGGACAGCGCACGGGCTTCCAGCAGCAGCGCGTCCATCAAGCCCGCTTCGTCATCGTTCGAATACGTTGCGTAGTGGATCTGCTGCTTCACGTGGACCGCTTTGGCGAACGGGCAGAGGTTGAGCCCGACCACCGCGCGCTCCAGCCATCGCCGCGTGTCCGCTTCGGCCTGTGCGGCGGTGATTGTGGCAGCGCCGGTCATCCAGCACGCCCTGCAGGGTTGGCCTGCGCCAGCCGTCCGGCCACGACGATGCCCGCGGCCGAGCAGGCCATGGTGACGGCCCAGGTCCATTGCCAGCCGCCGACGCGGTGCGCCACCCACGCCACCACCGGCGGTGCGATGAATTGGCCCAGCGACGACGCTTGCTGCATGAAGCCGACCGTGGTCGACACCGTCGCCGGCCCTGGGGCCAGCCGCACGGCCAGGGTGAAGAGCGTAGCGGGCACGACGCCGCCAGCCAGGGAGAAAAGGCAGACAGCCGCGTAGCGCAACGCGGGCGGCAACGCGATCGCATCGACGCCCTCGCCCCATTGCGCGAAGGCGGCCACACTCCCGAGCGCCATCGCGCCGAAGCCCGCACGCAGCAGGCGCCCTGGCGCGACGCCGCGTTGCAACATTCGGCCGCCGGCGAGGTTACCGACGATGTTCATGGCCGCAGCCAGCGCCGTGAGCACGGCGTTCCAGCCGGCCGGCACGCCGGCCTGGGCGTAGATGGCCGGGAGAAATCCGATCACGGCCATCCATTGCGAGGAATACAGGGCGAAGGCCAGCGCGACCCGTCGCGGCCCGCTGGCAAGCAGCGTGTCGACCAGGCGGCGGCGCCAGCCCGCCACGTTCGGCCCCTTCGACGCCATGACCATGGCGCGGTCGTCCGGGAGCTGAATCAAAACGCAGGCGGCCGCAGCAGCAGACACCAGCGACAGCGCCCACCACCAACCCGACCAGCCGGCCCGGGCGATGACTGCCGGGCCGAACAACAGCGCGAGCGCCACGCCCAGCGGCATGTAGGCACCCCAAAGACCGAGCGCCGCCTTGTCCGCGCCGGCCGGGACCAGGGCGCGGATCAGCCCCGGCCCGGGCATGACGGCGAGCAGGAAGCCGACACCTTCCAGCGCGCGAAGCAACAACAGCCATGCGACCCCATGCGGACCCGGCTGCACCAGCCCGCCCGCCAGGCTCGACACAGTGACGATGGCAAGACCGATCAGCATGCTGCGCCGCAGCCCGATCGAATCCGCAGCCAGCCCCGCGAACACACCCAACGTCATGCCGGCGCCCTGCACCAGCGACAGCAGGAACCCGGCTTCGACCAAGCCGATGCCGAGCGACGCCTGCAGCGCCGGCACCGCCGGCGGCAGCTTGCCAAGGTGAAGCGCGGCGCTGACGCCACCGAACACCACGGCCAGCGCCACGGGCGGGACCTTCGCGACATCGGCGGCTTTTGGCGAGCTCACACCACCCACCGTCGCCCGGTGAGGCGCTCGTGTTCGCGCATGGCGAAGCGGTCGGTCATGCCGGCGATGTAGTCGGCCACGGCCCGGTGGCGGTCGGTGCGCTCCGCGAAGGAAGGCCGCATGTCGTCCGGTCGATCGAGGTACGCGTCGAACAACTCGCGCACCACATCGCTCGCCTGCTCCGTCGTCGCCATCACTTGCGGGTGGCGGTACAGGTTGGCGAACAGAAAGCGCTTGAGCGCCGACGATCGCGTGCGCATGGGCTCACTGAAGGTCACGATCGGCGCGGCACGCCGCGCCGCATCGGCATCGGTCGGCGCCACGACCGTGAGGGCTGCCCGGGTGGCGTCGATCACGTCGTACACCTGCGCACTGAGCATGCGGCGGATGGTTTCGTAGAGGACGCGCCGGCCGGTCAGCGCCGGGTATTCGTCGAGTGCCTCGCGCCGGTAATGCTCGAACAACTCGACCTCGCCCAGGCTCTCCATGCTGATGAGTCCTGACCGCACGCCGTCGTCGATGTCGTGCGCGTTGTAGGCGATCTCGTCGGCAAGGTTGCACAGCTGCGCCTCGAGCGAAGGCTGGGTCCGATCGAGAAAGCGGCGCGCCACGCCGCCGGGCTCGGCGGCTTCGATGCGCTCGGCGTTGGCGCGCGAGCAATGCTTGAGGATGCCTTCGCGCGTCTCGAAGCTCAGGTTGAGCCCGTCGTACTGCGGATAGCGCAGTTCCAGTTCGTCGACCATCCGCAGGCTTTGCAGGTTGTGCTCGAAACCGCCGTGCGCTTCCATGCAGCCGTTGAGCGCGTCCTGGCCCGCGTGGCCGAACGGCGTGTGGCCGAGGTCGTGCGCCAGCGCGATGGCCTCGACGAGATCCTCGTTGAGTTGGAGCGCCCGCGCGATCGACCGCCCGAGCTGCGCCACCTCGAGAGAATGCGTCAGGCGCGTCCGGAAAAGATCGCCCTCATGGTTCAGGAACACCTGCGTCTTGTAGACCAGCCGACGGAACGCCGTCGAGTGCACGATGCGGTCGCGGTCGCGCTGGAAGGCGTCGCGCGTCGGTGCGGGCGACTCGGCATGGCGACGCCCGCGGGAATCGGCCGGATCGCAGGCATAGGGCGCGAGGCGACTCATTGCGTACCCGCGAGGCGCGTACTCAGGATGCGCAGCATTGCGCAAGGACTTCGCGCACCATCGCGTCCGGCGCGCTGCGAACGATCGCGGAGCCCGGCCGATCGATGACGACGAAGCGGATCTCCCCGGCTTCCGATTTCTTGTCGATGCGCATGAGCTCCAGATAGCGCTCGGCGCCGAGGGCGGGGCCGACGATGGGCAAACCCGCACGCTCGATCAGGCGCGTGAGCCGCTGCACGAACGCGGCATCGACGCCACCGAGGTGCTGCGACAGATGCGCCGCCATCACCATGCCGCAGCCGACGGCCTCGCCGTGCAGCCATTCGCCGTAGCCCAGCCCGGATTCGATCGCGTGGCCGAAGGTATGGCCGAAATTGAGGATCGCGCGCAGGCCGCTTTCGCGCTCGTCCTGCCCGACGACTTCGGCCTTGATCTCGCAGCTGCGCTTGACCGCACGGGCGAGGGCAGCCGGGTCTCGCGCGACCAGCGCGTCGACGTTGGCCTCGATCCAGTCGAAAAACGCCATGTCGTAGATCGGGCCGTACTTGATGACTTCGGCCAGGCCCGCGCTGAGCTCGCGCGGCGGAAGCGTCTGCAGGGTGGCGAGATCGCACAGCACCAGCTGCGGCTGGTAGAACGCGCCGATCATGTTCTTGCCCAGCGGGTGATTGATGGCCGTCTTGCCGCCAACCGATGAATCGACCTGCGCGAGCAACGTGGTCGGCACCTGCACGAACGGCACGCCGCGCATGTAGCTCGCAGCGGCGAAGCCGGTCATGTCACCGACCACACCACCCCCGAGCGCGAAGAGCACGGTCTTTCGGTCCGCGCCATGGCCGAGCAAGGCGTCGAAGATCAAGTTGAGCGTGGGCCAGTCCTTGTGGACTTCACCGTCAGGCAGTTCGAGTACGTGCACCGTGCGAAAACGCTGGACCAGCGTGTCGCGCAGCGCCGCGAGATACAGGGGCGCCACCGTGGTGTTGGTGACGATGAGTGCCGCGGCGGCAGCGGGTACCGACGCGAAGGCGTCGGAATCACCGAGCAGGTCCGGGCCGATCAGGATGGGGTAACTGCGATCGCCGAGGTCGATGTCGACACGGTCGCGAGAGGCGGTCAAAGGCATGGGGTGAGTGTAGGCGCGGAGCCTAGGTCGGCCCGGGCGGAGCCCCGCCTCAGGAAGGCGGCGCGCTCCGCGGCGGCTCGGACAATGAGACGCCGGCAAGCTCGAGCTGCATCACGATGATGTTGACCAGCATCGAAACCGAAGGCCGGCCGGTTTCGACCACGTCGTGCGCCGTTTCACTGTAGAGCGGATCGCGCACCGAATGCAATTCGCGCAGGCGCCCGAGCGGATCAGCCACCTGGAGCAACGGCCGCTTGACGTCGTGCCGCAAGCGCCGAAACAGGTCTTCTGGCGAAGAGCGCAGGTAGATGACGTGGAAGTGATCACGCAGTTGCGCCCGATTCGGCGCGCGGAGCACCGCGCCGCCGCCCGTTGCCACCACGCCGTTGGCCTGCGAGGCGAGGTCGGCAATCACCGATTGCTCGACGTCCCGAAAACTGGCTTCGCCTTCGCGATCGAAGTACTCGCGGATCGAGCAGCCGATCCGCTGCTCGATGACGTGGTCGCTGTCGACGAAAGGAAGCTGCAGGCGCTGCGCCAGGCGCCGACCCACGGCGGACTTCCCGGCGCCGGGCAACCCGACGAATGCGACCGCCACGCGTATCGCTGCGAACGCTCGCGCCTCAGCGCGCGGCGTTGCGGTCGGTAATCATCTTCGGAGTGATAAAGACGAGCATTTCGGTCTTGTTGGCAACGCGGTTGCGCGTCCGGAACAGTGCACCGAGAACAGGCACTTCACCCAGCACCGGAATGCGCGACTCATCGTTGGTTTCGGTGAGTTCGAAGATACCACCGATGACCACCGTGCCACCGTTCTCGACCAGCACTTCGGTCTGCACGTGCTTGGTGTTGATCGCGAAACCCGCCGTCGTCGCCTGGCCGACCGTATCCTTGTTGACGTCGAGCGTCAGGATGATGTTGCCTTCGGGCGTGATTTGCGGCGTGACCTCCAGCTTGAGGTTGGCCTTTCGGAAAGCGATCGACGTTGCGCCGCTCGATGTCGCTACCTGGTACGGCAGTTCGGTGCCCTGCTCGATCAACGCCTTGGTCTGGTCAGCCGTCACCACGCGGGGGCTCGACACCACCTTGCCCTTGCCGTCGGCTTCGAGCGCGGAGATTTCCAGGTTCAGCATGCGCGAGAAACTGCTGTTGAAGAGCGAGATCGCGAAGGTGCCGGCGGCATTGCCGTTACCGGACACACCCGTCGAAGGCAGGTTGATGAAGTTGCCTTGCGTGAACTGCGGGAAGGTGACCGTCGGGCTCGTGCTGGTCGAACTGATCACGCCGTTGGTATTGGTGGTGACCGTGCCGCCGCCAGTCACCGAAGGGAAGGTTCCGAGGGAGTTGCGGCTATTGACCGCGCCGCCACCGAGCTTCACGCCCAACGATTTCCCGAACGTGTCCGATGCCTCGACGATGCGGGCCTCGATCAGGACCTGACGCACCGGAATATCGAGCTTCTGGATGAGCTCGGCGACCTGCGTGAGGCGAGACGGAATGTCCGACACAAACAGCTGGTTGGTGCGTGACTCTGCAATGACGCTGCCACGTGCGCTCAGGATGCGCGTCGTGCTGCCGGAACCGCCGCCACCGCCTGCCGAGGCGCCGGTGCCGGTCAGCCCCTGTGCAATCACGAGCGCCTTGGTGTAGTTCAGCTGGAAGGATTGCGTGCGCAGCGGCTCGAGGTTCTGGATCGCGGCCTGCGCTTCGAAATCGAGCTTTTCCTTGGCGTTGATCTCATCCTTGGGCGCGATCCACAGCACGCTGCCGTTCTTGCGCATGCCCAGATTCTTGGCCTGCATGATGATTTCGAGCGCTTGGTCCCATGGCACATCCTTCAGGCGCAGCGTCAGCGACCCGGTGACGGAATCCGACGTGACGATGTTGAAGTTGGTGAAGTCGGCAATGACCTGGAGCAACGAACGCACGTCGATGTTCTGGAAGTTCAGCGAGAGCTTCTCGCCGTTGTAGCCTGCACCCTGCGTCAGCTTGGTCGGGTCGACCTTGCGAGGACGGACTTCAACCACGAACTGGTTCTCGCTCTGGTAAGCGCTGTGTTCCCACTCGCCCTTCGGCTCGATGATCATGCGCACCCGGTCGCCCGACTGCTGCGTGGTAATCAGTTGCACCGGCGTCCCGAAATCGGCCACGTCGAGGCGGCGACGCAGGCCCTCCGGCAACGTCGATTTGGTGAACTCCACCACCAGGTTCTTGCCCTGCTGGCGAATGTCGACACCCACTTGGTTGTTGGCCAGATCCACGATCACGCGACCGGTGTTGTCCGCGCCGAGCCGGAAATCCACATCGCGCAGTGGAACCATGTCGCGATTGCGGTTTTCAGCGAAAGCCGTAGCGGCGGACGCGACCAGCGCGGTGCCTGCGACGGGTTCGAGGGACACCAGCAACGACTTGCCCTGGATTTCTGTCTTGTAAGCGGTGGCTTCCTTGAGGTTCAACACGAGCCGCGTGCGCTCGCCCGCCTGCACGACGTTCACCGAACGCAGGTTGCCCTGGTTGACATCGATGGCCGTGCGGCCGATCGCATTCGTCACACCCGGGAAGTCCAGCGCGATTCGTGCGGGCGTCTGTATCACGAAGCCGGTCGGGACTGCCGCCAGCGGCTGTGCGAGATCGATCTTCAGGACTTCGGCGCCCGACTGGGTCGAGCTTGTCACCGACTGAATCGAGTTTTGCGCGTGGACCAGCACGGCCGAAGTGAGCGCCAGCAGGGCCACGCCAGTGGCGCGCAGCCAACGTGCGGCGATCGGTTTTTGTTTGGTCATTTCTTCGGCCCTTCTTGCAACTGCAACGTTGCCTCGCGTTCGATCCACTCGCCTGCGGCGTCTTGCACGATTTCACGCAAGGCGAGTTCGGTTTCACTGATTTTGGTGATGAGGCCGTAATTCAGGCCCAGATGATTGCCCACACGAACCTGATACAGCAATTTGTCCACGCTGATCAGGGCGACCGGCTGGTTGTTGCGGTTCAAGCTGCCGACCATCGCCATCGCATCCAGAGGAAACGCCTCGAGCGATTCCTTGCGACGCGCAAGCTCGGGTCCGATCAAACCGGACATGTTGGGTTGCGCCGAATCGCGGCGCAACGCCTGGGTCAGCTTCTGGCTGTTGAACGGCTCGAAAGCGGACGCTTCCGTGTAGGCCTGAGGCGTGAATTTCTTGGGTTCGGGAATCGGTGGCACCGTCGGTTTGACTTGCGCCCGTTGCTCTGCCATCCAAACTTGCAGATCGTCACGCTCCGAGGAACCACATCCATAAAGGGCCAGTGCCATCAGGCAAAGCCCGGTCCATGCCAGCGCTCTCATTGTTTGGCTTTCGGAGTCGCCGCAGCCTTTTGCGCCGCCTGTTCGTCGGAATCCAGGTAGCGGAAGGTGCGCGCCGTGGCATCCATGGTCAGGGCGCCATCCTTTTGCGGAACGATGGCAATGTTGTTCAGCGTGACGATGCGCGACAGGTTCGCGACGTCTGCCGCGAACGCACCCATGTCGTGGTACGTACCCGTGACGCGCAGGGCGATCGGCAACTCGGCGTAGTAATCCTTGACCGAAATCTGCCCCGGGCGGAACAGTTCGAACTGGAGGCTGCGACCGAGTCCGGCCTGGTTGATGTCCGACAGCAACGCATCCATCTCGGCCTTGCTGGGCAACTGCTTCTCGAGCAACGTCACGTATTGCTGGACCTGTTCGCGCTGCTTCTTGAGCAGCTCGAGATTGGCCGCCTGGCCGACTTTCTTGGTGTAGTCCACTCTCAGCGTGGCTTCCTTGGCACGCTCGGCTTCGAGCTCGTCGTTCGAGCCGGTCAGCCAAACGAACCAAAGGGCGACCAGCACGAGAAGCGTCACGGCCACGCACAACGCATAGCGCGGTGCTGCAGGCCACACGGAGGGATCGTTCGGATTCAGTCCCTGGAATTGATTGCCGAAACGGCGCAGCGAGGCTGCGACATCGATGTTGCTGGATGGGCGTCGAATTGCCATGCTGACCCCTTAACCCTTCACCGCTGCCGCACTGCCGGCAGCCTTTTGCGCGTCGGTCGGGCGCTTGACGCCGATGCGCATCGTGAAGCTCGCCACCCGGCGCTGATCGCGCGCCGTGAGGCTCACCGTCGCAGCCGTGATTTCGACCAACTCCGGCTTCACGAGCCATGGGCTGTTGTTGCCGAGATTGCGCAGGAGTTCGGAAACACGTTCGTTCGACTGCGCCATTCCTTGCAGCGTCACGACCTGGTTGTCCTGCTTCATGCTGGTGAGATAGACACCGTCCGGAAGTTGCCGGACCAGTTCGTTCATCAGATGGACAGGCAGATTGCGATCGCCCTGCAGATCTTCCACCGCTTGCTGGCGAGCGCGCAGCGCGGTGATTTCGGACTGCAGCGTCGAGATTTCCTTGATTTCGACTTCGAGCTTCTTGATTTCCGCCTGCAGGTAGGTGTTCTTGCCTTGCTGGCTCGAAATCTGCGCCTGGTACCAGACGTAGGTCGCGCCGGCGATCAGGCCGCCGAGCAGTGCAGCGGCGCCCAGCGTGGCATAGAAACTCTCTTTGCGGCGCTTCCTGGAAGCCTCGCGATGCGGCAACAGATTGATGAGGATCACTGCAGGAACCTCCGCATCGCCAGGCCGCACGACGTCAGGTAGGAAGGTGCTTCACGACGCACCTTCTTCTCGCGAATTCCGGCACCGAGCTCCATGCCATCGAAGGGATTGACCAGCGAACAGGCAAATGACGTCTGGCGCGTGACCGCGCCGGTGAGGCCCGGCAGCGCCGCCGAACCGCCCGCGAGGAGCACATAGTCGACGCGGTTGTGCGGCGTGCTGGTGAAGAAGAACTGGAGCGCCCGGGCGATTTCCTGCGCAATGCTGGCGACAAAAGGCTTCAGAACGCCTGAACCATAGTCGTCCGGCAGATCGCCGCTGCGCTTCTTGGTTTCCGCTTCTTCCGCGGAGAAGCCGTACTGACGCACGATCAACTGGGTCAGTTGCGCGCCGCCGAACGCTTGGTCGCGGTCGTACAAGACTTCCTGGTTGCGCAGCACCTGCATGCTGGTGGTGAAGGCGCCGACTTCGAAGAGCGCCACGACGGCGTCGCGGCCCTGGTTGGGCAGTTGTTCGATCAGGCGCGCCGTTGCCAACCGCGAGGCATACGACTCCACATCAAGAATGACGGCCTTGAGGCCTGCAGCTTCCGCCAAGCCTTGGCGATCCTGGACTTTTTCCTTGCGCGAGGCAGCGATCAGCACTTCGACGTCGCCTGCGGAGTTGGCACTCTGGCCCATCACGCAGAAGTCCAGACTCACTTCATCCAGTGAGAACGGGATGTATTGATTGGCTTCGGATTCGACCTGAATTTCGAGCTCCTGCTCGCTCATGCCGCCTGGAAGCACGATCTTCTTGGTGATGACGGCGGATGGCGGCAACGCGAGTGCGGCATTCTTGGTGCGCGTCCCGCTCTTGCGGACCACGCGACGGACCGCTTCGGCCACTTCGTCGAATTTTTCGACGTTGCCGTCCGTGATCCAGCCACGCTCCAGAGGTTCTATCGCGCAACGCTCCAGCACCAGCTTGCCGGAGGCATCGCGGCCAAGCTCGACCAGCTTGACGCTGGAAGAGCTGACGTCCAAACCGAGCAATGGCGCGGGTTGACGGCGAAAAAGCGATCCCAAGGCGGTCAAGTTAGGGTCCTGTCGTTTGTAACGATTGGAAATATATGCGAGTGGTTGCACTCTAGCAGCAACAAACGTGGCCTACCAAGCGTCGAAACGCCTACCGTGGGCAATCGTTGTCAAAAGGTGACGCGACTTGCAACTTAGGTCACGAATTGGCGCCGCCAGCCCTTTTCCCGGTGAGCTGACCAGCCCCTGAACGCCGGCTTTTTATAATGCGTCCAGATTCCGATCGCCTTCATGCCCGAAAAAACCAGCCCTCCGGGCCCCCGCAAGTCTCCTCCTACCGCTCGACCGACCTGGCTCAAGTGGCTGCTGAGGATCGTCCTCTGGACAGGGGGGATCGCCGTTGCGGGAGTCGTTTCGGTGTTGTGCGTCATTGCCGTGGCGCTCGCAGTGGCTTATCCGAACCTCCCCGACATCTCGGAATTGTCCGACTACCGGCCCAAGCTGCCGCTTCGCGTGTTTTCGTCCGAAGGCACGATGATCGGGGAATTCGGTGAAGAGCGGCGCAACCTGACGCCGATCGCGACGATCCCCAAGGTCATGAAGGATGCGGTGCTGGCGGCCGAGGACGCGCGCTTCTATGAGCATGGCGGCGTCGACTACAAGGGCGTGGTGCGGGCCGGGCTCGCAAACGTCAACAAGATGAAGAGCCAGGGCGCTTCGACGATCACGATGCAGGTGGCACGCAACGTCTACCTCAGTTCGGAGAAGACGCTGACACGCAAGATCTACGAAATCCTGCTGACCTTCAAGCTGGAGCATCTGCTCAGCAAGGATCAGATCTTCGAGATCTACCTGAACCAGATCTACCTCGGCAACCGCGCCTATGGATTCGCAGCGGCATCGGAAGCCTATTTCGGCAAGCCTCTGCAGGACATCACGATCGCCGAAGCCGCGATGCTCGCCGGATTGCCCAAAGCGCCGGGTGCAAACAACCCGGTCAACAATCCCTCGCGCGCGCGGGGCCGGCAGCTCTATGTGATCGACCGGATGCTGGATGCCGGTTTCATCACGGGCGAACAGGCTGCCGCTGCGAAAAAGGAAGAGTTCAAGCTGCGCGACGCGGCCGACCCGACGCGTCTTCATGCCGAATACGTCGCGGAGACCGTCCGGCAACTCATGTACGCGCAGTACGGCGACAGCACGTACACACGCGGCCTCAAGGTCTACACGACGCTGGTGGCAGCAGACCAGGCGGCCGCGTACAAGGCGCTCCGCAAGGGCATCATGGATTACGAACGCCGCCAGATCTACCGCGGCCCCGAAAAGTTCGTCGACCTGCCCGCGGACGCCAAGGATCTCGATGAAGCCGTCGACGACGCGCTGTCCGACCGGCCCGACAACGGCGATGTGATCGCGGTGGTGGTCCTGAAGGCCACGGCCAAGCAGATCGACGCGGTTCGCGCCAATGGCGAAGCCGTCCAGATCACCGGCGAAGGGCTCAAACCGGCGCAATCGGGCCTGTCCGACAAGGCGCCGCCCAATATCCGCATCCGGCGCGGCGCCGTGGTCCGGGCGATGAAAACGCCCAAGAACACCTGGGAAATCACCCAGCTGCCCGAAGTGGAAGGCGCCTTCGTGGCGCTCGATCCGCGCGACGGCGCGGTGAAGGCGATGGTCGGCGGCTTCGACTTCGGAAAAAACAAGTTCAACCACGTCACGCAGGCGTGGCGCCAGCCTGGCTCCAGCTTCAAGCCGTTCATCTATTCGGCTGCGCTCGAGAAAGGCTTCTCGCCCGCGACGGTGATCAACGACGCGCCGCTGTTCTTCGACGCTGGCACCACTGGTGGCCAGCCCTGGGAGCCCAAGAATTACGACGGCGGCTTCGAAGGCCCGATGTCCATGCGGACCGCGCTGATGAAGTCGAAGAACCTGGTGTCGATCCGCATCCTGCAATCGATCGGCACGCACTACGCGCAGGACTGGATCACCAACTTCGGCTTCGAACGCGAGAAGCATCCGGCCTATCTGCCGATGGCGCTGGGCGCCGGCTCGGTCACGCCGATGCAGATGGCGACCGCGTATTCGGTCTTCGCCAATGGTGGTTACCGCGTGAACCCGTACCTCGTGACCCGCATCACGGATCACCGTGACAAGGTGCTGGTCGACAAGCAGCCCCCGCTGCTGAACGAGACCATGCGTGCGATTCCCCAGCGCAACGCGTTCATCATGGACACGCTGCTGCAGTCCGTGGCGCGCGGCGGCACGGCGGCGAAGGCTCAGGCCATGCTCAAGCGTCCCGACATCTACGGCAAGACCGGCACGACGAACGACTCGCTCGACGCCTGGTTTGCGGGCTTCCAGCCGAGCATGGCGGCCATTGCGTGGATGGGCTATGACACGCCGCGCAAGCTCGGCGATCGCGAAACCGGCGGCGGCCTGAGCCTGCCGATCTGGATCAGCTACATGGAAACGGCACTGAAGGGCGTTCCTGTGACGGACCTGTCCAGCTCGCCACCGCAGGGCATCGTCAATATCGGGGGTGAGTGGTACTTCGACGACTATGCACCGGGCCGCAGCGTCGCGAGCCTGGGCCTGGACACCGCACCGGCAGCCCCTGTGGAAGCGCTCACCGGCGTGCCGGTGGCGCCGACGCCCCCTCCGGAAGAGCGCAACCGCATCCTCGATCTGTTCCGCAACTAGAAGGACCGGGCGCTCAACCCGCGGAGAACGCGAGCGGTTGCCCGGACTGCGCGCTCGCTTCGCGCGAAAGGTTTTCGAAGAATTCCTCGCGCGTCTTCGTATCGGTCCAGACTGCGCCGTCGAAACGGTAGTGGTAACCGCCTGACCGCGCCGCGAGCCAGATCTCCTGCAACGGCGGCTGCAGGTTCACGATCAACTGGCTCTTGTTCGGAAAAGTGATCGTGATCATCCCGCCCACGCGCTGGTTGTCGATGTCGGCATCGGTCGCATCGTTGATGCGGTCACAGGCCTGCTCGATCGCGGCAAGCGCCGCTTCGGCGCGGTCCATGTACTCAGGGTCGGTCATTACAATTTCACCATGTTGAATGTTCCTCAAATTCTAGTGAGCACCCGTCGCCACATGGCGTGCGTGGTCTGCTTCCTCGCTGCAGGCTTTGCCCTGGCGGGTTGTGGGCAACGCGGGCCGCTTTACCTCCCGACCGATGCGGCGGCCAAGAATCGGGCGACCTTGCCCGAGCTGATCACACCGCGGATGCCCGGCTCTTCGACCAACGGGGCACCCGTGCCGACCCCTGCCGCCAGCGCGCCGGGAGCGGACCGATGAATCACAGCGTCACCGGTTTGCCTGGACAGCCCCATGTCGCGCGGCGCGATGGTGCGCTGTGCGTCGAAGGCCTCGAGCTCGCCGAGCTTGCGCGCACGCACGGCACGCCGCTGTTCGTCTATTCGAAGCAATGGATGCTCGACGCCCTCGCTGCTTATCAACGCGGCTTCGAAGGACGCGAGTCACTGATCTGCTATGCGATGAAGGCGAACTCGTCGCTCGGCGTGCTGCGTGTCTTCGCCGAGGCGGGTTGCGGCTTCGACATCGTCTCGGGTGGTGAGCTGGGTCGCGTGCTGGCGGTCGGCGCCGATCCCGCCAAGATCATCTTTTCAGGCGTCGGCAAGACGCGCGCGGAAATGGAGCAGGCGCTGGAGGCCGGCATCGGATGCTTCAACGTCGAGAGCGAAGCCGAGCTCGAGGTGCTCAACGAGGTCGCCCTGGCGGTCGGGCAGCGCGCCCGGATCAGCGTGCGCATCAACCCCAACGTCGACCCGAAGACCCATCCCTACATCTCGACCGGGTTGAAGGGCAACAAGTTCGGCGTGGCGCACGATCGCGCGGTGGCGGTCTACGCGCATGCGGCGCGGCTGCCGGGGCTGGGAGTCGTCGGCATCGACTGCCACATCGGCTCCCAGATCACAGAAGCCAGCCCCTATCTCGATGCGATGGACAAGATCCTCGATCTCGTTCAGTCGATCGAGGCCACCGGTATTCGTCTGCATCACATCGACTTCGGCGGCGGCCTGGGCATCGACTACAACGGCGACACGCCACCGGCAGCCGACGCGCTATGGAAGCAGCTGCTGGCGCGCATCGATGCGCGCGGTTTCGGCGATCGGAAGCTCCTGATCGAGCCTGGACGTTCGCTCGTGGGCAATGCCGGCGTGTGCGTGAGCGAAGTGCTCTACACGAAGCCTGGCGAAGACAAGAATTTCTGCATCATCGATGCGGCCATGAACGACCTGCCGCGCCCGGCGATGTACCAGGCGTTCCAGCAGATCGTTCCGCTACAGACCCGCACCGGCGCCACCACGCTGTACGACGTGGTGGGTCCGATCTGCGAAAGCGGTGACTGGATCGGTCGCGATCGCGAACTGGATGTGAAATCCGGCGATCTCGTTGCGGTGCTGTCCGCCGGCGCCTACTGCATGAGCATGTCGAGCAACTACAACACGCGTGGCCGCGCCGCAGAGGTGCTGGTGAGCGGTAACGAGGCGCTGCTGATCCGTCGTCGGGAAACCCTGGAAGACCAGTTGCGCGCGGAGCAACCCGCCGCGTGAACGACGGTCGCAGCGCTACTGTTTCGACAGTTGCCCGCGGCCGCTCGCGGAACGCTGTACCTTTTTCTTGCCGAAGGAATTCCACACGCGCCAGGCGAGCAACGCGGCGATGATGGCCGCGTACACATACACCTCGGCAAAGTTGTTCTTGCCCGCACGCATCCAGAAGAAGTGCAGCAACCCCAGCCCCGCGATCACGTAGACCAGCTTGTGCAGCATCTGCCAGCGCTTGGCGCCCATCGCCTTGATCGCGCGATTGAACGACGTGGCGGCCAGCGGCGTCAGCAGCACGAAGGCCGAGAAGCCCACCAGGATGAACGGCCGCTTCGCGATGTCCTTGGCGATGTCGCCCCACTCGAAGCCCATGTCGAACCAGCTGTAGCACAACAGGTGCAGCACCACGTAGAAGTACGCGAACAGCCCCAGCATGCGACGGTAGCGCGCCAGCGCGTTCCACTTGCCGATGACGCGCAGCGGCGTCACCGCCAGCACGATGCAGATGAAGCGCAACGTCCAGTCGCCGGTCGCACGGATCAGGAACTCGGCAGGATTGGCGCCGAGCCCGTCCGTGAAGGCGCCGTAGCCCAGCCGCGCGAACGGCAGCAGGCACAGCAAAAAGATGACCGGCTTGGTCGCCGGGTGCATGAGCAGCTTGTTCATGGGGCGATGGCCGTGTGACGAAGGGGCCGGCTCAGTAGTTCTTCTTCAGGTCCATGCCCGCATAGAGCTGGCCGACCTGGGCTTCGTAGCCATTGAACATCTCGGTCTTGCGACGCTTGGCGAACAGGCCGCCGCCGTCGCCGATGCGGCGCTCCGTGGCCTGGCTCCAGCGCGGATGGTCGACGTTCGGGTTCACGTTCGAATAGAAGCCGTATTCGTTGGCCGCCGCCTTGTTCCAGGCCGTGCTCGGCTCCTTCTCGACGAAGCGGATCTTGACGATCGACTTGGCCGACTTGAACCCGTACTTCCATGGCACCACGAGGCGCACCGGCGCACCGTTCTGGTTGGGCAGCACTTCGCCATACATGCCGAAGGTGAGCATCGTCAGCGGATGCATGGCCTCGTCCATGCGCAGGCCCTCGGCGTACGGCCAGTCGAGCACGCGCGAACCGACGAAGGGCATCGTCTTGGGGTCCGCCAGCGTGAGGAACTCGACGTACTTCGCATTGCCCTGCGGCTCGACCTTCTTGATGAGTTCCGCCAGCGAGTAACCCACCCACGGGATCACCATCGACCAGCCCTCGACGCAGCGCAGGCGGTAGATGCGCTCTTCCTGCGCGCTCAGCTTGAGCAGGTCTTCGATGCCGTACTTTCCCGGCTTCTTGACGAGCCCCTCGACCTCAACCGTCCAGGGCCGCGTCTTGAGCGTGCCGGCGTTCTTGGCAGGGTCGGCCTTGTCGGTACCGAATTCGTAGAAGTTGTTGTACGTGCTGGCGTCTTTGTAGTCGGTCAGCTTGTCCATGGTCATGGCGCCCGCGACGGTGGACTTGACACCCGGCAACTTGGCCAGCTTGCCGGGACCGGCGGTTTGCGCCAGAGCCTCACGCCCGGCCCAACCCGCCAGCGCAGCGCCGGCTGCACCGCCTGCCATCAGCTTGAGCAGGCCGCGCCGCTCTTCGTACACGCTGCGGGGGGTGATCTCGCTCGAAAGCGGATGGTTGAAACCGTCTTGGCCGGAGTGACTGCGCATGGATCGCCTTTCAGTGAATCGTCGTTGTTCAGGGTAGTTCGTGCCAGGCCCCGAATTGGTTACGCGCCGCACGCGTGCGCGGTTTCAGATCGGCGCGATCCGGCGACGGCAAGCGCCTACAAGGTGCCGTAACTGTGCAGACCGCTCAGGAACATGTTCACGCCGAGAAACGCAAAAGTGGTCACTGCCAAGCCGCCGAGCGCCCACCACGCCGCCACGGTGCCGCGCAGGCCCTTGACAAGCCGCATATGCAGCCAGGCCGCGTAGTTGAGCCAGACGATCAGCGCCCAGGTCTCTTTCGGGTCCCAGCTCCAGTAGCCGCCCCAGGCATCGGCCGCCCACAATGCGCCGAGCACGGTGGCGATCGTGAAGAAGGCGAAGCCGACCGTGATGGACTTGTACATGACGTCGTCGAGCACTTCGTTCGCGGGCAGACGCGCCGCGATGCGCTTGCGCCCGAAAAGGATGCCGGCAGCGATCAGCGCCGAAATGCCTGCATAGATCACCCAGTAGCTGCCGCCCGCCTCCTGCACGCGCTGGCGAAACGCCACCGGCACGAAGCACAGCGCCACGCCCAGCAGCCAGATCGGCGTGAGCT
>JBGMOF010000035.1:0-47419 GCA_041424275.1 Variovorax sp.
CCGGATCACATTGCCGATGTGCTGCCTTCCGAGGCGCGCCACATCGAAGAACTTCGACGCCAGCTGCTCGACACCGCCCGTGGCTATGGCTACGAGTTGGTGATGCCGCCGCTGCTCGAGCATCTAGAGTCCCTGCTTTCGGGCACGGGCGAAGCGCTCGACCTTCTGACTTTCAAGCTCGTCGACCAGCTTTCGGGCCGCAGCATGGGCTTGCGCGCCGACACGACGCCCCAGGTCGCGCGCATCGATGCGCACCTGCTCAACCGCGAAGGTGTCGCGCGTCTTTGCTACTGCGGGCCTGTGTTGCACACGCGCCCCGACCGCCCGCACGCCACGCGCGAGCCCTTGCAGTTCGGGGCCGAGATCTACGGCCATGCCGGCCCGGAGGCCGACACCGAAATTCTCCTGCTCGCACTCGACAGCCTTCGTGCGGCGGGCATCGGCAAGGGCGCGATCGTGGACATGGCGGACGCGCGCATCGTGCGGTCGCTTTTCGCAGGCGTGCCTGTCGACGCGGAAACGCTCGGGCGCGTGCATGCCGCGCTGGCCGCCAAGGACCTCAGCGAGGTGCGCACCCTGACGTGCGACTTTCCTGCGGCATCGCGCGAAGGCCTGATCGCACTGGTGCAGCTTTATGGCGACGTGAACGTGCTCGACGAAGCCGAAAAGGCGCTCAAGGGCACGCCCGCCGTGCGCGAGGCGCTTTCCAATCTGAGGCGGCTGGCGGGTCGGCTCGACGGGGCCGAGGTGAGCTTCGACCTGGCAGACCTGCAGGGCTACGCGTATTACAGCGGCATGCGTTTCGGGGTCTACGTGCCCGGCGCCCCCGATGCGCTCGTGCGTGGCGGACGCTACGACGAAGTCGGCGCCGTGTTCGGCCGCAACCGGCCGGCCGTCGGCTTCAGCCTTGACGTGCGGGAGCTGGTCGGCGTGCTGCCGGCGCGCCCGCTGCGCGCGGCGATTCGGGCGCCGTGGAGTGAGGCCGCTGGCCTGCGCCAGGCGATCGCCGAGTTGCGCCATGCTGGCGAGACGGTGGTCTGCGTGCTGCCCGGCCATGACAGCGAAATCGATGAATTCCACTGCGACCGTGCGCTCGTCGAGCGCGACGGCCGGTGGAACCTGCAACCCATTTGAATCCAGGAAATTCCATGAGCGTGACTACCGGAAGAAACGTCGTCGTCGTCGGCACCCAATGGGGCGATGAGGGCAAGGGCAAGCTGGTCGACTGGCTGACCGAGAGCGCGCAAGGCGTGGTCCGCTTCCAGGGCGGCCACAACGCGGGCCACACGCTCGTGATCAACGGCGTGAAGACGGCGTTGCACCTGATCCCGAGCGGCATCATGCGGCCGGGCGTCAAGTGCTACATCGGCAACGGCGTGGTGCTGTCGGCGGCCAAGCTGTTCGAGGAAATCGAAGGGCTCGAAAAGGCTGGTGTCGAGGTGCGATCGCGCCTGCGCATCAGCGAGGCCTGCCCGCTGATCCTGCCGTTCCACGCGGCGCTGGACATCGCGCGCGAGGCGTATCGCGAAAAGGGCGGTATCGAGAAGATCGGCACCACCGGCCGCGGCATCGGCCCGGCTTACGAGGACAAGATCGCTCGCCGCGCGCTGCGCGTGCAGGACCTGAAGCACCCCGAACGTTTCGCCGAGAAGCTGCGCGTGCTGCTCGACCTGCACAACCATGTCCTCACGCAGGTGCTGAGCGCGCCGGCCATCGACTTCGACGAAGTGTTCGATGAAGCCATGAAGCACGCCGAGCTGCTCAAGCCGATGATGGCCGACGTCTCGCGCGAGCTGAACGATGCGCATCGCAATGGCGCCAACCTGCTGTTCGAAGGCGCGCAGGGCACCTTGCTCGACGTCGACCACGGCACCTACCCGTACGTCACTTCCAGCAATTGCGTGGCCGGCAACGCGGCCGCCGGCTCGGGCGTGGGCCCGGGCATGCTGCACTACATCCTTGGCATCACGAAGGCTTACTGCACGCGTGTCGGCGGCGGACCGTTCCCGACCGAACTCGACTGGGAAACGCCCGGCACCGCCGGCTATCACCTGAGCACCGTGGGAGCCGAGAAGGGCGTGACCACCGGCCGCAGCCGTCGTTGCGGCTGGTTCGATGCAGCGCTGCTCAAGCGCTCGGCGCAGGTCAACGGGCTCTCGGGCCTGTGCATCACCAAGCTCGACGTGCTCGACGGCCTCGAGAAGCTGGAGCTCTGCACCGGATACGAACTCGATCGCGAAGTCACCGACATCCTGCCCATGGGCGCCGACGAGATCGAGCGCTGCACGCCCATTTACGAAACGCTCGAAGGCTGGACCGAAAGCACCGTCGGCGTGACGCAGTACGACAGGCTGCCGATCAATGCACGGCTCTATCTGCAGCGCATCGAGCAGATCACCGGCGTGCCGATCCACATGGTGTCGACCAGCCCCGATCGCGACCACACGATCATGATGCGCCACCCCTACCTCGCGGACTAATTGAAGGAAACCACGCCATGTTGACCGAAGACGGCAAGCACCTCTACGTGAGCTACGACGAATACAACAACCTGGTCGAAAAACTCGCCATCAAGGTGCACCAGTCCGGCTGGGAGTTCGACACGATCCTGTGCCTGGCGCGCGGCGGCATGCGCCCGGGCGACGTGCTCTCGCGCATCTTCAACAAGCCGCTGGCGATCATGTCGACCAGCTCTTACCGCGCCAGTGCCGGCACGGTGCAGGGCCACCTCGACATCGCGCACTACATCACCACGCCGCAGGGCGAGATCGCAGGCAAGGTGCTGCTGGTCGACGACCTTGCGGATTCCGGCCACACGCTGCATGCCGTGGTGGACCTGCTCAAGAACAAGTACACGCCGATCACCGAGCTGCGTAGCGCCGTGATCTGGACGAAGGGTTTGTCGACCTTCGAGCCCGACTATTCGGTCGAATTCCTGCCGACGAATCCCTGGATCCATCAACCCTTCGAGAGCTACGACTCGATGGGACCCGAGAAGCTGCTGGCCAAGTGGTCGGTCTGACCGTCCGTCTCGCTGTCGCATGACCAAGCCGTCCACAGACCTCATCCACCACCCCTATGTGGCGCCCGCGAACTTCGCAGCGCCGCTCCCCGGCGTGTACAAGGCGTCCACCGTCTTCTTCGCCGACGTGGCCGCGATGCGTGCGCGCGACTGGAAGACCAAGGCCGGCTACACCTACGGCCTGCACGGCACGCCCACCACCTTCACGCTCGAAGAGCGCCTGGCCACGCTCGAGGGCGGCACCGCCGCGCTGCTGGTGCCGAGTGGCCTTGCGGCGATCTCGCTGGTGGCCTTCGCGTTCCTGAAGACGGGCGACGAAGTGCTGATTCCCGACAACGCCTACGGTCCCAACAAGGCACTGGCGACCGGCGAGCTGGCCAACTTCGGCATCACGCACCGGTTGTACGACGCGATGAATTCTGCCGACCTGGCCGCGAAGATTTCCGACCGCACGCGCCTGGTGTGGCTGGAAGCCGCGGGCTCCGTCACGATGGAATTTCCGGACTTGCCCGCGTTGGCGGCCGTCTGCCGCTCGCGCAACGTGCTCACGGCGCTCGACAACACCTGGGGTGCCGGGCTGGCATTCGCGCCTTTCGATTTCATTGGCACGGGGCAGGGCGTCGACATTTCGGCGCACGCGCTCACCAAGTACCCGAGCGGCGGTGGTGACGTGCTCATGGGCAGCGTCATCACGCGAGACGCGCGGCTGCACCACGCGCTCAAGCTCACGCACATGCGCATGGGCTGGGGCGTCGGCGTCGGCGACGTCGAGACGCTTTTGCGCTCCTTGCCGAGCATTGGCTTGCGCTATGCGGCGCACGATCGCGCCGCGCGCGAACTCGCCCGCTGGTTCGAGGGCCGCGACGAGATCGCGCAGGTGCTGCACCCCGCGCTGGAAAGCTCGCCGGGCCATGACCAATGGCGCGCCTTGTGCGGCGCGAGCGATCTGGCCGCGGGACTTTTTTCGGTCGTCTTCGACGATCGCTACAGCACCGAGCAGGTCGACCGCTTCTGCGACAGCCTGAAGCTGTTTCGCCTGGGTTATTCATGGGGCGGCCCGATCAGCCTGGTCGTGCCTTACGACATCGGCCTCATGCGCGACCAGAGCGTGGCGCGCTGGCCGCACAAGGGCACACTCGTGCGTTTCTCGATCGGACTCGAAGACGTGGCCGACCTGCAGGCCGACCTCGCGCAGGCCCTCGGCCGACTCTGAGCCAGCGGGTTATCGCTTACAGTCGACAGCACCGCAGTCAGCTGGACTGCACCGCCCCAAGGAGACTCAGTGGCAACACCGAATTACGGCTACGAGAAGCGCCAAAAAGAACTGGCCAAGAAGAAGAAGAAGGAAGAAAAGTTGCGCGACAAGGCCAGCCGCAAGCTCGGCCCGAGCGATGGCTTGATGCCCGGGGACCCGGAAACCGATGTGGCCTCGCTCGAACGCGATGCGCCCACGGTGCCCGACCTGCCGACCAAGAACGGCTGATCTCGCACCTTCGCACATGAAAAAGCCGCCGCCTGCATTGCGCAGGCGGCGGCTTTTTTTGTGCGCGTGACCCCGTGGACTAGAGCAGCTTCTTGAGCTCCGGCCAGATGTTGTCCAGGATGCGGGGGTGCGCGGCAGCGACCGGGTGAATGCGGTCCGCCTGGAACATCGACCCGGCATCGGGGCCGTCGGCTACGTTCCTGAGCATGAACGGGACCACCGGCACCTTGCTCAGCGTGCCGATATTCGAAAACACCTTCGAGAAACTGTTGAGATAGGCCATGCCGTAGTTGGGCGGCACCTGGATGCCGACCAGCAGCACCTTCGCATTCACGAGCCTGGCGGCATTCACCATCGCGACGAGGTTCTCCTGGGTCTGGGCCACGGGCAAGCCGCGCAGCGCATCGTTGGCACCCAGCTCGATGACCACCAGATCGGGCTTGCTCTGCTTGAGCAATGCGTCGATGCGCGAGCGCCCGCCAGCGCTGGTTTCGCCGCTGATGCTGGCGTTGACCACGCGCGCCGCGATCTTCTGCTCGGCAAGCCGCTTCTCGAGCAGCGCGACCCAGCCTTCGCCACGCTTGAGGCCGTATTCGGCGCTCAGCGAATCGCCGACGATCAACACGGTCTGCGGGGCGCCGGCCGCCGCCTTCTGGGCAATAGCCTGCGATCCTGCAAGGCCCGCTGCGCCTGCGATGGCGGCGCTCAAGATAAAGTCACGACGATTCAAAACGCAAAGCCTTTCAATGTCCTCAACTGCTCCCGCTGAAATTGTCGCTGTCGACCATGTTTTCAAGTCCGTCACCGACTCGGCGGGCACCCTGGACATTCTGCAGGACATCGCTTTCACCCTCGGCGCGAGGGAGACTGCGGCGATCGTCGGCGCCTCGGGCTCCGGCAAGAGCACGTTGCTGTCGATCGTCGCGGGACTCGACACGCCGACCCGCGGCACCGTGCGCCTCGCGGGGCAGGACATGTTCGCGATCAGCGAGGACGATCGCGCTGCACTGCGTGCGCAGAAGGTCGGCTTCGTATTCCAGAGTTTCCAGCTGCTCGGCAACCTGAGCGCGCTCGAAAACGTGATGCTCCCGCTCGAACTCGCCGACCGCAAGGACGCGCGCAAGGCAGCGACCGACATGCTCGGGCGCGTCGGCCTCGGCCAACGACTCGGTCACTACCCGAAAGTGCTGTCGGGCGGGGAACAGCAACGTGTCGCCCTGGCGCGCGCCTTCGTCGTGCAGCCGCAGCTGCTGCTGGCCGACGAGCCGACCGGCAGCCTCGATTTCGCTACCGGCGAGCAGGTCATGAAGCTGATGTTCGACCTGAACCGCGAGCTCGGCACCACGCTTGTGCTGGTGACGCACGACCGCGGCATCGCGGCGCAGTGCGAGCGCCGCATCACGATCGAGGCTGGCCGCGTCGCTTCCGATGAGAAAAGTGCCTGAAACGGCCATCCGGCGGGCGATAAGCGCTATTGAATTCATAGCATGATCGTTCCTCGTTACTGGGCCGAAGGCCGCATCCAGCAGCAGGTGGCCGGCCAACAGGTGACGGTGCGGCGCTTTGGCTGGTCCGACGACAGCCCGATCGCGGCGCAGGCCCATGCCGACCAGCGCACGCAGGCTGCGTTCGACCGGATCGCTTCCGGTGAATCTCTCGACCGGCGCGAGCGCAAGCGCGCCTACAACGGCGCCGACGGCGTGCCGATCCGCGAAGAGATCATCGAGCGTCACGGCGACGCCATCGTCACGCGCAACAGCTACGGCGCGCGTTGCCTCAACACGCCCGACGTGCTGTTCATGGACGTCGACTTCGACACGCCGATGCGCGGCGGATTGCTGGGCTTCGCGATCGTGCCGGCGCTCATCGCCGGGGTGCTGGCTGGGTGGAGCGGCAAGACCTGGGTGGGCGGGCTCCTCATTGCCGCGGTGGTATTCGCCGTGGCCTACCGCATCGGAATGAAGAAAAAGCGTGGCGAGAACGATGGCAACCCGTTGCCCGAAAAGCGCGCGGCCAGGCGCATCGGGATCTTCCTGCAACAGCATCCGGATTGGCATCTGCGGGTGTATCGCACGCCGGCCGGCTTCCGGCTGCTGGCCATGCACAGGACTTTCGCGCCCGGTGATCCCGAGGTGGCCGAGTGTTTCGAGCAGATCGGTGTCGACAAGGTCTACGCGCGGATGTGTCGCAACCAGAACTGCTTTCGCGCGCGGCTGACCGCCAAGCCGTGGCGCATCGGCATCGACGAACACCTCAAGCCGCGGCCTGGCGTCTGGCCCGTGTCGCCCGACAGGCTGCCCGCGCGCGACGCCTGGGTGGCCCGATACGAAGCGGCCGCGGAAGGCCACGCGGCCTGCCGTTTCCTGGAGTCGGCCGGCAGCCGGACGGTGCATCCGGCGGCCGAGGCCATCCGGGACGTTCATGACGCGCTCAGCCGCGCCAGCACCGGACTTCCGTTGGCATGAACTGTGTCGGGTCGCTCTCGAACATTGTCACAAATAGTCATAAAGCATTGCAAGATGTGTCATGATTCGGGCTCCCACGCCGGAGGACGACGGCCTCGATTGCGCTGCTGAGTCGGTTTTTCCGTGATGTCGGGGCAGGGCTTGCACACGACATGGTTGACACGACACCGCCGCAATTCGATTCCAGGACCGCAGAGCAACTGCGCAGGCTCACGGCGCATGCCCTGCAGCTGCTCACCATGATGGAGGTGGTCCAGGTGTCGATGGCGCAGGACGCGGCCTATCTGGCGGATGCCACTGCCGCGATGGAAGCCTTCGTGGTCCATGCGCGCGACATGGCGTTGCCGGTTCCCCTGGACCCCGACGGCCGGTATCGCGAATCGCTGCAGACCAGCATCGACAAGGCGCAGATGCTCCATCGTTCGTCGGTTCACATGGTGGGCCAATCCGCTGGCGAGCTGTCGGCGGTGCATGAGCTGATCGCACGTTCCCTCAACCGGCTGGTGTCGGTCTGCCAACGCCTGCTGGAGGCCGTCCAGCAGCATGAGCAATCCTTCGAGCAAGGCCAAGCTCGGCGTCCACGAACTTCGGCGGCCTGAACCCTCGCAAGCGGGGTCCGCGGGCCGGGGCCTCGATAATCCCCGCATGTCTTCTCCCAAAGTGATATTCGGCTTCCATGCCGTCGGCGTGCGCATCAAGACCGCGCCCCAATCGGTGCTCGAGGTCCTGTTCGACGCGAGCCGGCGCGATGCCCGCATGAAGCAGTTCATTGCGCGCGCGCAGGACGCCGGCGTCCGGCTCGTCGAGGCCGATGCGCTGCGCATCGCCAAGCTGGCGGGCAGCCACGGCCACCAGGGCGTCGCGGCCCGCGTCGAGCCGATGGCGCAAACCCATTCGCTCGACGAACTGCTCGAAGGGCTCGAAGCCACCGGCACCGTGCCGTTGTTGCTGGTGCTCGATGGCGTGACCGACCCTCACAACCTGGGCGCCTGCCTGCGTGTGGCCGACGGCGCCGGTGCTCACGCGGTGATCGCACCGAAAGACCACGCGGCCGGCATCAACGCGACCGTCGCCAAGGTGGCGAGCGGGGCGGCCGAGACGGTACCGTACTTCATGGTCACCAACCTGGCGCGCACGCTGAACGAGCTGAAGGAGCGTGCCATCTGGTGCGTCGGCACCAGCGACGATGCGCCGGGCACGCTGTATCAAAGCGACCTCAAGCGCCCGCTGGCCCTGGTGCTCGGCGCCGAGGGCGAAGGCATGCGCCAGCTCACCCGCAAGACCTGCGACGAGCTGATCAGCATCCCGATGGCCGGTGCCGTGGAAAGTCTCAACGTCTCGGTCGCCAGCGGCGTGTGCCTCTACGAAGCGATGCGCCAGCGCATCGGCTGAATCGGGCGGCGTCGCCGCGACCGCAGTTGCGCGATGGTCCCGGCGGCGCGCGCGGTCAGTCGGCCTTGAAGCCGGTCGCCGCGACAGCCTTGCCCCATGTGACCGTGTCGGCTGCGATGATGCGGCCGAAGTCGGCGGCGTTCGTGCCGGTCACCGCGAAGCCCGCGTCCTCCATCTTGGCCTTGCCCTCGGGCGACTTGACGGCCTTCTGGATGTCGGCGCTGAGCTTCGCGACGATCTCGGGCGGTGTCTTCGCGGGCGCGACGATGCCGAACCACGAGTTGAAGACGAGCTGCGAGTAGCCCTGCTCCTTGAACGTCGGCACGTCGGGGAGTGCCGGACTGCGCGCGGCGCCGCTGGAAGCGAGGGCCACCAGCTTGCCCGCCTTCACGTTCGGCGCCGCCAGCCCGACGCTCGCGAACACGCCCGCCACGTCACCGCCGAAGAGGCCGCCGAGGGCATCGCCCGTGCTCTTGTAGTGCACAGGCTCCGCTTTCTGGCCGATGGCGTCGGCGAACATGTAGGCGCCGAAGTGGCCCGGCGTACCGGCGCCGAAGGTCGCCATGAAGAGGCCCTTCTGCTGCTGCGTCCACGCGGCGAAGTCCTTCACCGTCCGGGCCTGCACTTTCTGCGGATTGACCAGCAGCATGAAGTCGGAGGTCACGACCTGGCTCACAGGCACGAAGTCCTTCGCCGGGTCGTAGGGCAGCTTGGTGTAACTGCTGGGCGCGATCGAGAGCTGGCCGGTCTCGCCCAGCATCAGGGTGTAGCCATCGGGCGCGGCGCGTGCGGCTTCGGACGCGGCGATCAGCCCGCCCGCGCCCGGCTTGTTGTCGACGATGACGCCCATGTTGCCCCAGCCTTCGGACAGCTTCTGCGCGAGCAGGCGCGCGACGATGTCGGGCCCTGTGCCCGCCGGGAAGCCGACGATGATGCGCACCGGGTGGTTGGGGTAGGGCGCGGTTTGCGCGAGGGCGACGTGAGCCGTGCCGAAGCCTGCGACGAGCAGGGCGGTGATCAGTGGGGATCGCATGGATGTCTCCTTTTCTTGTTTGCAGAAAGTGGCGTGTTCAAAGCAGGGCGAAGAAGCGCATCAGCACCGCGGACGGATGGCGCACACCCGATCCGACGAACATGCGCTCCCCGATCCAGCGCAGGGCGGGCGAATCGGTCTCGAAGCGCGGCGTGCAACGAAAGTAGATCTGCGACGGATCGACCGCGTCGCCTCGCATCAGTGCCGCCATGGCCTCCGGCGGCGCGGCGCGAACCGCGTGGTTCTGCACGTAGATGAGATCGCCGGCGTCGGTCTCCAGCCCGTAGCGGGCGTCGAGCTCCGACAGGGTCTCGCTCACGATGAGCTGGAAATCGCTGCCGCCCGGCAGCACGCGTGCCGACCACCCATCGCCACGCGCGGTGCCGCCGGTGATGGGCACCACCCGGCGCATGCCACGGGCAGTCTTCGAAAGCACTTGCGGGACGCCAACCTCGACATTCAGATCGGCGAAATGGGCGAGCGTGGGGGCGGCGAGCGGATCGATGCGGCTGGCAGGTGACGTCATTCAGCTAGCGTAATTCCGGTGGCGGCACCGCCTGTCATCCTCGAAGATGACGCGTAAACCCGTACCCGCATGCGAACCTGGACGCCCCCGAACCCCGCCACCGACAGCGCGAACGCCCTGGCCTCGCTGGTGGCCGAAGCCGTGCCTGCGCTCGGCGACGCGGGCTTCGGCGCGGCGCTCTTGCGGTCACTTCGGGCCGCCTTGCCGGTGAGTTCACTCTCGGCGTACCGCATCGGCGCGCGTCCATCGATCTGCTTCAGTGCAAGCCTCGGCGTGCCAGACACTACGCGCGCTTGCTGGAACGCCTATGCGGCAGGCCCGATCCTGGTCGACCGCACGTTGCGCCGGGGCGAGGGCAGTGCGCCGGAAGCTAGCACTCCGCTCAGGCTTTGCCACATCACGGCGCCCGAAGTTCCACCCGAGCATCGCGCGCGCGTGTACGAGGCGCACGGCGTGGCTGAGCGCGTTTCGGTTGTATACGAGGAGGAGGCCGACGCGCTGCTCGCGGTCAACCTCTACCGGCATGTCCACACCCGCCCGCTGACGGATGGTCAGATCGCGGACTTCGGCATGCTTGGAGCCGCGCTGATGGCAATGGCGCGCAAGCAGGTGGCGCTGGCGCCGCCTTCGCATGGCGCGACAGACCGACTGGTTGCGCTGTGCCCTGCGCTCACCGGCCGGGAACTGGAAGTGTGTGCTCGTCTGCTCAGGGGCATGACGCACGAAGGCATTGCGGCAGACCTTTGTCTTTCATTGCCAACCGTGAAGACCTACCGCAACCGCGCGTTCCGTCGGCTAGGGATCCACTTCAAAAGCGAGCTCTTCGCGATGGTGATCGACGGGAGCACGCCAATGCGCGTGTGCTGAACACTCTTCAGGACGGGTCTTTGCCGCGCGTGCGTCCCACCGCGCTGAAGATCCCGATGCCCAGGACGATCAAAGCCCCGATGCCAATGTAGAGCGTCGGCACGCCGGCCACCGACGCGCCCCAGATCAGGCCCGCCATGAAAATGATGAAACCGATCATGTAAATCGCGAACGACATGGTTTGTTCTCCTGAAACTTAGATGGCGCAAGTATCCGGAACCACGTCTTTTGACACGGCATCCACCGCCGCCAGTAGATGTCGGCGCTTGCCTACTGTTGGCAAAGCGGTCAGGCCGCCGCTGGCACCTCGGCGCTCGCTGCATCGAGTGCGGCCAGCGTGGCCGTGTCCAGCTTCAAGCGGGTGGCCGCGACAAGCTCGTCGAGCTGTTGCATCGAGGTCGCGCTCGCGATCGGCGCGGTGATGGCGGGGCGCGCCATTTGCCAGGCCAGGGCCACCTGGCCAGGTGTCGCGCCCAGTGCCTTTGCGGCGGCGTCGAGCGCGTCGAGGATGCGCAAACCGCGTTCGTTCAGGTACTTCTTCGTGGTGTTCGCGCCGCGCTGGCTCTTGCCGGCGTCCGCATCGCTGCGGTACTTGCCGGTCAGGAAGCCCGCCGCCAGCGCGTAGAAGTTGATGACGCCGACGCCGCGAGCGAGGCACAGCGGCTCCAGCGCATCCTCGAACACCGCGCGGTCGTAGAGGTTGTAGAGCGGCTGCAGGCTTTCATAGCGCGGCAGCCCGAGCTTCTCGGACACGTCCAGCGCCTCGGCCAGGCGCGGCGCCGTGTAGTTGGAGGCGCCGATGGCGCGCACCTTGCCGGCCGTGATCAGGTCCGCGAAGGCGCCGAGGGAGTCTTCGAGCGGTGTGTCGGCGTCGTCGTCGTGCGATTGATAAAGATCGATGTGGTCGGTCTTGAGGCGGGTGAGCGATGCATCGACCGCCTCGCGGATGTACGTGGGCGACAGCCCGACCTTGCCTTCGCCCATCGGCTTGCCGACCTTGGTCGCGAGCACGATGCGGTTGCGCTTGCCGGTCTGCCTGAGCCACTTGCCGATGATCGTTTCCGACTCGCCGCCGGCGTGGCCGGGCACCCATGCCGAATAGACGTCGGCCGTGTCGATGAAGTTGAAGCCGGCATCGACCCACGCGTCCAGCAGGCGAAACGACAGTGCTTCGTCGACCGTCCATCCGAACACGTTGCCGCCGAAGGCGAGGGGAGAGACCTGAAGGCCGGAACGGCCGAGAGCGCGAAATTCCATTGCGATTCCCTGGAGTGGTTTCAGACAAAGCCCGCGGCGCCCAGCGCGGCACCCGCGCCGAGCAGCCAGAGCAGATGGAGGCGGGTGCGCCACACGACCAGCGCGGCGACCCCGGTGATGAGCCACACATGCCATGCCGGCGCCACACCGACATGGTTGCTGCTGGCGAGCACCCAGCCGGTCGCGACCAGCAGGCCGACGACGATGGGTGCCATGCCTTGCTTGAAGGCACGCACTTCGCGCCGCGTGCGGTTGCGGTGGCCCCAGCGCGTGGCGAAGTAAGTGAGCGTGGTGCTCGGCAGCATGATGCCGACCATCGTGACCACGAGACCGAGAAGGCCGAGGAGCCACGCTTGCGGACCGCCGCCGATACCGCCGCCCGCGTTGAGGCCGACGTTCCAGCCCATCAGCGCGACGAACAGCACATTGGGGCCTGGTGCGGCTTGCGCGATGGCAACGGAGGAGTTGAGCTGTGCCGCCGTGAGCCAGTGACGTTCGTCCACCAGGTAGCGATGCATGTCAGGGACGGTGGTGATGGCGCCGCTGATCGAGAGCAGCGACAGCAGCATGTACTGCCCGAAGAGCGCCAGCCAGTCGTGCCAGTGCATCGTGATGGTCATGCAGGAATCTTCTTCCAGGTCCACGCGCAGGCCGCGCCGCCGACGATCAAGAGAACCCACCCCAGTGGCACCTGCAGCAACGCGATCAGCGCGAAGACAGCGGTCATGAAGGCCAGTGCGACGCCGAAACCGAGCGGATGCTTGCGCAGCTGGGGAACCAGCTTGATGCCGGTCGCGGCGATCAGACCACCGGAGACGGCGCCCATGCCGCGCAGCGCGCCGGCCACCTGGGGGTTGGCGGCGTAGTGCGCATAGAGAACCGCCAGCAGGAGGATCACGACGAGCGGCACGGCCAGCATGCCCGCGAGGGCGGACACCGCGCCGCGCAGGCCGAAGTAGCGATCGCCGATCATCAGCGCGAGGTTGATCACGTTGGGGCCCGGCAAGACTTGCGCGACGGCCCAGTCCTCCAGGAACTCGTCGGGGGTGAGCCACTTCTTCTTTTCGACCATCTCTCGCTGCACGATGGCCAGCACGCCGCCGAAACCCTGCAATGCCAGCCAAGTGAACGACACGAAAAGATCGCGGGGAGACCGGGGTTGCGGCCGTTCGGACAACGGCGCGGCAGGAGGGGACGATTGCATCGCCGGCGATTATCGATCCCCGGCGCGGTGCTGTCCGGCGACGGGTTTTGCGCTGACATCGCGCGTGCCACGTGGCTGCGACACTCTGCGCATGAACGTACGCGAACTTTTCAAGCTGTGCCAGGACGCCTTCGAATCCTGGACCAACGACTACGCCTCGAGCATGGGCGCCGCGCTGGCTTACTACACGGTGTTCTCGGTGGCGCCGTTGCTGCTCATCGTGATCTCGGTGGCAGGGCTGGTGTTCGGCCAGGAAGCGGCACGAGGAGAGATCTTCGCGCAGCTGTCGGGGCTCATGGGCCCGCAGGGCGCGCTGGCGGTGCAGGGGATGCTGGAGGCGGTCAACAAGCCGACCGAAGGCATCATCGCAACCGTGATCGGTATCGCGTTGCTCGTGGTCGGCGCCACCACTGTGTTCGGTGAACTGCAGAACGCGCTGGACCGCATCTGGCGCGCGCCGGCACGCGACACCGGCAAGGGCCTCTTCAACATGCTGCGAGTGCGCCTCTTGTCGTTCAGCATGATCATGGGCATCGGCTTCCTGCTGATGGTCTCCCTGGTGGCGAGCGCTGCGCTCGCGGCGCTCGGCAAGTGGTGGTCGCCCGTGTTCGGCGGCTGGGCGACGCTGGCGCAGGGCGTGAACTTCATCTTCAGTTTCGGGATGGTCACGGTGGTGTTCGCGATGATCTACAAGATCATGCCGCGCGTGCGCGTCGAATGGCGCGACGTGTGGGTCGGCGCGGGAGTCACGGCCCTGCTGTTCACCGTCGGCAAGCACCTTATCGGCCTGTACATCGGCAAGAGCAGCGTGGCCTCCGGCTACGGTGCCGCAGGGTCGCTGGTGGTAGTGCTGGTATGGGTGTACTACTCCGCGCAGATCTTCCTGCTCGGGGCGGAATTCACCTGGGTCTATGCGCACACGATGGGCTCGCTCAAGGGCCAGGTCCGGCCGGGCAGCGAACCCGTGGACGCAGAGGCCGCCGTGCCGACGCGAAACGATCCGCAGGGCGCCTGACGGTTTTTCCCGTGTGAAAGAGCGGATGATGCGTTCCGGTCGGCGCGATCGAGGTCGCGCTGCCCGCCGACAGCCCGGCCGATAGGCGATGCCCAAGCTGGGTGCACATCCAACAACTTCAGGAGACTCCCATGAACCGTTACGCAACCCTTCTTCGCGCCACGCTCATCGCCGGTGCAGCGGCCGCCGCACTGGCCGGCTGCGGAATGATGGGCATGAACTCGAACACCGCCAGCTTCAGCGGCGCGATGAACGCCTCGAGCGAAGTGCCGCCCAACATGACGCGCGGCAGCGGCATGGCCGAAGCCTGGCTCGACAAGAGCACCAACGTGCTCAAGTACAAGATCACCTATAGCGGCCTGAGCGGTCCGGCCACGATGGCGCATTTCCACGGCCCGGCTGCAGCGGGCGCGAATGCGGGCGTGATGGTGCCTTTCCAGAGCGCGGCCAGCCCGATCGAAGGCCAGGCGACGCTCACCGGCGCGCAGGCCGCCGACCTGATGGCCGGCAAGTGGTACGCCAACATCCACACCGCCGCGAACCCGGGCGGCGAAATCCGCGGGCAGATGCTGCCCAAGATGTAAGTCGCGGGACGTTGTCGGCCTCGCGTCAGGGTCGACAGTGTCCAATGCGGGGATGCGCACAGTTGAATCCTCCACATCGTCGAAGACGGTGACCGGCGCCGACATGAGCGCCGCCACCAAGGCACTCGTGCTGCAAGGCGGCGGTGCATTGGGCGCGTACCAAGGGGGCGTCTACGAGGCGCTTTTCGATCGGTACCAGTCGCTGGATTGGGTGGCCGGCGTGTCGATCGGCGCGATCAACGCAGCGATCATCGCGGGCAACGCGCCGGCCGATCGCATTGCGCAACTCAAGGGGTTCTGGGACCTCGTTTCCTCGGGCCTGGGCCAGCAGCTGCCACCTGTGCTCGGCAACCGTGCGCTGCTCAATCAGTGGAGTGCCAACGCGGCCATCCTGTTCGGCATTCCGGGTTTCTTCACGCCGCGGGTCAGCCCGGCACTGCTGATGGGTGGCGCGGCGCCAGTGCTCAGCTATTGCGACACGTCTGCGCTCAAGTCCACGCTCGAACGCTTTGTCGATTTCGACCGGATCAACGCGAAGGGCGCGATGCGGCTGAGCGTGGGCGCGGTGAACGTGCGAACCGGCAACTCGATCTACTTCGACAACACCCTTCAGGAGATCGGCCCTGAGCACATCATGGCCAGCGGCGCCTTGCCGCCGGGCTTTCCGCCGGTGCACATCGATGGCGAGGACTACTGGGATGGCGGCATCGTGTCGAACACACCGCTCCAATACGTGCTCGACGTGCACCCGCGCACGCAGCCGCTGGTGGTGCTGCAGGTGGACTTGTTCAGCGCGCGCGGCGCCATGCCCAAGACGCTGTCGGAGGTCTCGCAGCGGCAGAAAGACATCACCTATTCGAGCCGGACGCGCATGAACACCGACGCGGTGTCGGCCAACGTGAACCTGCAGCAGTCGCTGGCGGACCTCATCGAGAAGCTGCCGCCCGCGTTGCGCAACGACGCGAGCGTCAGGGCGTTGCGCGCGCACATGACGCACCAGCCGATCGACATCGTCCACCTGATCTACCGCAACAAGCCCTACGAACTCGATTCGAAGGACTATGAGTTCTCCCGTGCAGCAGTGACCGAGCACTGGGAAGCCGGCGCACGCAACATGCGCAACACGCTGGCACACCCCGAATGGCTCCAGACCACATCGGCCAACGGTGTCACCACCTATGACCTGACCGAGCCTGACGCCTTGCGGGTGCACGGTCCGGCGCTGGACACGCGCGCTGGCACAGCCCATGCAACGCGCGCCTGACCGGCGTTTTCAACCGCTTTTTTTCTGAAGGAAATTCCATGCAACTCAAGGACAAAGTCGCTTTCATCACCGGTTCGGCCAGCGGCATCGGCAAGGAGATCGCCATCGTTTTCGCCCAGCAGGGCGCGAAGATCGTCATCGCCGACCTGAACAAGGCGGCCGCCGACGCCACCGCTGCTGAACTGAAGGCGACCGGCGCCCAGGCCATTGGCGTCGGCATGGACGTGACCGATGAAGACCAGGTCAACGCGGGCGTCGAAGAAGCTGCCGCGGCTTTCGGCGGCATCGACATCCTCGTGAGCAACGCGGGCATCCAGATCGTCCACCCGGTCGAGGAGTTCACTTTCGCCGACTGGAAGAAGATGCTCGCCATCCACCTCGACGGTGCCTTCCTCACCACCAAGGCGTGCCTCAAGCACATGTACGCGCAAGGGCGCGGCGGCAGCGTGATCTACATGGGGTCGGTGCATTCCAAGGAAGCCTCGTTGCTCAAGGCACCCTACGTGACCGCCAAGCACGGCCTGATCGGCCTGTGCAAGACCGTGGCCAAGGAAGGCGCCAAGCACGGCGTGCGCGCCAACGTGATCTGCCCCGGCTTCGTGCGCACGCCCTTGGTCGAAAAGCAGATTCCCGAGCAGGCGAAGACCCTGGGCATAAGCGAGGAAGACGTGATCAAGAAGGTGATGCTCAAGGAAACCGTCGATGGCGAATTCACCACCACGGATGACGTGGCGCAGGTCGCGTTGATGTTCGCCGCGTTCCCGACGAACGCGTTGACCGGCCAGTCGCTGGTGGTGAGCCACGGCTGGTTCATGCAGTAGGCGCCGCTGGGGCTACAGCTTGAGCGCCCAGGTCTCCCCGAACAGTTGCTGCCCGAACCCTTCGTAGGGCTCCGATTTCTCGAGCCTGAATCCGCGCTTTGCATAGATGCCGCGCGCGGCGAGCAGGCAGCTGTTGGTCCACAGCACGAGTTTTTTGTAGCCCTTGTGGCGCGCGAAGACGATGCACTCGTCGGTCAGCCTGGCGCCCAGGCCGAGCCCCCGCGCTTCGGGGGCGAGGATCAGCATGCGCAGCTGCGCCGTGGCGGGCGACTTGCGCACCACGAAGACCGCGCCCACGCGCCGGCCGTCGAGCTCTGCGATCCAGCAGCGCTCCCATTCCGGCTGGAACTTGCGCACGAACTCCGCGGCGATGCCAGCCACGAGCGCTTCGAACTCGCGGTTCCACCCGTATTCGCGCGCATAGATTTCGCCATGTTGCTGGATCACCCAGCCCATGTCGCCGGGCCCCGGGTCGCGCAAGACGGCCAGGGCGGGGGGCGCCGGCGTCCTGGCACCGTCGTCGAGCAGCGATTGCACCGTGGCCATGGCGTCGACGAGGCGGCGCCGGTCCGCGGCGGCCAGCGGGCCCAGCAAGGCAGCCGCCGCATCGCGTGACTTCTGCTGCAGCGGGCCAAAGGTCGCGTGGCCTGCTTCGGTGAGCGTCAAGAGACTTTGCCGCGCGTCGCCGGGGTTCGGCGCGCGCGCCAGCCAGCCGCTGTTCTCGAAGCGCCGCAGGATGCGGCTCAGATAGCCGGCGTCGAGGCCGAGCAGCTTGCCGATGTCGCTCGCCACGGATTTTTCGCGATGCGCCAGTTCGTAAAGGACGCGCACGTCGGTCAACGACATGGTGCTTTCGAGGTACGGGTCCAGCGCCCCGATACGTGCGGTGTAGAAGCGATTGAACTGCCGCACGGCTTTGACAGCAGCGGCATCGGCAGTGGGAGCAGCACGGTTCATGGTTGCCATTGTCATGCAAAGTATTTGACGAAAGCAATTATCGGACTGTCGTGCGGCCACATCGGAAGGTTGCGACACATGGCCCCGCAGGCGACAGGCGCACTCCAAAACCTTAAAATCGCCGGTTGCCCGGATCGCTCCGACTTCGGGCCCACATGGCGTTGCATGCGCCAGCCACTCCGGTCGCATCCCCATCACATGAACGCCCCCGTCGACGTCTCCTTCTTCCAGCGCGCAGCAAAGCCGCTCACCAGCTACCGCAAGTACTGGGCGGCCCGCTTCGGCACGGCCAAGTTCCTGCCGACCACGCGCAAGGAAATGGATGCGCTCGGCTGGGACAGCTGCGACGTGATCGTGGTCACCGGGGACGCCTACGTCGACCACCCGAGCTTCGGCATGTCGGTGATCGGCCGCATGCTCGAGGCGCAGGGTTTTCGCGTCGGCATCATCGCGCAGCCCGACTGGCAGAGCGCCGAGCCCTTCAAGGCGCTCGGCAAGCCCAACCTGTTCTTCGGCGTCACGTCCGGGAACATGGATTCGATGATCAACCGCTACACGGCCGATCGCAAGATCCGCAGCGACGACGCCTACACGCCTGGCGACATTGGCGGCAAGCGGCCCGACCGGGCGGCCATCGTGTATTCGCAGCGCTGCAAGGAAGCCTGGAACGACGTGCCGATCGTGCTCGGCGGCATCGAGGGTTCGCTCCGCCGCATCGCCCACTACGACTACTGGTCGGACAAGGTGCGCCGCTCGGTGGTGGTCGACTCGAAGTGCGACCTGCTGCTGTACGGCAATGCCGAGCGCGCCATCGTCGAGATCGCGCACCGTCTGGCCGCACGCGAGCCGGTCCACGAGATCACCGACGTGCGCGGCACCGCCTACGTGCGCCGCGAGACGCCCGAAGGCTGGTTCGAGATCAACTCGACCAGCGTCGATGAGCCCGGCCGTGTCGAGGCGCACGTCAATCCGTATCTGATGGTGTCCGACCAGGCCAAGGCCAACGGGGCCACCTGCGCGAAGGAAGACGAGGCCGAAGCGGTGGCGAAGGCTGCGCAATCGGCCGGTGGCGCCAATCCGGCCATCAAGCCGCTGACGTTCATGCCGAACCCTGCGCTCGTCTCGCGCGCGAAGATCGCCGTGCCACCGCGCGACCGGTCGGTGATCCGCCTGCCGTCGTACGAGCAGGTGCGCGCCGATCCCGTGCTTTATGCCCATGCCAACCGCGTGCTTCACCTCGAGACCAATCCCGGCAATGCGCGCGCGCTGGTGCAGGCGCACGGCGAAGGCTCGACGGCCCGCGACGTGTGGATCAACCCGCCGCCCATCCCGCTGACGACGGCTGAGATGGACTTCGTGTTCGACCTGCCATATGCGCGCAGCCCGCACCCGAGCTACGCGGACGAGAAGGGCAGCCACGACGGCGCGACCAAGATTCCCGCCTGGGAAATGATCCGCTTCTCCGTGAACATCATGCGCGGCTGCTTCGGCGGCTGCACGTTCTGCTCGATCACCGAGCACGAAGGCCGGATCATCCAGAGCCGCTCGGAAGAATCGATCATCAAGGAAGTCGAGGCGATCCGCGATTCGGTCAGCGGCTTCACCGGCACGATCTCCGACCTCGGTGGCCCGACGGCCAACATGTACCGTCTCGGCTGCAAGTCGCCCGAGATCGAGGCGGCTTGCCGCAAGCCCAGCTGCGTGTACCCGGGTATCTGCTCCAACCTGGGTACCAACCACGACCCGCTCATCAAGATCTACCGCCGCGCGCGCGCGCTGCGCGGGATCAAGAAGATCCTGATCGGTTCGGGCCTGCGCTACGACCTGGCCGTGCAGAGCCCCGAGTACGTGAAGGAGCTCGTGCAGCACCACGTTGGCGGCTATCTCAAGATCGCGCCCGAGCACACAGAGCAGGGCCCGCTCACCAAGATGATGAAGCCGGGCATCGGCAGCTACGACAAATTCAAGCAGCTCTTCGAGAAGTTCTCTGCCGAGGCGGGCAAGAAGCAGTACCTCATCCCATACTTCATCGCGGCGCATCCGGGCACGAGTGACGAAGACATGATGAACCTCGCGATCTGGCTCAAGAAGAACGGATTCCGTGCCGACCAGGTGCAGACCTTCTACCCGAGCCCGATGGCGACGGCGACGACGATGTACCACACCAACCGCAACCCGCTGCGCAAGATCACGCGCGAGAGCGAGACGGTCGACATCGTGCGCGGCGACAAGCGCCGCCGCCTGCACAAGGCCTTCCTGCGGTACCACGACGCCAACAACTGGCCGATCCTGCGCGAGGCGCTCAAGTCGATGGGCCGTGCGGACCTCATCGGCAACGGCAAGCACCACCTCATTCCCACCTGGCAGCCGCTGACCGACGGCGGCTACACGAGTGCGCGCCGCAAGAACTCGACCGTGGCGCCCAACTCCGCTGCGCCGGTCAAGCTCACGCCCGTCAAACCCTCGAAAGGCCGCATGCTCACGCAGCACACCGGCCTGCCGCCGCGGGACACAGGCGCAGCGCCGCGCAAGGCGACCGGACCGGTCCGCGGCGTGATTCGCAAGCCTCGCTGAGCGCATGGACACATTGCCGCGGTATCGTGCGGCAATGGCCTGGTCGTTTTACATATCTCGATTGTGGTGGGTCGCACTGGCGGCGACGGTGTCGCTGCACGCGCATGCGGCACAGCCTGGTGTGGAGGAGGCGCAAGCGCTGCGGTCCACACAGCAGCGGTTGCAAGACAAGCTGGCGCACAGCAGCTTCGCGCGTCCGCTGCAACTCGACTCTGCAGAAACGCCCGACGGGCTTCAGGGCGACATCCATGCGGTCATCGATCGATCGCTGGCGGATGTCACCGCCGCGCTCAAGACGCCGGCCAACTGGTGCGAGATGCTCAGCCTGCACATCAACAACCGGCGTTGCCGCGTCACCAGGGGCGCTTCGCAAGGCGATGTGATCACGCTTTATGTCGTGCGGCGTTACGACCAGCCACTCGACAGTGCGTTCGAACTCCCGTTCGCCTACCGCGTCACTCGATCGACCGCGGAGGTGCTGAAGGTCGATTTGTCGGCCGCGAGCGGCCCGCTCGGCACCCGCAACTACAGCGTGACGCTCGAGGCCCTCGCGCTCGAACCGCACAAGACGTTCCTGCATTTCAAGTACAGCTACGACCACAACATGATGGCCAACATGGCCACGCAGGCGTACCTTGCCACGTTCGGCAGTCACAAGGTCGGTTTCACTGTCATCGGCAGGAAAGAGGGCGGCGAGCCCGACGTCATTCGCGGGCTGCGGGGCCTGGTCGAGCGCAACGCGATGCGCTATTTCCTGGCGCTCGATGCCTACATCGCGGCGTCCGGTACGGCATCGTCGCCAGAGGCGCGCGAGCTCGCCTGGTTCCAGGCCACCGAGCGCTATCCGCGTCAACTGCACGAAGTCGATCAGGGCACCTACCTCGCGCTGAAGCGCGAAGACCGGCAGCGCAACGCCCCTTAGCCGCGCGGGGCCGGCGGCTCTAACGGACGAGCGTCGCCAGCAGGGTCGGCATCTGATCCAGTCGCGCCACGTAGTGCGGATTGATCGTGCCGCAGCGCATTGACCGGCAGTTCCGGCTCGCTCGCTTCTTCGGGGTCCTGCACGATGCCGACGCCGTCGACTTCCTCGATCGCCGTCAGTCCGGCCGTGCCGTCGCCGTCGAGACCGGACAGCACGATGCCGATCGTGCGGTCGCCGAACACCGCTGCCGCAGACTCGAAGAGGCTGTCGATGGCATGCCGCTGGACCGGAGACTCGCGCGTGTGCTTCTGCAGGGCCTGCAAGCCCAGCCTGCCGTCCAGGTTCACCACCAGTTCCCATCGAGCTTGGAGATGGCCTCTAGGCCACCCTCGGCCGCGCCGGCGACCGCGCGGCGGCCTCGACGTCTGATGCAACTTCTCGCACTCGGCTTCCCAAGCAAGGCACACGCTGAGTTTTTCGTGGTCAGCCAACAGTTTTGGCCCTCTGGTCGTCCAGAACTTCTGGGGATAGAAAAGCTATCAAAGAACCTTTTACTGTCAATGTAGTCCGACCTGACCCCTGCGCTTCGACGAAAGCCCACACGGGCGCGCGGTTGTTCCGGCGCCCGAAACCGGGAATGATGCCGCCGACAAACAGAACCACGCGATGAATTCCTCCCCAAACGACACCGAGCTCCAGACACTCGTGCGCCACGCGATTGCCACCTGCAGTGTGTTCGCCCGCTGGTCGCCCGACCGGGTTGCGAGCCTGGCGCGCGTTGCCAACCTTCGACGCTACAAGCGCGGCAATGTCGTTCCCACTGGCGCTGGCGCCGAGCGACAGGCGTTGCTCACGGTATCGGGTCATCTGGAAATCAGCCAGACCACATCGGCTGGCAAGCGCTTCGTGATGGGCATCGTCGGCGAGGGAGAGATCGCTGGACTGTTCCGTTTGCTGGACGATCCCGAGGTCGGTTACGGGTATGTGGCGCGCGACGAGACGACGGTCATTCATTTGCGATGCGCCGATCTGGCAGAGCTGCTCGACGCGGAGCCCACCGGATGGCGCGACGTGGCGAGGATCGTGCTCCAGCGCCAGGTGCAAGCCGTGGCTGCGGGGCTGGACCAGATCGTGCTCGGGGGCGCCGACTACCGCGTCGCCGCGACCTTGCAACGCCTCGCCACGCTTTTCGGCGTGCGTTCCGCCCAGGGCACGCGGCTGAAACTGCGCCTGTCGCAGGACGACCTGGCGGACATGTTGTGCGTGTCGCGGCAGACCGTGAACAAGGAATTGCGCCGCCTCGAAGACATGAGCGTGATCTTCTGCGCCTACAACACCGTCACCATCCTCGACAGCGAAGCGCTGCACCAGATCGTGTGCTCGCGGCGCTGAGCCGGGCGGCGTCAGTCGGCCAGCGTGTGCAGCGGAATGTCACGCGCAGCCGCTACGGCGTCGAGTTCCGCGCGCGTGCTGGAGGCCAGCCAGGCCGCAATCTCGTCGTGCGTGCGCGCTGCCAGCATGTCGCCTGACGCGATGCCCGCCGCTTCGCACAGGCGCTGTGCAAAGTGGGGCTCGAGCGCCGCCACTGCCACACGCCCGTCCACACACGGATAGACCCGATAGCCCGCATGTGCGCCGCCGACGGCACCTTGCGGCTGCGTCAGGCCCCAGGTACGCGGCAGCGCCAGCCAGTCGGCCGCGGCGTTGAGCGCGACTTCGAGGAACACGCCATGCGTGTCGCCGGAACGCCGGTGCAACACGGCCTGCAACACCGCCTCGCTCGCGAGCAAGGCGCCGCCCATGTCCGCGTAGAGCGTGGGCGGGAGATCGGTGCCGGTGACCAGGCCGCTCTCCGCAAGGTAGGTGAGGTCGTGGCCGGGCTCCTCTGCGCGCGCGCCGCTGGCGCCGACGATGGCGACCTGAGACAGCGTCGGGTGGCGTGTCTGCAGTGCGGCCCGGTCGAGGCCCAGCTTGTGCAACGCGGAAGGGCGGAACGACGTCAGAAGCACGTCGGTCGTTTCCAGCGCTGCGTGCAGGCGCTGCTGTCCCGCCCCGGTCTTCAGGTCCGCCGATTCGACGATCACACCCTCGTGCAGCGCGGCATAGGCGCTGCGGTTGTAGTGCCCCATCGGATCGCCCGACGGCGGCTCGAACTTGCGGCAGGTCGCGCCCATCGCACGGCACCGCATCAGCGCCGCCGGCCCCGGCAGGTTGAGCGCGAGGCTGAGCACGCGAATCCCCTCGAGCGGCAGAAAGGTGTCGGCGGAAGGGTTCGGCATGGTGGTCGGGTCTCCGGTGGCGATGGCGGTCATTGTGTCGCGATGCTCACGTGCCCACGATGCCGCCGTCCTGACGCTGCACCACCACCGTCGCCGAGCGCGGCCGCACGGTGCCGCGGCCCGAGGCTTCCGGCCACGTGCTGCTGTACAGCCCGTCGGCGCCGGTGCGTTGCTCGCCGGGATGCTGGATGTTGACGAACAGCGTGCGCCGGTCGGGCGTGACCACGCAGCCCGTGATCTCGCAGCCGATCGGCCCGACCAGGAAGCGGCGGATGTGTCCGCTGGCCGGATCGGCGCACAGCATCTGGTTGTTGCAGCCGAGCTCGTCGACGTTGCCGTCGGTCTGGATCCAGAGCAGCCCGCCCGTGTCGAAGTGCAGGCCGTCGGGCGAGCCGAATACGTCTGCCTGCGTGCTGGGGTAACGCGCGCCCACTGCCGCCTCGGCCGGATCGCCGGCCAGCGCGAAGTGGTCCCAACGGAAGGTGGTGGCGCCCGCGTCGCGGCCGTCTTCGCGCCAGCGCAGGATGCCGCCGAAGCGGTTGTCCGCGCGCGGATTGGCCGCGTCCGGCCCCGGCTTTCCGGGCAGGCCGCGCTGGCTGTTGTTGGTGAGCGTGGCGTAGACCTCGCCGGTGTGCGGATGCACCGCGATCCATTCGGGTCGGTCCATCTTCGTGCCACCGACGATGTCGCCGGCGCGGCGTGCGTGAACCAGCACCTCGGCTGGCGTGGCAAAACCCGCCGCGGCATCGAGGCCGTTGGCGCCGTGCACCAGCGGCAGCCACCGTCCGGTGCCATCGGCGTCGTAGCGCGCGACGTGAAGCGTGCCTTCGTCGAGCAACGCGCGGTTGGCCGCGCGGGCGGCGGCATCGGCGCCGGGCCGCACCTTGTCGCGGCTCACGAACTTGTAGATGTATTCGAAGCGCGCGTCGTCGCCCATGTAGACGGCCACGCGGCCGTCGGCGGTGAGCGTGCAGGTGGCACTTTCCTGGTGCTTTCGGCCGAGCGCGGTGCGCTTGACGGGCGTGGAGGTCGGGTCGAAGGGATCGATTTCCACGACCCAGCCGAACCGGTTGGCTTCGTTCGGGTGCCGGGTCATGTCGAAGCGCTCGTCGAAGCGCCAGTACTCGACCCACTGCGAACCGGGCACCGTGCCGTAACGGCGCTGCATTGCGTCGACGCTGCTCGCCGCTTCCTTCGGGCCGCCGAAATAGCCATGGAAATTTTCTTCGCAGGTGAGGTAGGTGCCCCATGGCGTGACGCCCATTGCGCAGTTCGCGAAGGTACCGAAGACCTGGTTGCCGGCCGGATCGGCGGCGGTGCGCATCAGCGGTGTGCCTGCGGCCGGGCCGGCGATGCGCATGGGGGTGTTGCCGTGGATGCGGCGCGCGTAGCGCGATGGCAGCACCTGGTGCCAGCCGTCGGCGCGGCGTTCGATCTCGATCACCGAGACGCCCATCGCGTGCAGCGACTTGGCGACCTTTTCAGCCGTCCAGCTGGTCACGCCGTCGGTGTGCAGGAAGCGCTCGTCGGTGTACTCGTGGTTCAGCACGAGCAAGCCGCGGTCGCTGCCGTCGCCGAGCGGAAAGAAGTGCATGCCGTCGTGGTGCATGCCCGCCTGCACCGCCTGCTCTGCGGCGGTGTTCGAAGCGTCGGGTGCGAAACGCGGCATGGCCGCGGCGATGCCGGTGGGCGAACCCCACGGGTAGAGCGCGCGGGCCGTGTAGCCGGGCGGCACGGTCACTGTGTCGAGCATGTTCATCGGGACGGAGGCGAAGCCGGGGAGGGCGGCAGCGCGGCCTTGCGGCGTCGCGCACCCGGCGCCCACGAGTGCCACGAGGGCGGCAGCGCCTGACTGGAGGAAATGACGGCGATCGAGAGTCATGTACGTGATCATCGCCGAGCGATGCGGCGCGCGATACTCGCCTCCGGCCAAGACGACATCAACGAGACAAGCCCTATGAACGAACGAATCGAATCGACGCGCCACCCCGACGGCGTGGTGGAACTGACCCTGGCGCGCGCCGACAAGATGAACGCGCTGGACCCGGCGATGTTCGATGCGCTGATCGCAGCCGGCGAAGCGCTGCGCGACGACAACGAAGTGCGCGCCGTCGTCATGTCCGGCCGTGGAAAGGCGTTCTGCGCCGGCCTCGACATGCAGTCGTTCGAGCGCATGACGCACAAGAGCAGCGGTGCCGATGTGCTGGGCGAGGGCGCGGCCGGTGCCGATCTGGTCAAGCGCACGCACGGCCTGTCGAACGCGGCGCAGCAGGTCGCGATGGTGTGGCGCGAGGTGCCGGTACCGGTGATCGCCGCGGTGCATGGCGTGGCCTTCGGCGGCGGTCTGCAGGTGGCGCTCGGCGCAGACGTCCGCATCGTCGCGCCCGACACGAAGATGTCGGTGATGGAGATCAAGTGGGGCCTGGTGCCCGACATGGCGGGCATGGTGCTGATGCGAGAGCTTGCGCGAACCGACGTGGTGCGCGAGCTGACGTACACCGGCCGCATTTTCTCGGGGGAAGAGGCCTTCCGTATCGGGTTTGCGACGAGGCTTTCCGCCGACCCGCTCGCAGATGCGTTGCAAATGGCGCATGAGATCGCCGGCAAGAGCCCGCATGCGATTCGCGCCGCCAAGCGCCTGCTCAACGGCGCGTTGAGCGACAGCGCAGCGGACGTGCTCATGGCCGAGTCGGTCGAGCAGAAGGCCTTGATCGGCAGCGCCAACCAGGCCGAGGCGGTGCGCGCCAACATGGAAAAGCGGCCACCGCAGTTCGTGGCCGCCGACTGATCAGACGCCTCTGAACCGTGCCCACTCGTCGAGCGGTGCGCGGTCGGCAACGAGTTCGTTCACCGGGTGGGACGGGTCGCGAAAGCCGATCGACATGCCGCTGAAGAGCATGCGGCCCTCTGGCAGTTCGAGTGCCTTGCCGACGACATCGGGGTAGGCGGCCCAGCACTCCTGCGGGCAGCTGTCGAGTCCTTCTTCGCGCAGCAGCAACATCACGGTCTGCATGTACATGCCGAGGTCGGCCCATTGCGGCGGACCCATCGAGCGGTCCACCGAGCAGAAGAGCGCCATCGGCGCGCCGAACAGTTCGTAGTTGCGCGCGAACCAGCGCACGCGCGCGGGCTTGTCGTCGCGCGGAATGCCCAGCCGCGCATACATGTCCTCGCCCACCTTGAAACGCCGGTCGCGCCAGGGCGATTGCAGCGACTTCGGGTACACGTCGTATTCCCAGGCGGGCTGTGCGCCGGATTGCAGGTGCGTTCGCATCGTGGCCTTGAGCGCGTCGAGCGGCTCACCCGCCAGCACGTCGATGTGCCATGGCTGAAGGTTGCCGCCCGAAGGCGCGCGCGCGGCAGTCTCGACCACCCGTCGAATCACATCGCCCGGTACGTGCGTGGGCAGGAAAGCGCGTATCGAGCGGCGGGTGGTGACGGCTTCTTGGACTTGCATGCTGGAACGGAGTGATGGAAGGTGTTGGCATTCAACCAGAGCGGCGCGCGTCGCGTCGGCGCTGCCATCAGCCATTCGAATGGGCACCGATCAATAGCCCGCATGGTTGTCGCTCCCGCCGACGTCCGGACACGGCACCATGCAGTGCATGCCTCACATCACACGCACCCAGGCCATCGAAACGCTCACGTGCGCCGGCGCAGCGCTCGAACTCCAAGACACCGTGGTGCACGGCCGCACCGTTCGCATGTTCCGGCACGCGCCCGCGTCGCTGCGCGCGATGTACGAGGCGGCCATCAGCCCACTGCCTTTCCTGGCCTACGAGGAGGAGCGCCATACCTTCGCCGAGGCGTGGCAGGCCGCATCCCGGATCGCCCATGTCCTCGTGCACACCTGCGGGGTTCGGCATGGCGACCGGGTTGCGATCGCGATGCGCAACTATCCCGAATGGATGCTGGCCTTCAGCGCCGTGACCTCGATCGGCGCGGTCGCGGTGGCGATCAACAGCCATTGGCAAAGCGATGAATTGGCGTATGGGCTGCAGGACTGCGGCGCTTGCGTGCTGCTGGCCGACCAGGAGCGCCTCGATCGCATCGCGCAAATCGCGCCGGTGCCCGGTCTGCAGGTGCTGGCGGTGCGCGCGAGCCGCTTGCCCGAAGGCGCCATGCCGCTCGAAACACTCACCGGCGCGCTCGGCGAGGTCCCGATGCCGGCCGCTGCCATCGCGCCGGACGACCTCGCGATGATCCTCTACACCTCGGGTTCCAGCGGCCATCCCAAGGGCGTTCCGTCGAGTCATCGAAACGTACTGGCCGCGTTGCTCTCCTGGGAGCTGGATCGCAACATCCTCGCGATGACCAGCGGCGTGGAGACCGAGCCGCCGGCCGAGCAACCCGGCACGCTGCTGGCGGTGCCGTTGTTCCATGTGACTGGCCTCAACGCCTCGTACCTGTCGAGCTACCGCATGCAGAGCCGTGTCGTCAGCATGTACCGCTGGGACCCGGAGGTCGCGGCTGCGCTGATCGATCGCGAGCGTCTCACCTCGGTGGGCGGACCGGCCGCGATCACAGGCGATCTGGTGCGCATTGCGCAGACGGGGCGCTTCGACCTCAGCACCCTGGTCGCCGTGGGCGGTGGCGGGGCGCCGCGTGCGCCGGAGCAGGTGCGGCAGATCCGAGCCAGCTTCGCGAATGCGATGCCGAACATCGGCTGGGGCATGACCGAGACCAATGCCATCGGCGCCGGCATCAGCGGGCAGGACTATCTGGATCGGCCGTCCAGTTCTGGACAGTGCTCGCTGCTTCTCGACATGAAGATCGTCGACGAGTCGGGCGCTGCTTTGCCGGCCGGCGAGCGGGGCGAATTGCTGATTCGCGGAACGTCCGTCTTTGCCGGCTACTGGCATCTCCCGACGGTGGATGCCGCATCGTTCATCGACGGCTGGTTTCGCACCGGCGATGTCGCGTATCTGGACGACGAAGGCTTTCTCTTCATTGTCGATCGCATCAAGGACCTGATCATTCGCGGCGGCGAGAACATCGGCTGCGGGCAGGTCGAGGCGGCGCTGCTGATGCACCCCGACGTGCACGAGGCATCGGTCTTCGCTGTGCCCGACGAGCGGCTCGGCGAAGAAGTCGGCGCCACGGTCTTCGGCAATGCCCACCTCGACGTCGAAGCGTTGCGAGCATTCCTGTCGACGCATCTGGCGCGCTACGAGGTGCCGCGCTACATCGTGCTGTCGTTGCAGCCGTTGCCGCGCACCCCTTCGGGCAAGATCCTCAAGCGGCAGATTCGCGAAGCCGCTTTGCGCGAGATGAAGGAAGACGCAGGTCGGTGATCAATGGGGGGCGGTGCCGCGCTCGAGGCGACGGCTCAGCAGGTCCATCGCTGCCCCCGACAAGCTGACGAAAGTCGCGATCTGGTCGGGCGCCGGGTAGCGTGGCTCTGTGTCGTACACGCACAGGGTGCCGACGGTCTGGGCTCGCACCGTCAGCCGTGCGGCCGCATAGAAACGGATCAGTGGCGCACCCACCACGAGCGGATGCTGCGAAAACCGCGAATCCTTGGTGGTGTCCTCGACCACGATCAGGTCGGCGCTTTCCGTGAAAACCACTTCGCAGAAGGAGGTGGTCGCCGGCGATTCGGACATCGGCAGGCCGAGGCAGGACTTGAACCAGTCGCGATCGGCATCGAGCAGATTCACCATGGCGATCGGGACACCGAGGGTCCGCGACGCCATCCGGGTGAGGTCGTCGTACACGCGCTCTGGCGATGTATCGAGAATCGCGAGCTGCTGCAGCGCGCGCAGTCTTTCGGAGTTGTGTCACATACCCGAGTGTAGAGGTCGATCGATGTGGCTCCGGAGGGGATCGAAAAACTCAATGCAAGCCGCGTCAGTGCTTGTTTTCGATCTTTCCACTTCCCGTGAGGTGAGCGCAGGCGCGTACTTGCGCGCAAAGTCTGGATCGTCATCCAGCAACTTATCCAGAATTGCATCCGCGCGAGCACGCATGTGCAGCATTGGCCGCGACCCCCGAAGCATCATCGACACAAGAAACTGCGCCCATTAACCCCGTTGTTCGGCGTCAAGCAGTTTGAGCCCTCGAGGCATGGTCAATCGTTGATGGGCGACTGCAGCTGGCCCATCAACGAATGGGGTCATGAAGTCCCGCTCCACCGTTGGGTCCCAGCAGCCCCGCATTCGCACACCAAGCATGAGGTCAGGCGCGAGGCGCGATCACGCAAACGCCCCTCAGCGCGTCGCCAAGCTCACAAGGGAAACGATGAGAGCCAGCATCAGCCCAACGACTACGGCGGCCTTCAGCCAGACGGATTTTTCGCGCTCCCGAGCACCGTAGAAGGGCTGATAGTCCGTAGACAGACTTGCCGCTTTCGTCGGTCGTTCGTGCCACCAACTGTCTTGGTGCGAGGCTTGATCTTTCATGCCTCGATTGTGCGATTGAAAACAAAGGTTCACATTTGTCATCAGATAGTTAACCGTCCGATCTGCGACTTTTTGCTCGGTAATTCGGCACATATTGCGCGCCCCCGCCCGTAACGCGGCCCCAGTTCCGCGCGCCGATCGCAAGCTGTTTGAAGCCGTGGTGTCGTCAAGCGAACCCGGCTTCACCCACCAGGCTTGCGGGAAGTTCGGTGCGCCATCTGGCGCGAGCCACCAGCTGAGCGCCAGTCCTTTGGCCTTTTGCAGCGCCAGCGCAATGGCAGCGCCAGCCGCTGCAAGCAGGAAGCGGCATCATGAATTCTTGATGTGGCCTCCGGAGGGGATTGAATAAGCCTATTTGATCGGCGCCAGCGTTGGCTTCCAGTCATTCAACCCGAGCATCGTTCCCCTGTTTGTTCCCCTACAGTGGTGCTGCTTCTGGCACCGGGCGACGCCTGCTCCAAGGCCATCGGAACGAGAAGCTGGCATCGGCTCGGTTGTGCAGGTTTTTGACCAGTGGTCGTCCAACATTCTCGGCCCGATCAAGTGCCTCCAGGCAGAGCTGCAATCGCTGGATTACTTCCAAATCCGCCATCTCTGCATGCTTGGTGCTCACCATCTCCAACGCCATTCGAAAGGCGCGTAAGTTGCTGTACACGTACACGATCTGCTGCACAAAGTGAGGCCCCAGGAGGCCCAACTTTTCAACAACCTTTTCGAAGTACAGATCTGTCGGCCGCTCGATTGGTCGAAAAACGACGGCGGCTCTCCTGCCAGCTGATATCTCACCGCTGATTTGCACGAGCCCAGACCGCAACATCGGCAGCGCAAACTCATACGACGCCAGTTCGCCAGCCAGGCCAGCGGCCAGGGCGGACCCGTCCCGAAACCGCTTGAAATCCTCCGCGACGAATTGCGTCGAGTACCCCACAATGAGCGCCCCTAAAAGCGCGATCACTGCTGCGGCGATTGTCCCGGCCATTTCATCTCCTCATTGTTGTGGCGCGATGCTATCCACATTCGCGCTTGAGGCCCGACGGTTTCCTACACGTTAGAAGTAGAAGGTGACGGACATTCGCATTCTGATCAACGTTTAGGAATTGAGATGGCAACCAACACCCCGCGGCTTCCAGGCGAGAACAACAATGCCGAGCGCCAATCCGGCGCGAAAAATCCTCGAGGCGTGTTCACCGACATGGCGATCCGCAGTGGCGCGATGACCGATGCGGGCGAGTTGAGCGAAGAGATGTTTCGCTTCGCCACGATGGTTGTCGAACACTGCGCGAGCATTGCGGATGGCTACGGCGATGGGGAACGTGGGGGAAACGCGGGGGAGCACATCCGCACGGAGATGATCGAGTAGGCCCGTTCACGCCGGCAGAATGCGTCGATGTGTAGCCACTACCAAGCCGCCAAGTCACGCGCCAAGTACGAGAAGCGTTTCGGCATCGTCCTACCGCCTGAGTGGGAGCCGCCGCGCGGCAGTGGCGACATCTACCCCACGCAGTTCGCGCCGATCATTCGCCGGCCGGCAGAGAGCGGCTCAGGCGATGAGGCAGTGCCAGAGCTCGAGGTGGTGCCTGCGCGATTCGGCTTGCTCCCTGGCTTCGCGAAGGAAGTGAAGTACGGCACGAGGACGTACAACGCTCGCACGGAGACGGTCGCACAGCTCGCCAGCTTCAAGCATGCATGGGCCAAGGCCCGGCACTGCATCGTGCCCGTCGACGCCTTCTATGAGCCCGACTGGCGCACCGGGACGCACATACCGACGCGCTTTTCAGCCGTCGACGATGAGCCGCTGGGAATCGCCGGGATCTGGTCGCCATGGAATTCGCCTGAAGGCGAATGGGTCGACACCTTCGCGATGCTCACCATCAACGCCGACGACCACGAAGTCTTCAAGCACATGCACCGGGCCGACCCGAAGCGCCCACCTGAAATGCAGGACAAGCGGATGGTCGTGATCCTGCCCGCCGCGCAGTACCGAGAGTGGCTAGATGCGCCCGCTGCGAACTCGATGCAGTTCATGCAGCAGTACCCGGCTGACCGTCTTTTGGCCGTGCCTGAGCCTCCGGTGCGGAAAGTCAAAACAGAAAGCAAGGGCGAGCACGATGGGCCTGCTCAAACTTCACTCCTGTAAGCAGAGTCGCGCTACTATCTTCCTCCCCAAAAAAAGAGGAGCGAGCGATGGCAACAGCGACCCGAGAGCAGTTTGATGAAACGTATCGCCTGTGGGCGTCTGTCACGGCCGAACACAATCAACTGATGGCTGATGCAATGGCTGGGAAGCCGACAAAGATGGACTTAATGCACCAGCAGATCGCGGAGATCGAACGATTGCACGAGGCTTGGATGCTGCAGTCCGCGCGCTTTGTGAACTGGCAGACCCCACACGATGCGTGAATGGGTTTTCAGCTTGGCCCTGACGCATCGAGGCCCGGTCATGCTCGTCGGTTGTGCGACATAGCTCTATTCGAGCCGCCGCATCGCACGGTTCACGTCACGTCCTGCAGCCGTTGCCAGTTGGTCCTGCGTCCTGCGATTGATCGACCCTTGCACCTGGTAGGTGATGTGGATCGGCCGCATCTGGTCCCTGTCCAAGTTCGATCCACGTAGCGCGCCGCTCGGAGTCACGTTGCCGGATTGATTGCCCATCATCAAAAGCGACTTGCCGCCCACGTTGAGCAGCTCCGGGCCTTGCTCGTTGACTTGGTAGATCCCGCGTGCGGAGACGATGCCGCCACCAGCGCGACCGGCGAAGTTGCTGGTGAGTTTCAGGAGGTTGTCCAGCGAATCGCCAGGCAGGGCGCTTGCAATCCCGGCTTGAGCGCCGGCCCGAGAACGGCCTCGACAGATCAATCTCAAGCATTTCTATTCGATCGTCGAATCTCCATCCCGACCTTGCTTGCGATCTGATCAGACGTTTTGCGAGTCACCTGTCCCTCGACAGCGATGTTGATCACCGGCGCGCGCTGCTGACCCATCCCCGCAAGCACTTCGCTCGGGATGATCGTCCCCGCCTGCTTCGGCACAAAGAGTTCAGGCCCGCGCTCGCCAACCATCGAGATCTTTCCCACAGGTGGGCTTCCACCGTTGGCGAAGCCCTTGAAGTTGCTGGTCAGCTTGAACAGGTTGTCGAGCGAATCGCCGGGAAGTGCGTTGGCAAGACCTGCTTGTGCTGCCGTGCCCCCGAAGGAGCCGGCCGCGCTGCCGAGTAAACCAAGCAGCCCACCGCCTGACGACCCGCTGCCGCCAAGCAACCCACCAAGAAGCCCGCCGCCAGAACCGCCCGCGCCAGCGCCTCCAGTCAGACCGAGCGCATCGGCGAGGCGCACAAACAGTGGGTTCGCGGCACTTGCACCGCGCTCTCCGCCCTTCTTGGACGAGCCGAGCAGTCCCGACAACAGGCCGCCGTCGCCGATCGCATCGCCGGCCAGCTTCGAGAGCGGGCCCGTGATGTTCTCCTTGACGAAGTTGCGGGTCAGATCCGCCTGGGTGTCACCGATCAGCTTCTTGAGGTCGAACTTCTTGCCGGTGAATAGATTGGTGAACTGGTCTTCCAGCCCTTTCAAGGCGTTCGTGAATGCCTCTTCGGTGTGCTTGGCGGCATTCGTGGCTTCGTCGTTGTAGTTGGCGAAGGCCTGCTGCGCACCAAGCAGCCAGTTGCCGCGGTTCTTGGCGTCCTTCTCGTAGAAATCCGCAAGCCCCGCCAGGTTCTGATCCAGTGACGCCCTGATCTTTGCCACCTCATCCTTGTAGCCCTCAGAGTTCAGCAGACTGTTGCCGTCCTTGTCTTTTGCCTTTGCCGCGGCCTTCGTCGCCTGATCTTCGGCCCGGCGTGCTTCTTCACGAATCGCCCGCTGCTCGTCGACCTGGCGTCGAGCGCGATCGCCGAGCCCCGCAGTCGCGAGCGTGCGCTCGTATTGATCGCGCCGGCCTTGGCCTGCCGATGCCAGCGAGAGGTTGATGCCTTCGAAGGTGTTGGACAGATTCTTGGCAGCATCCAGCGCCTCCTTGTCCCGCTTGGCAAGCTGCTCTTTCAGAACGAGCTGCTGCTCGACTGCAACGTTCTGCTGGAGCTGCGCCTTGATTGCGTCCTGCGACGCCAGCAGGCTCTTCTGGTCAGCAGTGAGTTGCCCCTTCGACTTCAGATCGAGCGTGAGCTGCACGAACTTCGCGAGCTCTTTCTCGGAGGCGGTGAGTTTGTCGTTGGCGGACAGCTGATCCTTGAGCGAGGCCTCCTGCTGGCGCAGGTTCTCGAGCATCTTGGTCGCTGCATCGTCGGTGTAGGCCTTGGCAACGGGACCGGCAAGCTTCTTCTGTGCCGTCTTGATAGCGTCATCGACGCCAGCGATCTGGCCCTTGAGCTTCTGCGCCTGCTCGCTTTCCTTCCCGTAGAGGGCAATGGACTGGGCCATCGCGTCGTTCAGTACCTTGCGGGTCTTGCTCAGGTCGGCGATCTTGTCGGCTTGGCCCTGGAACGCCTTACCCAGCTCGAGCGCGCGCTTGATGTCGTCGTCTGTCTTTGTACCGCCCGTGGCCGCAGTGCGAGTGGTGCTCGCCGCGGGTTCGTCCCAACTGCCAGTTGCACCGTTGCCAAGGAACTGCGAACTGCCCGCCTTGCCCTTGCCGTCGAACCCGGCCAAGCGCAGCGCCATGCCGTTCAAGCCGCCCGTGAATGCGCCTTTCCACTTCTGTTCGAACTCTGGAAGGTAGGCGACAAACTGGGTAAGCCTGCCCAGCAGGACGCCGACCGCCCCGGTCGCATTCTTCAGGCCGTCCGACTTGTCAAAGGCCTGCATGGTCTTCTCCCATGCGTTGCCGAGGTCGTTCGTCGCCTTCTGCAGCGGCGTCATGGCGTTGGTGGCCAGGTCCTTGATAGAGACCTGCAGCGCATCGTAGAGAGCCCGCTGCGCGCCGGCCAAATCGTTGGCTTTCACCAGGTTCTCGATCTGCAGGAGCTGGGTGGTGCTCAGCGTGCCGAGCGCGTCGTCCAGAGACTTTGCACCCTTGATCGGGTCGTCGAACGCTTTCGCCAAAATCTTTGCCGCAGTGGGTACATCGGTCCCGGTCGCTTTGGCATAGTCCACAGCCGATCGCGCCAGATCCTTGAACAGTTCGGAGCCGATGCTGTGCACCTTGGTGAACTCGCCAATGATGACTGCGGCTGCATCGCGAGTGACGCCAGGCGCCAGCGCCAGTTCGTTGGAGAACTTCTTCAGGTCGTCGGTGCTGAAAAGGCCGGCCCGCCCGGTCGCGGTCAGTTGCGCTTCCAGGCCATTGAGGCTGCGCTGAAGTCCCTCTGCATGCGCCGCAGCGACGCCAAGGCCGGCAAAGCCTGCGCCGAGCCCTACAGCGGCCACGGTGAGCGGGCTGATGAGACTGCCAACGGCCTTCAGCGCGTTGCCGATGCCACCGAACGAATCTTTGACCTGCCCGCCTTGCTGCACAAGGATAAGCAGCGGGTTCTGGCCACCGGCAAGCTGGGTCACGACGTCTGTCAGCTGTGCGGGCAGTTGCCGGAATGCATTGGCGGTTTGTCCTGCCGATACGCCCAGGGCCCGCGTCGTGTTCGCCGCCGATTGCTGTGCCTGCGTCTCGAGTGCCTTGAGTTGGGTGAGGTACGGGGCGAACTTTGCCGCGTCCAGTCCCTGAATCTCAATCTTCGCCTCGAACTTCTCGGACGCGGTCTTGCCGAGGGTCTTGAGGTCCAGCGTGGCGCGTTGCACGGCCGAACGGAGACGACCCTCTTCGCGCGTGAAGCCGTCAGCCGCTTTCTTGCCAGCGTCCGCGACGCCGTCTAGGCCTTTCGATGCCTGCACGCCTGACTGAGCGACCGAGGTCGCCATTTCCTTCGCAGCGTCCTTGACCTGTTGGAAACCTGCTTTAGCGCCCGAAGCGTCGACCCCGGTCTCGAGTTGGATCTTGCGGCTGTCGGTGGTCATGATTCGATCTCACTTTGGGGAATGCTTGCCGGCGGCGGGCGGGGGATGTAGTGCGGCTTGCGCCAGTACGCATCGGCGATGCGCGCTGCGTCGTCGAGCTTCAGGTTGCCTTTCGCAATTCCGCGGATGGCTTGGGGTCGCAACGTTGCCCAGGCTTCGGAATCGCCTGCCGCGTCGCGGATCGCGGCATGCAGTGCTTCTCCAGCAAGGGCGGGGGCGTCTGCTTTCTTGCGGGCGCGGCCGCGACGGTCGATGGTCGGCATGTCAGATCTCCGGTGTGGACAGCCGCAGGGCGCGAACGTGCGCCAGGATCGTGCGGCGCGCAGCTTCTTCGGCCTGCAGCAAGGGGTTCAGCCGCATCTGGCCCTGCGAACCGGCGACCATCAACCCGCTTGTCTTGATCCCGGCCTGAATCTCTCGGAGTCGGTCCAAGGTCTCGCATAGCTGGCGAAGGAGGGTGAAATCGGCGGCGGTCTCGAAGGAGTACTCGTCGTTCGTCGCAATCCAGAGCGCGCGGGCCTCTACGCTTAGACCTGCGGGGGCTTTGGCCTTGGTGGGGCGCTTACGCAGGGTCATAGCCGGGAAAAACGGGGAAAAGTGCCCGCTGCGTTGTCCGCGTGCGGAACAGTGCGGTCTAGGGAATCGGCCGTCTCGCAACATCTGACCCGCCTAACCCCCGTGGCCTGCTGCCAGACCCCCTCGTCGTGGCCCCAGATCGACTCAGGCGGAGCGATCGCTCGATGGTCGACCCGTTGGCCATCTATCGTGGTTCGCGCGTCCTGCGTCATCTCAGCTCAGCCCGAGATGCGGCTCGTGACGTCAACGTTCACACCGAACGCAGCAGGCGAACCCCCTTGCGTGCGCTGCACGTAGTACGTGCCGGGTTCAGCCAGCCAGATGGCCGGGCGTATTTCGCCACCGTTGCCGATGCTGTCGACGATCTGGGTGTCAGTGCCGTTGCCTCCCAGAGGGTTGTGACTCGTTGGATAGCCAGGTGGGCGCACTGCCTTCTTGAAGACGGCTGCGGCCGCATTGACGTCAAGGTTGCCGGCAGCGGGGAAGAGCCAGACCTTCGCCCGTTCAGTTGCACCGATGGTGAACTCGGAGCTCAGGGCGGCGTCGGTGCCGGTCGCGAGGATGGTGGTCTGTGCCATGGGTTCTTTCTGTGGGGAATCAGGCGCGGCAGGAGGTCAGGTTCTGCTGCTTGCCAGCGAACGTGCGGAGGTCGGACTCGGTGAGATGGATCACGTCGGTCAGCGTCATGAAGCCGTGGCGGTTCGACAGGCGCTTTACACCGCTGGGCAGCGTCTCGACGACAACCTCCAGCCGCTCGAGCTCACTGTTCAGATACCGGCGCCAGGCGATCGAGTCCATTACTGCACCGCCTCGTTCATCTCATTCACGTCGATCACCATCAGGCCGGGGATGCGAACAAGGAAATCGGGCTGGAGCTTCTGGGTCTTGGGCTGGCTGGCGTACTCGGCACAGATCGCAGCGGCCATCGACTGCAGCTCGAGCATCACGTCGTCGGGCAATGCAGCCTCCATGCGCATCTGGTCGGCACGGGCGATGCTGTCCACGACAAGGCGACCGAGGCGGGTGAGCGATGCTGTCTGCAGCTGGTGGTTATGAGCGGTGCGCGCTTCCCCGCCCTGCTCGACCATGAAGAGCTTGTGATTGCTGCTGTTCTGCGAGGCCTGCTCGGAAGCCAAGCGATGCGCATAGAGAGCCCACATCTCGAAGTTGTTGATGCGCGGATCGGCGCCGGCCTTGATCTGTGCCTTGAGCGTGGCCATGTCGCTATTGGTCGAGCTGCGAATGCGCCAGGCCGTGGTGTCCATGTCGTTCAGCTCTGCGCCCAGTTCATTGCGACGCTTCTCGACAGCAAGGATCTCGGCTTCAATCTCAGCGGCGCGCTTGCTGCGCATCGTGCTGAAGGTGCGGAGCGTGTCGCCGAGCGCGGCCATCTCTGCAATCAGGGCTTGGCGGTCGGTGAGTTCCTGGGCCTCGATCTCGCGCATGGCTTCTTGCACCACGGGTGCGGCCTTGAGGCGGTCGAGGAATTGGGTCTGTGCGGATTTCTTGAAGAACATGGTGGTTCCTTGGTTGGTCAAACTGCGTTGTTCGCGGTGCCGTCGAAGTCGGCGACATCGTCGAAGCACTCGTCGAAATTGGGGCCGGTGATGCGCACCAGGCCGCGATGCTTGCGGCCGCTGCTCTCAAGCTCGTAGCCCATCTTGTTCATCAGGCGCAACGCTTCGGTCCGCTTGGCCTCAACACTGCCGGCAGGCGAGCGCGCTGTTCCGGTCGGGGTTTTGGAGGCAGCAGTGCCGTATTTCTTCTTCGAAAAGTCGCTCAGGGGCAGACCGAACTTGATACGAAGCAGCGACATGAAGCCGAGCAGGTCATCGGCGGCTGCTTTCATGTGCTGGTGCGCAGCTTCGATCGCGGCCTGCTGCGCTGCGACTTTCTTCTCCAGATCCTCGAGAGGCTTCGACATGGTCGGGTTCCTGTTCAAAACAATGGAATGACTTTGCCTTGGGTGAATTGGGTAAGAGGCCGGCTTACCCAAAATCTTCAGATCGCTTTTCGGATGGTCTCTATCGCAGACGTCGGAAGCTGCTCCCGGTACGCAATCGCCTTCGCGCGGCTGCGATCGGAAGCGAGACGAAGCAGGTCCGGCTGCGCGGCCATGTGACGCCATCGCGCTTTGTCTGCGAGGCTGTATTTGCAGTGGAGGGGTTGCCTTGTCTTGCCGCTCTCACCGTCGAGCTTCTCGGCAAAGTCCAACAGTTCGCTCAGCGCCGCCTGCATCTGCCGGATCGTGCTGGCCAGGTCGCCCGGCGTCATGGCGCTTGCCTCGCGCGCGCGCACGAGAAGTTGTGTGTTTGCGATGAAGAAGACCGAACCAGTCGCTCACAGCTGGAAGGGCTGCAACTTCCTACCCGCGTACCCGTCATGCCGCCCCCCGATCCAGCCTGGTGCTCCCAAGGTGCGGGCCTGACCCCTCTTCACGCTGCTTGTCGCTCGAGTGATGAGTGGCGCAAAGGCTTTGCCAGTTGGATCGATTCCAGAACAACTCCTGGTCGCCGCGGTGGGGGATCTTGTGGTCGACCACCGTGGCGAGCTCGACGCGACCCTCGGCTTCGCACATGACGCAGAGCGGGTGGTGCCGCAGGTGCCCGATGCGGGCTTTTTGCCAGCGGTAGCCGTAGCCCCGCTCGGTACTCGTCTTTGCACCCCGCCATGAGTCGGTCGCCACTACCTTCGAAAGGCGGCTGGTGTTCAGCATCGCGAGCTGAGGCTTAAGGGTCTTGAGCGTCATGCGGCTCCCTTCGGTGTTTGTCGACGCACGACTTCACTCACGATGACGTTCCTGATGCTCAGGCGCGCTTGCTTCGCTACCGGCTTCCACATGTCGGGGTACATGCGGTCGATGTGATGCAGCACTTCAACGGCCAGTTCGTAGCCGTCGATCGGCGGCAGAAAGTCAGTCCGCCAGACGTCTTCAAGCTCGGCGAGGTACAAGGCTTGCGCCATTTCGAGTAGCCGGACGGGGTCGGGAGGCAATCCCTTTTGTCCGCGTGGCCCGGCGATCTCAAGGCAGAACTGAATAGCGAGCTGCTCCTGGCGGTGACTGTTGCAGCTGAAATCGGGCTGCCATGCAAGCTTTGGCTCGGTCATTGCACAGGCACCTCCGCGGCTTCCCAGCAACTGCAGCCTATGGCCTGGCCGGTCTTGCACGCGGCGCACAGCTCAACAGCACAGGTGGCGACGTGGTACTGGCCGAACTCGACCCCGCAGTCCCGGCAGTGATCGTTCCCATTGGGATGATCGACGCCATAGCGGACACGCTCGTGCGCCTTGCCGCCGATGAACTCGTGGGTGTGGAACTGGGCGTGCTCGATGACGCGATCCCAGCCTGGAATGCGGCCTTTCATCGATCCCCCTGGGCAACTGAAAAGGTGTGAATCGGGGCGGATCGGAGATGTACGCGCACGCGCGCGAGGCGACGGGCTTCGCTTTTCATCTCGCGCCCCCCAGCAAACGCTGCATCAACGCACTGGTGTGCGCGGTGGACGTGCCCGCTTTCGCCGCCTTCATGTCATCGATCCCCGCGGTCAGGGCTTTGCGGGTTTGCTCTGCGCTGATCGGCAGATCGGGGCGGGCTTCAAGCGCCAAGACCACGGCGTCGACAGTGGCAGGGCTGGGGTCGAGCATGTACTGCATGAACGCGAAGCCAATGTTGATGTCGCTCATGGTGCGGTCCCCTTTGTCCAGTCAGGCCGCTTTCCCTGGAAGTGCTCGAGCAAGTCGGCCTGCAGGTGCGGGGGCAACGCGAGGCATTCGGCCCGCATCTCCTCGCGCGCTTCCTTGCCATCGTTGAACTGATCGCAGCGACGCATAGCTGCTGCAATTAGCCGGGCCGTCAGCAGCGCCGCCGACTCGTGGCTAACTTGCTGGCTAATGGCTATTCCGGCTAACGTGGCTAATTCGGGGGGGATCTGGCTAATTTCAGGGGCCGCGAGGGGCTCCGTAAGGGCTGCTCCTTCGTCGTTAGCCGGATTAGCCAAATTAGCCATTAGCCACGGCAGGCCGGCGCTTTTGCGAAGCGCGTCCATGTCCAACTTAAACATCGCGCACCTCCCATTCGCCAAACACTTCTCGGATGTACCCGCGGGCCACCAACCCATCGAGCAGTGGTTTCAGCCCTGCCGCCTTGAGATCGCGCAGGCGCCGCGGCGACTTCTGGAGAACGTCTTTCTTGGGCACTGTTGGGCCGGCGCGTTGCAGCCATCCCAACAGTTCGCGCAGAGTGCCGTTCTGACGTTCCTGCCGACCGGAGCCGGTCAAGCGCAGGTGCTCGTTCAGATAGAACGCCGTCACCTGAATGGCACCATCCATCGCCTCGGCCTTGATGACGTGCGCTGCAGGATCTTCGATGACCGTCATGATCCCGGCGATGCGTGCGGCGTGCTCTGCCGCCTTTGATGCGAACGGGCGGGCTCCCTCGAGGTCATTGCCGCTGGCTTGCATGATTTCGATCTCGTCGTAGAACGCGATCCAGAGCTCACGGGCTTCGTTCGTGAGGTGGAGGTCACGGGGCTTTAGTTCATACCCGTCGCCTTCCGGCCAGTGCGTCGGGGGCGTCTCGAGCAAGCGCCGGATGCTTGCGTTGTAGGTCACCACGGCAGGGTTTTCGTTTGGGTTGACCTGGCGGTACGGGCGATGCCCCGCGAGGCTGTACGGCTCTGCGATCAGGCAGCGCGCCAGCAGTCCCTGGCCTTGCGCCAAGGGGTCGCACAACAACTGGCGCAGCAGCACTGGTTGCACCAGGATGTGCATGGAGATGCGACGGCCCAGCAGCACGGTCAGGCCTTCGCCACCACGGAGCGAGTCCAACGACTCGGCAGACCACCCTTTGAGATAAAACGCCAGCCCGGAAGAGCGGCGCTCATCGCGCATAGAGTGCCCGCCGAGCATCTCGCCCCCTTCGGCACTGAACACGCCAATGCTCGACTGGTACTTGAGCAGCTTGCAGATGCCCTCGATCGTCGCGTTGCCGGTGGTGATGCTCTTCGGCGCGGGCTTTGGCGGCTCCGGCTCTTTGGATCCCTTACGCGCTGCCATGTCGGCTTCGTAGTCCTCAATCTGCTTCGCATAGTCACGCGCTTGCTGCTTGCGCGTCTCTTCAATCTCAAAGCACGCAACGCCGTCGACGGCGCTTTTGCGGTCACCCGATCCGGCGCCCGTCACCACGAACACGCTGAGTGGCGAACGCTGGCCGTGGGGAAGTACCACGCTGGCTAATGGCGAACTGGCTAATCCGGCTGCAGCCAGGACGCTCCCACCGGCAAGGCTGTCCGGCGCTTGTACGTCCTCCGCGATCGCGCGAGCCGCCGCCCCCAAGATCGGACCCATCGCCTCGAACGGGAACCCGCTGGGGTTGGTGGGCTCGTCGTCGGGAATCTCTTGCAAAGGCGGCCAGCCGTCCGGGACGGGCTGCGCTGCGTTGATTGCCAATGTCACGGGGTCGACCATGACCGCGCTCATCGTGCGACCTCGGCGATGCGGGCCAGGCGGTGCAGGTCGTTGAAGTCGGTGTCCTTGGGGCCGCGAGGCAGGCCCGTGAAGTCGGGCAAGGCAAGCAGCCCGCCCACGACCTTTGCCGCTTCAGTCGCTGCGGCTACGCCCGGATTGCCTTCGGTCATGTGGTCGTCGTCCGCAGCGAGAACCAGCGTCATGCATGGGAACTTGGTGCGCAGGGCTCGTGCGACCGGCAGCAGGTTGCCGGAGTTGAAAGCCACTGCCACGGCGTCTCCGCTGTCTTCGTGAATTGTGGCGCCGGTGGCGTAGCCCTCGCAGATCACAAGGCGCCCCGCCGGCGTACCGATCGGGTGATAGCAGCCTTTGACGCGGCCGCTTGGCATGAACCGTTTGGAGCCGTCTGGGGCAATTGCCTGGAGGCTGTGCAGACGCCCCGCGGTGTCGCGCATGGGAATCAGCAGTGTGTGGCCGGCTTCAACGCGAACGCCATGACCACGAACACCCTTTGCGGCGAGATAAGGGTGGTCGGCTGGAAGAGCTGCGGCCCACCGAAGAACGGCGGCGGCTGCAGCTTGTGCTTGGCGCTCACGCACCTCGGCGTCGTGCTGACGGCGCAGTGCGTCCATGCGACGGGAGAACGCTTTGCGTTCGGCTGCGGTGGGCTCGCGTTCGTGCTGACGGGTTTCGACGTAGCCGCAGCGGAAGCAGTGAGCAACACCGTGGTCTTCGGCGGCGATCGTCAAGCCCATCGTCTTGTCGTTTGGCTTGCGGGCGCAGGCAGGGCAGGCGGCACGGTGGTCGCCAACTGGGTAGTCAGTCCAGGCAATCATTGAGCACCGCCGATCAAGAGCACGAACTGGCGGCGTTCGTCGTCGTTCATGGACTTCACGATCGCCTGTGCGCGCTCGACCCGTCCCCGCGCGGGGACGGGTGCGGTCATCGTCAGGATCGTCGACGTCTTGACTGCGCCGGTCGAGCGTGCTTCGGCAAGCCTGCGCTCAAACTCGCCCTCGGGAAGCTCAGATAACGAGATCCAGCGATGCAGCTCAGCAGTTGACACGCCAAGCGCGGCAGCTTTGTCGCGCATGGACATTTCAGAGGTGACGGCGGTTCCGCGTGTGGGACGCTGCTTGCGGGCGCTCATGCTGAGCCGCCAATCTGCGCGAGGAACGCCACCAAGTCATGCTGGTGCGAGAAGGTGCGGGCTTGGCCCCACTTAGTGATGGTGTAGTTCACTCGGCCGTCGACGTTGCGGCTGACGGTCAGCACATGACCCCGGAGAGCGAACCGCGCGCGCAGCGTCGCAATGGTCTTGTCGTCTGCCACGCTGCGATCCACAATCGCGGTGCTGTCTACATTGGTAGTGGCATTCGCCGGGCTCCACCCCGGCGTTTGCTTTTGTGGGCCGCTCACTGGCTGACCTTTGCGCGCAGCCAGTTGGTCACGTCGCCGGCGCGCCAACGAGTGCAGCGGGCGCCGTCTTTGATTGCTTGGGGAAATTTGCCTTCGCCCATCTTGCGGCGAATCGAAGATTCGGAAAGGCCCGTGACAGCGATCACGGTCTGAATCTTCAGCAGCGCGTCAGCGATTTGGACGGCGTGCAGGCTTTGAAGCGGTTGGCGGGGTTGGACAGGGGCGGTATGCACTTGGCACCTCATGAATGGAACATGGGTGCACTCTCGTTTCCTTCGCTTCCCGAAAACAGACCTAACGGTTACTCCGTTTAGGCCCAGAACTCATCCCCCTGTTCGCGGTCGTCCGCCAGCTTTTTGCCAGTTGCCGATCATCGAGATTGCGTCGCGCTCGCTGCCGGAAAGATCCGGGTAGCGGTCTGCTAAAAAGCTCGCAATGCGTTGCTTTGCGGTCCCTCCAGAGGTCTGCCGTGCGTGTTCCCAAGCGCGCACTCCGATGTGCAGCAGTCTTGGGTAGTCTTCAGCGTCAGCATCAAAAAAGGGCGCAGCGGTTACTGGTGGTTCCTGGTCCAAGTAATCGTGCTCGCGCGCCCACGCAGCCCACTCAATCTCAAAACCTCTCGTCTCAGCCCAACGCACGAAGAAGCTCGGCGCCCGACGCTGCCCAGAATCATGGTCGCCGCTGTCCCAACGCTTTTTCAGGATGCCAACCATACGAGCTCTTGCGGACAGCATCGCGCGCTTGAACATCGATGTCTCGTCGTTCTCCCATTTCTCGACCTCCTCCAATCGATGGAGTAGTTCCAAGCGCTCGGCTGCCGTGCTACCTTCTTCAGCTTTTTTTATAAGACCTTTGATCTCGCGGGAAGAGTATTCAAAGTCAGAAGCGACAGGATAGTCATACAGATCTGAAGGTGACGAAAACCAATTTGCGTGGCGGATGCTTGGAGAATCAACTTGCGCGCCCATGAAGTTTTCATAGGTCCAATCCAAAATTGCGGCTTCAGGATCGATGCCAGCGAGTATCAAAACCCCCTCTTTTGGCGACCACGTTTCTTGCTCAAGATAGGCAGGAAGATGGGAAAAATACAAAGGATGTTTGCGCTGCTCGATCATCGAGAAGATGGTGAATGCCATCCGCACCTCAACGCCAACATCGAGGGGATTGAGCTTGCCGGCTCGAACAAGCTCATATTCCTTCTGATGTTCAGGCGTTAAGTCTGGAACCTCCAGATCACCTTTTTTTTCGTCACGCTCCTTTTGAAGCTGCCGGATCTGCTGCAGCGTTTCTGCGTAGGAAAAAACGTCCCTCGGTGTTCTCATGCGTACCTCACGCACCTGTAGAAAGGTGCCGCGCCAGCCCGCCAGGTAAACGGGTTTTCGGGGATCAGCCTATGCGCGGCGAAATGATTGTGTGTTCAGGCGCCCCGCAGGCGAATCTGTTCTCGCCCCCACTCAAATGCCGCGGCCTCATCGTCATCGAATCTCGCGACGAACTGTGCTCTGTCCGCTTCGCTTAGTCGCCTGAGCACATTCCCCGCTGCCATGGCGCGAGCTATGCCCTCGTGCGCGCCAAGCGAACAGATACAAGCCACTCCGTCGCAGTAGTAGTTGCCGGCCGCGTCCCGGGTGATGACGCCGATGCTTTCTGTGTTCTTGTTCATGCCTACACCTTTACGCCGAGTTTTGCCTGCAGTTCGCCGACCGGCTCCGCATCGTCGAGGTCCTGGATGACCGACTCGAAAACGACGTCGTTCAGCACCAAGATCCGAGACAGGATGCCGCGCGCGACCGGCTCCAGTTCCCCACCGCTGTTGTTGCGCTCGACCTGCTTGCGCAGCAGGTCTGCGAGCAATCCCAATTCGTAGCTGGCATCGCGAGCAAGCTCGTGTCGTTCAGCCGACAGAACGCGGCTCACGATTGCACCGCCGTCGAGTCGGCAAACTTTTCCTTCACGTCCTGCGCCAAGTCGAAGGCGAGCCACAGCAGGTTGTCCCGCATGTTTTCGCTCATGGCACTGAAGTTATCCGCGCCCTCTCCGTAGAAAGAGGAGAGCAGGGACGTGAGTTGAGCGAGCTTGATGTCGATCAGGTTGAGGTCGTCCAGGTCGAACGATCGAAGCACTCGAATAGGAGATGGCTTCGGAGACGCCGCTGCCGGCGTCGATTGAGTAGGATGCTCAGTAGTCATTGAAGTGCGCGCTTTCATAGAGTTGCACATTGGTGATCAGCCAGCCTTGGGTGTTCCACCACCCTAGGCCGGCGCCTTGATTTGCCTCAGATCAGCTCTGCAAATTTGCCGAGCTCGCCCTGGGTCGCGGCGTTCATGCTGTCTTTTTCATCGGCAGAACTTTCGCCCCGTCGCGTAACTTGTCCAGATACCCCGCCCAGGCGGTCATCATCCTGCGGCGCTGCTCAATGAACTCTGCGCGGTCGTAGGCGGCTCCCAAAGGGCTGCTCTTCGCGTGGGCCAACTGCGCTTCGATGACGTCCGGCTGAATTCCCAGTTGCTCGACCATGATCGTGCGGGCCATCGCTCGAAAGCCGTGCGCCGTCATGTCGTCATTCGTGTAGCCCATCCGGCGCAGCGCGGTTCTGATTGTGTTGTCGCTCATCGGGCGTTCGCCGGTCAGCAGGCTCGGGAAGACATACTCGCCGTGGCCGGTCAGCGGTTTGAGATCGCGCAGGATCAGCACAGCCTGCGGGGCAAGTGGGACAACGTGCGGCCGACCGTTGATTTTTCCGTGCTTTGTACGTTTCATGTCCGCGGCCGGGATCTTCCACAGCTTCTCATTAAGGTCGACGTCTTCCCAACGCATTTGCCGGATGTTTCCGGGGCGTTGAAAGAGCAGGGCAGAGAGCTGCAACGCCGCGCGAGTAGTCGGCTGTCCGGTGTATGCAGCGATCGCACGCATGAGTTCCCCGGCTTTCACTGGCTCCAGCACTGCGGCCATGTGTTTCACGTTTATGGGGATCAGTGCCTCGCTCAGGTCCGGTGCGGGGTTGCGTTCACAGCGGCCCGTGGCCACACCGTGGCGGAAGACCTGGCCGGCCCATTGGCGAAGCGTGTGAGCTGTCTCATGTGCGCCGCGGGATTCAACCCGACGCAGAACCTGGAGGAGTAGGGGAGCAGTGATCTTCGGAAGGGGCAGCGTACCCAGCCACGGGAAGGCATCCTTCTGCATGATCGACAGCCAGCGATCGGCATACCGTGGGCTCCATGAAGCTTTCTTGACCCGGTGGTACTCCAGGGCTACGGCTTCAAAGCCGGCCTCTGCGTCGACCTTGTTCAATAGCTTGTCGAGCTGCCGCTGCTGGGCAGGGTCGATTCCTTGCTGCTGAATCTTGCGCGCGTCGTCCCTGTTGACGCGGACAGATTTGAGGCCGATCTCCGGATAGCTGCCAAGCGCCAGCCGCTTTTCCTTGCCGTCGAAGTAGTACTTCCAAAACCAGCGTTTGGAGCCGTTCGGCGAAACCTCGAGATAGAGCCCGCCAGCGTCGGTGAAGCGGGCGCGTGGCTTGTCGTCGGGACAGCTGGCGCTCTTGCAGGTTGCATCGGTCAACATAGGGGAACAGAGCTTTGCAAACAGGGGTGAACTTGATTTGTTCCCCGGTTTGTACCCCTAAGTTCTGCGCACAGCAACGCCCCTACATGACGCAACATGGCGCCAAAACTTAGTTAAGTTGTTGATTTGCCTGAGGAATCTAACGCTACATGGCACATCATGATTTCTTGATATGGCCTGTCCGGAGGGGATCGAACCCCCGACAACCTGCTTAGAAGGCAGGTGCTCTATCCAACTGAGCTACGGGCAGATTCCAGGCGGAACAGAAAGCAAAGAAGGAAAGCAATAAAGAAGATTCTTGGTCGGGGCGAAAGGATTCGAACCTTCGACCCTCTGGTCCCAAACCAGATGCGCTACCAGGCTGCGCTACACCCCGACAAGCCTTC
>JBGMOF010000036.1:0-45595 GCA_041424275.1 Variovorax sp.
CAGAACCTGGCGCGCATCCTCGAGCGCGAAGGCATTCCCTACATGGCGCTCGACCTCGACCCCGACCGCGTGCGCCAGGCCGCCGCCGCCGGCGACTCGGTGGTGTTCGGCGATGCGGCGCGGCTGCAGGCCCTGATGGCCGCCGGCCTGGCCCGCGCCAGCGCCGTCGTCGTCACTTACCTCGACGTGCCGGGCGCGATGAAGGTGCTGGCCAACACCCGCGCCCATGCGGCGCACGTGCCGGTGATCGTGCGCACGCAGGACGACCACGACCTCGAAAAACTTCAGGCCGCCGGCGCGACCGAGGTGGTGCCCGAGGCCATCGAGGGTTCGCTGATGCTCGCCAGCCACGCGCTGGCGCTGGTCGGCGTGCCGATGCGGCGCGTGATCCGCGTGGTGCAGGACCAGCGCGACGCACGCTACAACCTGCTGCGCGGCTACTTCCACGGCGCCGACGACGACAACGCCGACGAGATCGACCACGAGCGCCTCAACTCCTTCACGCTGACGCCGGGCGCGCGTGCGGTCGGCCAGCCCCTGGCGCGACTCGCCCTGCATGCGCTGGGCGTGCGCGTGGCGAGCCTTCGGCATCAGGACGGGAAGGCGAGTGCACCGGCCGACGACTTGGTGCTGGCCGATGGCGACACGCTGGTGCTGTCCGGCAAGCCCGCCGCGCTGGCCTTCGCGATCGACAAACTGCAAAAAGGCTGACGCACTCGCCGTGATCTCCGGCCAAAGCCGGGCCGCTACATCGGGGACTGGAACGCGCGCGACGGCGCTCTGTCGGCGACATCGCCGGACACCCAGAACTCGCCGATGTGGACGAAGTTCTTGCGCTGCGTCAGCCGCCAGCCGCCATCGTCGTCAGCCTGCCAGCGCGCGCTGCGCCAGGATGGCAGCTCGCGCACCAGCGCTTCGGCCACAGCCGGGCTCGCGAGCCAGGGTGCCGGCTCGTCGAGCACCCAGCGCACGTCGGCCGGCACGCCGGTGTAACGCTTGCCGCGCAGGCGCATGTCGTCGACGCGGCCGACGTTGCCCACATCGGCCAGCTTCACGCCCTTGGCGATGCACAGGCGCCGCGCGCCGCCCCACTGGGCGAGCAGCGGCAGGGGCCTGTACACGAGGAGGGGTTGCGGCATGAGGCCGCCCGACATGCTGTTCTCGGCCGTCTGGTAAAGCCCGGCTTCGACCAGCACATTCATCCAGGAAATCGTGGCCGCGTTGTCGGCCTCCACGTTGACCGGTTCCTGGTCGTAGGCCAGGCCGTTCGCCACGCACACCGGATCACGGCCGGGAACATCGCCGCTCGCCATCGCATGGTGCATCGCCGCCTGCAGCACGTCTGGGGTTGCGGACGGTTTGGGTGGCGACCAGAGCAACCCGGCGGTGATGACGAGGAAAACCGACGCCACGCTCGCAGTGACGATGCGCCGCGACCGGCTGCTTGACGGCTCTTCGCGCTCGAGCAGCGCGAGCTGCGACGGCGAAGCGCACAGCGCGGCACCGCACTGATCGCAGTACGGGGCGCCGCCATCGGTCTGTCTGGAACACGCTGCGCACCACACGGTCGTTGCTGCCTCTTGCTGTCGTCAGTAGAGGTTGCGACGTTCGTCTTCGCGACGCTGCTGTTGCCGGACCGCTTCGCATTGCGGGTGCGCCATGAACTCGGACTTCAGGCACTGCGCGGCCATGCATTGCGCCATGGCAATGAAATTGCGACCGGCGCACCCAGCCTGCGGGGCGACCGGCGGAGCAGGTTCGGGTGCGGGTGCGGGTGCGGGCACCACTGGTGGCGCCGGTGCGACGGCAACTGGCACGACCGGCGGCGGGGCGACCTTTCGCGGCTTCGCAGCCGCAGCCGCGGGCGGGGCTGCGGGCCGCGCAGCCGGTGGCACAACCTTCGGCGCAGGCTCGGCGGCCGGTGGCGTCGGCAGCGGCGCCGCCGCGATGGTCTCGGTCGCCGGTACGAGCGCTGGCGGCGCAAGCACCGTCGCCGTGGCCGGCGCAGGGAGGGCCATCGGCGTGGAATGGAACGCGGCGATGGGAGCGACCACGGCACCCGTCGCACCGGTGCGCCCGGTGTACACATACCACCCTCCGCCGGCCGCAACGATCAGCGCGGCCACGAGGCCGGCCATGCCCAGCCACGAGCCATTCGCTGCGACGGGCTTACGCGGCGTGGGCGCAGTCGGTCCGATCGACGCACGCGCTTGAGGTGGGGCCCGATGCGGAGCAGCGGGCAGCTCGGGCCGCCGCGGCAGTGGCTGCGGGGCCCGCCCACCGGCCGCGCCGATCACCGTCTTTTCGCCCGCGCCCGACGCCGACACGCTGGGATCGAACAAGCCCGGAGACGTGGAGGCCTCGCGCAGCGGTGCAGGCGCGGTGGTGGCCCAGTCGTCCTGCACGGCGGGCGACGTAAGAGCGCCGGCGAGTTTGCCGCCGCACCCTTTGCAGAACCGCGCACCTTCACGGTTTTCCGTGCTGCAAGCAGGACATAGCACAGTCATCTCTGACCTTCCGAACGATTTGTAACGATGTTAAACGTATCGAACGCTTCAGGGGCGGCACGCTGCAACGGCACTCCCGATGTTCTAAGTCGGAGGCCCGCGCGCTGCGAGCCCCCGAAAGTTCAAGTCACCGCCACCCGTTTGGGCCTGTTGACCATGCGCTTCGAGATGACGGCACCGAGCGCCATCACCAGTTCGAGCGCCAGGTTGGGCTGCCGATTGGTCATTTCCGCGAACCGGATCGGGGTCATGCGCCAGACGCGTGCCGGGCCGGTGGCCACCACGTTGGCAGAGCGCGGCAACCGGGAAAAAAACGAGCCTTCGCCGACGACAGAACCCTGGTTGAGGATGGCGAGCTGCATCTGCCCCTGGTCTCCGATGAGATGGACGCTCAGGGTGCCGCTCTCGATGAAAAACACCGTGCGGTCGTGGGCACCCTGATCGATGAGCACCTGGCCGGGCGGCAGATCCATCGGCTGCAGATAGCCGACCAGCAACTCCCACTGCGCCGGCGTGAACTGGGGCGCGAAAGCGTCGTAACTCGTGTTCTGCGCGATCGCGCGACACAACTCCTGGATCTGTGAAGACATCTTTTGGGCCCCTGCTGCGATCCCGGAGTATGGCGGCAACCCCAAATCGCGTCGATAAATGTCACAAAAATGAGTTGTTTTGTATCACTTTCCGATGCAAAAGCGGGAAAAAATCACACCCAAAAGGTCGTCCGACCCGAACTCCCCGGTGATTTCATTCAGCGCGTTCTGCGCGAGCCGCAGTTCCTCGGCCAGCAGGTCAAGCGATTGCGCACGCGCCGACAGGTGCAGCGCCGCCAGGCCGAGGTGCTCGCCGACCCGCCCCAGGGCCTGCACATGGCGCGCACGCGCCAGGTAGATGCCTTCCGGAACCGCCTGCCAACCGGCTACCGCGAGCAGACCGTCGCGCAGTGCTTCGATGCCGGCGCCGGTCTTCGCGGACAGCACGATGCCGGTGCGGGACGGGGATTCGGGGACGGCATCCTGCTTGTTCCAGATGTCCAGCACCGGGACGCCCGGCGGCAGCGTGTCGCGCAGACCCTGCAGGATGGCGGCATCGGCCGCAATGTAGTCGGCAAGGTCGGCCCGCGTCATGTCGTGCAGGAACAGCACCGCATCCGCACTCCCGATCTGGTCCCACGCGCGGGCGACGCCGATCTGCTCGACCTCGTCGGCGCTCTCGCGCAGGCCCGCGGTATCGGCCACGTGCAGCGGCACGCCGTGGATCTGGATGGTCTGTGACACCACGTCGCGCGTGGTGCCGGCCACCGCGCTGACGATGGCGAGCTCGGCACCGGCCAGCGCGTTGAGCAGCGAACTCTTGCCGGCATTGGGTTGGCCGGCGATCACGACCTTGATGCCCTCGCGCAGCAGGGCGCCCTGGCGCGCGCGTTGCTGCACCGCGTTCAGTTGGCGCTGCAAGGAGGCCAGCTGGCCCGTCGCATCGGCCTTCTGCAGGAAGTCGATTTCTTCTTCCGGGAAATCGAGCGTGGCCTCGACCAGCATGCGCAGCTGGATCAGCGCGTCGCGCAACGTGTGGATCTCACGCGAGAACGCGCCCGACAGCGACCGGCCGGCACTGCGGGCCGCGGCCTCGGTGCTCGCGTCGATCAGGTCGGCGATCGCCTCGGCCTGCGCCAGATCGATCTTGCCGTTGAGGAACGCGCGCTGGCTGAACTCGCCGGGCTCGGCCACGCGCAGCCCGGGCAGGCGCGCGCGACCGGTCGACGCGTCGACTTCCGCCGCGGCCTCGAGGCAGCGCGCCACCAGCAGTTGCAACACGACCGAACCGCCGTGCGCCTGCAGCTCGAGCACGTCTTCACCGGTAAACGAGTTCGGTGACGGGAAGTGGATGGCCAGCCCGTGATCGACCGGCTCGCCCGCCGCATCGCGAAAGGGCAGGTACGTCGCTTCGCGGGGCTTCAGGGCGCGCCCGCAGAGCGCATCGACCAGCGGCGCGAGCCGCGCGCCGGACACCCGCACGATGCCGACTGCACCGCGACCGGGTGCAGTGGCGATGGCGACGATGGGATCGGAAGTTCGGGCGAGCATGCGGCGATTCTTTCAGCTTCCGGCGGAGAAAAGAAAAGGGCCGCTTTCGCGGCCCTCGGCAGGTGTCGGTGTGGTTCGGAGCTACTTGCCCAGGACACCCAGGCGCTTGTTGATGAACCACTGCTGCGCGATCGACAGCGTGTTGTTCGTGATCCAGTACAGCACCAGACCGGCCGGGAAGAAGATGAACATCACGCTGAAAGCGAGCGGCATGATCCACATCAGCTTGGCCTGCATCGGATCGGGCGGCGTCGGGTTCAGCCAGGTCTGGAACAGCGACGTCGCGGTCATGACGACCGGCAGGATGAACCACGGGTCCGGTGCCGACAGGTCATGGATCCAGCCGATCCACGGCGCGTGGCGCATCTCGACCGACGACAGCAGCACCCAGTAGAGCGCAATGAAGACCGGAATCTGGATCACGATCGGGAAGCAGCCACCCATCGGGTTGACCTTTTCTTCCTTGTAGATCCGCATCATTTCCTGCTGCATCTCCTGCGGCTTGTCCTTGAGGCGCTCGCGCATCTCGGTGATGCGCGGACTGATGCCCTTCATCTTGGCCATGCTCGCGTAGGCCTTGGCATTGAGCCAGTAGAAGGCCGCCTTGAGCAACACCACCAGCGCGACGATGGACCAGCCCCAGTTGCCCAGGAGGTTGTGCAGCTGGTTGAGCAGCCAATACAGTGGCTTGGAGATGATCGCGAAGATGCCGTAGTCCTTGACCAGGTCGAGGCCCGGCGCGAGCGCCTCGAGCTTCTTCTCTTCTTCGGGGCCGGCGAACAGCGTGGTGTTCACGGTCTGGGTGGCGCCCGGAGCGATCTTCGGCAGATTGGCCACCATCGCGATGGTGAACAGGTTGTCGCCCAGGTCGCGCACGCGGAACTCGCGCTTGAGGCCGGAGCTCTGGTCGCCCTGCAACAGCCAGGCCGACACGAAGTAGTGCTGGACCATCGCGATCCAGCCGTTGTCGGCGGGCGGCGGCACTTCGGCCTTGCCCTTGGCGATGTCCTTGAAGTCGATCTTGTGGAACTTCTTCTCGATCGTGTAGGCCGCCGGGCCTGCGAAGGTGTTGGTGCCGAACATCGTGCCGGCCGCGACCGTGCCGTGGCGCAGCAGCTGGAGATAGAGCTGCGGTTCTCGCGGCTGGTCGCCGACGTTCACCACATCGTGCTTCACGCGGATCGAATAGTCGCCGCGCGTGAACACATAGGTCTTGACGTACTTGATGCCATTGACCGGCTGCGACTCGAACACGACTTCGAGGGTGTTCTGGCCGTCGGCGAGTTCGCGCGGGCCGCCCTTGGCGGTCATCTGGCTGAACTGGTCGGGGAAGCGCTCGCTCGGGTTGGCGGCGTTGAGGAGACCGGTCTGCGCGAGATAGCGGGTGGCCGGCGAGCTGTCTTCCATCAGCGTCACGTCCTTCACCTCGTTGGGCGGAACCGGGTAGCCGAACAGCTTGCGGACCGTTTCGATCAGGCCACCGTTGTTGGTCTGGTCATCGAACTTGCGCAGCTGCAGCTGCGACATCGTCCCGCCCTGGCTGTCGATGGTCGCCTTGAACAGGTCCGTGGTCACTGCGATCTTCTCGCTCGCGGCCACCGGTGCGCCCTGCGTCGGCACCGCGCCGGTGGCCGTGTTCGCGACCGGCGCGCCGCTCACCGGCGACGTGCCGGCCTGTGGTGCAGGCGCGGCGACGGGCGGATGCGCCGAAGGCAGGAAAGTGGCTTTGTTGCCGTTGAAGACTTGCCATTGGTCCCACAACAGGACCAGCGAGAAACCGAAGATCACCCAGAGGACCGTTCGGCGGATATCGAGCATGTTCATGACGAAGACTTCTTGTCGGAAGAAAGGAAAGCGAAGAGCGATCCAGGCTGGTCGCCGGATCGCGGTGCTTTCGGGGGGACGGGGTCGTGGCCGCCAGCGCAGTAAGGCTGGCAACGAACCAGTCGTTTGAGCGTGAGGTAGCTGCCCACGCCTGCGCCGTGCACTTCGAGCGCCTCGATGGCATATGCCGAGCAGGTGGGCGTGAAGCGGCACGACGCGCCCAGCCAAGGGCTCAGCAGCAGGCGATACGCCTTGACGATGCCGATCAGAAGCCGCCGGATCACGTGCGCGCTCCCGCGGCTGCCCGTGTGAGCAACTGCTGAAGTTCGGCGCGGACGGCCGCCTTGAGCTTGTCGGAACTGGCGCTCACGAATTCCTTGCGATCGAACGTCGCGCGCAGGCGCACCACGTGGGCGGCGGCCGGCAGGGAGGTTTCGGGCGCTGCCGTCACGGCGTAGATCTGTCGCTTGATGGCGTTGCGCGTGACGGCACGGCGTGCCCAGCGCTTGGGCACCATGGCGCCGAGCCACACGTCAGGCGTGTCGAAAAGGGACGCGACTTGACCCGCTGGCGCTTCAAGCGGGCAGCGGTGCAAGGCGAAGTGAGTGGTGCGCGCCACGGTGGCACCTGCAAGGACGGCCTGGAATTGCGCGCGGGTTTGGAGCCGCTGCATGTCCGGCAAAGGCGCGCTGTCTGGCGTCAGACGGCCAGGCGCTTGCGGCCCTTGGCGCGGCGTGCGTTGATCACGGCGCGACCACCGCGGGTCTTCATGCGAACGAGGAAGCCGTGGGTACGGGCGCGGCGGACTTTGGATGCTTGGTAAGTGCGTTTCATGATGCTTTTCCTGATGGACCATGCCGATGAACGATTGCGCCGGCAGGTTGGTGACTCGGCGTCCACTTGACGCCGTTACCCCGAAACACACAAAGAGGTTTTCAGGGAAACCCGCGATTATCGCAAACATTTGCCAGAGCGACAATATTGACGTGGTTCGATCACGGTTTTGTGACGGTCGGCGGGCATGTGGATAAGGCTTTGACAAGTTAGAATGCCCAGCTGCCTTGCGGCAAGAATATCCACAATACAAAGAACGAGAGATGCCCGAGGGACTCACCACATTTTCAAGCCCCCATGTCGTCTGACGGCATCGGTGAGAGCCTCTGGCAAGCCTGTGTCGACCAGCTGGCGCAGGAGCTGTCGGAACAGCAATTCAATACCTGGATCAAGCCGCTGACGGCCCACGTCGCGGACGACCTGTCGCGCATCACCGTGTTCGTCGCGAACCGCTTCAAGCTCGACTGGATCCGCGCCCAGTACGCCAGCAAGATCGCCGCCATGGCCGAGAAGATGTACGGCCAGCCCGTCATCGTCGAGTTAGCGCTCGCTCAGCGGGAAGCGCCCGCCCGTGCTGCGCCAATGGCCGTCATGTCCGAGACCGACGTGCTGCGCGACGTCCCGGGTCCGGGCGAAGATCTGGCCGCGGCCGCGTTCAAGAACCGCCTCAATTCCGGCCTGACTTTCGACACGCTCGTCGAGGGCACGGCGAACCGCATGGCACGTGCGGCGGCGATGCACGTGGCCGGCATGCCGGGCCACCTGTACAACCCGCTTTTCATCTACGGCGGCGTCGGCCTGGGCAAGACCCACCTGATGCACGCGGTGGGCAACCGGCTGCTGGCCGACCGGCCGGATTCCAAAGTTCTCTACATCCACGCAGAGCAGTTCGTCTCGGATGTGGTCAAGGCCTACCAGCGCAAGACTTTCGACGAGTTCAAGGAGCGGTACCACTCGCTCGATCTGCTGCTCATCGACGATGTCCAGTTCTTCGCCAACAAGGACCGTACGCAGGAAGAATTCTTCAACGCGTTCGAGGCCCTGCTCGCCAAGAAGTCGCACATCGTCATGACCAGCGACACCTATCCCAAGGGCCTGGCCGACATCCACGAGCGGCTGGTGTCGCGCTTCGACTCGGGCCTCACGGTCGCGATCGAGCCGCCCGAGCTCGAGATGCGCGTGGCCATTCTGATCAACAAGGCCCGCGTCGAAGGCACCGAGATGCCCGAGGAAGTCGCCTTCTTCGTGGCCAAGAACGTGCGCTCCAACGTGCGCGAGCTCGAAGGCGCGCTGCGCAAGATCCTGGCGTACTCGCGCTTCAACCAGAAGGAGATCTCGATCGCCCTGGCGCGCGAGGCGCTGCGCGATCTGCTGTCGATCCAGAATCGGCAGATCTCGGTCGAAAATATCCAGAAGACGGTGGCCGACTACTACAAGATCAAGGTAGCCGACATGTACAGCAAGAAGCGCCCGGCCAGCATCGCGCGGCCGCGCCAGATCGCGATGTACCTGGCCAAGGAGCTCACCCAGAAGAGCCTGCCGGAGATCGGCGAGCTGTTCGGCGGGCGCGACCACACGACGGTGCTGCACGCGGTGCGCAAGATCTCGGGCGAGCGCCAGCAGCTCACCGAGCTCAACCAGCAGCTGCATGTGCTCGAGCAGACCTTAAAAGGCTGAAGCGTTTCGACGCAAGGCAACGCATCCAAGAAAGATAGGAAGAGGTAAACATGATCGTCCTGAAGGCCACCCAAGACAAAGTCCTCGCCGCGCTGCAGTCGGTCGCCGGCATCGTCGAGCGCCGCCACACCTTGCCGATCCTGGCCAATGTGCTGATCCGCAAGACCGGCGGGCAGCTGCAGCTCACCACGAGCGACCTGGAAATCCAGATCCGCACGACGGCCGAGCTCGGCGGCGACGAGGGCAACTTCACGACGACCATCGGTGCGCGCAAGCTCATCGACATCCTGCGCACCATGCCGGCCGACCAGACCGTGAGCCTCGAATCGAGCGCGAGCAAGCTGGTGCTCAAGGGCGGCAAGAGCCGATTCACGCTGCAATCGCTGCCGGCCGAAGACTTCCCGCTGGTGCAGGAAGCCGCCAACTTCGGACCCGTGTTCAGCGTGCCGCAAAAGACGCTCAAAGACCTGCTGAGCCAGGTCTCGTTCGCGATGGCCGTGCACGACATCCGCTACTACCTCAACGGCATCCTGTTCGTGGCCGAAGGCAAGCAGCTGAGCCTGGTCGCCACCGACGGCCACCGGCTGGCCTTTGCATCCGCGACGCTCGACGTCGAAGTGCCGCGCCAGGAAGTGATCCTGCCGCGCAAGACCGTGCTCGAGATGCAGCGCCTGTTGAGCGACGCCGAAGGCGCGATCGAGATGCAGTTCGCCAACAACCAGGCGAAGTTCAGCTTCGGTGGCATGGAGTTCGTCACCAAGCTGGTCGAGGGCAAGTTCCCCGACTACAACCGCGTGATCCCGAAGAACCACAAGAACACCGTCACGCTCGGCCGCGCGCCGTTGCTGGCCAGCCTGCAGCGCACTGCCATCCTGACGAGCGAGAAGTTCAAGGGCGTGCGCCTGAACCTCGAGCCCGGCACGTTGCGCATCGCGTCGAACAATGCCGAGCAGGAAGAGGCCGTCGACGAGCTCGACATCGACTACGGCGGCGACGCCATCGAGATCGGCTTCAACGTGACCTACCTGATCGACGCGCTGGCCAACATGGGCCAGGACATGGTCCAGCTGGACCTGGCCGACTCCAACAGCTCGGCGTTGCTGACCATTCCGGAAAACGCGTCGTTCAAGTACGTCGTGATGCCGATGCGAATCTGAGAGGAAAAGATTGATGAGCGAAGAAAACAACAAGCCGGAAGTCCCGCACACCGAACCGGTCTACACACCTGAAGTTCAGGTCGTGGCGCCGGAGGCCATTGCGGCCGACACCAGCTACGGCGAAGGCTCCATCACGATCCTCGAAGGCCTGGAGGCGGTGCGCAAGCGCCCGGGCATGTACATCGGCGACACCTCCGACGGCACCGGCTTGCACCACCTCGTGTTCGAAGTGGTCGACAACTCGATCGACGAAGCGCTCGCGGGCCACTGCGACGACATCGTCGTCACCATCCATTCCGACAACTCGATCTCCGTCACCGACAACGGCCGCGGCATCCCGACCGGCGTGAAGATGGACGACAAGCACGAGCCCAAGCGCTCGGCGGCCGAGATCGCGCTGACCGAGCTGCACGCCGGCGGCAAGTTCAACCAGAACAGCTACAAGGTCTCGGGCGGCCTGCACGGCGTGGGCGTGACCTGCGTGAACGCGCTGAGCGTGAAGCTGCGCCTGATCGTGCGCCGCGAAGGCAAGATCCACGAGCTCGAGTTCAGCCGCGGCTTCGTGCAGAACCGCCTGCTCGAAACCGTGAACGGCTTCGAGGTCTCGCCGATGAAGATCATCGGCGACACCGACAAGCGCGGCACCGAGGTTCACTTCCTGCCCGACACGGAAATCTTCAAGGAGAACAACGATTTCCACTACGAGATCCTGTCCAAGCGCCTGCGCGAGCTGAGCTTCCTGAACAACGGCGTGCGCATCCGCCTGAAGGACGAGCGCACCGGCAAGGAAGACGACTTCTCGGGCGCCGGCGGCGTGCGCGGCTTCGTCGAGTTCATCAACAAGGGCAAGACCGTCCTGCACCCGAACTCGTTCTACGCAGCGGGCGAACAGCCGGCCGACACCTACGGCGGCATCCCCGGCACGCACATCGGCGTCGAAGTGGCGATGCAGTGGAACAGCGGCTACAACGAGCAGGTGCTGTGCTTCACCAACAACATCCCGCAGCGTGACGGCGGCACCCACCTCACGGGCCTGCGCGCCGCGATGACGCGCGTCATCAACAAGTACATCGACGAGAACGAGCTGGCCAAGAAGGCCAAGGTCGAAGTCACCGGCGACGACATGCGCGAAGGCCTGTGCTGCGTGCTGAGCGTGAAGGTGCCCGAGCCCAAGTTCTCGAGCCAGACCAAGGACAAGCTGGTGTCCAGCGAAGTGCGCGCGCCGGTGGAAGACATCGTCGGCAGCCTGCTCACCGACTACCTGCAGGAGCGCCCGAACGACGCCAAGATCATCTGCGGCAAGATCGTCGAGGCCGCCCGCGCCCGCGAAGCCGCCCGCAAGGCCCGCGAAATGACGCGCCGCAAGGGCGTGCTCGACGGCATGGGCCTGCCCGGCAAGCTGGCCGACTGCCAGGAAAAGGACCCGGCGCTGTGCGAGGTCTACCTGGTAGAGGGTGACTCCGCCGGCGGCTCCGCCAAGCAGGGCCGCGACCGGAAGTTCCAGGCCATCCTGCCGCTGCGCGGCAAGATCCTCAACGTGGAGAAGGCACGCTACGAAAAGCTGCTGACCAGCAACGAAATCCTCGTGATGATCACCGCGCTCGGCACCGGCATCGGCCGCGCGGGTTCGACCAGCGCGGGTGGCGGCGCGGACGACTTCAACGTCGCCAAGCTGCGCTACCACCGCATCATCATCATGACCGACGCCGACGTCGACGGCGCCCACATCCGCACGCTGCTGCTCACCTTCTTCTACCGGCAGATGCCCGAGCTGGTCGAGCGCGGCCACATCTACATCGCGCAGCCGCCGCTCTACAAGGTGAAGGTCGGCAAGGAAGAGCAATACCTGAAGGACGGCCCCGCGCTCGACGCGTTCCTGCTCAAGGTCGCCCTGAAAGACGCGAGCATCGAAACCGGTGGCGCCAACTCGATCACGCTGGCCGGCGACACCTTGTCGGAACTCGCGCGCAAGCACCAGGTGGCCGAGGCCGTCATCGCGCGGCTGCGCAACTTCATGGACGCCGAAGCGCTGCGCGCCATCGCCGACGGCGTGGTGCTCGACCTCGACACGCCGGCCAGCGCCGAGGCCTCGGCCGTCGCGCTGCAGGTCAAGTTGCGTGAACTGAACACCACCGGCGTGCCCGCCGAAGTGGCCAGCGAATTCGACGTGCGCACCGACAAGCCGCTGCTGCGCATCAGCCGCCGCCACCACGGCAACATCAAGAGCAGCGTCGTCACGCAGGACTTCGTGCACGGTGCCGACTACGCCGCGCTGGCCCTGGCCGCCAACACCTTCCGCGATCTGCTGAGCCCCGAGGGCGCCGTGGTCAAGCGCGGCGAAGGCGAGCGCGCCAAGGAAGAAAAGGTCGCCGACTTCCGCGTCGCCATGAAGTGGCTGATCAGCGAAGCCGAGCGCACCACCTCGCGCCAGCGCTACAAGGGCCTGGGCGAAATGAACCCCGAGCAGCTGTGGGAAACCACGATGGACCCGACCGTGCGCCGCCTCCTGCGCGTGCAGATCGACGACGCCATCGAAGCCGACCGCGTGTTCACGATGCTGATGGGCGATGAAGTGGAGCCGCGCCGGAATTTCATTGAAGAAAATGCGCTGCGGGCAGCGAATATCGACGTCTGAGTGCGTCGCGCTCGCGAGCCATTGAAAACGCCACCTTCGGGTGGCGTTTTTGTTTCCGGGGTCGATGAAATCTCGCGACGGTGGTGCGCCGAACGCCAGGGCCGGCATTCGGCGGATGAATGCAATGCGCCATTCTGCGAAGACGCAGCTACTGGCACCGCAGCCGGAATTGCCGATCCCGCGCCACCTTCCGCTCATTGCTCAACCAGTCTTGCATGGGCGCACCCTGCGGCTGCCGCGCCATCGCATCAACCCACTTGATGTGCGCGTCCAGCGCCGCGCACTCCCCCAGCATGTCACCCGTGTTCTGCGCCACCCGCTGCTCGTGCTGCTGCACCTGCGCAGCCACCACACTGTTGCTCCGCGTCGACGCTTGGCGATCGGCGGCGCTCATGCCGTCTGCAAGGTTCACATGCGGCTGCACCCACACGGTTGTCGCGCGCGACCCGGCCGGGCAAGGCCCATCCGAATACTCGGCCTTGCCCGCAGCGGAGATGCACTTGGTGACGCCATAGCTCTCCGACGGCCGAGAAGGCTTGGCCGGGGAAGAGGGCAGCACGCCGGTGTCGGCAGGTGGCGGAACGCTGGGCGAGCGAGCAGCGGTGGCAGGAATGGCCGGTTGTACGCCACGTTGCTGCACCAACAGCCATTCAGCGCCACGCCACGCGGCGGAGACCAGCAGCAGCGCCAGTGCCACCCACAGCACCCAGCGCCGCTCGGGCGTTGGCCGCAGGCCGCGCTCCCATGTGGTCAGGGCTTCGCGGCGTTGGGTCAGGGGATCGCGTGGGTCGGACGGCATGGAGACGCGAGTGTCTCCCAAACCCCCTGCGACATGGCGCTCAGCGGCGCATGCGGCGATTGCCGAACACGGAAGCCAGCTTTGCCACCCCGCCCGTGCCGCTGGCCGCGCGGCCAAGCAGCGCGGTGCCGGCGGCGCCGACCAGGGTACGCATCAGGAACGATCGGCCGCGGCCAGCCGCCATGAGGAGCAGCAGTCCGGCAGCAAGCACAGCAACGTGCTCGCCGGGGAAGTTGGGGCGCTGGGCATCAGCGGACTTGAGGTTGTCGAAGGTGGATTTCACATTGGCCATGGCGATGTTCCTTTTCTTGTGCAGGCGCATTGATACCAAGGGCCGGCGTGCACCGCTGTAGGCGCGGGCGAAGCGCCGGGCCGGACGCTGGCGCGAGCCGCAACAGTCTGTGTTTTGCAGTGCTTTCGGGCTGCAGCGCCCGGCCACGTGGCGCGCATCGCTATCAAATCCATAGCGTCTCGGTGTTTGTGCTCTCCCTGGCGCGGTCCTTGCCACTCAAGAATCCTCGCCAGCAAGGATTTCACGTGAACACAAACTGGATTCGCTCCTCGATCGCCTGTTCGGCGATGGCCCTCTGCAGCACTTTCGCCTCGGCGCAGACGACGTTGATTCCGCCGACGATTCACATGGCGCCGCAAGGTGTCGAGTACATGTGCGGAGGCGCTGCGAAGGCCGAGGCCGCGTTCATGCAGATGGTGGCGCCGCGCTGGGCCGCGAGCTTCGAGTTCGCGGTCAACGACAAGGGCCGCGACAGCCTGCCCGCCGCCGCCCGCGTGAAGGTGCGCAACCCCTACAACGGCGACGTGGTGCTCGACGTGCCCTCGGCCGGCCCGATGATGCTGGCGCGCCTTGAGCCGGGCAGCTACGAGGTCGACGTCACGCTCGGTGGCCTCACGCTCACGCAGCCGATCAACGTACTGATCGGCCAGCCGGCACGCGCGGTGTTCCTGTGGCCGTCGAACTTCGACATGGCCGCGGTGACGCCCCGCAGCGGCGGGCAGACGACGGCGATGCTGTCGACGCGCGAATAACGCCCAGGCTTCGCCGCGCCATGGCCGGCGCGCGCCGACAATCGCGGCTCATCGAAACCGGGAGCCACGATGCTGATCAATTGCGTTGCGTATGAAGACGGGTCCAAGCTGGCAGACATTGCCGTGGAAGACATCAGCGACTACATGGCGCGGCCCAATTGCTTCGTATGGGTGGCGCTGAGCGATCCGCAGCCCGAGGAACTGGTCGCGCTGCAACACGAGTTCGGCCTGCACGAACTGGCGGTCGAGGACGCGAGCCACGGCCACCAGCGGCCCAAGGTGGAGGAGTACGGCAACTCGCTCTTCGTGGTGATGCACCTGGTGGAGCCGATGATCACGAAGGGCAAGCCCGACGAGGACTTCAACGTCGGCGAGGTCGATGTGTTCGTCGGCCGCAACTACGTGGTCTCGGTGCGCAGCCGCAGCAAGGCGGGCTTTCTCGGCGTGCGCGAGCGCTGCGAGCGTGAGCCCGATCTGCTGCGCAACGGTTCGGGCTTCGTGCTCTATGCGCTGATGGATGCAGTGGTCGACCGCTACTTTCCGGTGATCGATTCGCTCGAGGTGGAACTCGAAGCGATCGAGAAGCAGATCTTCGCGCAGGGCGCGGCGCGCGAGAGCATCAAGCACCTGTACGAACTCAAGCAGCGCGCCACGGTGCTCAAGCATGCGGTGGCGCCGCTGCTCGAAGGCGCGGGCAAGCTCCATGGCGGGCGCGTGCCGCAGATCTGCGCGGGCTCGCAGGAATACTTTCGCGACGTGGTGGACCACCTGACGCGCATCAACGGCTCGATCGAGTCGATCCGCGACACGATCAGCACCGCCATCCACGTGAACCTGTCGATGGTGACCATCTCCGACGGCGAGGTGACGAAGCGGCTCGCGGCCTGGGCCTCGATCTTCGCGGTGTGCACCGCCTTCGCCGGCATCTGGGGCATGAATTTCGAGGCGATGCCCGAGCTGAAGTGGCGCTACGGCTACCTCATGGCGCTGGGGCTCATCGCAAGCACCTGCGGCTTCCTGTACTGGCGCTTCCGCAAGGCCGGCTGGCTCTGAGCCTCCGCGGGCGTCAGTTCAGGTTGGCTTAAGTCGTGCGTCACACAGTGGGCGCCAGACTTTCCCGAAAGGACGCTTCCATGCAACGGCTTGTCTCTTCTCTTCTTCTGTGCAGCGCGACGCTGCTCGGCGCCGTGCCGGCGCATGCGGTGGTCAACCCGCCGATCCGCGTGACGCACGGCATCGAATACATGAGCGGCGGCATCGGCAAGGACGAAGCCGAGCTCATGGAGACCGTGGCGCCGCGCTGGGCCGCGAGCTTCGAGTTCGCCACGAAGGACCGCAAGGGCGCCGATTTCGCGGCCGACGTGCGCGTGACGGTGCGTGACAGCGGCGGCGCCGCGGTACTCGACAACGTCGTGTCGGGCGGGCCGTTCATGGTGGCGCGGCTCGAGCCGGGCGACTACCAGGTGGAGGCGCAATTCGGCGGGCAAACGCTCAAGCAGCCGCTGCACGTGGTGGCGGGCGAATCGGCCAAGGCGACCTTCGTCTTTCCGGCGGGCACCGGCATGGCGTCCGCGGCGCGCTGAAGGCCCGGCCGGTGCACCGTCGCAGGTCGAACGCGGCGTCGACACGATTCGATGCGCAATCGGCCTTTGCCGCTAGCGGGTACTGCGACGACAGCTATCGAAACCGTAGCAACATCGGGTCCACTTCATGACTTGAATGCACGGCACGCGCCTTGCACCTGATGTTCCCCGGGCCCGCCCCGTCTCGATTGTTCCGATGCCGATCCGTTCCATGAGCGTGCTGACTGCGCTGCTGCACGTGTACATCGCGCTGCGCCTGGTGCCAGCGCTGCATTCCTTTCCGCCGCTCGCGCCGCTGTGGCCGTTGCTGCTGCTCGCGCTGGTGGTGTCCGCCGCCACCATCCCGCTGCCCTTCGTCTCGCGCCGCATCGCGCGCAACGCCGCCCGGGCCGACGTGCTCCAGTGGATCGGCCTGATCGCGATGGGCTGGTTCTCGTCGATGTTCGTGCTCACAGCGCTGCGCGACATCACGCTGCTGCTCGCGGTGGGCGTTGCGGCGGTCGGCCACTCGGTCGTCGACTGGCGCGCGCTGCTGCCGTGGAGCGCCGCGGGCGTGTTCGGCATCGCGACCGCCACGTCGCTCATCGGCTTCGCCAATGCGCGGCGCACGGCGGGCGTGAAGCACGTCGATGTGCCGATCAGCGGACTGCCGGCAGCACTCAACGGCTTCACGATCGCGCAGCTGAGCGACATCCACGTGGGTCCCACGATCAAGCGCGGCTACATCCAGCGCATCGTCGAGGCGGTCAACGGGCTCGGCGCCGACGTCATCGCGATCACCGGCGACCTGGTCGACGGCAGCGTGCCCGAGCTGCGCGATCACATCGCCCCTCTGGCCGACCTGCGCGCGCGCCACGGCACCTTCGTGGTGACCGGCAACCACGAGTACTACGCGGGCGCACCGGCGTGGATCACGGAGTTGCGCCGTCTCGGTCTCACGGTGCTGCTCAACGAACACGTGCTGCTGCAGGGCCGCGCCAAACGCGGCGCGCAGACCGACGAAGAAGAGAACGCCAACTCGCTGGTGCTCGCCGGCGTGACCGACTTCACCGCCGGCCACTTCGACGCTGCGCACGCGAGCGACCCGCACGGCTCGCTCGTGGGCGCGCCACCCGAAGCCACCACGCGCATCCTGCTCGCGCACCAGCCGCGTACCGCCCCGGCCGCGGCCGATGCCGGCTTCGCGCTGCAGCTGTCGGGCCACACGCATGGCGGCCAGTTCTTTCCGTGGAACCTGTTCGTGCCGCTGCAACAACCCTTCACCGCGGGGCTGCACAAGCTGAGCGACATGTGGGTCTACGTGAGCCGCGGCACCGGCTACTGGGGCCCGCCGAAGCGCTTTGGCGCACCGTCTGAAATCACGCTGGTGCGGCTGGTGCCGCAGCGCGGGTAACGCCCGCTCAGGCTGGCAGGGTTGCCGGTGCCGCCAGGCGCCGCGCATTCGACATCGCCTTGGCGTGGATCGGCTCCAGCGCGCTTTGTGCGACGCGGGCGCTGGCGCTCGAGATCTCGCTCGCAACCGCAGCGGAGCGGGTGGCGGCACTGACGAATTCACCATGGCGCGCGATCGCCTCAGCCGGCGTGGTCGCCACGACGAGCGCGAAGAAGGCACTGACGCTGCCGATCCAGTGCTGCATCGCGTGTCCCATCAGCGCGACCTGGCGCGTGCCGAGTTCGTGCGCCATGGCGGCATTGGACTCATTGGCAGCGTCGAACTTCTCCTGGCCCATGAGCTGGAACTCGACGATGTCGTCCGCGCTCGGCGCAAGACCCGCGGCCGCCATGCGCTGGGTGCGCGCCTGGATCACGCTGCTGGAGGACACCAGCATTTCCCCGGTCTTGAGCGCGACGTCGGTCCACACCATGAGGGGATTGATGAAGCGCGAGGAAGACATTGGGGCAGTGGGAGACATGTGAGACCAGAGAGTGACAGCAAGCCCACTATAGGCCGTTGCGCAAGATTTTGCTGCGCTGCAGCAATAGCGGACTTGCGATTGGAGCGGGCGTCCTACTTTGCATTTCGAAACCGTGAAGTGGTGCTCGCACCACGTTTCGAAACAATTGAGTCGCATCGCCCTTTTTCACCCTCCAGATTCCTGAGCCACCCCATGAAAGCAACGACTCTCGCGGCAGCCTTGTTCCTCGCTGCCGGCGCAGCTCACGCCGACGACCGCACGATGGCCATCTACGGCGACATCGGCCGTGCGGCGCACGGCCAAAAAGGCGCAACCGACCTGGCCGCGGTCGGGGTAATGCTACCCTGGACGACTTTCGAGGCCACGCGCGCAGGCCCGTGGTCCTCGTACCTCGACGTGTTTGCAAGCGCCTGGCAGGCGCCCCGCCTCGACGACGGGCACGGCAATTACCTGCAGATCGGCGCGATGGCCATGGGGCGTTACCGCTTCGACGGCGGCAACTCGCCCTGGTTCGCGGAAGGCGGCGTGGGCGTGACGCTCATGAACCACGTGTTCCGCACGCCCGACCGCCAGTTCAGCACTGCCTTCCAGTTCACCGAAGCGCTGGGCGTCGGCCGCAGCTTTGGGCAGCGGGGGGAGCACGAGGTTTCGCTCCGCGTCCAGCACTTCTCGAACGCCGGCATCAAGGAACCGAATCCTGGCGAGACCTTCCTGAAGCTGCGCTACGCGTACCGCTTCTGAGCGGCAGCGGTGCTCATCCCGTGTGCGCGGGCGTGAGCAGTTCGCTCGCCAGTGAAAGATCGTCGAGCCACGCCTTGTAGGCCTGCTCATGCATCGACGGGTCGCCGCGCAGCAGCGCCGACGGATGCAGCGTGACGAGCACCTTGCGACCCTGCACATCCTCGTGCCACTGACCGCGCTCCTTCGTCACTGCCACCGCACGGCCGAGCAGCGCCCGCGCGGCCGTGGCGCCGAGCGCGATCAGCGCGCGCGGCTGTACCTGCTGCATCTCGCTCTCCAGCCAATGCAGGCAGGCCGCGGCTTCACGTTGCGTCGGCGTCTTGTGGATGCGCCGCTTGCCGCGCAGTTCGAACTTGAAGTGCTTGACCGCGTTGGTCACGTAGAGCTGGTCACGCGGCCACCCGAGTTGGGCGATGGCCTCGTCGAACAGCTTGCCAGCGGGCCCGACGAACGGGCGGCCGCGCAGGTCCTCCTGGTCGCCCGGCTGTTCGCCCACGACCATGAGTGCCGCGCGCACCGGCCCTTCGCCGAACACCGACTGCGTCGCGTGTTCGCCGATGGGGCATTCGCGGCAGCGGTTGGTCGCCTGCTGGAGCGCTGCGAGCGCCTCGACCGGATCCGCAGGAAGCGATCGCGTCTCGGCGGCTTCTTCGATCGCAAGGACACGCGGCGCAGCGCGGACCGAGATGCGGCGCGCCGGCGCGGTCGGCGCTGCGTCGACCATGCGTCCGCTGCGCTCGGCCGCCCCCGCCGTGAGGCCGCTGATGAGCTCGGCTTCGGGCAGGTCGCGCCAGTACTTCACCGGCATCTCTTTCTTCATCATCGCGAGCTTGAGCCGCGCGGGGTTGAAGATGTGCGCGTAGTACGTGAGCCAGAGCGCCTCGCCTGCATCGGGCGGTGGCGCGTCGCGGCGCTCGCCGCCGGGGCCGAACTGGAGGTGTTCGCCGTCCCAGTGCACCGAGCGCTCGGGCGTGAGGATCGCCCACTCCATCTGCGTGAAGCGCCGCGTGAAGAAGGGCGCGACTGCCTCGACGATGTAGTGGTCGGGTTCGAACCATGCGACGTGCAGGGGAGACTGTGCTTCGCCACGGTCGATGGTGCGAAAGCGTACGAAGGCCTTCATCTTGTGCATGTCGCGGCGCACCGCCTGGGCCATGTGCTGCGCCTCCACCCGATCGGCATCGAGCGGGTCGTGCCGCAACGTGGGCTCGTGCACCAGCCGCCACAGAATGCGGTAGAGCAGCCCGAAGCGCCCGGGGTCGTTGTGGAGGATGACGGTTTCGCACAGCGTCACGAAGGATGAAGGCACCACCAGGTTCACGGCGCCGTGCGCATGCGCGGCCGGCACTGCGCCCGCATCCGATTCGGAAAAGAGGTCGGCGGCACCGCTCGCCGGCGTGTGCCAGGCCACTTGCTCGGGCGGCACCAGCGCCGCGAGCAGGGCACGCGCCTCGTGCCGAAACCCTGGCCAGTCGGTTTCGCTTGCAAGGGTGACGGTGCGCTGTGCCATGGGATGCAAACTATGTCGCGCGTGGGGCGCCGAATGTAGGTGCGCGACGCGCTGCAGCGTGCGTCGCTCAGTGGTCGAACAACGCAGCCTGCACCGGCGGCGGCCGCAACTGCGCGGCGAGGCGGTCGCCATCGAGCGCGCGCGCCGGCCGGTGATCGGACAGCACGACGAAGGGCATCACCTTCTTGAGTGGCACGTGAAGGCGCGAGAGGTCGGCACTGCCCAGGCGCCGCACGCGCCGGGCGATCAGCAACCGGTCCACCGCCTTGACGCCCAGCCCCGGTACGCGCAGCAGCATTTCACGCGGCGCCGCGTTGAGGTCGACCGGGAAGCGCTCACGATGCGCCAGCGCCCAGGCCAGCTTCGGATCGACGTCGAGCGCGAGCATGCCGCCCTGCGTTTTCGGCACGATCTCGTCATGCGAGAAACCGTAGAAGCGCATGAGCCAGTCGGCCTGGTAGAGCCGGTGCTCGCGCACCATGGGCGGCGCGCGCAGCGGCAGCGCCGACGACGCATCGGGGATGGGGCTGAACGCCGAGTAGTACACGCGGCGCAGCCGGTACGCGCCGTACAGATTGGCGCTGGTCGACAGGATGGCTGCGTCGTCGGTCGCGTCGGCGCCGACGATCATCTGCGTGCTCTGGCCGGCCGGTGCGAACTTTGGCGCCTTCGCGCGTTTGGGCGTCGCCTTCGGCATCGACACGATGGATGTCGTGGCCGCGTCGCGCGCCTCGCCCTTCGCGTCGCTGATGTGCACCGCCAGCCGCGCCATCGAACGGCGGATCGCGGTTCCGTCCTTTTCAGGTGCGAGGGCTTCGAGGCCCTGCAGCGTCGGCAGCTCGATGTTGATGCTGAGCCGGTCGGCGTAGCGGCCCGCCCTCTGCAGCAACTCGGGCGATGCGTCGGGAATCGTCTTCAGGTGGATGTAGCCGCGGAAGTCGTGCACCTCGCGCAGCACCCGCGCCACCTCGACGACCTGCTCCATCGTGTAGTCGGGGCTCTGGATGATCCCGCTCGAGAGGAACAGGCCCTCGATGCAGTTGCGGCGGTAGAAGTCGAGCGTGAGCGCCACCACTTCGTCCACGGTGAAGCGGGCACGCTGGACGTTGCTCGTGACGCGGTTGACGCAGTAGAGACAGTCGTACTGGCAGAAATTGGTCAGCAGGATCTTCAGCAGCGAGATGCAGCGGCCATCGGGTGCATAGCTGTGGCAGATGCCCGAGCCTTCGGTCGAGCCGATGCCGCGGCCGCCGACGGAGCTGCGCTTGCTCGTGCCGCTGGAAGCGCAGGAAGCGTCGTATTTGGCGGCGTCGGCGAGGACGGCGAGTTTCTGTTGGAGATCCACTGTATGAATTTACAGTGATCTTCATGGCCGCTCAACGCCGCCGGTCGGAAGACCCTACGCTCAGCCCGGCGCGACCTCGTGCTTGGCGAGAAGCTCCAGTGCCTTGACCAGCGCCGAGTGGTCGAGCTGGTCCCAGCCGTTCGCCGCACACGCGCCCATCAGTTGCGCGGCGCCCGCCGTCTGCGGCAGCGAAACGCCGATCGCCTTCGCGCCCGCGAGCGCGAGGTTCAGGTCCTTCTGGTGCAGGCCGATGCGAAAACCCGGATCGAAGGTGCGCTTGATCATGCGTTCGCCGTGCACTTCGAGAATTCGGCTCGACGCGAAGCCACCCATGAGCGCCTGCCGCACCTTCGCCGGATCGGCGCCGGCCTTGCTCGCGAACAGCAGCGCCTCGCCGACCGCCGTGATGTTGAGCGCCACGATGATCTGGTTGGCGACCTTGGTGGTTTGCCCGTCGCCGGTGCCGCCGACGTGCGTGATGTTCTTGCCCATGCGTTCGAACAGCGGCTTCGCCAGGGCGAACGCTTCTTCGGTGCCGCCCACCATGATGGTCAGGCTCGCGGCCCTGGCGCCGACCTCGCCGCCCGACACCGGCGCATCGAGGTAGTCGCAGCCGAGGTCATTGATCTTCTTCGCGAAGACCTTGGTCTCGATCGGCGAGATGCTGCTCATGTCGATGACGGTCTTGCCCTTCGTGAGCCCGGCGGCCACGCCGTCGGTGTCGAACAGCACGGCCTCCACATCGGGCGTGTCCGGCACCATGAGGATGATCACATCCGACTGCTGCGTGACCTCCTTCGCCGTAGCGAAGGCCTTCGCGCTGCTCGCCGCGATGTCGGCGTTGACCTTGCTGCGCTTCACGTAAGCCAGCTCGTGGCCGGCGTTGACGAGGTGCATGGCCATGGGCGCGCCCATGATGCCCAGGCCGATGAATCCGATCTTCATGTCGAGGTCCTTTTCTTGTCAGTAGGTGGACGAGCCGGAGGAGCTGACCAATGGCGGGGCGGGCCGCATCGTGCGGAGGATCTGCTGCGCGCCCGCGGCCATGAGCCGCGCGTCGGAGCTGACCGTGACGAACTGGAAGCCCTTGGCGATGCGCGCCATCGCCCCTTCGGGTGTTCCGTTGTGGATGCCGGCCACCAGCCCGTGCGCCTTCGCGCGTTCGAGGATGTGGTCGATGGCTTGCTGCGCCTTCGGGTCGACGTCGTCGAACACGGGCCGGCAGCCGAGCGCAAGCGACAGGTCCGACGGGCCGATGTAGACAGCGTCGAGGCCCTCGACCGACATGATCGCGTCGAGGTTGTCCAGCGCCTGGGCCGTCTCGATCATCGCGAAGGTGACGATGCTGTCGTTGGCGTGCGTGGCGTAGTCGGCGCCGCTGTAGAGCAGGGCGCGGATCGGCCCGAAGCTGCGTGTGCCGCGCGGTGCGTAGTGCGTGTACGCGACGAGCTGCTGCGCCTGTTCGCGCGTGCTGATCATCGGGCAGATGACGGCGGCCGCGCCGGCGTCGAGCGTCTTCATGAGCGCGCCCGGGTCGAGCCAGGGCACGCGCACCACGGGCACCGTGTCGGTGGTCGAGATGGCCTGCAGCATCGGCACCATCGCCTGGTAGTCGACCACGCCGTGCTGCAGGTCGATGGTGAGCGAGTCCCAGCCCTGGTGCGCCATCGTCTCGGCGGAAAAGCTGTTGGCGATGGCGAGCCAACCGTTGATGGCGGCGCCACCGGATTGCCAGAGCGTGCGCAGGCGGTTTTCTCTCATGACGTGCTTTCGTGAAGTATGTGGTCGGTCAGCGGTCGAGCGCCGGCCGCTTGGGGTCGAACTTCCAGCCGGGGACGAGGAACTGCATGGCCATCGCATCGTCGCGGGAGCCCAGGCCGTGCTGCTTGTAGAGCTGGTGCGCCTTCTCGACCTCGACCATGTCCAGCTCGACGCCGAGACCCGGCTTCTTCGGAACCTGCACATGGCCGCCGACGATCTGCAGCGGGTCTTTGGTCAGGCGCTGGCCGTCCTGCCAGATCCAGTGCGTGTCGATCGCGGTCACCTTGCCGGGCGCCGCCGCACCGACGTGCGTGAACATCGCGAGCGAGACGTCGAAGTGGTTGTTCGAATGCGAGCCCCAGGTGAGGCCCCAGTCGCGACAGGTCTGCGCCACGCGCACCGAGCCGGCCATGGTCCAGAAGTGCGGGTCGGCCAGCGGGATGTCGACCGACTGCAGCGCGAGCGCATGGGCGAGCTGGCGCCAGTCGGTGGCGATCATGTTGGTCGCGGTCGGCAGGCCGGTCGCGCGGCGGAACTCGGCCATCACCTCGCGGCCCGAGAAGCCGTCTTCGGCACCGCACGGGTCTTCGGCATACGCCACCACGCCGCGCATGTCGCGCATGAGGCGAATCGCGTCCTTCAGCAGCCAGCCGCCGTTCGGATCGAGCGTCACGCGCGCCTGCGGGAAGCGCTCGTGCAGGGCGACGATGGCCTCGATTTCTTCATCGGCGCGCAGTGCGCCACCCTTGAGCTTGAAGTCGTTGAAACCGTATTTCTCGCGCGCCGCTTCGGCAAGCCGCACGATGGCTTCGGGCGTCATGGCCGATTCGTGGCGCAGGCGGAACCAGTCGTTGTCGGCGCCCGGATCGCTGGCGTAGGGCAGGTCGGTCTTCGCCTTGTCGCCCACGTAGAAGAGGTAGCCGAGCATCTCGACCGCATCGCGCTGCTGGCCTTCGCCGAGCAGCGCCGCGACCGGCACGCCCAGGTGCTGGCCGAGCAGATCGAGCAAGGCCGATTCGATCGCCGTCACCGCGTGGATGGTGGTGCGCAAATCGAAAGTCTGCAGCCCGCGGCCGCCGCTGTCGCGGTCGGCGAAGCGCGTCTGCACCTCCTGCAGCAGGCGTTGCTGCGAGCCGAGTGGCTGGCCCACGATCAGCTCGCGGGCGTCCTCCAGCGTCTGGCGGATCTTCTCGCCGCCGGGGACCTCACCGACACCGGTGCGACCCGCACTGTCGGTGAGGATCAGCAGGTTGCGCGTGAAGAAGGGACCGTGCGCGCCGCTCAGGTTGAGCAGCATGCTGTCGCGGCCCGCGACGGGGACCACGCGCAATTCGGTGATGGTGGGCGTGCTGTTGCTTGGCATGAGGCTTCTCAGTCGGAGGTGATCTTGCCGGTCTCAATGACTTTCTTCCAGCGAGCGAACTCGGCTTGCTGGAAGGTCGCGAACTGGGCGGGCGTGTTGGCGACGATCTCCAGGCCGATGGTGGTGAATTGCTGCTTGATGGCCGGGTCGTTGAGGGCGGCGACGATGTTCTCGTGCAGTTTGGCGCGGACTTCTGGCGGCAGTCCCTTCGGCGCCGCGACGGCCTGCCACGAGTACGCATCGACACCCTTCACGCCGGCTTCGGCCAGCGTGGGCACGTCGGGCAGCACCGGTGAGCGCTTGTCGCCCGTCACGGCCAGTGCCTTGAGCTTGCCGGCCTTGATGTTCTGCACCACGGCGTTCACGTTCTGGAACGAGGCGTCCACCTGCCCGCCGAGCAGGTCGGTGATGGCCGGCGCGCCGCCCTTGTAGGGCACGTGCAGGCCGCTGGTGCCGGTCTGCTGCCAGAACAGCTCGGCCGTGAGGTGGTCGCTCGAGCCGTTGCCGGACGACGCGAAGGTCATCTTGCCCGGCGCCGCCTTTTCGGCTGCGATGACGTCGGCGACGGTCTTGTGCGGCGAGTTGGCGGGCACCACCAGCACGTTGGGCGCTTGCACCGCGACGGTGATGAGGTCGAAGTCCTTCAGGGCGTCGTACTGGAGGCCCTTGATCAGGTGCGGCGCGATGACGAGCGGGCCGAGCGACGTGACGAGCAGCGTGTAGCCGTCGGCCGGCGCGCGCTTGACCAGCGTGGCGCCGATCGTGCCGGTGGCACCGGCGCGGTTGTCGACCAGGAAGGGCTGGCCCAGCGCCGTGGTGAGCTTGTTGCCAATGGCACGCCCGACCATGTCCGTCGAGCCTCCGGCCGGGAAGGGCACGACGATCGTCACGGGCTTGGCCGGCCAGCTCTGTGCGTGGGCGGTCAGGGCGATGCCGGCTGCACACACGAGCGAAAAGGCGAGGGCGAGTTTCTTCATTGGGATGTCTCCACGTCTTGGTAGCGCTACCATCGGTAAATTGAATGGTAGCGCTACCTATCGGTGACAACAAGACCGTTGGCTTAGGTGTTACCCCTGATCAGGCGCTCTGGCGTTCGACGATGGAGAAGCCGATGTCTACGACGCGCAACGCCTCTTCACGGCCCTCGGCCCGGTCCACGATGAAGCGCGCGGCCTGCCGACCGATCGCGTTGCCATCGATGCGCACCGTGGTCAGCGCCGGGTACAGGTCGGCGGCGAATTCGAGGTCGCCGAACCCGACCACGGCGAGCGTGGAGGGCACCGCGATGCCCCGGGCCTGCGCCTCGGTCATCACGCCGAGGGCCAGCAGGTCGGAGCTGCAAAACACCGCGTCGACGCCCTGTGGACGGCGCAGCAGCTCGGCCAGTGCGTCGCGCCCGCTTTTCAGCGTGGTGGGGGCCGGCACGACGATGACCTGCACCTCGGACAAGCCCAGCGCACGCGCCGCATCGCGAAAGGCGCCATGGCGGCGCGATGAACGCTCGTCGTCACCGGCAATCACTGCAAGACGGCGTCGGCCTCTGGACTGCAGGAACTGCGCGACCGCCCGGCCGACCTCGATGTGCGAGAAGCCGACAAGCATGTCGATGGGCGTGGGTGTGAGGTCCCAGGTCTCGACCACCGGGATGCCCGCGGCGAGCAGGCGTTGGCGGCCGGCTTCGGAGTGCACGATGCCGGTGAGCACGATGCCGTCGGGGCGCCGCCCGATGATCGCCTCGAGCAGCGCGTCTTCGCGCGAATCGACGTAGCCGCTCTGCCCCAGCATGAGCTGGTAGCCGCTCTCGGCAAGCGCCGCCGTGAGTGACTGAACGGTTTGCAGGAAGACCGGGCCTGCGATGGTCGGGACCACGGCCGCCACAAGGCGGCTGCGCGCCGAAGCGAGCCCGCCCGCCAGGCGATTGGGAACGTAGCCCGTGTGGCGCACCGCGTCGGTGACTTTCTCCAGTACGTCGGGCGACACCCGCCCGGGCGTGTTGAGCGCGCGAGAGGCAGTGATCGGTGCAACGCCCGCGAGGCGGGCCACATCGTGAAGGGTGACCGCACCGCTGCCGCGGCGGGGACGTTTGGCCGGCGCAGCTTCTGAATCCATCGCGCGATCGTATGCGAGCGACAGCGCCGCACGCCGACCGGCTAGGTGCCTTGCGCGGCGGCCAGCTTCTTCGCGTTGGCTTCCATCACGAGGTAGAGCGCCACGGCGACCGCGAGCGGCGCCCAGTAATACACCGCGCGATAGCAAAGCACCGCGGCGATGAGCGCGGTGTCCGCAAGCTTCGATGCGAGCAGCGCCACGAACACGGCTTCGAGCACGCCCAGTCCCGCCGGCACGCGCGACAACAGTCCCGCGACGGCGCCGATCAGCAGCACGCCCAATGCCATGGGATACGCGACCTTTCCCTGCAGCAGCACGTACATGGTCGCACCCATCACCGCCCAGTTGGCGCAGGAGAGCAGCAGCTGCACGAGCGCCACGCGCAGGCCGGGCAGTGCGATCTCCTGGCCGCGCACCATCCACTCGCGCCGCGTGGAAAAGGCACACAGCAGCAGATAGCCCACGGCTGCCAGCACCAGTGCACCGCCCAGCACGCGGAACGTCACCGCGCCGATGTGCCAGCTGTCGGGCAGGGCCAGCGGCCAGAAAACGAACGCGATGCCGGCCAGCAGGCAGTAGCCGAGCCAGTTGGTGAGCATGCTGGTGCCGACCACGCGCGCGATGACCGCGGGTTCCAGCCCCAGCCGCGAATACAGCCGAACGCGCATGCCGAGCGCGCCGACGAGGGTGCCGAGGTTCAGGTTGAAGGCGTAGCTCACGAAGGTGATGGCCATCACCGTCGGCACCGGCAAGGTATGGCCGGTGTAGTGGCGCCCGACGAGGTCGAAGGTGCTGTAGATGAGGTGGCTCCCGGCCGCCAACGCAGCGCCGACGAGCAGGGTCGTGACCGGATACGCGCGCAGCGTGTCGAACACCTCCGCCCACTCGATGGCGCGCGCCTGGATCGTCAGCAGCACGACCACGAACACCAGAAAGCCGAGCACCACGATGCGCTTGGCCCACGGCCACCAGGGCCGCTGCGTCAACCGCGCCAGCCAGTGACCGGATGCGCCCTCGCGTGCAGGCACGGGCGCTTCGGCGGCGGTCATGCCGCTTCGGTCTGCGTCGCGCCGGCCGTGGCGCTTGGCGAGCCGGCCGGGCCCACTTCGACGGGGATCAGCTTGGGCGTGTGCCGCGGCAACCAGCCGACCCACGCGGGATACCAGCGCAGCAGGTGGAAGATGAAGAAGCTTCGCACCAGGCGCCAGCCGCTCCACTCCGTGAGATCGGCGGTCTGGATCTGCTTGCAGCTGTTCTGCATCAGGTGATCCAGCCGTTCGAACAGCACGCCATTGAAGGCCTGGTCGCGCACGATCACGTTGGCTTCGAGGTTGAGCGACAGGCTCAACGGATCGAGGTTGCTCGAACCGACCGTGCTCCACCGGTCGTCCATCAGCGCCACCTTGCCGTGCAAAGGCCGCTCGCAGTACTCGTAGATCTTCACGCCCGCGTGCAGCAGGTGGTGGTACAGCATGCTGGCTGCCACCTTGACGATCGGCATGTCGGGTTCGCCCTGCAGGATGAGGCGCACGTCCACGCCGCGCCGTGCCGCATTGCGCATTTCCTTGATGAGCCGGTAGCCCGGGAAGAAGTACGCGTTCGCGATCACCACGCGGTGGCGTGCCGTGCGGATCGCCGCGCGGTAGCGGCGTTCGATGTCGTTGGTGTGCCGCCGGTTGTCACGCGTGACGAAAAGCGCTTCTGCCTCGCCCGCCGGCGCGATGTCGTCGTGGTGCGCCGCGCGCAGCCGCCGCCGAAACCAGCTCGGACCCTTGCCGCCGACGGCAATGGCGTGCAGCACGAAGCGGTGGATCTCGCCGACGATCGGGCCGTGCAACTCGACCGCATAGTCCTGCTTGGACATCGGACCGGACGCGATCATGTGATCGACCGAGTAGTTGATGCCACCGACAAAGGCGCAAGCCCCGTCGACCACCACGATCTTGCGGTGCATGCGGCGAAAGACATTGAGCCGCTTGCCGAAGAAGCGCTGGCCCGGATCGAACACCCGCACCTTCACGCCGGCGCCGGTGAGGCCGCCCATGAACTCGGGCGACAGGTCGGGCGAGCCGAAGCCGTCGATCATCAGGTCGACCTTCACGCCACGCTGGGCGGCACCGATGAGGGCGCTGCGCAGGTCGCGCCCCACCGGGTCGTCGAAGAGGATGAAGGTCTCGACGATCACCTCGCGCTGTGCGCCGGAGATCGCTTCGAACACGCGCGGAAAGAATCCCTCGCCGTTCTCCAGCAGTTCGACCTTGTTTCCCGTGGTCCAGCCTTGCGTCAACATGTCGACCTCACAACTCGATGTCCGCGACCAGCGGCGCATGGTCCGACAGGTGCGACCAGGGCCGGCGCGGCAGCACCACCGGCGAATGCACGCCCGCATTGCGCACGTAGATGCGGTCCAGCGGGAGCAGGGGAAAGCGCGAAGGAAACGTACGCGCCGCGCTGCCATTGGCCTGGAGGAACACCTCGCGCAGCGAAGCGCCGCGTTCGAGCACCTCGTGCGCACGACCGCGCCAGTCGTTGAAGTCGCCCGCGACGATCAGCGGCGCATCGGCCGGCACCTCGTCGCGCACGATGTGGCACAGCAACTCGAGTTGCTGCTGGCGATGCGACTCGGCCAGGCCAAGGTGCGCGCAGATCGCATGCACGTCGACGGTGCGGCCCGGCAGCCGCAACACGCAGTGCAGCAGGCCACGTTTCTCCGGCCCGGCGATCGACACGTCGTGGTTCTTGAAGTGGACGATCGGGAACTTCGACAACACCGCATTGCCGTGGTGCCCCTTGGGGTACACGGCGTTGCGGCCGTAGGCGAACTGCGGCCACATGGTGTCGGCCAGGAATTCGTAGTGCGGTGCCTCGGGCCAGTTGTCGTGCTTGCTCGCATGGCGCTCGTGCACGCCCTGCACTTCCTGCAGGAACACGACGTCGGCACCGACGGTGCGCACGGCATCGCGCAACTCCGGAAGAATGAACTTTCGGTTGAGCGCGGTGAACCCCTTGTGGGTGTTCACCGTCATGACTTTGAGGGAGGTGGGGGCGGTCGGTGTCACAGCCCCCGGTTGTAAGGGGTGAGCCTTTCGGGGACTGTAGGAACGCGCCACCTTCTCGGCTGGCCTGCGACCAGCGTGGTCGCGCTCCTACAGGCACGACGCGCCTGACCCCACACGTCACGCACTCACGAGGTCTACGGTGAATTTTCCGAAACCAAGAACAGGAGACTTTCATGAGATTCCATCGTCACATCGCACCCTCGATCGTCGCCGCGGCAGTGGTCGCGTTCGGCAGCACGGCATCGTTCGCACAGATCGACAAGACGCTCACCCCGACGCCTCCGGCCTCGCGCGACGCCGTGCGCGCCGAGGCGCAGTCTGCCAATCGCGCACACGCGATCCCGAAGGGCGAAGTCTCAACACTGGTCAACAAGCAACCGAACGCCACGCCGCAACCCATGGGCGCCGTCTCACGCGCGGAGGTCAAGGCGGATGCGAAGCCGGTCAAACGGCCGTTCGGCAATCCGGGCGAGCGGCCTGAAGTGCCCACCAATCCGAAGGACAGCACAGGCACGCCGAAGTAATTGAAGGCGATCAAAAAAAACCCGCGATGCGCAAGGCACCGCGGGTTTTTTATTGGGCGATCGAACGATCAGCTCTTGGCGGGCGCCGGCATCGACTTGCCGTCTGCGCCGCCGTGGCCACGATGACCGTGGTGACCGCGCCCGTGATGCACCGTCTCGGCGTCGAAAGTCTTCTGCTGGTCGGCATTCAGGGCCGCGTAGAAGGTCTTGGTCGCTTCTGCACGCTTGGCGAACATCGCGCTGCGCTCGGCCTGATGGGCCTGCATGCGTTCGAGGCGCTGCGGCGTGGTCAGCTTGGCGAACTCGGCGCGGTCAGGACGCGCCGGGCGGGCACCGGCAGGTGGCTGGCTCGCAGCGGTGAAGCTGCTCCAGGCACCTTCCTGCGCAGAGGTCAGGTTCAGCTTGGTCTTGAGGTCCGCCATGCGCTTGGCGCGATGCGCCTGCATGCGCTCGAAGCGCTTGGCGGGATCACCACGCTCCATGCGCTTGTCCTGCGCCTGCGGAGCCACACCGGCTTGCGGCTGCACTTGCGCAGCGGGGGCCGCAGGTGCGACCGATGGGGTTTGTGCAATGGCACCGGCCGAAGCGAAGGTGGCGGTTGCCAGCATGCTGGCCCAGAGAACACGTTGGCGAAGAGAGATCATGGTTGCTTCCTTTGAAGCCTGCCACCGAAGGGCAGCAGGTGAGGGCAAGTGTGGAAGCCGCGTGTATCTTTTCCGTGAGGCGCGCGTGATCGCGGGTAAAGATGGCGTGAACTCATTTCGGTCGCGGGCGCACCGCGTTCAGACGGCTCGCAACGAACTCAGGGCAGCGCTGCGAGTTCGCTCGACACGCCCTGCCAGGCCACACCGAAGCCGCCCGCAGACGCAGGGCGCTGCGGCGCACGCAAGGCATCGATGGCCCACGCCGCCCCTGCGCTGACACTGTCGATCAGCGGGACCGGCACCTGGCCCGCGATATCTGCCGCCATGCCCGCCAACCCCGCGCCGCCGAGGATCACGGCCTGGGCCTTGAAGCGTTCTGCCGCCTGGCAACAGGCGTCCGCCAGCAGCTTGCGCGCGCCGACCGGGTCGGCGGCGAGCTGGGCGCCGGTCGGCGCGACGGTGTGGATGCCGGCGAGCGTCTGCCCGTGGCCCAGTGCCCCCGCGAGTCGCTGCAGCATCGAACGCCAGCGGTCGCCACCCGTCACGATCGCGAAGCGCCCATGCCAGGCCGCCGCTGCAAAGGCGGCCTCGGCCAGTCCGCTCACCGGCACGCCCGCACCGTCGCGCAGCGCGAAGAGGCCCGGGTCGCCGAAGCAGCCGATCAGCACCGCGTCGGGCTTCGTCTCCTGCGCCTGCGCCACTGCCCATGCATCGAGCACGGCATGGCTGGCCACGGCGTAGCTCGCCTCGCACGAGATGTACGGCGCGCCGAAGCGGGCCGTGAGGCTGTGCACCGTCAACCCGTCACCGACGACCGCCTGCACATGCCTTTGCAGCAGCGCCGTCACGCTGGCCGAGGTGTTGGGGTTGATGACGAGCAGCCGGGGCATGGAATCTGTCTGCCGGTGGCAGGGTTCAGCGCTTGCGAGTCGACCGGCGGCGCAGCAGGGCGGCCGAGCCGAGAGCGATCGCCATCACGGCGAAGGACACGATCGTGGTCACAGTGCCGAGCGCGTAGATCGAGGGGGTGGTGACGGTCGACGTGAGGCCCTGCAACTCCAGCGGCAGCGTGTTGACGTCGCCGATGGCTTGCGAGGTGCGCGCGATCTCGTCCCAGCTCAGAGTGAAGCCGAACATGCCGATGCCGACGATCGAGGGTCCGATGAGTGGCAGCACGACGTGGCGAAAGGCCTGCCACGGCGTCGCGCCGAGGTCGCGTGCCGCTTCTTCGTAGGCCGGGTTGAAGCGGTTGAACACCGCGAACATGATGAGCAGGCCGAAGGGCAGCGTCCACGTGAGGTGGGCGCCGAGCGCCGAGGTGAAGAGCCCGAGCGCCGTGCCGTAGTTTTCGAGCGTGTCGCTCGCGCCCATGGCCGTGAGGGCTTCCTTGATACCGGTGTCGAGCAGCCGGAACTGCAGGCCGATGCCCAGCGAGATGATGATCGACGGCATGATCAAACTCGCCACCGTGATGAAGAAGAGCGCGTTGCTGCCCGCGAGCTTCTTGCGGAACGCCAGGCCGGCCAGCACCGAGAGCACCACGGTGAACGCCATGACCACCGCCCCCAGCGCCAGCGAGCGCCGGAAAGCCGCGCCGATGTCGACCGTGCCAAGCCCTTCGGCCAGCTTGTAGAACCAGTGCAGCGACACGCCGCGCAGCGGGAAGGTCAGTCCGCCCTCCGGGCCCTGGAAGCTCAGTACGAAGATCGTGATCATCGGGCCGTAGAGGAACACCACGAAGAGTGCGAACACGAACGCGAGCGGCCAGAAGCCGGGGCTGCGCTGTTCGCCGATGCGATTGCTCATGCCTCAGAGCTCCTTGCGGATGTCGACGAGGCGCGTCAGGCCCCAGATGATCATGAGCACCACCGCGAGCAGGATCATCGCGTTGGCTGCTGCGAGCGGGAACTGCAGGTAGGACGTCTGCACCTGGATGATCTTGCCGATGGAGGCGATCTGCTGGCCACCCATCACGCCGATGGTGACGAAGTCGCCCATCACGATGGTGATGACGAAGATCGAGCCGATCAGGATGCCGGTGCGCGACAGCGGCACGATCACGTTCCAGAGCGTTTGCCACCCCGAGGCGCCCGAGTCGCTGGCCGCTTCGAGCAGACTGCGGTCGATGCGCATCATGCTGTTGAAGATCGGCACGATCATGAACATCGTGTAGAGGTGCACGAAGGCGAGCACCACCGAGAAGTCGGAGAACAGCAGCCACTCGACTGGCTCGTTCACCACGCCGAGCCCCATGAGCCCCTGGTTGACCAGTCCGTTGCGCCCGAGCAGCGGCACCCACGAGATCATGCGGATCACGTTCGAGGTCCAGAACGGCACGGTGCACAGCACGAACAGAATCGTCTGCATGCCCGGCGAGCGCACATGGAACGCGAGAAAGTACGCGACCGAAAAGCCGATCAGCAGCGTGATGCCCCAGACCAGCAGGCAGAACTTGAGCGTGCTGATGTAGGTGCTGAGCGTGACGCAGAAGTCACCGTTGTCGGTCAGCTGCGTGCAGCCTTCGAAGATGCTGATGTAGTTGCGCAGCGTGATCGCCGGGATCAGCTCGTACTCGTTGAAGTTCCACAGGCTGACCATCGCGATCAGCGCCAGCGGAATCAGGAAGAAGAGCAGGAACACCAGCGCGAACGGCGCGGCCTGCCACCACGCCTTGACGGCGTGCGCAGGCATGGAGGCGGCGTGGCCGGACGCGACAGGTGAGCTCATGGGTTCAAGCAATACAGCGTGTGTTCGTGGAACACCGCGGAACCGGCTTCGCCGGGCCGCTGGTGTTGCCCCCGGTAGGGGGTGGGAGTCGCGACACGAAGTGCGCAGCGACCTGGGGGCGAGCCGGTTAAGCCGCGACGAACTCGTTCCATTTCTTGACCATGTACTCGTTCTCGTCCATCACCGCGTTCCAGCAGGCGATGCCGCCCATGCGCTGCTCGTAGCTGCCGCCATCGCGCACCGAACCGGTCTTGGCCAGCAGGTCGCCGTTCGGGCTCTTGATGTCCTGCGAAGCAGCCTTGCCTTCCATCCAGTAGGCCCACTCGTAGGCTTCCATCTTGGACTTGGCGGTGTCGAGCACGGCGCTGTAGTAGCCCTGGCGGTTGAGGTAGGCGCCGGCCCAGCCGTCGAGAAACCAGTTGATGAATTCGTACGCGCCGTCGAGCTTCTTGCCCGAGAGCGTGGCGGGCAGGCCGAAGCCGGCGGCCCAGGCGCGATAGCCCTCTTTCAGCGGCTGGAAGTTGCAGGCGATGCCCTTGGTGCGCACGGCCGTCACGGCCGGCGACCACATCGACTGGATCACGACTTCGCCAGACGCCATCAGGTTGACGGACTCGTTGAAGTCCTTCCACAGCGCGCGGAACTGGCCGGCCTTCTTGGCTTCGATCAGGGTCTTGATCGTCAGGTCGATCTCTGCCTTGGTCATGTTGCCCTTGTCCTTGTACTTGTGGATGCCCTTGGCTTCCACCACCATCGCGGCGTCCATGATGCCGATCGACGGAATGTTCAGGATCGCGGCCTTGCCCTTGAACTCGGGATTGAGCAGTTCGGCCCACGAGGAGATCGGCCGCTTGATCAGGTCGGGGCGGATGCCGAGCGTGTCGGCGTTGTAGACGGTCGGGATCAGCGACATGAACTGCGTCGGCGTGGCCGAGAACTTCTTGCTCTTCTCGCCTTCGAGGTAGATCACCTTCTTGGGTGCGGTGCCCTGGTCGCCCACGGCCTTGCCGGCCACCATGCCCTGCGTGAACAGGGGCGTGATCTTGTCGGCGTTCTTGATCTTCTTGGTGTCGATGCCCTTGAGGTTGCCGGTCGGCACGATCTTCTTGAGCGAGAAGAACTCGGTGTCGATCAGGTCGAAGCTGTTGGGTGCGGTCACGGCGCGCTTGGTCACGTCGTCGGTGGTCACGGCCACGTACTGGATCTCGATGCCGGTGTCGGCCTTGAACTTCTCGCCGATGGCCTTGTCCTGGTTCACCGCTGTGCCGAGGTAGCGCAGCACGATTTTTTCCTGCGCATGAACGAAGGGCGCGACGCCCGCGGCCAGGATGCCGGCCATGCCGGTGGCGCCTTGCAAGAGGGCGCGGCGCTTGACGCCATTGGCGAAAGAGTCGATCGGTTCGGACATGAGGAGGCCTCCAGAGTTGATTTGGGAACGGGGATTCGGAATGAGGGATCGGTGACGCGCGGGATGCGTCAGGCGGGCACCGCGATGCGCGCCGGTTTCGGTGCCGGCGTGCCGCTGCGCTCGGACGGCCGCTTGACGCCGGGGCCGAGCACGCGCGCGTCGGCCTCGGCCCACGACAGCACGACCGGTTCGCCCTGCGCGTAGCGCTGCGCCAGGAAGGCCGCTTCGTTGAGCAGCACCGACACACTCTTGCGCCCGGTGGCAGCGGCGGTGATTTCGAGGCCGAGCAGCACGTAGGTGCCCTGATATTCGACGTCGGTGACCGTGGCTGCCAGGCCGGGCCCGCCGCTCGCAGCCGGTGCGATCAGCATGTGGTCGTTGCGCACCGCGATCGCGCCGGTCGGCGTGTCGATCACGTTGTGGCCGCCCATGAAGCGCGCGACGAATTCGCTGGCCGGGTGGTTGTAGACCTGGTACGGCGAGCCGACCTGTTCGATCAGCCCGTGGTTCATCACGACCATCGTGTCCGCCAGCGCCATCGCTTCTTCCTGCGAGTGCGTCACATGGATGAAGGTCAGGCCGAGTTCCTTCTGCCAGCGACGCAATTCGGCGCGCATCTGGATGCGGAGGAAGGGGTCGAGCGCCGACAGCGGCTCGTCGAGCAGCAGCACCTTCGGTTCGGTGATGAGGGCGCGCGCCAGCGCCACGCGCTGCTGCTGTCCGCCCGAGAGTTCACCGGGCTTGCGCTCGGCCAGGTGGCCCATGGCGACGCGCTCCAGCAGGTCGCCCGCGCGCTTTTGGCGCTCGACCTTGGAGACGCCTTTCATCTTCAGGCTGAACGCGACGTTGTCGAGGGCGGAGAGGTGTGGAAAGAGCGCGAAGCTCTGGAACATCATGGCCGTGCCGCGTGCGGCCGCCGGCAAATTCGTGATGTTGCGGTTGTCGAGCAGGATGTCGCCGCTCGACACCGACTCGTGGCCGGCCACCATTCGCAGCGTGGTGCTCTTGCCGCAGCCCGACGGACCCAGCAGGCAACAGTAGCTGCCGCTGGCGATGCGCAGGTCGATCTGGTCGACCGCTGCGGGCGTGCCCGCGGCGTAGCGCTTGGTCAGCGAAACGATTTCGACAGCCGCGGGAGGAAGGGCAGTGACAGCATCCATTGCATCCGTTTGTGCAAGACATGTGCCAGCCGGCGGCGCACCGCGGTGGTGCGGGGCCCGGTCAATGGGGCCGTTGCCAGTAGCGGTAGCGCCAGGCGAAGTCGAAACCGGCGCGCCGATACAGGGCGTGCGCCGACGGATTGTTGTCTTCCACCTGCAGGAAGACCCGCGCGACACCGCGATCGAGCGCCGCCTGTGCCAGTGCCGCCAGCACGGAGCCTGCGAGACCGCGGCCGCGCTGCGCCTTCTCGGTCCGCATGCCATGCACGCTGGCCCAGCCTTCGCCGAACGCCACCGTGCCACAGGCCAGGGTGCGACCACCCTGGCGCACGCTGGCGTAGATCGAATCCGGTGCACGGCCGAGTGCGGCCACGCGACAGGCACCGTCGACCGGATCGAAACCTTCGCCCAGAAAGAGAGCCTCCCATGCCGCGTCGGGTCGACGGTCGACATCGGCCAGCGGGCCTTGGGAGACTTGCCGCATGGCCCGTGTGCTGCCGATCTGCACCTGCGTCGGGCGTGCGCCCTCGTAGCCCTTGCGCTGCAATGCCTGTGTCAGATCAGCAAGGCAGGGGGCATCGGCCAGCCGGAACACGGCAGGCAACCCGCGAGCCCGGTAACGCGCCTCGATGGCGTCGATCACGTCCGGCGCCGCGGCGACATGGCGCAACGGCACCGCGGCCTTCGCGCGGGCGATGGTTCCGGAGTCGAAAGGCAGGAGCCAGCCGTCGTGTTCCTCGACCGCCTCGGCCGCCACCGCCGAGACCGTGGCGCGCTCGATGGCGGCGACGTCGAGATCGTTCATGGCGCCGCGAACTTCGCAGCCGTCACGCTTTTCAACAAGCTCTCGCGCTGCGCCTTGCCGATGCCGCGCACGCCCTCGGCCACCCACTTCGCGCGTGCCGCATCGATGGCGCCGTCGCGCTGCCACTTGTCGACTGCCGCCTGCGGGTTGTTCAGCATCGCGGCCAGCCACACGGCTTGCGCGGGTTCGAGTCTGGAAGCGCTGCGCTTGAAGTAACGCCTGGCCGCAGCCTCGGCGCCGCAGACGCCGTCGCCCCAAGGTGCGTTGTCCAGGTAGAGCTGCAGGATGCGCGCCTTGCCGAGCGTCTGCTCCATCTCGACCGCGTAGAGCAGTTCGCGCAACTTGCGCTCGGCCGTGCGCTCGCTGCCCGTGACCAGCAGGCGCGCCAGTTGCTGCGTGAGGGTGCTGCCGCCGCGCTCGACCTGCCCCGCCTTCTGGTTGCCGTCGATCGACGCGGTCAGTTCGGTCAGGTCGTAGCCGGGATGGATGAAAAAGCGCTGGTCTTCGGCAGCGATGACGCTGCGCGCCAGCCAGCTGTCCTTGCCGAGCTTCGCGGCGGGGCCGCAGCTGCTGCGCGCGCCGAGCATCTCTTCGGTGCCCAGGCCCTCGACCGTGAACTGTGCGATGCGCGGCTGCAACGCGAAGGTGCCGCCCGGCAAGGTGGCCTGCGCGCGCAGGGCGAGCGTGCCGCCGATCCGGGCGCGCTGCAGTTCGGGCAGCGCCGGCGCGAGCACCGCGTACCACTGCGCGATCGGGGCGTCCTGCAGATCGATGTTGATCGGCAAGGTCTTCGGGCTGAGTCGGCCGTCCCACCGGCCGCGCAGCAGGGCATCGCCCGCCGTCACGGGCGCGGCTTCGAGCGAGCCGCTCAGCAGGTTGCCGTCCCGCTTCACGGTCGCCAGGAGCCTGTCGACCTTGACCGGCTGGGCGCCGAGCGCCGGGAGCGCAGCACTGCACGGCGCACAGCGCAGGTCGAGCGACTCGGTGCCTGCGTTCCATGCAAAGCGGACCGTGCCGTGACGCGTCTCCAACGTGCGACCGTCCAGCAAGGGCGCGAACCACGGCGACGTGGCGACCCGGATCGCCGCCGGCACGCTCACGTCGAACGCCAGCGGTCCGGCCTTGACCTGCGTCGACCACTCGCCTGCTGCGGGCGACAGCGTGAACTTCGCGATCAACGCCATCGCGATGGCCGCCGTCAGGACTAGGGCCAGCAGCCCGAAAAGCACGAAACGCAGCGTCTTCTTCACGGTTTTCTTCTCACATCGGTGTGGCGACGGTCACGGCTTCCCATGGACCCCGGGACCGACCACTCGCGGCCTCCCAGTACCAGGCTGAAGTGTCGGTGAAAGCCAGCCCGTCGGCACCCACAATGCGCTCGCACACACGCAGGGTTTGCCCGTGGACTTTCTGCGCTTCGAAGCAACGCCACAGGCGGGCCTGCGCATCGCGCTCCAGTCGCGCCTGCTCGATGCGGTAGCCGAGGGCGCGGTAGCAGTCGGCCGCCGGGTGGAGCATGCGCGTGGGCGTGTTGACCTGACGCATCACCAGCATCTGCCGGCCGTCCGTCATGCGAGCGATGGCGCCGGGAAACTGCTGCGCAAAACGGTGCTCGACCTCGCTGAGCGCCAGCGGCCGCAGCGGTGCGCCGTCCCATTCGCGGGGCCATTCGTGGGACGCAGCGACCGCTGCCGGTGCGGCAGCGGGATGCAGCGCACCGGCGGCGGCCCACGCCAGGCACAGCAGCATGGCGACGCCGAAGGCTGTCTTGTGCAATGTGCGGCTGACAAAGCGGTTGGCGAACCAACGTTCAAAGAGCGGTATCGACACGGCGGCCTCCATTGGAAGTGATCAGGCCTGGCCCAGCGAGCGTGACCCGGCCGTGCGAAGGCGTCATGACGCTCCGCCCCATCGCCCAGGCGATGCCGCCGCAGACGCCGGCCAGCACCACCAGCCCGAAGGCGCCATGCGCCCACGTGCCGAGTGGAGCGCCGGCGCCTTCGAACGCCACGAGCACCGCGTTGCGCAGGATGTTGCCGCCGAGCACCAGCAAACCGACGACCGGCAGCCGGGCCAGGAACGCGCGCTCGCTGCGCTGAGCCCACAGGGCGACCACGCAAGCCGTGAAATAGCCGAGCCACACCATCTGCACGCCGGAGCAGGGCGCATCGACGATGACCTGGCGGCCGTTGACCAGCAACGTGGTGCCTTCGCGCAGCACCGTGAACGCCGGCGCCAGCAACCAGCGGCTGGCTTCTGCAGTGACAACGCGCAACGGGTAGCCCGCATAGAACTGCAGCGACGACAGCAGTGGCAGCGCCAGCACCGCGAGGCCGACGATCGGCCAGGCCGCGATGCGGCGCGGCAGGAACGCCAGCAGTGCGCAAGCGAGCGCCAGCACGGCCACGAGGCCGGCGGCCAACGGGGGCGCCGATGGCACCGCTCCCAGGCCGGTACGCACCATCGCGGCCAGCAGCGTGCCCCCGGTGGCGAGCGCCAACCAGCCGAGTCGCGGCGCCGCGCGCAACTGGCCCCGCACCTGCCAGACCACCACCATCAGCGCCGCCAGCGCCAGCGCGCCGAGCGGATCGTCCGAGCCGTCTCGCATGCGCTGCGCCATCCACACCCAGGTCGGCGTGAGTGCGGCGAACTGCAATGCAAGCCAGCCGGCTGCGGGCAGGCGATCGACGCGGATGCTCCAGTCCACCATGCGCGGGTGGTGACGGGCCATGTGAGCGAGCGACATCGATGGCTCCTCAGGCGGTGAATCGACGTGCATCGCTGCGGCGTGCACGGCGGCGCAGCATCGCCAGCATCGACAACACGACCGCCATCGCACCCAGCACCTCCGGCTCGGGCGTGCTCGGTACTTCGGCGCCCAGGGACGGACTGGCGAGCGCGCGTTCGCTCACGCCCTTGGGCAGCGGCACCGGCTGGTTCACCGTCGTCGCATCCGCGGGTGCCACGTTGCGCACGACCTTGTCGACAGCGATGAAGCTCGTGTACTGCGTGAGCAGGCTGTACTGCAGGCCGAGGTCGGTGATGCGCTGCTTGAACGCGTCGCCGCCTTCCAGCGTTTCCTGGTCGCTCAACGATGCGATGCGGTGGCGCGCCCACAGGCTGCGCAGAGCGGCGGTGTCCTGACGCACCGATGCATCGACCTTCAGTTCCTGGCGATACGGACCATTGGCGCTGCGGCCTTCGATGACGATGCGGCCCTTGGGTTCGCCGCGCCACTTGCCGAACACGATGACCGGCCGCTCGCCAAGCACGTCGGGCAGTGCGGCAGGTTCCACGTCGTACACGTCGAGGCCTTCGAACCTGGCCTTCACGCTGGTGAGCACGGGCGATTCGATCATCCGGCGAAAGCGCGCAGCCTGTTCAGTGGCCTGGACAGGGTCGGTGATGACGAAGGGTTCGCCCATGCCGGCGCGCGCAATGCCTTCCATCAGGCTGCGGTTGACCGACGAACCGATGCCGAACGAGAACACGTTGGCCTGCGAGAGGTTCTTGCGCACCAGGTCGAAGGCTTCGCGCTCGACCGTCACGTAGCCGTCGGTCACCACGACCACGGTGCGCGATACGTCGGCCAGCTTCGGCTCGGCGTAGACGCGCTTGAGCGCCGGTATCAGCTCGGTGCTTCCGCTGCCCTGGAAGTTCTGGATGGTGGCGAGTGCCTGGTCGATGTTGGCGCGCGTGGCCGGCACCGAATGCGGCGACAGCATCTTGTTGCTGCCCGAGAAGAGCAGGACGTTGAAGGTATCGCTTGGGCGAAGGCCGCCGATGAGTTCCTTGAGCACCACCTTCGCGGTGTCGAGCGGAAAGCCGTGCATCGAGCCCGAGATGTCGACCACGAAGATGTAGTCGCGCGGCGAGATCACGTTGGCCGCGACCGACTTGGGCGGCTCGACCATCGCGAGGAAGAAGTTCTCGGCGCTTTCCCCAGGACCGCCCTGGCCCTTGTAGAGCATCAGGCCCGATTCGATCTTCTCGCCGGCCAGGCGGTAGTCGAGCACGAAGTCGCGGTTGTCGGCGGTCTCTGCCATTCGGGTGAGCGCAACGTCGGCGTGCTTGTCTTCATCGGCCTTCGTCACGTCGATGCCGTGGGTGCGCGAGCGCACCTCCTTGATGCCAAGCGGCGTGTCGATCGCGACCTTCATGTTGAAGGTGGTGTTCGGCGCCACGGCGGCACGCAACACCGGCTGCGCGACCCAGGTCACTTGCGCCTGCGAAGACTGCGGGCTGTTGTAGCGCGGGCCGACCACGGTCGGGAACACGAACTGGTAGTTGCCGGCCTGCGGCACCAGAAGCTCGGTGTAGTGCAGCTCGACCTGGATGTCGTCGCCCGGCAGGATGTTGGCGACATTCATCTGGAACACGTTGGGCAGGTGCTGCTCGAGCAGCGCGGCCGTCTTGCCCTCTTTCTTGGCGGTGTCGTACTCGATTTGCGCCTGCTTCTTCTCGCGGATCTGCGCGGTGATGAGGCGATCGGCCAGGCGCACGTTGAGGCCGTTCACGGCCGCCTTGGTCGAGCCGGGGAACACGTACTTCGCCTCGATGGCGCGCGTGCCTTCGTTGCGGTAGCGCTGTGTCACGGTGACGTCGGCGATCACGCCAGAGATGTGCACCTTGACCTCGGTGCCCTTGAGCGGCAGGCGGTCGGTCGACGGGTCGTCGCTCTTCACGAAGAAGTAGGGGCTCTCGGTCTTCAGGCGGGGGCCGGGTGCTTCCTGCGCATGCAGGGGCTGCGATACCAGCGCGACGAAGCCGAGCGTGGCGAGTCCCACGGTGACGGTCCACAGCCAGCGGCCGGGGCGGTTGGATGAGAGGGCGGCGAGCATGAGGGTCTTCTCCTTCGATTCGTGCGACGGTGCACGGACTCGAATATCGATTTCGATGGAGAAGGCAAAACGAAGCCCGCACGAAGTGAATTCGGCGGCGCAATGCTTGTGTGAAGTCTGTGTGAACTCCAGACGTCCAAGTGCTTCATACACGCTTCGCCGAGTGCCGTAAGCATCACGGTCTCCATCCGTTTTCTGATTTGCTATGACCCAGATTTCCAGGCTCCTGAAATGGAGCGCAATTGCCGCAGCGGGAGCCACGGCATCTTTCGTGCTCGTCGGTGGCATCGCACTGGCGGTGATCTATCCCAAGGTGCCCGACGTCTCGGAGCTGTCCGACTACCGGCCCAAGCTGCCGTTGCGCATCTACTCGGCCGAAGGCACGTTGATCGGCGAGTTCGGCGAGGAGCGTCGCAAGCTCACGCCGATCGAGGCGATCCCGAAGGCGATAAAGGACGCCGTGCTGGCGGTGGAAGACGCGCGCTTCTATTCGCACAGCGGCATCGATTCACTAGGCCTCGCGCGTGCGGTGTTGTCGAACCTTCGGCACGGCATGCGGCAAGGTGCCTCCACCATCACGCAGCAGGTCGCGCGCAACGTGTACCTGAGTTCGGAGCGCACCCTGAGCCGCAAGGTCTACGAAGCGATCCTCGCATTCAAGCTGGAGCATCAGCTGAGCAAGGACCAGATCCTCGAGATCTACCTCAACCAGATCTACCTCGGCCAGCGCGCCTACGGTTTTGCCGCGGCGTCGGAGGCCTACTTCGGCAAGTCGCTGCAGGACATCACGCTCGCCGAAGCGGCGATGCTCGCCGGGCTGCCGAAGGCGCCCGTCACCAACAATCCGATCGTCAACCCCATGCGCGCCCGCAGCCGGCAACTGCATGTGCTGTCGCGCATGCAGGAGACCGGCGTCGTCACCGCCGAACAGGTGGCCGAGGCAAAGAAGGAGCCACTGCATCTGCGGGCCGCTAACGACCCCAACGCGCCGCACGCCGAGCACGTCGCCGAAGCGGTGCGCAAGCTCATGCACGCGCAGTACGGCGACAGCATCTACACCCGCGGGCTCACCGTGCAGACGACGCTGGTCGCAGCGGACCAGCAGGCCGCGTACCGGTCGATGCGCAAGGGCATCATGGAATACGAACGACGGCAGCCTTACCGCGGACCGGAGGCCTTCGTCGATCTGCCGATGTCGCTTACCGCTGTGACACTCGACGATGCCGTCGACGATGCATTGGCCGACCATCCGGACAACGACGACATCGCCGCCGCCGTCGTGCTCAAGGCCGATGTCAACGGCGTCACGGCCGTGCGTGCCAACGGCGACACGATGCAGATCACGGGAGACGGTTTGCGCCTCGTGCGGCAGGCCTTGACCGAACGTGCCGCACCGAACATCCGGCTGCGGCGCGGCGCGGTGATTCGCGTGATGAAGCGGGCCGACGGTACCGCATGGGATGTCACGCAACTGCCGGAAGTCGAAGGTGCATTCGTGGCGCTCGATCCGCGCGACGGAGCGGTCAAGGCGATGGTCGGTGGCTTCGATTTCGGCAAGAGCAAGTTGAACCGCACGACGCAGGCGTGGCGTCAGCCAGGTTCGAGTTTCAAGCCGTTCGTCTATTCGGCCGCCCTCGAGAAAGGTTTCACGCCCGCCACCGTGGTCAACGATGCGCCTTTGTTCTACGACGCTGCTGCCACCGGCAGCCAGCCCTGGGAGCCAAAGAACTACGACGGCACCTTCGACGGGCCGATGTCGCTGCGCCGCGCGTTGCAGCAGTCGAAGAACATGGTGACCATCCGCATGCTCGAATCCATCGGCACCGGCTATGCGCAAGACTGGATCACCCGTTTCGGCTTCGAGCGCGACAAGCATCCCGCTTACTTGCCGATGGCGCTGGGTGCCGGCTCGGTCACGCCGATGCAGATGGCCACGGCTTATGCGGTGTTCGCGAACGGCGGCTACCGCGTCGAGCCCTACCTCGTGACGCGTGTCACCGACCGCGATGGCAAGGTGCTGAGCGAAGCGCAGCCGATCGTCCGCGACGAGTCGCATCGCGCGATCCCCGAACGCAATGCCTTCCTGATGGCGAGCCTGCTGCAAAGCGTGGTGAAAGGCGGCACCGCGACCAAGGCGTGGCAGGCACTCAAGCGCGACGACTTGTACGGCAAGACCGGCACCACCAACGATTCGATCGACACCTGGTTCGCCGGCTTCCAGCCCTCGATGGTCGGCATCGCCTGGGTCGGGTACGACACGCCGCGCCAGCTCGGCGTACGCGGTGAAACCGGCGGCAGCCTGAGCCTGCCGATCTGGACCGGCTACATGCAGACTGCGCTGAAGGGTGTGCCCGTCGCCGAGGTGAGCGAACCTGCCGGGCTGGTGCACGTCAACGGAGAAACCTTCTTCGATGACTACGGCCCCGGACGAGGCGTGGCGAGCTTGGGGATCGACGATGCGCCGACGCCACCCGCAGAGACGCTCGCAGCGGGACCTGTCAGTGCCATGCCACCCGCGGAGGAGCGCAATCGGATCCTCGACTGGTTCCGCTAGAGCCCGATGCGATCCGAGTCGCGCGGCAGGTGGCTCAACGGCAAGGTCAACGTCGCGAGCGCACCGCCGCCCTTGGCGTTGACGAGATCGATGCGCCCGCGGTGCAGGCTCGCGATTTCCTTCACGAAGGCCAGTCCGAGCCCGGTGCTCTTCTTGCGGCTGTGCGGCCGCGCGAGCGAATAGAACTTCTGGAACACCTTGTCCTGCGCGTAGTCGGGAATCCCTTTGCCGTGGTCGCGCACCGACACGCGAACATGCTTGTGGGTCGCTGACAAGGTCAACAGCACCTCGCTGTCGGCCGGTGAAAAATCAATCGCGTTGTCGAGCAGGTTGCTGACCGCGCGGCGCAGCAAGAATGCATCGCCCTCGGTCGCCGCGTCGTTCCGGATGTCGAGCCGCACGCGGATGCCACGTGCCGACGCAGCAGCATGCGCGCTGGTGGCGATGTCGTCGAGCAGGGAACCCAGCGGCACGGTCTCGATGCGGTCGAGCACGCGCCGCGTTTCGAGCGCAGTGAGCTCCATCATGCGGTCGACGATTTCCTGGATGCGCTGCGTCTCGCGCGTGATGTTCGACAGGAAGCGCTCGCGCTCTTCGTGCGGCATCGACGGTTCCTGCAGCAGCTCTGCGGCACCGCGGATCGCAGACAGCGGGCTCTTCACTTCATGCGTGAAGGTCTGCACGTAGTCGGCCACGTAGTTGCGTCCGGTGAGCGTGTCGCGCATTTCGCTGAAGCCGCTGCGCAGCGCATCGACTGCACGCCTTGCCATGCTGCGCAGGCTCAGCGTGCGTTGTGCACGCACCCACGCGAAGTAATCGGCAACGAGTCCAAAGGGCCGCACCAGCCAGACCGACACGATGATCGCGAGCACCAGCAGCGCCAGCGCCGAACCGACGCCGACGGCCAGCGTGCGCGCGCGCGCATCTTCGATGAACTGGCCGAAGCTCTGCACCGGCTTGCCGACGCCGACCATGCCGACGATCTCG